>CAZEEQ010000003.1:0-152722 GCA_964511255.1 uncultured Paraperlucidibaca sp.
GTCTTTCCAGTTGGTGGTACGGTATTGGGCGGGAGCAGGCTTCGTCATGGGCGCGCTAGCCTACAGACTCGGGGCGTTTGTGCAACAACGCCCTCCATGAGCTGAAGTTGCCATGAATGTCGCATATGAAGACCGCGTGATCTTTCGCCCCGAACTGCAGGAGTTGCTGCATGTCAGCAGCGAAACCATCCGGCGCTGGCTGCTGGCCCGCAAGCTGCCGACTCCCGATGTTGCCCTGACTCGCAAAACTGTCGGCTGGAAGCGCTCCACGCTTGAGCGCGCCGGCATCAGGCTGGCATGAGCCCGCAACCGTCCAGCCAGTCTGCCCAGTCCTGCAGCATTTTCTTGCGGTCTGGCAGGTACTCAGCGCGGTTGTAGACCGCTCGGATCTTGTTGTCAGGCACATGCGCCAGCTGGCGTTCGATAGCATCCGGCGAGTAGCCATTCTCGTTGGCCCAGGTACTGGCCACCGACCGCCAACCATGGCCTGTCATGCGGCCCTTGTAGCCCATGCGAGCCATCAGATAGAGCACGGCATTCTCGGACATGGGCCTGTCCATGCGATGCGGCGCCGAGAACACATAGCGGGCCTCAGGCCGGCAGCGCGCCCTGAGCTGCTTCAACACCTCAATGGCCTGCAGTGACAGCGGCACCAGATGCTCCCGCTCCCGCTTCATCTTGCCAGCCGGAATCAGCCAAGTTTGAGTGGCCTCATCAATCTCTGACCACTCCATCATGCGCAGCTCATTGGTGCGCACCCAGGTCAGCGCCAGCAGTCGGCACGCCAGCACGCTCTGCAAGTCGCCCTCCAGTGCCAGTCGCTGCAGGAACTCGGGCACCTCTCGCAGGCTGAGCGCGGCGAAGCTGGTGGTTTTGGTACGACCAAATGCCTTCTCGGGCCGGATCAAGACTGCCGGGTTGGTCAGCGTCAGGCTGTTTTCAACAGCCCATTCGAAAACTTGGCCAATCCACATGCGTACCTTGCGGACATAGACATGCAAGCCAGCTGCATCCATACGCAGCAACTCGCCGAGCAGATCCTCACGCGTGATGGTAGAGATAGGCCGAGCCAGCAATCGGGTGAGGTGCATCTCGATGCCCCGCTCCGCATTGCTGCGATAGGAGGCCGAGACATCCTTTCGACCAGCCCAGTAGGCGTCTGACGCCTCCTTCAGAGTCATGGCCTGACGACTGATGCGACGCGGAGCCATCGGGTCCTTGCCGTCGATCAAGGCCTTCTTGGCTTCATCCCGTTTGGCACGGGCTTCGGACAACGACACCTCAGGATACGGCCCCAGACTCATGGTCTGCGGCTTGCCGGCCACGCGATAGGCCAGACGCCAGGTGCGCGAGCCTGTCGCAGACACATAGAGGTGCAACCCACCGCCATCAAAGAGCTTGTAGGGCTTCTCGGCGGGCTTGGCGCCTTTGCAACGGGCATCGGTCAGGGTGTTTGTAGGCATCGTGCCGCCCTCTCCCGATTCGTACCTACAGCGATACCTACAGACTGGCTGTGGTGAACCGTGGTTTTCGGTGGTGGAGCGAGGGCAACCGTGCAAAAGAAAACCCCCGGAAGCCTTGAGAATACTGGGCTTTGCGGGGGTTATCTAGGGGTATTGCCAACGACGTTGGACTTGATTTGGCGGTGAGAGAGGGATTCGAACCCTCGATACGGGGTTACCGTATACACGCTTTCCAGGCGTGCTCCTTCAACCACTCGGACACCTCACCGGGGACGCAACAGTGTACTACCGCTGCGGCGCGCAATCCTAGCGGATGGCATCGGCATTGGCAAAGGCTTTTTCACCTGTTCATGCCTTGGCCCGCGAGCTTGCGGGGGTGCTAAAATCAGCGTCCGCAAACGAGGTAGATGACGCCATTCGCTCCGGATCGGCGCGCACCATCGAGGAATGTATGCAAGCAGCATCTGCTGGCAAGGACAGTGTCAAACGCCAGCTCGCTTTGACCGCCGGGGCGCTCGGCGTGGTGTTCGGAGACATTGGCACCAGCCCCCTGTACGCGCTCAAGGAATGTTTTCACGCTGCGCATGGCCTCGCCATTACCCATGACAATGTCGTCGGCATCCTGTCGCTGATTTTCTGGTCGCTGATGATCATTGTCTCGATCAAGTACATCGCCTTCATCATGCGGGCCGACAACCGTGGCGAGGGCGGCATCATGGCGCTGCTGGCGCTGGCGCTGCGTGCGCAGTACAAGCATGCCTGGCTGCGGCCGGTGCTGATCGGCATCGGGCTGTTCGGCGCGGCGCTGTTCTTTGGCGACGGCATGATCACGCCGGCCATTTCCGTGCTGTCGGCGGTGGAGGGCCTCAAGGTGGTATCGCCGGGCCTTGAGCCGTTCGTGATTCCGATCACCATCGGGGTGCTGATTTCGCTGTTTCTGATCCAGCGTCACGGCACGGCGTCGGTGGGGGCGCTGTTCGGTCCGGTCATGCTCATCTGGTTCACCACGCTGGCGGTGCTGGGCCTCTACAACATCAAGCATTTCCCGCAGGTGCTGGAGCTGATGAACCCGTACTGGGCGATCAACTTCGTCAGCATGAACCCGGTGGCGGCCTTCATTACCCTCGGCGCGGTGGTGCTGACCATTACCGGCGGCGAGGCGCTGTACGCCGACATGGGCCATTTCGGCCGCAAACCCATCCGCCGCGCCTGGTTTTTCCTGGTCTTCCCGGCGCTGCTGCTGAACTACTGCGGCCAGGGCGCGCTGCTGCTCAGCGACCCCACGGCCGTGGAGAATCCGTTCTACCGTCTGGCACCGGACTGGGGCGTGCTGCCGCTGATCATCCTGTCCACGCTGGCAACGGTGATCGCGTCGCAGGCGGTGATTTCGGGCGTGTTCTCGATCGCTCGCCAGGCCATGCTGCTGGGCTATCTGCCGCGCTTCCAGATCCAGCACACCTCGGACCGCGAGATGGGCCAGATCTATATCCCCTTCTTCAACTGGACGCTGCTCGGCACGATCATCGTGCTGGTGCTGACCTTCAAGTCGTCGAGCAACCTGGCCTCGGCCTATGGCATTGCCGTGACCATGACCATGATCTGTGATGCCCTGTTGCTGCTCGTGGTCGCGCACAAGCTGTGGGGCTGGCACCCGGCAGTGGCATTCCTGGTCACCCTGCCCTTCCTGCTGGTCGATCTCGCCTTCTTTGGCGCCACTTCGCTGAAGATTGTGCAGGGCGGCTGGTTCCCGCTGCTGATTGGCATGTCGGCCTTTTTCATCATGGCGACCTGGAAGCGCGGACGCGTGATTCTCAGCGAGCGCCTCAGCGCCGAGACCATGCCGCTCAATCTGTTCGTCAACAGCATCGGTGCCAGTGCCGGACAAACCGTGCCGGGGACGGCCATTTTCATGACCGGTTCGCACCTCTATGTTCCGCATGCCCTGCTGCACAACATGAAGCACAACAAGATCATCCACGAGCGCAATGTGCTGCTGACCCTGGTCACCCGCGACGTGCCGTTTGTCGATGATGGCGAGCGCCTGCGCATCGAACGTATCGCGCACGAGTTCTATCTGGTCACCGCTGCCTACGGCTTCAAGGAGCAACCGGACATCCCTGAGCTGCTGGCGCTGTGCCGTACGCAGGGACTGGCTTTCGACATGATGGACACCAGCTTCTTCGTGTCACGCGAACGCATCATCCCGTCCGGCTCGCGCGGCATGATGCTCTGGCGCGAAAAGCTGTTCGTGGCGATGGCCCGCAATGCGGTATCGGCCACGGACTTCTTCCACATCCCCAGCAACCGTGTGGTCGAAATGGGTACGCAGATCCAGCTCTGAACTGGGTTGGCGATGGTATTGAAAAGGCCCCTCACGGGGCCTTTTCAATACCGTCCGCGGCCTGTTGTCAGCTGTTGATGTCGGTCAGGATGCCATCGGCGATATAGCTGGCCAGGGCGTACACCGTGATTTGCGGGTTGACGATGATGCTGGTCGGCAAGAGGCTGGCATCGGCGACATAAAGCCCCTTCACCTCATGCGTCTCGCCACGTGGCCCGACCACCGAACGCTCGCGGTCGGCGCCCATGCGGCAGGTGCCCTGCGGATGATATGAGACCATGCGGAAGGTGTGTGGCTGGTTCTCGAGACCGGCCAGCGCAGCCTCGACTTCGGCGTTGTTGTCGCCATGCAGCTGCCTGACCGTGGGCAGCCAGACGCGGGTCGCGCCGGCCGCGAAATGCACGCGCGCTGCCGCCCTGATGGCCGCCAGCATGGCCGGAAAATCGGCATCGTCGAGTCGGTAGTTGATGGTCTTGAGGCCATCCTTCTCGCTGATGTCGCCGACATTGTGGTCATGAATCAGTGTCACCAGTCCGGCCAGGTGGCCGACCCGCCGCATGAATTCGATATAGGGCTTGCCGGTCCCGGGGTCGGTGACGCCCGACAGCTCGACCGGACCGGCGCCGCCGCCTTCGAGCAGGAAGCCGCCCTTGTCGGGATGCGCCCATTCATCGATGGAAATGCCGAGCAAGGCACCTTCCCAGGAATCGATGCGCTCGGGATAGTCACCCACCACCAGCGTCGACGGATGGCAGGCGAAGTTTTTGCCGACCTGCCCGGAGCCGTTGGCCAGCCCGGAACGCTGCAACAGCAAAGGCGTCTGGATGGCGCCAGCCGCGACGATGACGCGCGGGGATGTGGCGGTGAGCCTGGCCACGGTTTTCCCGGTGGCCGGATCACGCACCTCGGCCTCGATGCCGGTGACGCGGCCGTCACGGGCGAGCACCCGCTGCACGTGGGTATCGGCATGCAGCTGCGCCCCCTCGGCGAGGGCCCACGGCAGATAGGTCACCAGCATGGATTGCTTGCGGTCGCTGGCGCAGCCGGACAGACAGTGTCCGGTCATCGCACAATCCTTGATGTTGCGCTGCAGGGGCTGCCAGGCAATGCCGAGCTTGTCACAGCCCTGCGCCAGCACCTGCGAATTACGGTTGATCTCCCAGGCCTGGTTGCGATGCACCGACAGGCGTTTCTCCACCCGGTCAAAGTACGGGGCCAGCGTGGCCGGCGTCAGCGCGGTCAGGCCATGGTCGCGCTGCCAGTCCGCCAGAATGTGATCGGGTGTGCGGAAGGCGACGCAGCCGTTGACCACGGTCGAGCCGCCCACGCAGGTACCCTGCAGTACCAGCAGGTCGCCGTCGGCATTGGCCTGGGTGCCCCGGTCCGCGTAGAGCGTGTTGAGGGCATGGTCGAAGTCCTCACGGAACTCGCGGCTGGGCACATAAGGCCCGGCCTCCAGAATGATGACCTTGAGCCCGGATTTGGCCAGCTCGTAAGCGGTGACGGCGCCACCGGCACCGGACCCGACCACCACGACATCCGCCGTCAGTTTCAGCTGTGCCGCCGTGACGTCTTTGGCCTGAACAACCGCCAGACCGTCGGAAGAATACAGTTTGCTCATGCGGCAGCCTCCGGCAGCGGGGCATTGCCCAGGGCAGGGATGCCGCGCACGCGGGTCACCGGTCCGGGAAAGCCCAGCGCAGCCCAGGTCTCGGGGTGCGTCCAGTAGCCGGTTTTGACCAGGCGGGCAGCCGCCGAGGCAATCGCGCGCAGGGGAAACAGGCTGCTGTTCATCCAGCGATCCAGATAGGCCGCAGCCTCGGCATCCGGCATGTCGACAAAACGGCCGCCGTGCCCGCCACTGAAGACCGAGAGGTTATCGAACAGGCTGAAACCCATGAAAAGCTGCTTGCGGATGTCCAGACGCAGGCCATCGAGCAGCTGATCGACTTTGCGCACCACATCCACCTGCTCCGGCAACGGCAGGGTCGTGCCGGCGACCGGCAGGACCACCCGGGCGAGCCGGGCGAGCAGGTGATAGTGCGCCGCCGACAGGTGGCGGATGCCGGCCGGCAATGCCAGGGCATCCACCGGCGAGCGGCGCAGCCAGGCAAAACCGCCGGCGATCACTGCGGTGCTGCCGGCCCCCAGCCAGAGCGTGGTCTTGATGAAGCTTCGCCGGGAGCGGCTGCCGGACAGCCCGGCCTCGATGGCAGCGAGTTCGGCGGCGGGTTGGGGTGCATCAGAGGGGTATCGGTTGGTCATGTGTCAGCTCTTAGCGACTGATGGGTCACAAACATCGACTATACCGACAAAAGTCACCTCGCCAAGCAGAACAAGCCGCAGCGAACTCACTTTCTCTGCACAGGTAAAGACAATTCAAGGCCACCGGCAGCAGCGACAACACCGGCACGAAGCGCTATATTCATCAGGACATATCGAGCGCTACCGCTCGCGGCCCCGCCTCAGGATATTCATTGATGCTGAATCTCAGCCCGGAAGAGCAGTCGGCACTGGGCTTGTCACTCCAGGTCGCCGGCTGGTGCACGCTGGCGAGCTTGCTGCCCGGCCTGTTCTGCGGCTGGTTGCTGGCACGCAAGGACTTCCCCGGCAAGGCACTGGTCGATGCCGCCCTGCACTTGCCCATGGTGCTGCCGCCCGTCGTGCCGGGCTATCTGCTGCTGGTACTGTTCGGCGCCAACGGCGCCCTCGGGCGCTGGCTCGACGCCTGGTTCGGCATCTCGTTCGCGTTCAACTGGAAGGGTGCTGTGCTGGCCTCGGCGATCATGGGCTTTCCGCTCATGGTGCAAGCCGTGCGTCTGGCCATCCAGATGGTCGATACCCGTCTGGAAGCCGCTGCCCGCACGCTGGGCGCCCGCCCGTTCGGGGTGTTCTGCACCATCACCCTGCCGCTGGCGCTGCCGGGCATTCTGGTCGGCGCGCTGCTGATGTTCAGCCGCAGCCTGGGTGAGTTCGGCGCCACCATCACGTTTGTCGGCAATATCGATGGTGAGACGCGCACCCTGCCGCTGGCGATCTACAGCGCCATCCACGCCGTCGATGGCGAGCACATGGCCACCCGCCTGATCCTGATCTCGCTGACCCTGGCTTTCGCCTCGCTGCTGCTCAGCAATCACCTCTCGAAGCGTGCGGCGCGGCGCCTGGGCTACCATCCTCATGCTGGCGCTTGACCTCGACCTGCAGCGCGGCGACTTCCGCCTCACGCTCGACACCACACTGACGGCGCCGGTCACCGGCCTCTTCGGCCCGTCCGGCTCCGGCAAGAGCACGCTGCTGGCCCTGATCGCCGGCCTGCTCAGACCCACGCGCGGCCGCATCACACTGGATGACACCGTGCTGGTCGATACCGCCCGCCGCATCTTTCTGCCACCTCATCAGCGTCACATCGGTCTGGTCTTCCAGGATGCCCAGCTCTTCCCGCACTTCACCGTACGCCAGAACCTGCTCTATGGCTGGCAACGGCTGAACGCCGGTCAGCGTCGTTTCGAGCTCAATGCCGTCTGCGACCTGCTGGAGATAGGTCACCTGCTGGCACGCCAGCCACGCCAGCTCTCCGGCGGCGAGCGCCAGCGCGTGGCTCTCGGTCGCGCCATCCTCTACAGCCCGCGCCTGTTATTGCTGGATGAGCCGCTGGCCGCGCTCGATGATCGCCTCAAGGCCCAGATCCTGCCTTTCCTGGGTCGCATTCGTGACGAGACCGGACTGCCGATGCTGTATGTCAGCCATGCTCGGCAGGAAATCGCGTATCTGACGGAGGCAGTCATTGGTCTCGAAGGCGGGCGGCAGACAGCGGCCAGGCCTGACCTCAATTAACGTAACAGTTGACACTGTCACATAGAACCCGTAAGTTCTGCCTTGTCGTGACTATGCCGTCACGTTTTGACGAGGTTGCCACCATGGCTCGTAAGGCCAAAACCGCCCATATTCAAACCCCGGGTGTCATCAGCATCAAGCCGACCCGCATGGACTTTGTCTTCGGTGACAATGTGCCGCGCCACTGGGCTTTCAATGACGCCTTCTGCACCCACTTCATGGGCGCGATGTCCACCCTCTTTCCGGTCGGTGAGCGCTTCTTTGTCGACTCCGTGCGAGCCCTGCGCGAGCATGCCGGCGACACCGTCACCGCCAAGGACATCTCCGGCTTCATCGGCCAGGAAGCCATGCACTCGCTGGAACATGTGAGCATGAACAACATGCTGGAGGCCAAGGGCCTGCCGGCGCTGAAGGGCGAGAAATTCACCCTCGGCCTGCTCAACCTCGGCCGCCGCATCCTGACCAAGCGTCAGCAGCTGGCGGTGACCGTGGCGCTGGAGCACTTCACCGCCATCATCGCCAACCGTCTGCTCACCGACACCAACATCATGAACAACCTGTCGGATGAAATGCGTCCGATCTGGATGTGGCACGCCATCGAGGAAACCGAGCACAAGGCCGTCGCTTTCGACCTCTACAAGAATGTGCCGGGCAACAACTACGTTGAGCGCATCACCGCGCAGGTCGTTGCCACGGTGATCCTCGCCGCCGTCGTCGCCGCCTTCCAGGTCTGGTTCATGGCCCGCGACAAGCAGCTGTTCAATCTCCGCAGCTGGGCCTTCGGCTTGAACACCCTGCTCGGCCGCAACGGTGTGGTCAGCGGCCTCGCCAAGGAATACCTGGACTTCTTCAAGCCCGGCTTCCACCCGTGGGAGCATGAGAACAGCGCATTGGTCGCCTACTGGCGCGAGCGTCTGGACGGCGAGGTGGCCAAGGCCGCCTGATCCGTCCGCAACATCGAACACGCTGAATCCCTTTGATATCCCCCGGCTCACCTCCGGGGGATTTTTTATGGGCGGGCGTTAGCGTCAGGCGCGCTTGGCGTTGACCACCAGGGCGTGCGTGATCTGCTCCCAGACACCCGGCGGCAGGTCATGTCCCATGCCCGGAATCATGACCAGACGAGCACCCTTGATGGCGCGCGCCACGGCCTTGCCGCAGGCGGGACGTACCAGCGGATCGCTGAGGCCGTGGATCACCACCGCCGGCTTCCGGATGCGACGCGTGAACGGCCGCAGGCTGCCGGTGCCGACCACGGCATTGAACTGGCGCACCACACCCGCCGGATGATAGCTGCGGGCATTGGATTCGGTGGCCATGGCAGTCAGCTCGGCATCGCTGAAGGGGTACTTGGGACTGCTGATGATGCGCATGAATTTCGCAGAGTGCGCAATGATCTGCTCGCGCGTGGCGCCCTTGCCCGGCCCCGACATCAGCGGCTTCAGCGCCCGCGGACTCGGCGGCGGCAGCAGCGGCTGGTTGGTGCTGGAGAAAATGATGCCGACCGAGCGCACGCGCTCCGGGTATTTACCCGCAAAAATCTGCGTGATCATGCCGCCCATGGAAGCGCCGACGATATGCACCGAGGGCAATTGCAGGAAGTCGAGCAGGCCGCGCACATCTTCCGCCATGTCATGCAGCGTGTAAGGCACCGGGCTGGGCAGACCCAGCTGGGCACGCAGGAAGCGTTTCCAGACCGGGCCGGTGACTTTCAGGTGCGAGAGCTTGGTCGACAGGCCGATATCGCGGTTGTCGAAACGGATGACACGATAGCCCTGCTTCACCAGCTGCTCGCAGAAGCCCAGCGGCCACAGGGTGAGCTGGGCGCTGAGGCCCATCACCAGCAGAATCGGGGGATGCAGGACATCGCCCATGTCTTCGTAGGCCAGTTCCAGGCCATTGGCCTCGGCTACACCACGGCGAATTTCCATCGACTTACCTCTTGTCCTTCATGATCGGGTAGACCCAGCCACCCAGGGATTTTTCCAGCGCCAGGGCACCGGCCAGACCGAGATGGTCCATGCCTTCGCTGGCAATCAGCTGCACACCGGTCGGCAGGCCGTCGGCATTGAGACCGGTGGGCACCGAAGTGCCGGGCATTGAAAGCGCATTGAAAATCGCGCAATTGACGAAATTGAAGGGTGGCAGCAGCGCGTGATAGTGCTTGGGTGCCACGGTCGGATACGGCGACGTGACGAGGATGCCGTCATCGCGCAGCACATCTTCCAGTTGGCGCTTGAGCAACAGCGCCTGCCCGCGCAGCTTCTGCGTGCGCCGCGGGGTCCATTCCGGGAAGCGCTCGAACAAGGTCAGAGCCACCAGCGGAAAGGTGTGCGGCGAACGACGCAGGGCGAGACGACCGAACTCCCGGAGCGGTACGCGCGGATCACGCGACCCGAACAGGTGATCGGCAAAACTGTGCTCGCTGCCGGCAGTGGCCAGCATGGCCGTCCACAGATCCAGCGCCTTCGCCATCAGTGGCAGATGCACGGCTTCGACCTTTGCACCCTGCGCCATCAGCGCCCGCACGGCACGGTCGCGGGCGCCAGTCTGATCGGCATCCGGCGTGATGGCGAGCTCGCGGGCGAACTGCACCACGCGCAGCGTCGAGACATCCACCGAAGACACCGGCGCCAGACGCTCGGCATCGCGGGCACCGAGGATGCGCAGCAGCGGCTCCAGGTCTTCGGCGCGGCGGCAGAGCGGACCGGTGGCGAGATGTCGGTCGATATCACCGGATGGACCCGGGAACTGCCCCTCGTTGGTGATGAGGCCGGGCGAGCATTTGTGTCCGAAGACGCCATTGAAGAACGCCGGCATGCGGATCGAGCCGCCGACATCGCCCCCGAGACCGAACGGCGAGGCGCCACTGCCGACAATGGCACCCTCGCCCCCTGACGAGCCGCCGACGGTGCGCGCCGGATCGTAAGGATTGTTGGTGCGGCCGTAGACCTTGTTGAAGCTTTCCATCCACATGCACAACTCGGAGGTATTGCTGACCCCGAGCGGGATGGCGCCGGCAGCGCGCAAGCGCGCCACCGTCGGTGCGTCGTCGGCCACCTTGCGGCCGATGCGCTGCACCAGACCGGCAGTATTGGGCATGCCGGCGAAATGGAAATTTTCCTTGATGGTGCAGGGCACGCCGAGCAAGGGCGGCAGCGCGTCCAGCGTGCCGGCGGCCCGCGCGGCGGCGACCTCCTCATCAGCCCGTGCGGCATCGACACGGGCATCGGCAACCCGCTCCGCGACCACGGCATTGAGGACGGGATTGACCTGTCTCAGGCGGGCAATATGGGCCTCGACCACCGCGACCGCGGTCAGCTCACCAGCCCGGATACGCTGCGCCAGGCGGGTGGCGGAGCTGTGCAAAAGATCAGACATGCTACATTGCCAGAATAAAAGACTGACCGACTTTGCCGCAGTCCGTCACACGATGCAATAATCCCGCACACTTTCACTGTGATGCCCCGCCTCCATGCCTGATCCCCAGCTGATTCGCATGATCGACGCCCTGCTGCCGCAGACGCAGTGCGGCCAGTGCGGACATCCGGGATGCCGGCCCTATGCCGAAGCCATGGCGGCCGGCGAAGCCATCAACCATTGCGTGCCCGGCGGCCAAGCCACCATCGATGCCCTCGCCGGCCTGCTCGGTCAGCCGTCGCTGGCGCTCGATCCCGAGTACGGCGTCAGCCCGACGCGGCGCCTGGTCGCCTACATCCGCGAAGCCGAATGCATCGGCTGCACCAAGTGCATCCAGGCCTGCCCGGTCGATGCCATCGTCGGTGCGGCCAAGCTCATGCATACGGTGATGATGGATGAATGCACGGGCTGCGACCTCTGCGTCGCACCCTGCCCGGTCGACTGCATCGACATGGTGCCCGGGCCGGATATTCCGGTGACCTGGCATCGCCCGGCTGACACTGACCCGGCGACCCGGCGTGTGACACCGGAGCCTGCCCGTGCGCTCACGCCGGGTGAAGCCGAAGCGAAGTCACGCGCTGACCGTGCCCGCCGGCGCTTCGAAGCCCACACCACCCGCCTCGCTGCCGAAACGGCTGAAAAGATCGCACGCCGTGAAGCACGTCAGGCCGGAGCAGTCACAGACGCGACACCCGCAGTCACGACAGCCGACCCGGCGGCACTGATGATTGCCGCCGCCATGGCGCGCAGTCAGCTGAAAAAAGCCGAGAAGCAACTCGCCGCCCTGCAGGCGCGCGGCGAACCTGCCCATGACATCGATGCCGCCCTGCCCGCTCTGCGCGCTGCCGTCAGCCAGACTCAGGCGGCGCTCGCGCAAGCGCAGCGCGGCGAAGCCGTGACCACGGCCGCTGTCACGCCCGCCTCCAGCGAAGCCCCACCGCCGGCAGCGCCGGTCAGAACCGGTCCCGGCAGCAAGCGCGTGCGCACCACCGGCGAGATCCGCTGACCCTCACTTCACCATGCGCGCATGCTTGCCGAACAGGTAGCGCAAACGCTCGGGCAGATGCTTGGTGAACGAGGCCACGGCCTTGTTGACGACGCCCGGAATGCACACCGGCTCGCCGCGCGAGACCGCCTCCCAGCCCGCTTTCACCACCGTCGGCGCATCCTGCCAGGCAAAGGCCGGCAGCTGGTTGGCCCACTCGCGCGTCCCCTGGGTGTCGTGAAACTCGGTCCAGGTGAAGCCCGGGCAGAGCGCCGTGACATGCACCCCGGACGGCTTGAGCTGCATGTCCAGCGCCTGGGAAATATTCAGCACATAGGATTTGATGCCGGTGTAGAGCATGCCCGGCGAATTGGGCGCGAATGCTGCCAGTGAGGAGACATTGATGATGCGCCCCCAGCCGCGCTCCGCCATGCCCTGGCCGAAACGATGGGTCAGTTCGGTGAGGCCGGTGACCATGACCTCGATCATGGCGCGCACGTCATCGGCCGGATAATTGAGAAAGGACACCGGCTCGGCGAGTCCGGCATTGTTGATCAGAATGTCGACCTGAAAACCCTGTGTGCCGGCCTGGGTTTCGAGATAGAGCGCGGAGCCCGGCTTCGACAGATCGGCCGGGCAAACTACCACCCGGATGTCATGCGCTGCCATCAGTTCGTCGGCCAGTTTCTGCAGGCGCTCGGCACGACGCGCCACCAGCATCAGATCATGCCCTTCCGCGGCCAGCAGGCGAGCGAACGCCTCGCCCAGACCAGCAGATGCCCCAGTAATCAACGCCCCTTTACGCTCGCCAGCCATGCTCGTCTCCCGTTCAGCATTAACGATGCGATGCAACGCATCGCGCCATGTGATTTGCCCTGTAGAATGCCGGAAAATAATCCGCGATGTCGCCATGAACGCCGCCAAACGCCATGAAATATTCAGCCGCCTGCGCGATCAGAATCCGGCGCCGACCACTGAGCTGAACTACAGCAACCCGTTTGAGCTGCTGATCGCCGTGCTGCTCTCGGCGCAGGCCACGGATGTCGGCGTCAACAAGGCCACTGCCAGGCTCTTTCCGGTCGCCGGCACACCGCGACAGATGCTTGATCTCGGCGTCGATGGCCTGAAGTCCTACATCAAGACCATCGGCCTCTTCAACACCAAGGCCGAGAACACCATCAAGACCTGCCAGATGCTGCTCGATGAGCATGGCGGTGAGGTGCCGCAGACCCGCGAAGCGCTGGAAAGGCTGCCGGGCGTCGGCCGCAAGACCGCCAACGTCGTGCTCAATACCGCCTTCGGGCAACCGACCATCGCCGTCGACACCCATATCTTCCGCGTCTCCAACCGCACCCGGATCGCCCCGGGCAAGGATGTCGACGAGGTCGAAGCAAAACTGATGAAACACGTTCCCGCCGAATTCCGGCAGGATGCGCATCACTGGCTGATCCTGCATGGTCGCTATACCTGCATCGCGCGCAAACCGCGCTGTGGCAGTTGCGTGATCGAGGATCTCTGCGAATACAAGGAGAAGATCCATGACTGAGGCGAACGCCAAGGCCCCGGACCGCGAAGCACCGGTGGAAGTGAAGAAGCGCTGGTTCTGGCGCGGCCTGCTTGGCTTCATCTCGGCCTGGCTCGCCCTCGTCACCGCCGCCGAGTTCTACTGGCCGAACTGGGTCGAAAAGAACCTGTCCGAACAGCTGAGCCAGAAGCTCGGGGTGACCATCACCCTGGAGAAAGTCACCACGGACGCCTTCGACGGCGTTCTCCATATCTACAACCTCAAGGTGCTGGACCAGGACAAGCCGCTGGTCGGCTTCAAGGAACTGCACCTCGATTACTCCTGGCTGAGCCTCTTCAGTCCGACCTGGCTGATCGAGGATGCCCGGCTGGTCGGCCCCGAGATCTACGTTCAGCTCTCCCCCGAAGGCCGGCTCAACCTGCTCAAGATGCTGCCGGCACCCAGCGCCGAGAAGACCGAGGGCCCGCGCTGGCACGTCAACAGCCTCTCGATCAGCGACGGCATGCTCGATTTCCGCGATGACCGGGTCGCCCCCGCGCGGGCCTTCAGGCTCACGCCCTGGGCCTTCAGCCTCAAGGACATCGGCACCGATTCCGCAAACGGTCAGGCCGAGCTGCATGGCGACCTCAATGGCGGGGCACGCCTCGACTGGGTCGGCACCATCAATCTGCAGCCGCTGTCCTCACGCGGCCGCCTGCAATTGCAGCGCCTGGACCTGCCGGATCTGATGCGCTGGGTACCGGCTGATCTGCCGGTACGCCTCACCGATGGCCGCTTCAGTGTCGACCTCGACTATGACGCGCTGCTCGATCCGGAAGTCTCGGTGACGCTGAAGAAAAGCGGTATCGCCCTCGACAGGCTCAAGCTGCAGGTCGCGGGAGAGCCGCTGGCCAGCCTCGACGAGCTGCGCGTGAACGGCATCGACGTCGCCTATCCGGCGGCACGCTGGGGTGTTGACTCCCTCCGTGTCAGCGGCGGCGAATTCCAGCTGATCCGCGAACGCGACGGTCAGCTGCGCTTGCAAAAGGCGCTGGCCAACCAGCCCCAGCACAAAAAGGTCACTGCGGCCAAAAGCGACGAAAAGCCGCTGGTCTGGGCCGGCAGCCTGAAGTCTGCCGATGTCAGCGACATCAAGGTCCGCTTCAGTGATGCCTCGACCTCCCCGATCACCCAGCTCAGCCTGGGCCCGCTCAGCCTCAAGGCCGTGCCGGCAGTCCAGAACGGCCAGGACACACTGAGCCTGGACCTCAAGACGCCGATCAACGAGCAGGGCAGCTTCAGCGTCAACGGCCGCGTCGGCATGCCCTCGGTCCGTCCGGATGGCAGCACCGCCGAACCCTTCTTCAAGGGTCGTATCGAAGCCGCCGACATCAACCTCGATGCCCTCGACGGTTATGTCCGCCAAGCCGCCCAGGTTCATCTCGACAGCGGCAAGCTGGGTCTGCAGGGCGATGCCTCCTGGCAGCCCGGCGCCCAACCGCTGTGGTCATGGAACGGAGGCATCCGCCTGTCGGCGCTGCAGGTCAGTGATGCCCGCGACAACAGCCGACTGGTCTCCGCCGACACCATTGCCGCCAGCGACCTCAGCGTGCAGGGCGAGCCCAACCGGGCTCGCCTCGCCAACCTGCTGCTCGACAAGGTCTTCATTCGCGCCGGTCTGCGCCCGGATGGCCAGCTCAACCTCAGCACCCTGAGCAAGAGCCCGGCAGCGGCCGCGCCCGCAGCAGCTAGCGCCGGCAAGCCCGCCGTATCCGGCAGCAGCGACTGGCCGCTGCGTCTCGACAATGTCGTGCTGCGCAACGGCACCCTGCTGTTCATGGACCAGACCCAGAAGCCGGCTTTCGTGCAGGCCATCCGCCAGTTCAATGGTCGCGTCAGCGGCATCGAGATGCCGGGCAACAAGCCGGCCACCATCGACCTCAAGGGGGAAATGCCGCCGCTGGGCAAGCTCGCCATCAAGGGTACGGCGACACCATCGGATGCGCTGGCCATGGATATTGCGCTGCAGGGCAATGACATCGACCTCAGCGGCCTGAGCCCGTACGCCGGGCGCTATGCCGGCTACCGCATCGACAAGGGCCGCCTCGACACGCAGCTGCACTACAGCATTCAGCAGCGCCAGCTCAAGGCTGAGAACAAGGTCCTGCTCAAGGAGTTCACCTGGGGCCAGTCAGTCGACTCGCCGGATGCCACCGGCCTGCCGGTCCGCCTGGCAACCGCCCTGCTCAAGGATGTCAGCGGCAATATCGATATCGACCTGCCCCTGTCCGGCAGTCTCGATGATCCCAAGTTCCGCGTCTGGCCGCTGGTTTGGCAGACCCTGGGCAACCTCATCACCCGCGCGGCCGCAGCACCGTTCAAGCTGCTGGGCGCGCTGGTCGGCGGCAGCGCTGACGATGACGTCAGCCAGATCGGTTTCGCCACCGGCAGCAGCGCACTGGATGCCGTCGCCAGCGAACGCATCGCCAAACTCGCCGGCGCGCTCAAGGCGCGCCCGGGCCTGCAGCTGGAGGTGCGCGGGCTGAATGACCCGGAGGCTGACAAGGCGGCACTCCTCAAGGCCGGACGCACAGAGAAGGACGTCACGCCGCAGCTGCTGCAGCGTCTGGCCCAGGATCGCGCCAACACCATCATCACGGCACTGACTGCCGCTGGCGTGCCGGGCAGTCAGGTTTTTCCGCTGGATAGTGGCGAGACCGCCGCGAGCAATGGCCAGGTGGTGGTCGGCATGAACATCAAGGTCCCCTGATCGCGGCCACCGGGCCTGGATCTCTCAGATCCAGGCCACCAGCACTTCGCGGCGCATGGCCTCGGCCGCGATGACATCCGCATAGAAGGCCTCGACCACGCCGCGACGAACTTTGAGCGTGGGCGTCAGCAGGCCGTTCTCGATGCTCCAGCGGTCCTTCACCAGCAGCACCTTGGCGATCTTTTCGTGGTCTTCCAGCGGGGCGTTGACACGCTCCATGTCCGCCAGCAGCCTGGCCTCGACCTCGCTGCGCGGCTTCGCCAGCGCTTCACGCGACAGGCTCGCCACCAGCACCGGCTGGGTCAGGTTGATGCCGATCAGGCAGACCTGATCGATGTCACTGTTGCCCGCCATGGCACCCTCGATGGGTGCAGGTGCCACGTACTTGCCCTTGGCGGTCTTGAAGATGTCTTTCACCCGCCCGGTGATGTAGAGAAAACCGTCGGCATCGAACTGGCCCTTGTCGCCGGTGCGCAACCAGCCATCCGGCGTGAAAGCGGCGGCCGTGGCCTCGGGATCCTGGTAATAGCCCATCATCACGCCCGGATGGCGAACCTGGATCTCGCCCTCATCGGACAAGCGCAGATTGGCATCCGGGAAAGGCCGGCCGACACTGCCGATGCGGGCATGACCGGGTCGGTTCATGCTGCAATAAAGCGACTCGGTCTGCCCATAGCACTCATAAATGTCGATGCCGAAGATATCGCGGAAGAACTCCAGCGTGGCGCGCGCCACCGGCGCACCGCTGCTGAACACGGCGCGGGTGCTGCCGAGACCGACACGGCTGATGAGACGCCGCCTGAGCAGATGGCCGATCCAGCGCCGATTCACCAGCTCATGCAGTCGCCGCTCGGATATGCGCGAGGTATAGCCGGCCTGCATGCGCGCCAGCACCAGCGGCACCGCGACGAATCGGGTCGGTGCTGCCAGCGGCAGCTGTTCGGCCATTTTCTCGACACGCTCCAGGAAAAAGACCTCGGCGCCCCAGTAGAGGCTGGCCATCTCCACCGCAGCCCGCTCCAGCAGATGTGCCAGCGGCAGATAGGAGAACAAGCGCTCGCCATCCTGCACCGGCAGCGTGGCGCGGAAAGCGGCCGAACTGAACGCCAGGTTTCCGAAGCTGAGCATGACGCCCTTGGGGTAACCGGTGGTGCCCGAGGTATAGACCAGCGTCGCCAGACTATCCGGTGACGGGCTGGTATAGCTGGCCAGCGGCTGATGCGTCCGGATCAGGTCATTCCAGGCGGCATCGCCGGCTGGCGCGCCCGGGTACGGCAGACTGATCTTGACGATGGATGCCGGCAGCGCGTCGAGAAACTCGGCGGCACCCTCCATCGGGCCCATGAACACGGCGACAGCTTGGCAGTGCTCGAGAATCCAGGACACGTTGCGGCCGACCTGACGCGGATAGAGGCCGACCGGAATCAGGCCGGCCATCTGGATGGCCAGATCGGCCAGCATCCAGTGTGCCGTATTGTGACCGGAGATGGCGACACGACTGCCCTGCGGCCAGCCACGCGCCTGCAGCGCGGCAGCCATGCGCCGCACCTGATCCGCCGCTTCTGCCCAGGTATAGGTCAGCAGGTCGCCCTGCGTCGGCTGGATCAGCCAGGTGGCCTCTGGCTTGTGCAGGGCCCAGTGCAACAGCTGATCGACGGGATAGGACGCGTGGAGCGGGGACATGTCGGCATCTCTCCTGAAAATGGCGGGCCGGATCGGCTGCGGCATCAGCGCACGACGGCTCACAGCGTCGGATCCTCGGCACGCCGGCGCGATTGCACACGCTGGATGGCACTTTCCGTCACTCGCGACACCTCGACCGGCACATCAAGATCGCTGCGGGCATCGAGCCACTGCGCACAGGGCTCCCAGACCGCCTTCTGGGCCTTGCTGCCGAGAATGACGCCCATGTGACCGCCGGGCGCGATGCGGAACTCCTTGTCACGGCCACCGGTCAGCTCAACGCTCTTGCGCGCCACCGGCACCGGCACGATGTTGTCACGGTCGCCGGCATAGGCCAGATAGTCCGCCGTGATCTGCGTGAAATCGGCTTCACGGTCGCCCAGTGCAATGCGCCCTTCCGCCAGATGATTGTCGAGCAGGACATGCACGAACATGTCCTGGATCACGCCGACCGGGTAGACCAGCATGTGATCCAGATAATCGGCCGTGGTGCTGTGGCTTTCGACGAATTCGCGATCCGCCAGACGCTTCGCCAGATCCCAGTACGTCGTGATACTGCCGATGGGATCGGTGAGCTTGAAGCCCAGCGTGGTCACCCAGCCCGGCGTCTGAAAACGCAGCGGATCGAACTTGTGCAGACGGATGTTGGTGAAACGCCGCACCAGATGCGCCGGCGTGCTGACCAGGGCGGCCAGGCGCGCCGGCATGCCGCTGCCCCGAAAATCGATGGGACTGGCCACTGTGATGAGGTTGCGGACATGCCGGTCACCGGAGGCGCCGGCATACATCAGACAGAGCAGACCGCCCATGCACCAGCCCATCAGCGAAATATCCTGCACACCGGAATGACGGCGCACCTCGGCCACCGCCTCGGAGAACATGTCGAGGGCATAATCCTTGAGCGTCAGACGGGCATGACGCCGCTCGGGCCGGCCCCAGTCGATCATGTAAACATGGAAGCCGCGCGCCGACAGGTAGCGCGCCAGACTGCGGTGCGGCATGAGGTCAAAGCTTTCGGTGGTGACGCCCAGCGGCGGCACCAGAATCAGCGGCACCGGATGGCGCTGGCGCTGCACGCTCATCATCTCGCCATCGGGCAGCGGAATCTCGCTCTCATAGGGTGGCGGATAATAGCGCAGCGACATCGGATCGCCGGTCAGCAGGGTTTCGTAGGGCGTCAGGCCCGATTGCACCAGACTGCCCCGCAGGAACATCCAGTCCACGGCATTGGTGGCCACGACCTCGGCGTGCTTGCGCCAGTTCTGCGCAGTGTCCAGCGCATGCTTCAAGGGGTTGCTCATGTCCTGCTCCTGCTGCGCGATGGCGCCATCTGCATCCTGCCTGATGACTGCCCAGTATTCGATACGAATTCTATACAAATAAGTGGCACGATTGTACTAATAAATGAATTTTGGCGATGAAATGCGCAGAAATGCCCGGCATCGCCAGGCACGCCCCGCCCGCGACTCACCCTCATAAAAAAGCCCCGAACCAGAGGCCGGGGCTTTTTGACACCTGATGGCAGACGCCCCGGTTACTTGAGCAGCGCGCGACCGTTGTTGGCGGCGATGCGCATGCGCAGGGCGTTGAGCTTGATGAAGCCGGCGGCATCGGCCTGATTGTAGGCGCCACCGTCATCCTCGAAGGTCGAGATGCGGGTGTCGAACAGCGAGTTGGACTCGCTCTTGCGACCGACCACGATGACATTGCCCTTGTACAGCTTCAGGCGCACGACGCCATTCACGTGCACCTGCGACTCGTCGATCAGGCCCTGCAGCAGCAGGCGCTCCGGCGACCACCAGTAGCCGTTGTAAATCAGCGAGGCGTAGCGCGGCATCAGCTCATCCTTGAGATGGGCGACTTCGCGATCCAGGGTGATCGACTCGATGGCACGGTGAGCGCGCAGCAGGATGGTGCCGCCCGGGGTCTCGTAGCAGCCGCGCGACTTCATGCCGACGTAGCGGTTCTCGACCAGGTCGAGACGGCCGATGCCATTGGCGCCGCCGATCTGGTTGAGTCGGGTGAGCACCGTGGCCGGGCTCAGCGCCTCGCCATCGATGGCGACGACATCACCGTTGGCGAAGGTCAGATCGATGTAGGTCGCGACATCCGGAGCCGCCTCCGGCGCCACCGACCAGCGCCACATGGACTCTTCGCACTCGGTCCACGGATCTTCCAGCACGCCGCCTTCATAGGAGATGTGCAGCAGGTTGGCATCCATGGAGTACGGCGACTTCTTGCCGGCCTTGGCGAAATCAATGGGAATGTCGCGCTTCTGGGCATAGGCCATCAGCGTTTCACGCGAGGTCAGGTCCCACTCGCGCCACGGCGCGATGACCTTGATGCCCGGCTTCAGCGCATAAGCGCCGAGTTCGAAACGGACCTGGTCATTGCCCTTGCCGGTGGCGCCGTGCGAGATGGCGTCGGCGCCGACTTCGTTGGCAATCTCGACCAGGCGCTTGGCGATCAGCGGGCGCGCGATCGAGGTGCCGAGCAGATACTCACCTTCGTAGATGGTGTTGGCGCGGAACATCGGGAACACGAAGTCGCGCACGAACTCTTCGCGCAGGTCCTCGATGTAGATGTCCTTGATGCCCATGGCCTGGGCCTTGGCGCGCGCCGGCTCGACTTCTTCGCCCTGACCGAGGTCAGCGGTGAAGGTGACGATTTCGCACTGGTAGTGGTCTTGCAGCCAGCGAACGATCACGGAGGTGTCGAGACCACCGGAATATGCGAGTACAACTTTCTTGATGTCGGCCATGTCGGGACTCACGCGCAGAAATGTGGGGGCTCTTGTCACCAAAAGCAGGTCGCGGATTGTACGCGAAAGCCGGCGCGTGGGGTATCGGGCAGGGTCAGGGTCCGCCGGAAATCAGCAGAAGTCGCTGACCACCACGCGATGACGTCCGGCCTCTTTGGCCTCGTACAGTGCCGTGTCGGCACGATCGATCAGCTGCACCGGCGCGATATGGACATCCGGCACGATGGCCGCCACGCCGATGCTGATGGTGACGTGCTTGCCCACCGACGAGGCGCGATGGGGCAAAGCCTTGGCATCGACGGCGCGCAGCAACTGTTCGGCCACCTCGCGGGCGCCATGACAATCGGTATTGGGCAGCAGCAGCACAAACTCCTCGCCACCGTAGCGCGCCGCCAGATCACCCGGCCGGGTGGCCACGCGCTGCATGACAGCGGCCACCGCCGCCAGCGCGCGGTCGCCCTCGATATGGCCGTGGTTGTCGTTGTACGCCTTGAAGTGATCGACATCGGCGAACACCAGCGCCAGCGGATGACGCTCACGCCGCGCCCGCTCCCACTCGAGCAGGAAGGTGTCGTTGAAATGACGGCGATTGGCGAGGCCGGTCAGGCCATCCTCGCGGGACAACTGAACCAGGCGCTCGGAAAGCTTGTTGAGCTGCCGCTTTTCCAGCTCGAGCAGACGCGCCTGCAGGAAGAGTCGACGTTCGCGCACCTCCAGCACATAGCCATTGCCGAGGCCGACCAGGTTGGTGAGCAGGAAATACTGGAGAAACGAACCCCAGTCGAAACGGACATCGAGCCACAGCAACAGCAGACCGGACACCAGCATGCTGCCGAAACCAATCAGCGCAGACCGGAACAGCGGCATGTTGGATATGCCGTAGAGGATCAGCAGGGCATAAATGATCATGTACGTGCTGCTTTGACGCAGGCTCTCGTCCAGCAGGTAGGCCGGCGCCACGGCCAGCACGACCAGCAGGGTCATCGCCAGGAGTGTGGCGTAGTGCAGGTAGTAGCGGTCCAGTGCAGCGGTTTTTGCCGCCAGGGTCAGTCCCAGCAGGATCAGGGCCGCGATGCTCCCGATGAACAACATGATCCGGAGGTCCTCGATCGGACCGATCCAGCTGCTGCCCACGGTGAATTGCAGCAGGATGATGGCGGCGGTCACGATCGCCAGCAGGAACAGCATCCAGTAGTTTTCGCGCAGCGTCATGATGGCGCGGCGCAGCATGCGCTCGCGCAGGTCTTCCTCAAGCCGGTCGGGAAAGCGCAGACGCATGAATTTCTGGGCAAGCAGCTCCCGCACCAGGTCGTATTCAGCCTCCCAACCCGGTGTACTGGCCGGTATTCTGGCCGTCGTCTTGTCAGAGCTCATGCTCTCTCCATCTATGCCCAAACGGCTGCATCCGGTAGCCTATGCGCCTTTACCGCATTTGACGATACCCGGACCGGCCATGACCTCACTCACCATTACGCGTCCCGACGACTGGCATGTCCATCTGCGCGATGGCGAACTGCTGCAACACACCGTGCCGGCCATGGCCCGCTACTTTGGCAGAGCAATCATCATGCCCAATCTGGTGCCGCCGGCGGTGACGCCGGAACAGGCCGGCGCCTACCGCGAGCGCATTCTGGCCGCACGCCCCGCCGGTTCGGCCTTCGAACCGCTGATGGTGCTCTACCTGACGGAGACCACCACACCGGATGACATCCGCCGCGCCCGTGCCAGCGGTTTCGTGCACGCCGTCAAACTCTACCCTGCCGGCGCCACCACCAACTCGCAATCCGGTGTCAGCGCCATCGACAAGGTCGATGAAGTCCTCGCCACCATGGCCGAGGTCGGCATGCCGTTGCTGGTGCATGGCGAGGTCACTCACAGCGACATCGACATCTTCGAACGCGAGAAGGTTTTTCTCGATACCGTGCTGGCACCGCTGGTACAACGCCACAAGACGCTAAGGGTTGTCCTCGAACACATCACCACCGGCGATGCCGTCGATTTCGTGAGCAATGCACCGGATCGCGTGGGCGCCACCATCACTGCACACCACCTGCTGTTCAACCGCAACCACATGCTGGCCGGCGGCATCCGTCCGCACTTCTACTGCCTGCCCATCCTCAAGCATGGCCGGCATCAGGCCCGCCTGATCGAAGCCGCCACCAGCGGCAACCCGAAGTTCTTCCTCGGCACCGACAGCGCACCACACGCACGCGGCGCCAAGGAATCCGCCTGCGGTTGCGCCGGCTCCTATACCGCGCATGCTGCCATCGAGCTTTACGCCGAGGCCTTCGAGGCTGCGGGGGCACTCGACAAGCTGGAGGCTTTCGCCAGCTTCCATGGTCCGGACTTCTACCGGCTGCCGCGCCATACGGACACCATCACCCTGGTGCGCGATGCCTGGCCCATCCCGGCCAGCTACCCCTTCGGTCAGAGCGATGTGGTCCCGGTACGTGCCGGTGAAAGCATTGCCTGGCGGGTGACGGCATGAGCGATTCCGCGTCGGACCCCGCGGTCTCCGGGCTGGCTGCCATCAAGGACCGCTTCCGGGGCTTTCTGCCCGTTGTCGTCGATGTCGAGACCGCAGGCTTCGAGTCCGGCCGTCATGCCCTGCTCGAAATCGCCGCTGTGGTGGTGCTGCCGGATGACCAGGGCGTATGGACGCCGGGTATGCGCCTGCACGCGCACCTCAAGCCCGAGCCCGGTCTCGAACTGGACCCGGCGGCACTGAAATTCAACGGCATCAACCCGAATCACCCGCTGCGTCTGGCGGTGAGCGAGGCTGATGGCCTGCGCGACATGTTCAACGAGCTCAAGAAGATACAAAAAGCCGCCGCCTGCAAGCGCTGCATCCTGGTGGGTCACAATGCCCACTTTGATCTGGGCTTCGTGAACGCCGCGATCGCGCGCCAGAACCTGAAGAATCAGTCGCCATTCCACCCCTTTTCCGTCTTTGATACGGTGACGCTGGCCGGGCTGGCCTATGGCCAGACCGTACTCGCCAAAGCCTGCGAGGCGGCGGAGATTCCGTTCAATCAGAGCGAGGCGCACTCGGCACTTTATGATGCCCAGGTTACCGCGGAGCTGTTCTGCAAAATCCTGAATGCCTGGACCAGCAGCCGGCCGATATAGCGCGGACCGCGCGAAAACCACTCAACCGTCTTGCGAATAACAACTATGAGCGCATCACGAATCACCGCTGAAACCCTGGGCACCGTCATGTCACGCAGCCGGGGCATTACCTCGGGCTTTGACTACCTGCGCATCGGCCTCGCCATCGCGGTGGTCTGCTGGCACAGCATCCTGACCACACAGGGCGGAGACCGTGAAATCTGGTCCGGATTGTGGCGCCCGGTGCCGGCCGTGATTCTGCCGATGTTCTTCTGTCTGAGCGGCTTCCTGGTCGCCGGCAGCCTCTTTCGCACCCACCGCATCAGCGAGTTCCTGCTGCTGCGCGTCATCCGCCTGCTGCCCGCGCTGGTTGTCGAAATCATTCTCTGCGCCCTGATACTGGGGCCGCTGCTGACCACGCTGCCGCTCAGTGGATACCTGTCAGGGACGGCTTTTTACCAGTATTTCCTGAATATTTTCGGACTGGTCTACCTGTATCTGCCCGGCCTGTTTCCGAACAACCCCTTCCCGGACGTGGTCAACATCAACCTCCGCACCCTGCCCAGCGAGCTGGAGTGCTACATCCTGCTGTCGCTGCTGGCTGTCTTCAAAATCACCGGACGCCGTACCGCCATGCTCATCGTGGTCAGCGTTCTGATGGTGCTGGCCACCCTGCACGCCATGCCGCAGGCCGAGGTGCTGCAGGTCACGCCGCCAACCGGCAAGACACTGGTGCTGGCCTTTCTGTTCGGTGTCGCCTTCCACATCAACAAAGACCGGATCCCGCACAGCCGCACACTGTTCCTGATCTCCCTGACCCTGATGATTCTGCTGCTCTTCAAGGCGTCGACCCAGTACCTCTCGCTGCCCTTCCTGGCCTATGTCACTGCCTATATCGGTCTGACCACACCCGCCAAGAAAACCTTCCTGCTGCGTGGTGACTATTCCTACGGCCTCTATCTTTTTGGCTTTCCCATGCAACAGGTCTATGCCCAGCTGTTCATGCCGCATCTGCACTGGCTTGGCAGCATCGCCTTCGGCCTGACCCTCGGCCTGGGCTATGCCTGGTTCTCCTGGAATTTTGTCGAAAAACCGGCCTTGCAGCGCAAGAATCAGATCATCGCCAGCGTTCAGGGTGGCATGGATCGTGCTCTGGCCAGGCTACCCGGCCGACTGGCACGCAGCAGACCTCCGGCGGTCATGTCCGAACCGGCCAAGGAAATGAAATAACGTCCTACCAGCAGGAAAGCAGATGCTTAACAAGAAGATCGCATTGGTTACAGGCGGCACCGGCGGCATGGGCAGTGCCATTTGCAGAAAACTGGCCGATGACGGCTACAAGGTCATCGCCGGCTATTACAGCGGCGGCAGCCACGCCAAGGCCGAGCACTGGCTGCAGGAGGAAAGCGCACACGGTCGTGACATCGCTATCCAGTTCGGTGATGTCCGCGACTGGGCAGGCGCTCAGGCCATGGTGGCCGAAATCCGCCGCAAGCACGGTCCGGTCAGCGTACTCGTCAACTGCGCCGGCATCACCCGCGATGCCCGCCTGCAGCGCATGACCCCGGACTTCTGGAATGATGTGATCGACACCAACCTGAACAGTGTCTTCAACGTCACCAAGGGTGTCATCGACGATATGGTGGCTGCGGGCTACGGCCGCATCATCAACATCTCGTCGATCAACGGCCTCAAGGGCCAGTTCGGCCAGGCCAACTACTCGGCAGCCAAGGCCGGCATGCATGGCTTCACCAAGGCGGTTGCGCAAGAAGTCGCCGCCAAGGGCGTGACCGTCAACACCGTATCGCCCGGCTATGTCGAAACCGACATGGTGCGTGCCGTGCCGGCACCGATCCGCGAGCAGATCATCAGCCAGATACCCGTCGGAAGACTGGGTCAGCCGGAAGAGATCGCGCGCGTGGTGTCATTTCTGGCGGATGAAGCCTCCGGCTTCATCACCGGGGTGAACCTCTCGGTCAACGGCGGTCACTACATGCACTGACGGCCGTCAGCGGTCCACCCAGTCAGGATCGTCAAGCCGGGCAAAGGTGTCACGCAGACCCTGCGACCAGCCCTGACGAATCATCTGGTAATAGGGATCGTCTTCCGTGATGCGCTGACGATTGGTCAGCGCGAAGCTGTCGCGGCGATAAATGGCCAGGTCAATCGGCAGACCCACCGAGAGATTCGAGCGGATGGTCGAATCGAAGGAGATCAGCACGCACTTGCTGGCCTCCTTCATGGTGGTGCCGAAGCTCACCACGCGGTCGATGATGGGCTTGCCATACTTGGCCTCGCCAATCTGGAAATACGGCGTATCGACCGTCGACTCGATGAAATTGCCCTGCGGATAAATGTGGAACAGGCGCGGTGCCTCGCCGGCGATCTGACCGCCGAGCAGGAAGGAGCTGCCGAAGTCGACGCCGCTGGCCACCTGCCCTCCCGTGCTGTCTCGTGCCACCACTTCGCGCACCACCGAGCCCACCATCACTGCCGCGTCGTACAGCGACGAGGCATGCAGGATCAAAGGATGGCCGTCGTCGCCTATGCGCTGGCGCAGCAGCGTGATCACGCTTTGCGTGGTCCCGAGATTGCCGGCGGACAAGAGCACCATGACGGCACGTCCCGGATGCTCCAGCACGGTCATCTTGGCGAAGGTGGCAATGTGATCAACGCCGGCATT
The DNA here is from genome assembly GCA_964511255.1 of uncultured Paraperlucidibaca sp. Classification (GTDB taxonomy): domain Bacteria; phylum Pseudomonadota; class Gammaproteobacteria; order Pseudomonadales; family Moraxellaceae; genus Perlucidibaca. Next base: position 26,553 of record CAZEEQ010000003.1, read on the forward strand.
GGTCCGGGTATCGGAGGCCATCACCAGCCCTTCGGCCAGGTTGAGGGCGACACAGTAAGTCATGACAACTCCTCGCACGCGACACAGGGCGCACGACAGGCGAATGAAGGGCGCGGATTCTACTGCTGCTGTTGCTGCATAGCCAAGAGCGCCATATCACCACGACCAGCGACCGGCACCAGCGAACCTGCATGCAGGCTGCCATGGCCGATGCTGCGCATGGGGCAGGCATCGAGGTGATCACGGCCAACGGCCAGCCGGATATGCCGCGCGCCCACCGGGATCTGCAGCGCCACATCGACACCATGCCAGGCATTTGCCAGCCAGACCTCGGCCCAGGCATGACCACTCACCCGCAGGCCGGCGGCCTCGTCACGGAAAACATAGCCACTGACATAACGTGCCGGTAAGCCCAGCAAATGGCAAATCGTCAACAGCGCCTGCGCATACTCGGCACTGCCGCCCCTGCCCGCCGCCCAGCTCTGGCTCACGCTCAACACGCCCGCACCGGGCCGGACCACGGCCGGCAATTGCGCCAGGACGGCCGCCGAGAGATCTCGCAGCCGTGCCGGTGTCAGCCCTCGCCCGGCATAACGCAAGCTGAAGTCCCGCAGGCTGTCATCCGGGGCGGTGAGATCGGTCGGGTGCAGGAAGAGGTAAGGCGACAGGCCATCACCGGCGCGCACCGGCATGGCCTCGATATCGACGGTACCGAAAGCCTTCACGCCGACCTGCTGATGTTCGCCGGAGACGCTGAGCAGGTGCATGCGATTGCCAAAGCCATCCTGACCCAGGTCCTGCAAGTCCGCCCCGAGCAGACGCCAGGCCACGACCTGCTGTCCCGGCAGATCCGGCGGCGTCATGCGCAGAATCTGCGTGCTCTGCAGCACCGGTGCCTCATGGCGATATCTGGTCTCGTGCACCACCGTCAGCCGCATCACCCGGTCCTCTCGCTATTCCTGTCATCGGTACTCAGCTGTCTGCCCAGAACGCCTGCTGAACGCTGTCGCCGATGGCGGCCAGTTCGATCAGCACCTGATCCAGCGCCGCCACCGGATCACTGGCGAAGTCAGACTCCCAGCTTCCGAAGCGCAGGCGGGCATAGGTTTCGGCAATGAGGCGACGGACTTCACGTCCCTGATCCCCTTCGATCTGGGCCAGCGTCTCATCCATCTCGGCAAAGCAGGCATGCAGGGAGCGCGGCAGATCCTCGCGCAGCACCAGCAGCTCGCCGATGTGATTCACGCTGAGGCTGTCGCGATAACTGTCGCGGTAGGCCTCGAAAGCTGACAGCGAGCGCAACAACGCCGCCCAGGCGTAATAGGACGGACGCCCGGTTTCATCCGGGGCGGCAAAAGCTTCCAGGTGGTAGCGGAACAGGCGCGTGGTGTTGTCGGCGCGTTCGAGATAGGTGCCGAGCCGCGAAAAATGAAAGGCATCATCACGCAGACAGGTGCCGACCAGCACGCCGCGATAGAGATGCGAGCGCTCCTTGACCCACTCCAGGAAGCGGCTCTGCCCCATGTGGCGAATCTTGATGCGATTGGCCTGCCGGGCTTCGAGCCAGGTCGCGTTGACCGATTCCCAAAGCTCACTGGTGATGGTGCCGCGCACCACATGGGCGTTTTCACGCGCCTGACGCAGCGAACTGATGATGCTCGACGGGCTGTCCGCATGCAGCATGAGGAAGTAGGCCACCTCCTCGGCATTCAGCGGCCGCCCGGTTTCGTCGAACATGTCGCGCAGATCAATGATGTCGAGTGGCATGGCCACCACCCGCTCGCCGGCCCCCGGCAGCAGTGCCAGCTGCTGACTGACATCCAGCAGGCGGGCAAGATTTTCGGCGCGCTCCATATAGCGCGCCATCCAGAAGAGACTGGACGCGGTACGACTCAGCATGCGCGATCCTCCACGATCCAGGTGTCCTTGGTACCCCCGCCCTGTGACGAATTGACGACCAGCGAGCCTTCCTTGAGCGCCACGCGCGTCAGCCCGCCGGGCACCATCACCACTTCCTTGCCCGACAGCACAAATGGACGAAGATCGAGATGACGCGGCGCCACGCCACTGTCGACGAAGGTCGGGCAGGTCGACAGCGAGAGCGTCGGCTGTGCGATGAAATCGGCTGGATTGGCCAGGATACGCTGGCGATAGGCCTCGATCTCGGCCTTGGAACTGGTCGGACCGATCAGCATGCCGTAGCCACCGGAGCCATGAACCTCTTTGACCACAAGCTCGGGCAGGTGCGCGAGCACATACTTCAGGTCGTCAGGCTTGCGCAGCAGCCAGGTCGGCACATTCTGCAGAATCGGCTCCTCGCTGAGATAGAAGCGGATCATGTCAGGCACATAAGGGTAGATCGACTTGTCGTCGGCCACACCGGTTCCGACCGCATTGGTGATCGCTACCCTGCCGGCACGATAGACCGACAGAATGCCGGGCACGCCCAGTACCGAGTCCGGCTTGAACGCGAGCGGATCGAGATAGGCATCGTCAATGCGTCGATAGATCACATCGACACGACGCGGCCCTGAGGTGGTGCGCATCCAGACCAGACCATCACGCACGAACAGATCCGGCCCCTCGACCAGCTCCACACCCATCTGCTGGGCCAGGAAGGCATGCTCGAAATAGGCGGAGTTGTAGCGCCCCGGTGTCAGCACCACCACGGTCGGGTTGCTCACCCCTTCCGGTGCCGCCGCCTGCAGGGTCTCCAGCAGCAACGTCGGATAATGATCGACCGGCGCCACCGAATGCTTGGCGAACAGCTCCGGGAACAGACGCATCATCATCTTGCGGTTTTCCAGCATGTAGGAAACGCCGCTGGGGGTGCGCAGATTGTCTTCGAGCACGTAGTACGCGCCATCGTGGTGCCGCACCAGATCAATGCCCGCAATCTGTGCATAAACCTGATTCGGCAGCGTCACGCCCTGCATGGCCTGCTGATAGTCGGCATTGCCGAGAATGACATCGGCAGGGATCACGCCCGCCTTGAGAATGCGGTGATCATGATAAATGTCATGCAGGAACATGTTCAGCGCGGTCGCGCGCTGACGCAGGCCATTGGCCAGCACGACCCACTCTGAGGCCGGAATCATGCGGGGAATGGTATCGAAAGGAATCAGTCGCTCGGCACCGGCTTCATCGCCATACACAGCGAAGGTGATGCCGACGCGGCGGAACAGCAGGTCAGCCTCCTGTCGCTTCTGCGCCATCTCTTCCGGCGGCCGCTGATTCAGCCACTCGTTGTAATGACCGTAGTGCGGACGCACTACCTTGGGGCCGGAGAACATCTCGTCAAACGGGGGTGCAATCACGCTCATGGCTGTCCATCCAGGTTTCCAGTGGATGTAGCAAGTGGTGTGCCATGAATTGGTGCAGGGTGGCAAGCTTTATGGGTCAAGCCTCTGCGGTCGCGCGGGCAGAAAAAACAACGGACCCCGAAGGGCCCGTTGTCGACAGCCATGCCTGTCAGTGCATTACAGCTTGTCGGCGTTGGCCGTCAGGTAGGCTGCAACGCCTTCCGGCGAGGCATTCATGCCGGCATCGCCCTTCTTCCAGTTGGCCGGGCAGACTTCGCCGTGTTCGGCATGGAACTGCAGGGCATCAAACAGACGCAGCAGCTCTTCCATGTTGCGGCCCAGCGGCAGGTCGTTGACGATCTGCGAACGCACGATGCCGTTCGGGTCAATCAGGAACGCACCACGGAAAGCCACGCCACCAGCGGACTCGACGTCATAGGCCTTGGCGATTTCATGGGTGATGTCGGCAGCCAGCGTGTACTTGACCTGACCGATGCCGCCATCGTTGACGGCCGTGTTGCGCCAGGCGTTGTGGGTGAAATGGGAGTCGATGGACACACCAACCACTTCCACATTGCGGGCCTTGAAGTCCGGGATACGGTGATCGAGGGCGATCAGTTCGGACGGGCAGACGAAGGTGAAGTCCAGCGGATAGAAGAACACCAGGGCATACTTGCCCTTGGTGGCGGCGCTGAAGCTGTAGTCTTCGACGATGGCGCCATCAGCGAGGACGGCGGGAACGGTGAAATCCGGGGCGGGCTTGCCAACGAGAACGGCCATGAGGCACTCCTGTTCTGATAGAGGGAGGAAAGGGTTCCGTCAATCAAGACGAAGGACCGCAAGCATGCGGCGACCCGGTCAGCTTTTCAAGCATTCAGACGGCAATCGGTTCAACCACCAGCACATTGCCTTCCATCGCGACGATACGGACCTGAGTGCCGGGCGCGCAATCCGGGCCGCGCACCGCCCAGTAACTGTCATCGACCGAGGCGCGGCCCTGGCCGCCGGCCAGCCCGTCGGACAACGTGATGACACGCCCGACCCAGCGCGCACCGCCCTGATTGAGGGTATTGGCCTGCGCCCTGAGCACGCGGGGGCGACGGCGGTACCAGGCGGCGCAGAGACCCACCGCCAGCGTGGCGAACAGCGCCACCTGCCAGGGCCAGTCCTGCAGACCGAGATGGGTCGCCACGGCCGTGACTGCCGCCGCTGCGGCCAGCATGAGGGCGAAGAAGGTCCCGCTGAGCAGCTCGACCACCGCCAGCAGCAGCGCCAGAACCCACCACACGGTTGCCGTCATGCCCGGCTCCTCAAGTCTTGTCGGCCTGGATGGCCTTGACCAGCTCGCCGATGCCGCCGACGGTGCCGACCAGCTGCGCTGCCTCAATCGGCATCATGATGACTTTGGTGTTCTGCGAAGACGCCATCATGCCGAAAGCTTCGACATACTTCTGCGCGACAAAATAATTGATGGCCTGAATGTTGCCCTTGCCGATGGCATCGGACACCACCGCGGTGGCATTGGCTTCCGCCTCGGCTTGCCGCTCACGCGCCTCGGACTCGAGGAAAGCCGCCTGACGGGCGCCTTCGGCCTTGAGAATCTCGCCCTGCTTCTCGCCTTCGGCGATGAGGATTTCGGCCTGACGCTTGCCCTCCGCCTCCAGAATCAGCGCGCGCTTGGTGCGCTCGGCCTTCATCTGAGAGGCCATGGCCTCGATCAGATCGGTCGGCGGCGTGATGTCCTTGATCTCGACACGGGTGATCTTGATGCCCCAGGGACTGGTGGCCTGGTCGATCGCGGCGAGCAGACGGCCATTGATCTGGTCACGCTGCGACAGCATTTCGTCGAGATCCAGCGAACCGATCACAGTGCGCATGTTGGTCTGCGCCAGATTCTGGATGGCGTAGCCCAGCCCCTGGATCTCGTAGGCCGCCTTGGGCGTGTCGATGACCTGGTAGAAACAGACCGCATCGATACGGACCATGGCGTTGTCACGCGAAATGACTTCCTGCGCCGGAATGTCCAGCACCTGCTCCATGACACTGAGCTTGCGACCGATCTGGTCGAAGAACGGCATGATGAAATGCAGCCCGGGGCTGAGTGTCATGGTGTAGCGGCCGAAGCGTTCCACGGTCCACTGGTAACCCTGCGGCACCTGCTTGACGCTCAGCACCACCACCAGCACGGCCAGGAACAGCAGGGCCAACAACAGAACTTGCAGCATGATCACTCTCCGGGCAGACCGTGGCGGAAAATCGCACCACAGATTCAACGCCCGGCATGACGGCCGGATGACCGTCTGCCGGTGATGCTCAAGCCTGGGCGGCAGTGGCTTCCTTGATCAGCGGGGTCAGCTCGCCCTTCTGCACCATGTCCATGACGATGTCGCAGCCGCCGATCAGCTCACCCTTGACCCACAGCTGCGGGAAGGTCGGCCAGTTGGCGATGCGCGGCAGCGTGGAACGGATTTCCGGATTTTCCAGGATGTTGACATAGGCGAACGGCTCGCCGACCTGTACCAGCGCTTCCACGGTACGGGCGGAAAAGCCGCACTGCGGGAACTGCGGCGTGCCCTTCATGTAGAGAATGACGTTGTTGTCGGCGATTTGCTTCTTGATCAGGGTTTCAATGTCCATGGCGACTCTCGAACAGACAGGATGGGCGATGACGGAATGGTAGCAGAATCGCCCTGTCCTTGGCGAAAACCAACGCGGGCGCTACACTCGGGGTTTGCCTCGCGGCCCTTCTCAAACCCCTTGTCTCGCCAGGGTGCCCGCCGCGCCGGCAGCACGGATTTCAAGTCGCAATATCGAGCTTTTGCAGCCATGACCAGCACCCCGAACAGCCAGCCCAGCGCCCTCATGCCCACCTACGCCCGGCAGCCCGTCGGCTTCGTGCGCGGTGAAGGGGTCTGGCTGTATGACACCGAGGGTCGCCGCTACCTCGACACCACGGCCGGCATCGCCGTCTGCGGCCTTGGCCATGCCAATCCGGTGGTCGCCGAGGCCATTGCCGACCAGGCGCGCACCCTGGTGCATACCTCCAATCTTTACCAGGTGCCTCTGCAGGAGCAGCTGGGCGCCGCCCTGCGCGATGTTTCCGGCATGGATCTGTGCTTCTTCGGCAACTCCGGCGCCGAGGCCAACGAGGCTGCCATCAAGCTGGCGCGCCTCTACGGCACCAAGAAAGGCATCGCCGAACCCGCCATCATCGTCATGGAAAACAGTTTCCACGGCCGTACCATGGCGACCCTGACCGCCACCGGCAACGCCAAGGTGCAGGAAGGCTTCGGCCCGCTGGTGCAGGGCTTCGTGCGCGTCCCGCATGATGATCTCGCCGCCATCGAGGCCGCTGCCGCGGCCAACCCCGACATCGTCGCCATCCTGGTCGAACCGATCCAGGGCGAAAGCGGCGTGCGCATGCCGAAGAACGGCTTTGATTATCTCAAGGATCTGCGCGCGCTCTGTGACAAGCACCACTGGCTGCTCATGCTCGACGAGATCCAGACCGGCAACGGCCGTACCGGCAAGTACTTCGCCTACCAGCATGCCGGCATCCTGCCCGACGTGCTGACCACGGCGAAGGGCCTGGGCAACGGCTTCCCGATCGGCGCCTGCCTGGTCAGCGGCAAGGCGGTCGATCTTTTCAGCCCGGGCAAGCACGGCACCACCTACGGCGGCACGCCGCTGGCTTCGCGCGCCGCGCTGACGACCATTCAGGAGCTGCTCAAGGGTCCGATCGAGAACGCTGCCGCCATGGGCGAGCGCATCTCGAACGGCTTCCGCGCCAGCCTCGGTGACCTTGGCGTGACCGTCGAAGGCGCCGGCCTGATGATCGGCGTTGTGCTGCCCGTGGCTTCCTGCACCGAGCTGGTGGCTCGTGCCCGTGATGCCGGCGTGCTGCTCATCGTCAGTGCCGAAAACCGCATCCGTCTGCTGCCGCCGCTGATCATCCATGCCGACGAGGCCGACCTGCTGGTGTCCGAGATTTCAGCACTGGTGCGCGTCTTCCTGGCCGAGCAGGGCATCACCGGGACCACAGCATGAGTACGCGTCACTTCCTGACCCTGCTCGACTTCACCCCGGCCGAGCTGCAGGCACTGCTCGAGCGCGCTATCGAGCTCAAGCGCATGCTGCGTGACGGCGTGGTCTACGAGCCGCTCAAGAATCGCGTGCTGGCCATGATCTTCGAGAAGTCCTCGACACGCACGCGCGTCTCCTTCGAGGCCGGCATGGCGCAATTTGGCGGCTCGGCCATTTTCCTGTCACCGCGAGATACCCAGCTGGGCCGCGGCGAGCCGGTGGAGGACTCGGCGCGCGTCATCTCGCGCATGGTCGATGCCGTCATGATCCGGACCTTCGAGCACAGCACCATCGAGCGCTTCGCTGCCTACTCGCAGGTGCCGGTGATCAACGCCCTCACCGATGACCATCATCCCTGCCAGTTGCTGGCCGACCTCCAGACCTTTCTGGAGCACCGCGGCCCGCTCGCCGGCAAGACCTTCGCCTGGATCGGCGATGGCAACAACATGTGCAACAGCTATGTGCACGCGGCCCATCAGTTCGGTTTCAAGCTCAGGATCGCCTGCCCGTATGGTTTCGAGCCCGACCCCGAGCTGCTGGAGCAGTACGCCCACTGCGCCGAGCTGGTGAAGACCGCCGAAGAAGCCGCCGAGGGCACGCATCTGGTGGCCACCGATGTCTGGACCAGCATGGGCCAGGAATCCGAGCAGAGCGTCCGCAAGCGTCGCTTCGCCATGTATCAGGTCAATCCGCGGCTGATGGACCTGGCCTCCGACGATGCCCTGTTCATGCATTGCCTGCCAGCGCATCGTGGCGAGGAAATCTCCGAAGACATGCTCGATGACCCGCGTGCCGTGGTCTGGGACGAGGCGGAAAACCGTCTGCATGCCCAGAAGGCCCTGCTGGAATTCCTGCTGGTCGGACCACGCCACGGGATGTCCGGGACGTGATCCTCACTGTCGGCCTGCTGCTGACCCTGGTCTTCGTGGCCACACTGACTTACCGTGTGCAGCTCGCACTTCAGCAGGAAAACATCACGGGGCTGCTCTACAACCCGTCGCTCTACCTGTTTGTCTTTGTCTATCTGTACATGGTTCTGGGCTCGCTCCTGGCCCCCGCCGGACAGGCACTGATCGGCTTTGTTTTCTATGCCGAAGCCTCGAATCAGGCCACCTGGCTCTGTTTCTACTTCTTTGCCATCACCACCCTGTTCTACTGGTCCAGTCGTGACCGCCTGCTGAACTACGCCGAATTCAGGCTGGGCGCCATCGGCGAACTGACCTTCGGGTTGTCCTTGCTGGCCCTGCCTTATGCCTACTTCCTGCTGCTGAGCTACGGTCCTGCGCTCGCCGAGCTGCAGGGCAGCCGCTACGCGGCCATGCAGTTCTACGCCGAGAGCTTCTCGCGCCAGGGCTTCGGTCAGGTCTACTGTGTGGCCATGGCCGCCTGCACGTTGTATGCCCTGCGCTATCCCAAAGACCCCAAAGCCGCCCTGGTGTTTCTCATCTGCACCCTGCCCTTCCTGGCCGCCGACTATTTCCAGAATGCCCGCAGCACCATCTTCGGTATTTTCACGCTGATGTTCATCCTGGTCTGCACACGCAACCAGCGGCTCTACATCACGCCCGCCATCGCAGTGGTCGTCGCCCTCATGATCTTCGGGATCGTCTTCCGCACGGACTATCGCAGCATGAGCCTGGGCACCAATATGCTGTCGTCACTGGCCGAGCTCTATCTCACCCGATCCTCGGTGGATTACGTGATCGGCAGTGATACCCATGCCGGGATCTACCACCTGTTTTCCAGCAGCCTGGACCGCATCATCCCGGGCATTGCCAACATGATTGATGACAGCAACGTCCCCTACTTCACCGACTACATCGAACAGACCATGAAGCTGTCGTTCGGTCTGGCCGGCAATCTGGTATCGGAAAGCTATTATTACGGCGGCCTGACCTTCACGCTGATCTCGCCATTCATCATCGGCAGCATCTACTGGCTGGTCGGCCGCAGCCGCAGCCTGTGTTACCTGCCGGGCTTCATCTTCAACGTCTTCCTCATCGTCTCGACCATCGGCATGGTCCGCAACGGCTTCTATTCCGGCCTGGCGACGATCATCGGCGTCATGCTGATCCTGCTGTCTTTCATCACCTTCTTCGGCCGGCACATCCAGGTGCTCGACGAAACCGACATCGACCACGAGACACCGGCGACATGACCCCGACGCTCAGCATCGTCACCGCGACATTCAATTCGGCTGCCGTGCTGCCGGCACTGATCCGTGATCTGCGTGCACAGACCCGCCAGGATTTCGAATGGGTGATTGCCGACGGCGGCTCCACAGATGACACGCTGGCCCTGCTGGCATCGGTGACCGATCTGCGCGTCTCGCTGAGCTCCCTGCCTGACTTCGGCATTTACGATGCCCTCAATCGCGGCATCCGCCAGTCCCGTGGCGACTACTATCTGGTGATCGGTTCGGATGACCATCTGGCACCGGATACGGTCGCGCGCTTTCTCCAGGCCATCGACGAGTCTGCCCAGGCGGACATCATTACCGCCGATGTCATGATCGGCGGCAGACGCTGCCAGGCTCAGGAGAAGTGGACGGCCATCCAGGGTATTGATGCCTTTGTCAGCAGCCACTCGGTGGGCGCGATTTTCCGCAAGGCACTGCATGATCGCGTCGGCTATTACAGCCGCAAACTGCCGATCTGTGCCGATCAGCTCTTTGTCTATCAGGCCCGCAAGGCCGGCGCGCGCATCCACCGTGCCGACTTCATCGCCGGTGAATTCACGCTCGACGGCACCAGTGGTCGCGATGCCCTCGGCATGATCGTGGAGACCTGCCGGGCCAAGATCATGTCGGGTGAACCGGTCTGGCTGCAGTCACTGATCCTGGTGCTGCGCCTGCTCAAGAACCAGCGTCTGATCCGTCAGCAAAACCGCCTGCGCTGACCGCGTGCTACCCCGCGATCAGCGGGGCGCCACCAGTGCGCAAAGCCCTTTGGCATCCATGGGCTCTGCCTGAAAACCAGACGGCAAGCGCGCGGCCAGGTCCGCCAGCGGCATCTGGTGACAGGACAGCACCGCCACCCGCCCCTGCAGCCCGGCAAGCTCGCTCACGCACAGCCGCTGCAACCGGCGCCCGCCGGCATCCATGCGCCGCAGATAGAAGTTGTTGATGGCATCGCTGTTATAGCGGCGATCAAACTGGCAGCTATCAAGATAGCGCCCCTGATAGCCCTGGTTCATCAGCGTCATGATGGCCTGCGTGGTCTTGCGATAGTTCTCCACCGGCGACTGCTTGTGCTGCATCAGCGCCCAGGCGCTGCCCAGCTGCACCATCAGCCAGAAGCCGAGAAACAGCGGCCAGACCCGGACCGGCAGGGCATCGCAGATCACCCGGTAAAGCAGGAATGCCAGGAAAGGCATGGCAATCAGGAAGTTGCGCTGGGTCGACATGGGCACAACGAGGTCCACCACGGCGATGCCGGCAACGAACAACAGCAGCGTCCATGACAGCTGCAAATCCAGTAGCGACACGACATGTCCACGCCATTGGCGCCACGGGAAATAGCCCAGCCAGACCAGCAGAATCAGGGCATAGCCCCAGGCGACCTGATGACTGACCCGCCAGGCCTGCTGAAAGGCCGGCGACAACGCGCTGAAGAGGTTGGCCAGGGTCTCGCCCGGCCCGCTGACCTGGATCCAGAAGCCGCCGCTGGCGTTGTCGAACAGATTGCCCAGCGCCAGATGGAAGGGAATCCAGAGCAGCATGCCCAAGGCGGTGATGACATCACGCCAGTCCACCCGCCAGGCCATGACGACCTGCACAAACAGCAACGACAGTGCCATGAACAGGCCGAAGTAATGTGTCCATGACATCAGGACCAGACCCGCCAGGAACAGCAGTCGCCGCCCTGTCAGCAGGCCCGCCAGCGCCAGCAGCGCGAGCAGGTAGAGCACGATGTAGGAACGCGCCTCCTGGGCGTTGTAGATGAACCAGGGCATCGCCAGCAGCAGCAGGCAGAAGCCGGTCAGCTCACGCCGTACCTGACGCAGCCACACCGCCAGCACCATCACCGCCAGCGCCGCGAGCACTGACAGGCTGCGCACCGCCGGTTCGCTCTGGCCAAAGACATGCACCCAGCCGTTGAGCAGCAACTGATACACCGGCGGATGCACATCAAACAGAATCCAGTGCGAGAACATCCGGGACACCGGCTCGCCGGCAGCCACCACCGAGAAGATTTCGTCGACCCAGAACGAATAGGGCTGCCAGACACCCCAGACCGTCAGTCCGAACGTGAGCAGCAATACCGGCCAGAACAGGCGATCGCTCAGACTTTGCGGCCGCGGTGACGTCTGCGACAACCCCGCCATCAACGCCCTCCGGCCGGCAGCGGCGTCATCCGCCCGAACGGCCCGAAACGCTCCAGCCCGCTTCTGAATACACGCGACAAGGGCTTGTCGTAATAGCGATCAACCAGCAGCCCCACCACCACCGCCAGCACGAAGGTCAGCACCAGCGTCGGCAGGCCCGGCACGAACCCGGGGATGAGCTGCGGCGTGAGCTTGAAAACGGCTTCGATGACAAAGACATGGATCAGATAGATGCTGAAGCTGGCATCCCCTATCCACACCGCCAGCCGGGTCAGACGGCCCTGGCGGATATGCGGTTCGCAGCAGAGCGTGGCCCAGATCATCAGCGTCGAGGGCAGCGAGTAAAGCCAGAAACGGTCCACCGTGGCGATCAGATGCTGTTCTGCGTAGAACATGAAAGCCGAGCACAGGGCAATCACCGCCAGAGCGCTCCCCAATCCCATCACCACCTGCCCGCGGTAGCGGTCGTAGAGCCCCCAGAGCAGCAGCCCGAGCGGAAAATCGAGCATGTACCAGCCGGCATAGAGCAGCGCTTCTTCATAGCGATCGACCAGCAGGCGCCCGATCAGATTGATGATGATCAGCGCCAGTGACACGAAGATCAGGCGATGGCGTATGGCCAGCGCGAAGGACAGACAGCTGAACAGGTAAAGCAGGATTTCATAGTTCATGGTCCAGGCCACCGGCAGCAGCGGACTCAGAATGCCCTGCGAGTTCTCATAGGGCACGAAGAACAGTGACTTCAGCAAGTGCACCGGATCCGCCGTGGCGGAACCCAGCAGGCCCGGCATCAGCAGCGCCATGGCAAAGATGATCAGCGTCAGCGACCAGTAGAACGGAATGGCACGGGTCAGACGATCCTTGACGAACTTGTTCTGCGACAGATTGGGGCGCGTCATCAGCATGCCCATGACAAAGGCGCTAACAATGAAAAAAATGTCGAGAAAGAAATACCCGACCAGGTTGTGGGTGAGGTGCGCATGCACCACGAGAAGACAGCCGACACACCGCAAAAACTGCAAACCGATCAACATGCTCTCAACCCCTACCTCTGCCAACGGCCAGAAGAACAAACGTGAATGCCAACAAGACCTGATCCCGCCAGTAGCGCCGCATGCGACGAACGTGCCATAGCAGCGGCAGCAAGGCCGGCCGCCGGCCCCGACGCAGCCAGAGGGCGGGGACCGCACGCTCCTGCCCGCAGGCCTCGGCCATCAGCAGGATCTGTTCGCGATACCAGCCGGAGAGAATACGGCGCAAGCGGTCACGGGCAGCCGCCAGCCCCTGATTGGCGCCGATGACATTGCCATCGTGCTGGCGGTAATGCATGGCCGGACGGGCATCGATATACCAGCGGAAACCCTGCGTCCGCGCATGACAATAGATGAACCAGTCATGCAATGAGATACGACTCATGGCGGCTGCGCGGATGCGCAGTACCTGTTGCAGCGACGCGGCCAGCGCCGGCGACAGCACATAGGTACAACCCGGTCCGGCAGCCTCGAAGAAGTGATCCCAGGCCCGTTGCGGCTGGTTCTTGCGGAGCAGCAGCTCACGGCCATCCGGCCAGAACGCCAGGACATTGCCGGATACGGCATCAACCTGCTGCGACGCCATCAGCGCCAGCGCACGCTGCAGCTTGTCGGCATGCCAGATGTCATCCTGGTCGGACAGCGACACGGCATCAAAACCGCTGAAATCGACATCACGGAGCAGCCGGAAGAAATTGCCGGCGGCAGAGCCGAATCGCGCCACCGGGGGCAGCAGCCGGATGCGCTCATCATGGCGCGAGAGCAGACAGGTCCGTGTCGCATCCGTCGATGCGTCATCACTGACGAATATCGTCACCTCGACCCCTTGCTGGGCGAGCAGGCTGTCAAGCTGCTGATCGAGCCAGCGCTCACCGTTGTAGGTCGCCAGCAAAATGGCCACGCGCTTCATGGTCGCCCCTTCAGGGCGAGCCTGAGGCTGCTCCAGACATGCTTGAGCAGGGAGAAAACCACCAGCGCCGGCAGGCAGGCCAGGACAGCGACATCGCCGCTGGCGGCTTTGCAGTAGAGGTGGAGCTCACCACGGCGCATGGCCCAGCGCTGACCGCTGAGGCCGCCGGCGCTGAGCTGAGGGCGGCCGAGGCGGGTCAGGACCTGACCTGGCAGATAGACCACCTGACCAAGACGGGCGACGCGGACCCAGAGATCATGATCCTCGGCATAGCGCATGCCGACATCAAAGCGCAGCGGCAACTGGCGCTGCACGATCACACAGGAGGTCTGGGCAATATTGCGCAGCATCAGACGCCAGCCGGACATCGGCACGATGGCCAGCGGGACTTCAGCACCTCGCGCGTCATCAAGCTGCCGGTGCGGATGACCGATCAGCACGACCGCCTCGCCAGCCTGCACGATGGCTTCATGCACCCGCTGCAGCTTGTCAGTATCCCAGCAATCGTCGGCGTCGAGGAAGGCGACATAACGACCGCGGGCCATGTCCCAGCCCTGATTGCGCGCGCGTGACGGACCGCCATTGGCCGCCATGCGATGGCAGCGCACCGGCATGCCGGCGGGTGCGCGCGCCGCCAGCCGGAGCATGAGGTCCGGCGTGGCATCGCGGCTGGCATCATCCACCAGGATGACTTCCAGCGCCCGCTCGCTTTGCGCAAAGCACGATGCTACCGCCCGCTCCAGCGTCGCCTCGGCGTTGTAGCAGGGGATAACAATCGAAAAGAGTGGCAGATCCGTTGCACGCTCATCAAGGGAGAGTGGCAACGCTTACCCCCTGGCAGCAGCGGATGCTGATTTGACCGCCTCGACGACCAGAGAGCCGACACCCTTGCGCGGCCTGCCCTGATCATCGAGATCCAGTGGGAAACAGGGAAACCCGTTGAATCGGCTGTTGTCACAGCCGGCCCGGGTGACGTCGGCGAAGCCGGACTGCGCGAGCAGCCGGCTGACCGTATGAAAGTCATAGACCCAGGCATGGGTTTCACCGACGACCGCACGGCTGACGTTCTGCTGACGGAACACAGCCGGCAGCAGGCGCAGCAGGACCCTGATATAGAGTGACTCGCCGCGGCTGCGCAGCGCGCGCCAGATGCGCTTGAGCGTCATAGCCTGTGCGGGCGGCGTATCCACATAATTGCCGAGACGGTGCAGGATGTACTGCTGCAGCTGCCCTCCGTCGCCGCGCCCGGGCGCCTCGCTCAGCACCGTGGCGAGACGCCCGCCGGGCTGCTTGCGCACACACTGATCCAGCAACTCGACGACCAGGAAGTCGGCTTTGTCGTGCTCCCCCGCCGCGCGGCAAGTCAGGTACTCACGACAGATATCGTCAAAATCGGGCATGACCAGACGCAACACGCCACCCGGGCGGAGGATGCGGTGGCACTCGGCGAGAAAACCGGCGGTACGATCGGTAGGGATGTGTTCGAAGAAATGTGAGCTGTAGACGAGGTCAGCACTGTTGTCAGCCAGGGGCAGACGGCCGGTGAGATCGGCCCGGATCACGTCGGTCGTTACCGGACTGTAATCGAGATTGGTCCAGCCCGGCAGATAAGCGTTGCCACAAGCAATATTCACGTAATTCGGCACAGTGCTGTCCATCGTTTGTATTGTTTATGTTATGGAGGCGCGACTCGTCGATTTTGCAGAAAACAACAGGCATTTTGCTATCGTCAAACAGCCCAAAAACTCAATTTTTCCACGGATTGGCCAGGGAACTGCTCAAACCTTCAGCGGGAGCGGATATAAACCGTCAGCTCGGCCGGCGCCGGGCAATAATGCGGCCGGTATCCTGCCGCGGCCGTGAGCGCCGCCGCCAGCTCGGCCGGTGTGCGCTGGAAATGTGCGGCCAGTGTCGGCGTCACCAGAACCCAGTCCGGGCGCGCCACACGCAACCAGCGCTGGAAAGCCTCCCATCCTTCGATATCCTGTTCACCCACCCGGCGCCAGCCATGTGGCAGATAGGTCGCGGGATGGCCCACACTGTCGAACATCAAGCCCGGCACCGCATCACGCTCGCGTGCCAGGGTTTGCAGGCAGGCGATCGTCGTCAGCCCGGGCCGCGAGGGTATCTCGCGGCGGGCAAGCAGATCCGGCGCGAGCGCAAACACCAGCATGGGCAGCAAGGCCAGCGGGAGCAGCCAACGGGCATGTGACAGCTTCAGCCAGCGTTCGCACCGCAGCAGTTCGACAACATAAAGCAGCAGCACCGGCAGGATGGTGACGGCATAGTGATAGCGCGGGTAGATGAGCACGCTGGCCGCCAGTGTCGGCAGGCTCACCAGCAGGACGTAAGCCGAAGCCGGCCGCAGGTCAGGATCGCGCCGCAGCCAGGGCCAGAGCGTCAGCAGCAGGACCGTCAGCGCCAGCGCCAGCGTGCGCGGATCCTGAACATTGGTCAGCACATGCGACACGAAACGCGACGGATCCGCGCGCAGAAACGCCCCCAGGGGCGCCCGCGTGCTGGCGGCGTTATGACCAGGATCAATGCCGAAAGCCCTGAGCGCGTAGTCCGACGTCCACGGGTTGTCTGCCCCCAGCAAGCCCTGCTCGGCAGCACGCAGGTTGTAATGCTGCGCAAAGGCGACACCGGAGCGGCCACTATCCGACTGCTGCTGGATCACGGTCAGCAACGCGCTCAGGCTGAGCATGGCCAGCGCCAGCAGCCAGCCACCGCGTCGCGACAACCCGGCCAGGCGCGTGGGTGCGATCAGGGCAAACAGCAACAGCGCACAAAACACGCCATAGACATATTCGGAGCGAGCAAACGCGGTGACAAAACAGGCCAGGAAGGCACAGGCGATGGCCATTCCGAGTGCCCCCCGGCGCCGACGCAGCACCAGCAAGCCGATCAACAGCAGCAGTGCGGCGAACAAGGAGACATAAGGCCAGATGCGGAACACCGGCAGGCTGACCAGGGCCAGCGCATAAAGCCATGCCCCGGGGATGCGCGAGATCAGCGGCAATGTCATCAGCAGGCTGACCAGCACGCCCCAGGACAAGAAGTAGCGCCACTCGGGGTCCGGGCAGATCAGCGTCAGCAACTGGTACCAGTAGCCGTAGAGCGGGGCCGTTTCCAGACCGTACAGGAGCTGAGACACGCTGACCTGACGGGCACTGGCCAGATAAATCGTCTCGTCGTGAAAACCAATGTCCTGCCAGCACCAGGCCAGCGCCAGGAAGCAGGTCAGCAGAATCAGGACGACCAGGGCGCCCTGGCCTGATCGCAGCGACGGTCGCGTCAGCATGATGTCATCACTCCGGGTCCGCCACCGACTGCGTGATCACACGCGGAGGCGGCTGCCAGCGTGCCGCCAGCGAAAAGTCCAGCTGCCGCAGCGAGCGCAGAATGCCTTCGGGTCGCATGGTGAACGACAACGCGAACAACTGGCCGCGGCGATTGACGTCATTCAGCCAGGTCATCATGGCCGCGGGACACGTCATGCGCTCATCGTAGTCAAAACGGATACGCACGAAATCATCCCCATGACTTTCGCTCAGGACGGCGAATTGCGGGAAGCAGTAGACCAGCGGGCGGTCCTGCCAGAGCATGGCCTGAACCGGCTCAACGATGAGATACACGCGGTCGCCGCCATAGTTCATGGTCGGCAGCCAGGGCCGGTCAACCACCAGTTCGTTGACGCGGTAATGCGCGTCGATCCAGTCCGCACCCCGCCCATCGTGGCGTGCCTGGACATACCCCCTGCTCATGACCTGACCTTCGGTCTGCACAATGCGCATCCGAGGTGCCCAGAAGCCCAGGCTGCCGGCACGATCCCCCATGATCACGGTCTTGCCGGCGAAGACGCCGGCACGGGCATCGAGATAGTTGCGCGCGACGAAATCCTGGGCATGACTTCCTCGTGTCATCAGCGCAGGGAGCTGGAAGATCACCGTGACTGCCATGATCAGCCACAGCAGCAGGCGGGCCAGTCGCCGGCCGCCGCGCAGACGGGTATTCCCCAGCGGCGTGGTGAGGTCATGAAAGCGCACGATCAGTGCCAGCAGAAAAGCCACGAAACAGTAGGCATACCAGGGACGTACGCTCCAGCCCGACAGCGTGGCATAGCCGGCAAACTGCAGCAGCAGGGCCAGCAGGAAGAG
This sequence comes from uncultured Paraperlucidibaca sp., assembly GCA_964511255.1. Taxonomy (GTDB): domain Bacteria; phylum Pseudomonadota; class Gammaproteobacteria; order Pseudomonadales; family Moraxellaceae; genus Perlucidibaca. The sequence goes on from CAZEEQ010000003.1 coordinate 44,365, forward strand.
ATAGGCCACCTGCTGCATGCGGCCGATGCCGGGACGACGCCCCCAGATCAGTTCGGCCAGCAACCAGAGCGCAAAGACAGGGATCGTCAGCATGCTGACAAAGAGCGCGGTCAGGTAGGCGTAGACCGTGAAATTGGCCATATGCGGCACGCCGAGCAGACGCACCAGGGTACTGACCGGCAGGGCGCTGTCGAACCAGAGCTGATTGGCCACCCCATAAAGCAGCACGGTCACCGCCACCGGCAGGCAAAGCGCCAGCAGCTCGCCTGTCCTCGCCCGCTCACGCCAGAACAGCCAGACCATCAGCAACGGCAGCAACACGAGGCTGTCGAGCCGGACCAGAAAAAGCCAGGCCAGGGCCACACCCAGCTGCCGGTATTGCGACCGCGACCCGGTGCCACTGCCGAGGCGGTAGACCAGGAAATACAAAGCCGGCACGGCCAGCAGCGTTTCCATGCCCCAGCTGAACACCGAGGGCAGGATGAGCATGAGAAACAGCGGAACCAGCCAGGCCGATAACGCCCCCAGACGTTCGCGGAACAGCCTGGCGAAGCCCCAGAGGATCGCCGCGTTGAGACAGGCCACAAGCGCCACATAGGCCACGAAAAACGGCCTGGTCTCGCCGCCGGTGAGGCAGGCCAGACCGGTGACCAGCAACATCCAGAGTGGCTGGAAACCATTGCTGGGCTCTACGCCGTTGAAGCTGTAACCCTGCCCCTGATACCAGGACAGCGCCATGCGCGCGTAGTAATAGGCGTCGTCATGCAGCAGCCAGTAATGCATCTCGCCGCGGGTCATCAGCGCCCAGAGCTGATGCAACAACGGCAAGAAGGCACAGGTCAGCGCCACCACCATGACGGCGCGTGGCATCGCCTCGACCAGGCGCAGCGGCAGGCGCGTCATCATGCCATGGCCTTTTTCCCGGTCAGGCCCAGACGCACCAGACACCGCTGGCGCCATTGCAGTGAGCGCTGTTCAATCAGGTAATACGACAGGATGGCCGCTGCAAACGCCAGCGCCAGCAGCAGCGAGGGCGACAGCCCCTCGAGCGGGAAGATGGCACCGTGCGACTCCAGGAAAAGCTGCTGCCAGACATAGAGGCTGAAACTGATGCGCCCGATATAGACCACCGGCGGCAACGCCAGCAGGCGCGGCATGATGCCGTAATCGCGCAGCAGCACCACCAGCACAAAGAGCAGCGGCGCCAGCAGAAAGCACAGGGCCTCATCACGTCCGAAATCGGCGATATAGGGTATTTCCAGAAAAGCCACCACAGCGATCAGCGCCAGGGGCGACGCCTGCATCACCAGCGGATGCCGCTCGACCCAGGCTTTGGCCTGCGCCTCATGCAGGGCCAGCAGCACACCCATGGCAATGAAAGGGAAGTTGCGGGTCACACCCGGAACCAGCCAGTGCCCGGTATAGCCCGAGATCACGCAAAGGGTGATCGAGCAGACCAGAAACAGCAGCAGCCCCTGACGCAGCCAGCCCAGGCGAGTCGCCACGATGAAAACCGCCGGCCACCAGAGATAAAACTGCTCCTCGACGGACAGCGACCAGAAGTGCGTGGTAATCGGGAGTCCGGGGCAAAAGGAGAAGTTGCGAACGAACAGCAGCGAGCAGACCGAGCCGGTCAGATCAGCCTCGGCCTGACCCGCCAGGGCCAGCAGGTTGATCACCAGCAGATAGGCCAACAGCACCGGCAAAATGCGGAAAGCGCGCTTGATATAGAAGCCCAGCACCGGTCGTTCATGACCGGCGCTGACATCATGGGCAAAGACGCGCGTGATGATGTAGCCGGAAATCACGAAGAAAATGCCGACGCCGAGACCGCCGAGACGCCCCATCCAGGCCAGGCCATGCCATTCGGTGGCGTGCGACAGCACCACCAGCATCACGGCGACAGCGCGCAACCCGTCGAGCGGCAGATCCCGTCGGAGCATGTCAGCAACTCCCGGCGCGGGCAGCTGCCAGGCTCACCCGCGAACCTCGTCAGCATGGGCCAGAAACCACGCATAGGCATCCTGCAGTCCATCCCGCAGACGAATCCGGGCACGCCAGCCCATGCCGGCCAGACGACTCACATCCATCAGCTTGCGCGGCGTGCCATCGGGCTTGGTGGCATCGAACACCAGCCGGCCATGGAAACCGGTGACCTCGGCGATGGTTTCGGCCAGCTCGCGGATGGTCACATCCATGCCGGTGCCGACGTTGATGTGCGACAGCATGGGCTCGGTATTGGCCAGATACGTCTCGCGATCCAGGTCGAGCACGAACAGCGACGCCTCGGCCATGTCGTCCACATGCAGGAACTCGCGCATCGGCGTGCCGGTGCCCCAGACCACCACGTCCTCCGCCCCGCTCTGCACGGCTTCGTGGAAGCGGCGGATCATGGCCGGCACGACATGGCTGTTGGCGGGATGGAAGTTGTCGTGCGGCCCATACAGATTGGTCGGCATGACGCTGCGGTAATCCGTGCCGTACTGGCGGTTATAGGATTCGCAGAGCTTGATGCCGGCGATCTTGGCGATGGCATAGGGCTCGTTGGTCGGCTCCAGCGTGCCGGTCAGCAGGCAGGACTCGGACATCGGCTGCGGCGCCAGCTTGGGGTAAATGCAGGAGCTGCCGAGGAACAGCAGTTGCCGCACCCCGGCCTGGTATGCCTCATGGATGACGTTGCACTCCATCATGAGGTTGTCGTAGATGAACTCGGCCGGGAAGTTGTTATTGGCCAGAATACCGCCGACCTTGGCGGCCGCCAGCACCACGACATCCGGCTTTTCGGCGGCGAAAAAAGCGCGCACGGCTGCCTGATCGGTGAGATCGAGCTCGGCATGGGTACGCGTGATCAGGTTCGTGCAACCCCGGGCCTGCAGCTGCCGCACGATGGCGGAGCCGACCATGCCGCGGTGGCCGGCAATGTAGATGCGCTTGTCAGCACTCATGTTCACATCACTCAGGCAAGCCGGACCAGACGGTCAGTGCTCGCGGGTCCAGTGGATATTGCCGCGCAGCAGGCGCGGCGGATTGCCGATGTAGAGTGACTTCGGCTCCATCAGCGGCTTGGCGACCACGGCGCAGGCGCCGACGATGCAACCATCGGCGACCTGGGTGCCTTTGAGCAGGGTGGCGCGGACGCCAACCCAGACACGGTCTCCGAGTATCACATCACCGGCCTTGTTGATGCGCTGGCCGGTCTCGGTATCGTAAATGGCATGCGAATCACCATTCCGGATGTCGACACCGGGGGCGATCATGCAGTGCTTGCCCATGCGGATGGTCGACCCGGTCTCGCTCAGGCCGATGCCCGTGCTCTTGATGATGGTGCCATCGCCAATTTCGAGCAGCGTATTGTCATCCTCGATATAAAACACGCCGCTGAAAATGCGGACATCCTCACCAATGACAATGCGGTTGTTGTTGCCGAGGATGTAGAGCTGGAGGTCGTTGATGACCGTCCACGGTCCGACACTCAGCACATTGCCGGTGCCGGTGATCTGGCAGCGAATATTGCGCGCCGAACTCAGATCCGACTCGACACGCAGGCCGCGCGGCACACGCATCTGCAGAAACTTCTGCCAGTGCAACCTGAAAATCAGTCTGGCCAGGAACGGAAACCGTTCCTTCACTTTCCAATACAACGCTCTGAGCATGGCACTTCCCCGCGCCCGACGCCGGGCCGACAACCTTATTCGTGACTGACCGAGACCTTGTAACCCGCCTGCTTCAGCGTCGCATGCTGCTTCGCCTTGTCGAGGTCATGAGCCACCATCTCCACAATCAGCTCGTCGAGCGTGATTTCCGGCACCCAACCCAGCTTTTCCTTGGCCTTGCTCGGATCCCCCAGGAGGGTCTCCACTTCCGCCGGACGGAAGTAGCGCGGATCCACCTTCACGATGACATCACCGACCTGCAGGGCCGGCGCCTGGTCGCCGCTGATCGATGCCACCACCGCCTGCTCGTCCACCCCTTCACCCTCGAAACGCAGGGTGATGCCGAGTTCGTCGGCGGCCCGGCGGATGAACTCGCGCACCGTGACCTGCACACCGGTGGCGATCACGAAGTCATCCGGCACATCCTGTTGCAGCATCATCCACTGCATGCGCACATAGTCCTTGGCATGACCCCAGTCACGCAGGGAGTCCATGTTACCCATGAAGAGGCACTTCTCCAGGCCCTGGGCAATATTGGCGAGTCCGCGCGTGACCTTGCGCGTGACGAACGTCTCGCCGCGACGCGGCGACTCGTGATTGAACAGAATGCCGTTGCAGGCGTAGAGACCGTAGGCCTCGCGGTAATTCACCGTGATCCAGTAGGCATACATTTTCGCCACGGCATAGGGACTGCGCGGATAGAACGGTGTCGTCTCCTTCTGCGGAATTTCCTGCACCAGACCGTACAGCTCCGACGTAGACGCCTGGTAGAAGCGCGTCTTCTTCTCGAGCCCGAGGAAGCGGATGCCCTCCAGCAAACGCAGGGTGCCGATGGCATCGACATCCGCCGTGTACTCCGGTGACTCGAAGCTCACCGCCACATGCGACTGCGCACCCAAGTTGTAGACCTCGTCCGGCTCGACTTCGCGCAGGATGCGGATCAGGTTCGAGGTATCGGTCAGATCGCCGTAATGCAGCTTCAGCTTCGGGTTCGGCTCATGCGGATCCTGATAAATGTGGTCGATGCGCTCGGTGTTGAACGAGGAAGCACGGCGCTTGATGCCATGCACCTCATACCCCTTGGCCAGCAGGAATTCCGCCAGGTAAGAGCCGTCCTGGCCAGTAATCCCCGTGATCAATGCCTTCTTCATGATGTCGTTTTTCTCGTTTTGTGGGCGGCAAGCAGTGTCTGATACAGGGTCTGATGCGCACGCGCGGTCAGCCGCTGATCAAAATGCTGCTCGCAGTGTTTGCGGGCCTGGACAGACAATCTGCGATGGCGTTCGGCATCCGCCAGAACCCAGCGCATGCCGGCCGCCAGGTCGGCGGATTCGTAAGGTTTGGCGAGATAGCCGGTCTCGCCGTGCACCACCACGTCAAGCAGTCCGGTGGCCGCGAAAGCCACCACTGGCGTACCGCAGGCCATGGCTTCCGAGGCCGTCTGGCCAAAGGTTTCCTGCAAGGACGGCACTACCATGACATCGGCGGCCGAATACAGCAGCGCGAGCGCGACGTCATCGTGCAGGCGGCCGACATAGCGGATCGGCAAGGCGGCCAGCTCGGCACTGGCCGGCGCGCTGGCGCCGAACACGACATAGACCGGCTGGGTTTCCGGTGGCCAGCCCTCGGCTTCGAGCTGGCGGATCGCAGCCAGCATGAGGTGTGCGCCCTTGCGCTCGTCGCCGAGGGCATTCAGCGCGCCGAAGAGAATGACCGGACGATCCGCCGGCAGATTGAACGCCTGGCGCGCCATCGCACGGTCCAGTGGCCGGAAGCTGTCGAGATCGAGCCCGTTGGCGATGACGTGCACAGCGTGATCCGTGATGATGCCGCTGGCCCGCGCCTCATCCGCCATCCAGCGGCTGGGACTGACAAAGCTCACATCCGCCTGGCGCAGGACATTGGCCTTGAGCGCGAACTGACGGGTACTGAGGTCCTGCGACTGGTTGCTGCCCAGCTGCGGACAACGGCCGCAGGCATGCCGGAAGCCCTCGCAGCCGGCCGCATAATGGCAGCCCCCGGTCACCGGCCACATGTCATGCAGCGTCCAGACAATGGGTTTTTGCCAGCGGAGCAGCTGGCGCGGCGAAAAATAACCGAAACCCAGCCAGTGCAGATGCACCACATCGGCAGCGGCGACGGCACGGTCAATGGCCGGATAGGGCAGCCAGTTCACGCTCCAGGCCTGCGCGGAACGCTGGCGGTAACGACGCAGCAGCAAGGTATCGAGGAGCGGGCGGGCCAGGCTCTGAAGCTTGCCGCGGGTACCGCCCTCGGCATCGACCCAGGGATGGTCTGACGTCTTGCGCAAGGCGCGCAGGCGGATGTCCGTGCCGGCGTCACGCAGACTCTGCGACAGTCGCACGGCAGCGCGCGCGGCACCGCCATCGGCATCAAATGTATTAAGCGCCAGCACCTTCATGGGAGGACTTCCGACTGGCCAGGACATCGGCAAAAAGGCGCCGACGCAGAAAAATTCCGTAGTACACGTGCACCGACAGGACATAGCTGACGACGCTGGCGAAGACGATACCAGCGACACCGAAATTGTCCACCAGGGCAAACTTCGCGGGCAGCGCGATCGCACAGAGAATCAACACACTGCCCAATTGCGGCTTCATGATGCCGGAGCCGTTGAGAAACATGGCCAGGGCATTGCCGGTGGTATCCACCACGGTGAGCAGGGCAAACAGCGCCAGCACCAGCAGCGAGGTCTGGATCACACCATGGGTCCAGGTACTGACGGCCCAACCGCCGACCGCCACCGCCACCAGCGCGCAACTGGCAGATACCAGCAGCGTCAGCATCAGATTGCGCCGCAGCGTACGCTGCACAAAGGCCTGGTCACCGCGGGCGATGGCCTCTGCATAAGCCCCCCAGTACGGCGCATTGAAAGTCATCAGCGGAATCGCGATGAACATGAACAGACGCTGCACCACCGCGTATTCGGAAGCCGCGGCCGCCCCCTGGTGACTGGAAATGATGAGGCTGTCCAGCCCGAAAAACAGCATGCTGCCAATCTGCAGCACCAGAAAGATGAGGCCGGTCTGCAGCAACGTACGCCGGGCCACGCCGACAGCCCCCCACCACTGCCGCAGCGGCAGTAACAGACGCGCCCTCAACAGCCACAGCAACAACAGCAAGGGCATCAAAACCTGCAGACCGAAAGTCACCAGCAGCAGCAGGCTGATGCCGGCATGCTGCTGTGTCATGTGCCAGAGCAGCAGCAGTACCAGGCCATTAGTGGCAGCGGACAGCAGATACGGCAGATGCGTGGCCTGCAGGCCGAAGAAGATGCGCTGAAATCCGGTCGACAACATGCTGAAACCAAACAGCCAGGCCATCAGCACGGCTGCCGTTCGGACCTCATCGGTAATGGCCGGATCCGATACCTTGACCAGCTGATCCCAGGGCAGCATCAGCGCAAGACCATGCAGTGCCAGTGAAATCAGCAGGCCGATCAGCGCCAGGAAGCCGAGCCCCCCGCTGATGACCTGGCGCAGCGCCTCCCTGCCCTGCACCGAGGCCGCCGCCACGCGATTGACCAGGGCATTGGCGATGCCGAGGTCGAGAAAAGCCAGCAGCGCCGACAGACTGGCCAGCGTCATCCAGGCCCCGAAACGCTCGGCGCCGAGATAACCGATGGTCTGGCTGACACCCAGGATGAGCACCAGCAGGCCACTGCCCTTGCTGGCCAGGTTGGCCAGCATCGACAAGCGCACGCGGTAATGCCGCGCTTCGGCGCGGGTGGCCTCCGAACCCTCGTCGAAGGTCAGTCGAAAGCTGTCCAGCAGACGCTGCCAGGCGCTCATGCCTCGCGATGATCCGGTGCAGCCTCAGGCGCCTGACCGGAGCCTTCATCCAGGCTGGTGTCATAGCCGCGCGGATTGCGTGACTGCCAGCGCCAGTGATCGCGACACATGTCAGCCTGATCACGCGTGGCGCGCCAGCCCAGTTCGCGCTGTGCCAGCGCCGGATCGGCATAACACTGCGCGACATCGCCGGGGCGGCGCGGCGCGATCACATGCGGGATGGCCCTGTCGGCGGCAGCCTCGAAAGCCCTGAGCATATCCAGCACGGAGTAGCCGTGACCGGTACCGAGATTGACCGTCACCAGATTGCCGGTTGCCTCCCCGCCCTCGGCCGCCGTCCCGCGCGCCAGCCGCTCCAGCGCCTTGAGGTGTCCCTCGGCGAGATCGACAACATGGATGTAATCACGCACACCTGTGCCATCGGGTGTCGCATAGTCATTGCCGAAGACACGGAGGCTGGCCAGCTTGCCGCTGGCAACCTGCGCGATATAAGGCATGAGGTTATTGGGAATCCCCTCCGGGTCCTCGCCGATCTCGCCGCTCTCATGCGCCCCGACCGGATTGAAATAACGCAGGATGGCCATCTGCCAGCGCGTCGGGTCGGTGCGATGCAAGTCACGCAGCATCACCTCGATATGCAATTTGCTGGCGCCATACGGATTGGTCGACGAGAGCGGAAAATCCTCACGAATGGGGACGGCATGCGGGTCGCCATAAACGGTCGCGGATGAGCTGAAGACCAGACGATGAACGCCGGCAGTGCCCATGGCCTCGAGCAGTCGCAGCGTGCCGACGACATTGTTGTCGTAATAGCGCAACGGCTGCGCCACCGATTCGCCCACGGCCTTGAGACCGGCAAAATGTATGACGGCCTCGATCGCGGGATGCGCTGCAAACACGGCCGCAAGAGCCGCCTCATCACGGATATCACCCTCGATCACCGTCAGCGCTTCCGGCGCACAGGCCGCCAGGCGGCGCACGCGCCGCAGCGACACCGGCCGGCTGTTACTAAAATTGTCAAATACAACTACCGCATGACCGGACTGTAGCAACTGCAGCACGGTATGCGAGCCGATATAACCCGCACCGCCGGTGACCAGAATGGTTTTCAAGATCGGATCCTTGCGTGTGAGACACGCATCATCAGGTGTCGGCCGGTCGGCTGATCGTCGACCGGCATAAGCAAGATTCAGACCGGCTGGGATGCCACGCGCCGCACCGCATCAAGCCAGCCGGCATAGAGCTGGCTGCGACGCGCCTCCGCCATGACCGGCGCAAAACGACGATCACAGTGCCAGAGCTCGGCAATGGCGTCGAGTGACGCAAACACACCGACCTGCAGACCGGCCAGGAAAGCAGCACCCAGTGCCGTGGTTTCGGTGATGCGCGGACGGTCAACCGGCACACCAATGATATCCGCCAGCGACTGCGACACCCAGTTGTTGACCACCATGCCGCCATCGATGCGCAGCGTGGTCACCGGCGCGGCGCCATCACGGGTCATCGCCTCCATCAGGTCACGGGTCTGAAAACAGACTGACTGCAAACCAGCCGTCACGATTTCGCCGATGCCGGTATCACGCGTGAGGCCGAAAATGGCACCGCGCGCGCGCGGATCCCAGTATGGCGCCCCCAGTCCGGTAAAGGCGGGCACCATGTAGACACCCCGGCTGTCACCCGTGGCTTCGGCGATGGCCTGGGTTTCCGATGCTGAACCGATGAGCTTGAGGCCATCACGCAGCCACTGGATCGTGGCCCCGGCCACGAAAATCGACCCCTCGACGGCATAGGTCGGCTTGCCCTTGAGGCGATAGGCCACCGTCGACAGCAGCCGGTTGCCCGACTGCACCACATTCGATCCGGTGTTGAGGATCATGAAGCAGCCGGTGCCATAGGTGCTTTTCACCATGCCCGGCGCGAAGCAGGCCTGGCCGATCAACGCCGCCTGCTGGTCGCCGGCGACCCCGCAGATGGGAATCTGCGCCCCGAGGAAATCCGGGGCACTGAGACCGAAGTCATCACTGGAGTCACGCACCTGCGGCAACAGGCTGGCCGGGATTCTGAACAGATGCAGCAGCTCCTCGTCCCAGCATTGCGTGTGAATATTGAACAGCAGCGTACGCGAGGCATTGGTGGCATCTGTGGCATGCACCTGACCATGGGTCAGTTTCCACAGCAACCAGCTGTCGATGGTGCCAAACGCCAGCTCGCCCCGCTCGGCGCGCTCGCGGGCACCCGGTACGTTGTCGAGCAGCCAGGCCAGTTTGGTGGCCGAGAAATAGGGATCGAGCAGCAGACCGGTCTTGGCCTGGATCATGGCCTCGTAACCTTCGGCCTTGAAGCGCGCGCATTCGGCGCCGGTGCGACGGTCCTGCCAGACGATGGCGCGATGCAGGGGCATGCCGTTCTTGCGATCCCACAACACCGTGGTCTCGCGCTGGTTGGTGATGCCGATGGCGGAAATATCGCGGGCGTGCAGCGCCCCCTTGCGCAGGACATCACGGCACACGGTCTCGGTCGCCCACCAGATCTCCATGGCGTCATGCTCGACCCAGCCATCCGACGGGAAATGCTGAGCCAGCTCGACCTGCGCCATCGACACTTTGGCGCCCGTCGAATCGAACACGATGGCACGCGTACTGGTCGTACCCTGGTCAATGGAGAGAATGTAGCGGGTCATGGCACCGGCTGTCCGTTGTTATTGTGGCGCCAAGTGTAGCGAATCCCGGACTAGAAAGTGACAGTCGCAATCACGGTATCGACATAGCTGCCAACAGCCGGCGGCGTCTGGGGCGGAACTCGGCCATAGACGGTCAGCGACTGACTGCTGCCCGTGCCGGTCCCGGTGGCTTCGTTGCCGCTGCCCGTGCCCCAGGACTGGGTACGGGCCGCATCACGGAACAAGGTGTAGCCGATGTAATTCGTCGTGGCGGCCAGCCGCATGCGCCGGGTGCCGCTGAAATTGGCCCCATTGCTGAGACCGATGCTCCAGGGCGCGGCATTCGTGCAGGTGACCGTCATGCTGCTGGTCTGGTCGCGATTTGCCGGCAGTGCAGATGCCGTACCGAAGCTGAGATCCTGGGCATCGATGACACAGTTAGCCACCACCGTGGCCGAGACCGTGAACGTCGGAATCGACGCGCCGCCCGCCGCCGGACAGGCGACATTGCCGGAAGCAAAGCGCAAAAGCGTGTGCGCGGCCGTGAAGCTGCTGCTGTAGACACCGACCGGATCAGAGGTCTGCCCGGGATTGATGCTGCCGTAAATGGTGTCATTGAGGGTTGACGAGCCCCCCAGAATAATCAGCGCCGAGCCGGAGTTGAAGACATAGCGTTTGGGGCCGGAGGCGGCAAAAATACCCAGCGACCCCCAGACCTGCGAGCGCGCCGCATCCTTGTAGAGGTTGTAACCCAGATTGTTGGCGCCATTGAGCAGATAGCGCTGACTGCTGCCATCCCAGCCCCCGGAACCATCGCCCAGATAAAGACAGGCCGTGACGTCGCCGGGCAGCTCAAACAGACCTTTGGAGCAGGTCACCGCCACCGGCGCCGAGGCCGTCGCCAGCGGATTGGCACCACTCAGCACATTCACGCTGCCGAAATTGAGGTTTCCGATGGTGGCCGAGCACGACAGCGCATGCGCCGGCGTGGCCGCGCCCAGCCAGGCCAGCAACAGGCCGCAGGCCGGCGCCAGGGACTTGAGCAGGCGGGCAATCACGGACATTTCAGCTCCAGAACATAAGTGTGTTGCTGATCCGGTGTCAGCGAGGCCGGCAATGGCAGCGGACAGCGAGCCGACTCGTACAGCACCTCGATGACCTGGCCGGCCAGCAACGCCGGCACCAGCACCTGCCCTTCATGGCCGATCACGCGCTGCTCACCGCCGGGCAGGAGCACCCGCGAGCCCAGCGGGAACCAGCTGCCGCCCGGCTGCCGGAGCGCCAGCAGGGTTTCCTGGTTGCGCATGACGTCAAAGCTTACACGCACCCCCGACTCCCGCGCCGGAACCACGCGGCGCTCGGCATCACCGACGCTGACATCCAGCGGCAGATCCAGCGCCTCCAGACTCAATTTGTTCTGCTGGTAGGCATTGAGGTCGTTGACCAGCAGGAAGCCCTCGGCATCGGTACGACCGATCGGGCGGTTTTCCAGGAATACGGCAACGTCCGGATAGCCGAGATCAACCAGCGCATAGGCATCATTGATGCGACGTCCCGCCTGCAGGGTCCCGGGCATCCAGGCCAGTGCACCGACTGCGCCCAGGCGGGCAATCTGCCCCGACTCGCCATCCTCGACGAGGGCGCTGAGATCACTGACGCGATTGCGGTTGAGCAACTCGGCCCGACGATAATCACGTTGTCCCTGGGCGACATCGACGCGCCAGCCCCAGCCGGGATCCATCGGCAGATTGGACTGCGCCGTGAGCATGCTGGTGCTGCCGCTGTCATTGACCTCGTGATAGGCCCCGACACTGCGGCGATCACCCAGGAACCAGTTGATGCCGATGCTGGCGCCCCAGGTACGATCACCTTCCAGCGAGCTCCAGCCGGACACGGTGAGATAGCCTCGCGAGGCCACATTGCGGGCGGCCGTCAGCATCAGCGAGCTGAAGCGGGTGTCATCGAGCGCACGCTGTCGGATCCAGCTCAGCGCCAGCGTCCCGCCGTTATCAAAACCCTGGCTGAGGGCCAGTTGCTGCCGCGAGCGGGTCAGCCCCAGACCACTGTCGAGGCTGGCGATATCGCGAAAACGCTCGCTGGCCTCGCTGAACGAGCCATTGAGAATGAGGCGCCGATCGAAGTAGTAATCAAAGCGGCCATTCAGCTCGTTGCCGAAGTCCCCTTCGTAGCGGCTGCCGGCCAGGTTCAGACCGAACGAGCCATTGCGGCCGATCAGGCTGGCAACACCGGCGCTGACCAGATTGACCGACCGGGCATATTCGCCCTGTCCTTCCAGGGTGACCGTGGGGGTCAGGCCATAACGGGCCGAAGCAATCGCCAGCGGATCACTGTCATAACGGTCATCCGCCTGCGCATAGTTGCGGCGTCCGAAGCCACCTTGCACCGCGAAGTCAAAAAGACCGGGACGGAGCAGCTGCGGACTGGCGAAGAGATCCAGGGTGGTCACCTGGTCACGCCCGAGGGTATCACGCACCACCACCTGGACCTGATGCGGCCCTGTCAGCACCGGCAACTGATTGAGCGTGAACGGACCCGCCGGCACATCGAGCTGGCTGCGGCGGATCTGGTCGACGTAGACATCGACTGACGTCGGGACGGCCGAGCTACCGCTCAGCGACGGTGCCGGGAAGGTCACCAGATCCGGACGCAGACTGAAATTGCGACGCCACTGGACACCGCCAAAGCGGATGGCCGGGCGCGACACCAGGCCCACCGAAACGGCATCACCGACTTGCCAGCTGGTCAAAGCTTCGGGATTGTAATAGCGATAGCTGGTGTCGAGACGCCTCACGGAGGCATTGCCACCGGTTGTCGGCACCTGGCTGAGCAGACTTTGGTTGAGACTGCCCCACTCACCCGCGAGGCGGCCGTCAAAAAATCCGGCAACCTCCGTGCTGGCACCGGATGCAAACGGCGGCCGTGCATGCTGCACAAAAATATCGTAATTGAGGGTGGCATTGAGGGGTGTGACATCCGGCAGGTTGGCCGGACGTCCGAACACCTCAATGACATTCCCCTGGAAACGGCTGGCCGGCAAGGTCAGCTGCAGACGCTGGGCACCGGCATCGAATAGCGGCTGGACATCGCCCAAACGCGACAGCGCCACCCACCCCCGCTCATCCAGCTCGGCCGGCGTCGCCACCAGACCCAGCGCCTGCCAGTCGCCGTACGCCACACGGAGGTCGCCACCCTGGGCAGAACCCGCGGGGATCTCGACCTCCAGCAGACGGGAAGCGGCATGGCCGTTGAGAGAAACCTCCAGCCAGAGCCGTTGAGCCGGCTGGCTCTCCTCAGGCGATGGCGCGCGCGCGCCAGCGCCGTCACGGGCATCAGCCGCCCGATGGCCATATCCATAGCCCGGCGTCGCCAGCGCCAGCTGTGTCGCCGAGGCGAGAACCAGCGCCGGGTCCAGTGCGGCCAGACGTTGCGGCGGGGTGTCGGGCACGCTGTCATCCGCCCGTGCCGGCAGTGTCAGGACCAGCAGCGCGGCAGCCAGTGGTGTCAGAGTGGCGTAGCGGGTGGCGGACATGATGCCGACTCGCTGGGCGGGATGATATCCGCACGCCACGGGCCCAGATCGGTACTCGCCTCAATGCTGGCGCCCGCTGCCGGCCAGGTCGTGCCGGCAGGCAGCGGCAACGCCAGGACGTTACCGGGCAGGGCATAGCCTGCCAGACCCGGATGTGTCGCCAGCACCTTGTCGCCGCGCAGCAGGCGCCAGTCAGCCAGGCGCGCACGACGCTCGCCGGCATTGGCAATCAGCAAGCGCTGACGACCATCCTGACACTGTTGCAGGCGGAGGCTGAGCTTGGGCAGCCCGGCAACACGGGGTTCCAGGAAAAGCGGCAGGGAATAGCGCGTCAGCACCTGAATTTTGTCGCGGGAAGCCGCCGCTGCGCTCGGGAGCTCATCGATCAGCACGCGATAGTACTGCTCGCTGCCACTGCCCTGATTGCGCGCCACAACACGCACGAGCTGGGTCGCACCCGGCGGCAGCGTGATCATGGCGGGGCTCAGCGCGATATCGCTGGTGGGACCCAGCAACATGCCGGCGTCGGCATCTTGTTGCCAGGCAAACACGCGAACCTGCAGCGACACCGGAGCGCGTGTCTCGTTGCGCAGGGTCACGGTCGTGGCACGCTGCTCCGGCGTCAGACTGAGGCTGAGCGGACTCAGCCGTATCTGTCCGGCCTGAGCCGGCTCAGGCGCAAGCACCGACAGGCCGACAAAAAAGGCAGCAGCGAGCCATGCACGGGCCGAAGCCCGCGCATCAGGCAGACAAGTCATCTGCCAGGGCTCAGAACGTGAGCGTCGCTACCACGGTATCAACATACGAACCGATCGTGACGTTGTTCTGGCCACCCGGAACGCGACCATAGACCGTGAGGGTCTGGTTGGCATTGTTGCCAGTGCCGCCGACGCAGGTGGAGCCAGCCGGCAGCGCGGTGCAGTTGTTGTCCCAGACCGTGGTGCGGGCAGCCGAGGTGTAGAGGCTGTAGTTCACGGTGCTGGAGTCGGCGGCATTGGTCATCTTGCGAACCGAAGCGGTCGCACCAGCGCCGACGCCATTGTTGAGGCCCACGCTGTAGACCGTGCCGCCGGTGCAGTTCGCCACCAGGGTCGAGCTGGCATCGATATTGGCAGCGATACCGCCATTGTTGGTGCCGAAATCAAGATCGTTGGCAACCAGCGAGCAGGCGCCGGTAATGGTCAGCGTGACCTGGAAATTGTCGGAAGCCGTACCGGCAAAAGCCGACAGCGGAAACAGGGCGATCAGCGGCAGAACACGAAGTGCTTTCATTTATTACATCCCTTTACGTTATGTATGCAATGCCGCAATACGGATTACGACATTCGCTATTATTCAGTGATTAAATGAAATGTATATGTAGAGTTTACGTAAGAAATGTTTCTTTTTGTTGTCCTGACGAAGACTAGCCCTTAACAACCACATCTTTCAACGCCACTTTCACTGACTGCTGCTGGTTTATCAGCTTCAGCAACACAATCACCCGTTCATCGCCGTCGCGTGCGGCAAAAACAGCCTCCAGCCCGGCCAACGGACCACGTCTGATCTCGAGAGGCTGCCCCGGCACCCACAAGGGTTGTGCTGCTCCATCCGCTGAAGAACCCTGCTCCCGCAACTGCAGACTAAACACAATGACATCTGCCACCGGCAGCGGCAGATCGCCAAATGTCACCAGCCGGGACACGCCGCGGGTCGAGCGGATCGGCGCCCAGCTATCTGCGACATGACTGAGGCGAATAAAAAGGTAATGGGGAAACAGCGGCTCGGTGAGCCGCGCCGGCTTGCCACGACGCAACACCTCCCGGGCCAGCGTCGGGAGGAAGGTCTCATAGCCTTGGTTGCGGAGATGCTCCTGCGCCCGGAAAGCCTGACGGGGCTTGCATTGCAGCAGATACCAGCGACGCATGACAGATATTATCGACATGATCACCCCCTCACCCCATGAGGGCCGACAGCGACTCAGGCGTTCAGCAGACCGGTGAGCCAGGCCGTTTTAGCCTGCATCAGTGCCGCATCAGCACGGGCCTCGACGTTGAGACGCACCACTGGCTCAGTGTTGGACATGCGCAGATTGAAGCGCCATTGCGGAAACTCGCGCGACACGCCATCGAGCGCCGATTCGGCCACCAGCGTTTCGCGACCGCTGCTCACCGCCTCGGCCACCGCTGACTGCACGCGGGCCAGAGCCGCCCGTGCATCCGCTACCGTGAAATTGATCTCGCCACTGCACGGGAACGCTGCCTGGGCATCGCGTACCAGAGACGACAGCGTCTTGCCGGGATGGGCGACGCGCTCTTCACTCAGCCGCTCGATCACCAGCAGCCAAGGAATCATGCCGCTGTCACAGCAGAAGAAATCACGGAAATAGTGATGTGCGGACATCTCGCCACCATAGAGCGCACCGGTCTCGCGCAGGGCGGCCTTGATGAAGCTGTGGCCGCACTTGCTGATCTCGGCGATACCACCGGCACGCCCGGCGGCGGCGATGGTGTTCCAGGTCAGACGGGTGTCGTAGACCACCCGGGCACCCGGCGACTTGCGGATGAGCTGCTCGCTGAAGAGCCCCACCAGGTAGTAACCCTCGATGAAACCGCCCTGCTCGTCAAAGAAGAAGCAGCGGTCAAAGTCACCATCCCAGGCAATGCCGAGATCGGCGCCGTGCTCACGCACCGCCGCCGCCGTGACGCGCTGGCACTCGTCGAGCATGGGATTGGGCACGCCATTGGGAAAGTGGCCATCCGGCTCGTGGAACACGCGGATGACTTCCAGCGGCAGGCCGGCCGCGGCGCCCACCCCCGACAGCATGGCATCGAAAATCGGACCGGCAGAGCCATTGCCGGCATTCACCACCACCTTCAGCGGCTTCAGCACGTCGGTATTGATGAAACCACGGACGCACTCAACATAACCGGCGAGAATATCCCAGGGCTCATGCAGGGCGGGCACGGTCACGAAACGCGCCGGGATGGCAGATGGCTCGGCCAGCAACCTGAGCGTCTCGGCCTCGATTTCCTTCAGACCATCATCCCCGCTGATCGGGCGCGAGCCCTCACGCACCATCTTGAGGCCGTTGTAATCCTTGGGATTATGGCTGGCCGTCACCATGATGCCGCCACCCAACCCCTGCTGACCGGCGGCGTAATACACCATCTCGGTGCCGCCCATGCCGATATCACGTGTCGCCACGCCCTCGGCATTGAGTCCGGCGGCCAGCGCCAGCGCAAAGTCCTGGCTGGTCAGACGGATGTCATAGCCAATCGCCACCGGCCCCTGCGGCCGGATGACACGGGCATAAGCGCGACCGATGCAATAGACCATGTCGGCATTCAGCTCGTCCGGCATGCGGCCGCGAATGTCATAAGCCTTGAAGGCCGGGAGGCGCGCCGGAGCAACGTGATTGGCAATTGCAGTCATGGATCTTCACTCGAAAAAGGCTGGATACGTTCAGGCAAGGAATATGACGCCGGCAGGCAAGCTCACACCACCGTGCCTCGCCCGATACCAATGTAGGTAAAACCGATATCAGCCATATAGGCCGGATCATAGACATTACGGCCATCAAAAATCAGCGGCTGTCGGAGGATGGTGCGCAGCCGGATGAAGTCAGGACTCTGAAACTCCTCACAAGCCGTGACCAGAATCAGGGCGTCAGCCCCTCCCCCTCCCGGACAACCCTCGATGGCCGAATAGGCATCGGATACCACCGTCAGCAACGGCTGATCCGGATAGCTTTCAGCCAGACTAATCCCCGCCAGCGGATCATAGACGCAAGTGCGGGCACCCTGAGCCCACAGGGCCAGTAACAAAGGGTGCACAGCCGAATCCTGAACGCTGGCCGAGCCCGGCTTGTAAGCTGCGCCCCAGATCGCGAAGCAGCGTCCCTCCAAATGCCCCTGGAAATGACGCCAGAGCTTGCGAAACAAGATCTCGCGCTGGTGCTCATTCACCCTGAGCGCAGTCTCGATCATGCTTTCACGATCCAGCGTGCTTTTCAGAGTCCGGGCAAAATTGAGCAGTTCGCTGGAAAAGCTGGGCCCGCCAAAGCCACACCCCGGCTGCAGATAATCGCCACCGATACGCGGATCCGCCGCCATACCCTGACGCACCAGCTCGACATCCACATCCAGGCGCTCACACAGCGAAGCAACCTCGTTCATGAAGCTCATGCGCGTCGCCAACATGGCATTCACGCTGCTCTTGATCATCTCGGCCGCCGCCAGTGGCACGATCATGACTTCGCGCGCGCGACGAGCAATCGGCCGCAACATATCCATCAGCATGTCGCTCTGACCCGCATCATCGCTGCCAATCAAGAGCAGCGGCGGCTGAATGAAATCATTGAGGGCACTGCCCGCGCGCACAAAAAGTGGCAAGGCATAAACCACCGGAGGCAGCTCGGGCACACAACGCTGATCCGCCCGGGCCTGCTCGCGCAAATAGCTCGATACCTGATGCAAATAGGTTTGCAAGCGCGGAAGCGTGCCTACCGGAAACGGCGTCAGCACACAAAAAGCCGGCAAGCGCGGGTGATCAGCCCGCATGAAGGCCGAAGCCAGCAGGGCCTCACACTCCTTGTGCAAACGCTGCGAGGGCGCCTCATGCGCGATCCAGAATTGAGCTGGGGTCGGCGTTTCCGGCAAGGTGAAATCGATACCACGGGCAAAGTGCAGGCGCCCCGCATGCTCCTGCTCCAGACGCAACACAGCCAATCCGGGCTCGCGCAACAGCTCGGTGTCAGGCTCCCTGATCAGCGCCGCCCAGGACGGGCAGAGCGTGACCTGATTGCCAAAAGCCGCCATCTGAATGGCTGCAACCCAGGCGAACGGTGTATTACCATGGATGACGAGATTCATGAGCGAAGCGCCTGCAGCAGCTGCCGAGTCGACGGGTCGAAGCCCTCAAGACTGCCCCCGCGCACCATGGCCTCATAGGTGGTTCCGGCAATTTTCTTGCCCAGCTCCACGCCCCACTGATCAAAGGGATTGATGTTCCAGATCACGGAAGCGACGTAAACCTTGTGCTCATACAGCGCGATCAACTGCCCGAGGCTGTAGGGCGTCAGTGCCTGTAACAGCAACGTGCTCGATGGCTGATTGCCTCGATAATGCTTGTGGCCCAGTGCCAGCCCAATCTCAGCGGAGGCCAGGTCCTCGGCACTCAAACAAGCATCCCCCAGCATGAGGACACGGGCCTGGGCAAAGCAGTTCGACAACGACAACTGATGCTGTGTCTGCAAAGCGCTGCCGGCCTCGTCCTCACGCTGATATCGCGCAATGGGAGCAATGAAGTCACAGGACACCGCTTGGGTGCCCTGATGCAGCAGCTGATAAAAAGCATGCTGGGCATTGGAGCCAACATCTCCCCAGAGTACCGGGCAGGTCGAGTAACCCAGTGGCTGACCATGCCGATCAACCGACTTGCCGTTGCTTTCCATTTCCAGCTGCGTGAGATAGGCCGGGAAAAGCTTGAGGCGGGCATCATAAGGCAGGATGGCTTGGGCATTGATACCCAGGAACGTTGAATTCCACACCATTAACAGCCCCATCAGCACCGGCAAATTGTGTTCCAGCGGTGTCTCGCCGAAATGACAATCCATGGCGTGAGCGCCAGCCAGCAGTTGCTCGAAACCATCCATGCCAATTTTGAGGGCAATTGGCAAGCCGATGGCCGACCACAAGGAAAACCGTCCGCCAACCCAGTCCCAGAAGGCAATCTGATTGCTCTCCGGAATCCCGTACTCGGTCATTTTGGCCGGGCTGGCCGACACGCCGATGACATGATGGCGCAGCACGCGCTCGCGATCCGGAATACGTGCCAGCATCCAAGTCAGCGCCGTTTCGGCATTGGACAACGTGTCAATTGTCGTGAAGGACTTGGACGCCACCACAAACAGCGTGGTATCCGGGCGCAGCGTATTGAGCAAATCAGCGATTTGCGTGCCATCGATGGAGCTGACGAAATGCAGCTTGAGGTGCTGGGCCGCCGGTGGTGCGAACTCGCCCAACGCATTAGTGACCAGCAACGGGCCGAGATCTGAGCCACCTACGCCAATACTGACCACATCCGTGATCGGCAGACCGGTCACGCCACGCCACTGCCGGGCATGAATACGGCTGACGATGCTGCGTACCCTGGCCAGACTGGCATGAACAGCCGGCACCACATCGCCCCCTCTCAACTGCAAGCTCGCCGAGCGCGGCAAACGCAAAGCAGTGTGCAGTGCCGGGCGCCCCTCGCTCTGATTGACCAGACTACCTTTGAGCAAATGCTGAACGGCCTTTTCCAGCTGGCACTCACGAGCCAGCTGGAAAAGATCCGTCAAGACAGCGGCATCCAGTCGCTGTTTGCTGAAGTCGAGAAGCAGACCATCCCAACGACGCGTCAAACGCGCTGCTCGCTCCGCCCCCTCTTCAGACCAGACTTCGCGTAAGTGGCGGCTACGCCAGAGCGGAAGATGCTCAGCCTCCAGACGCTGCCAGGATGGCAGCTGACGCCGACCGCCAAACTTATCGGTCATGTGGCACGCCCTGACGGTACGGATGCCTGCGCATGCCACTCAGCCAGCCACGTCGACAGTGGTGCCGACAACTCGGGATCGCGCAGGGCCAGGGCAATATTGGCCTTGATATGACCCAGCTTGCTGCCGCAGTCATAACGGACACCCGCAAAGCGGTGAGCCCGGATATCATGGCCGGCCAGCAGGGCAGCAATGCCATCCGTGAGCTGTATTTCACCACCGGCACCCGGCGGGACCTGCTCCAGTTCGGCAAAAATCCGACCCGGCAAAATATAGCGTCCCACCACCGCCAGATTGCTTGGCGCATCCGCCGGCTTCGGCTTCTCGACCATGGCCATAATTCGAGCCGCATCATCGCCAGCCCGCGCCGTCAGTGACACCACGCCATATTTGTCAGTTTGCTCCCTGGGCACTTCCTCCACCGCCAACGACCACGCACCGGTCCTGTCATGCAGGGCCACCATATCCGCCAGACAGCCCTGACTGGCCGCATTCGGCGGCGCATCAATGAAGTCATCCGGCAGCATGACCGCAAAGGTCTGCTCGACGCCCCCCGGAGAGGCAGCCAGCACATCACGGGCACAGAGCACCGCATGGCCCAGTCCCAGCGCCTTGTCCTGGTACACAACCGACAAGGTCATGCCCGGCGGCGTAGCCGACTCGAGAGCAGCCAGCAGATCCTTCTTGCCCTTAGCCTCCAGCTCGGCCACCAGTATCGGGTCAGCCGGCTGCAAATGGCGTTCCAGTGCCTGCTTCACCGGCGAGCTGACCAGCACCATATGGCGGATGCCGGCACGCCAGGCCTCTTCGACGGCATATTGCACAAGCGGCTTGTCGACGACCGGCAGCAGCTCCTTGGGAACGGCCTTGGTAGCGGGCAGGAAACGCGTGCCGAGACCGGCAACGGGTAGAACTACGATAGAGATCACGATGAAAGAACCTGGAGTCAGTCAGCGCCCTGGCGGCCACGCCGCACAGCGACTTTTACAGGATGTTACCAAAGCCTGAGTGACGCCGTCTTGGTCAGGGACGTGATTTGACCTGCACCCGTCATCGTTTTTGGCAACCGTCCTGCTGGGCGCTGCAAACCATGACTTTCGGCAGGTGCAGAATCAGTTGCGCAGCCAATTTCCGGGGACGAAAACCCGACTCAACATGATCACTTGGCAACTAACACCTCACGCCCTGCCGTACCGGTCCTCGAATCTGACGATATCATCCTCACCCAGATAGGGCCCGACTTGCACCTCGATCAACTCCAGCGGAATCTTGCCCGGATTCTCGAGCGCATGCACAGCACCCACGGGCAGATAAACTGACTCGTTCTCGCACAGCAGGCGCACTTCGTCATTGAGTGTGACCCTCGCCGTGCCGCAAACCACCACCCAGTGCTCGGCACGATGATGGTGCATTTGCACTGAGAGCTTGGCGCCTGGTTTCACGGTGATGCGCTTGACCTGGTAACGCTGGGCAGCATCAATCGAATCATACTTGCCCCAGGGGCGGTACACCTCGCGATGAATCTGGTGCTCGCTGCGCCCGGCCGCCTTGAGCTGGATGACGATCTGTTTGACTTCCTGCACGCGGTCGCGCGCCGCGACCAACACGGCATCTTTGGTCTGCACGACGACCACGTTTTCGAGACCTACGGTGGCGACCAGCGCATTCTCGGCAAGCACCAGGTTGTTGCGACAGTCATGACTGAGCACATCGCCGCGATGAACATTGCCGGAAGCATCCTTGGGCAGCACATCCCAAAGCGAGGAGAACGCGCCCACGTCGCTCCAGCCGGCATCCATGGGCACCACAACAGCGGCATCCGTTTTTTCCATCACGGCATAGTCAATGGAGTCATCAGGGCAAGTTTTGAAGACCCCGGCATCCACACGGACAAAATCAAGATCCGGCTGGGCACCGGCCAGGGATTGGCGGCAGATGGCCAGAATGTCCGGCCGGAACTTCTCCAGCTCGGCCAGGTAGCGGCTGGCGCGAAACAGGAACAGGCCGCTGTTCCAGTCATATTCACCGGAGGCGACATAGCTTTCGGCCACGGCCAGCTCAGGCTTCTCGACAAAGGCAGCGATCCTGAATGCGGCGCCATCAGCGGCATTACCCACCGGCTCGCCATGACGGATATAGCCATAACCCGTCTCCGGGCTGCGCGCGACGATGCCGAAAGCCACCAGCGCGCCCGACTCGGCATGCGGCATGGCACGGCGAATGGCGGACTGGAACGCTACCGTATCCTGAATGACATGATCGGCCGCCAGCACCAGCAACAGCGGGTCGCCTCCCTCGGCCGTGGCATGCAGCGCCGCCAGTGCAATGGCCGGTGCCGTGTTACGCCCCACCGGCTCCAGCAGAATATTGCCGCTCAGCACATCAAGCTGGCGCAATTGCTCCGCAACCAGAAAACGATGATTTTCATTACAGATCACCAGCGGCCTGGCATTGCTGAGACCTGCCAGGCGCTCAATGGTCACTTGCAGCATGGAGGCATCGCTATGCAGCGACAGGAACTGCTTGGGAAACAGCTCACGCGAAAGCGGCCAGAGCCGGGTGCCCGAACCGCCGGCCATGATCACAGGAAGCAACGCTGTAGCCACTAAACGCTCCTCAAATAATTCGTAGGGTCTTGATTCAAGATGAGTGAATCCGACCCTGACAAAACCGCCACCCTCAGGCTGGCAGCTTGAAGTTGAGGACTCTCGCCGTTTCGGGCTGTTCCGCAGCCTCACTGCCGGAGGCCCGCTCCGCCTCGCGGCCGCCATCGGCAAACGTCACTTCAGATGTCACGGGCACCATCAGCTCGGCCGACACATCATCCGCCGTGAAGTCTGGGATATAACCTTCGACATACCACAGCAACAGGCGCTTGAGTGCCAGCGTGTCGCGAATCACAGCCAACTGCTCGATCTCGGCAAAGATCGTTTCCATCTCTGTCAGCGACAACGCGCGCTCGACCGCGCGCAGAATGCGAGGGTGGTCAGTGCCTTCAATGTTGTGATCGCCAATGAGCAGCTCCTCATAAAGCTTTTCACCCGGTCGCAGACCCGTCACCGCGATTTCGATATCGCCATCTGGTGTGACGTCATTGCGCTCGGTCAGACCGCTGAGACGAATCATCTTGCGCGCCAGATCGACAATCCGCACCGGACTGCCCATATCAAGCACGAAAACATCACCGCCCCTGCCCATGGCACCCGCCTGGATCACCAGCTGAGCCGCCTCGGGAATGGTCATGAAATAACGCGTCACTTCGCCATGCGTCACGGTCAGCGGACCGCCCTCAGCAATCTGGCGACGAAAGAGCGGGACAACCGAACCGGAGGAACCCAGCACATTGCCGAACCGCACCATACTGAACTGCGTCGCAACACGCCCCGGTGCCACGGGTGACAGCGTCAGTGCCTGGAGCGCGAGCTCGGCCAAACGCTTGGAGGCCCCCATGACATTGGTCGGACGCACGGCCTTGTCCGTGGAGATCAGAACGAAAGTCGACACGCCGGCCGCACGCGCCGCACAGGCTGCACGATAGGTGCCGATGGCATTGTTACGAACCCCCTCGAAGGGGTTGGCCTCTACCAGCGGCACATGCTTGTAAGCCGCGGCATGATAAACCGTTGCCACCTCATGACGACGCAGCAGTCGCTCGATGCGCGCCTGATCCATGACCGAGCCGAGCACGGACACGATCTCGACACCAGGCCAGGCGGCCCGCAGCTCGCGGTCAATCGCATACAAGGAGTACTCATTGAGATCCAGGAGAATCAGGCGCCGAGGGCCCGCACTCAGAATCTGACGGCACAGCTCAGAGCCAATTGAGCCGCCAGCACCGCTGACCATGACCGACAAGCCCTGAATATTGCGGGCAAACAAGGACGCATTCGGAGCCACCGCATCACGCCCGAGCAGGTCGGCGATATCGATCTCCTGAACATCATTCATGGTGATCTGGCCACTCATGAGGCGATCTAGCCCGGGCAGCGCGCGGACATGCACACCCAGCAACTCCAGCCCCTCGATGACCTCACGGCGACGTGCCCGCGAAGCCGATGGCAACGCGATAATGATGTCCTTGATGTCGTAGCGACGCACCAGCTCAGCGGCCCGCACACCCGAAAACACCGGCAGCCCGGAGACCATGGTGCCAATCAGCTCGCGACTGTCATCGAGAAAAGCCACGGGCTTGTATTCCGAGCACTTCAGCGCCACGGCCAGGAACTGACGACCGGCATTGCCGGCACCATAAATCAGCAGTGGCGTGCGCGTGTGCTTGAGGTCAAACGCCTGCAGGAGAATGGCGCGAATCAGGCTGCGACTGCCCCAGACCCAGAGAAAAAGGAAAAACGCGCTGACCACCGTTGTACTGCGCGGCATGTCAAGCACGCCGGCGGACACCAGCGTGAACATGGCAATGGCATAGCTGCAGGATGCCAGCATGAGTGCATTGAGAAAGTGCTCATCAAACGCACGCACAACGGCCCGATAGACACCACTGAGCAACAGGGCAAGACCGCCAACGCAGATCGCCGTTACATAAAGCCCGGGCTTGAACAGCTGCTCATGATCCCAGCTGTCGAGGCGAAGGCAAAGCGCCAGAAAGAGCAACAGCGGGATCATCAAAATATCGCCAGCGAGCAACACCAGTTGCTTGAGGCGCCGCGGCATAGCCTGCAACAGCAGTAGGGCAGATTTCATACGGGTCATCCTGGCCTAAACATCTGCAAGGTGGGAAAGTTTACACCTGTGCAGGCTTTTTGGCATGCCACGCTGGCTCAGGCCTGCGCCTGTGTCATGACCTCGCGAATCACCGCGCAAGTCTTGGCCAGCTCAGCCGGCGTCAATGTCGGATGCGTGAGGAACATGAGGCTGGTTTCACCCAGCGCGCGCGCCACCGGCAGACGTTCAACCGGACGCCAGGGCGTGTCATCGAATGCCTTCTCGAGGTAGACCTCAGAGCAGGAGCCGGAATAGCAGGGCACACCACGAGTCTTGATTTCGTGCATGATGCGATCACGATCCCAACCCGTCGCCAGGGCCTCAGGCCGCACAAAGGCATAAGCCCGATACCAGGCGTGCTCGACATGTGCCGGGACCTGCGGCACGCGCAGGGCCGGCGACTCGGCGCACGCGGCCAGGATCGTCTCGGCATTGCGCCGCCGCGCTGCCTGCCACGCGGGCATACGCTGAAGCTGTATGCGTCCGATGACGCCCTGTACTTCCAGCATGCGCCAGTTGGTACCAAAAGACTCATGCAGCCAGCGGAACCCCGGCGGATGTTCGCGCTGATAGACCGCATCAAAACTCTTGCCATGATCCTTGTAGGACCATGCCCGTGACCACAAATCCTGATCCCGGGTCGTCAGCATGCCTCCCTCACCGCCCGTGGACATGATCTTGTCCTGACAGAATGACCAGGCTGCGGCATGCCCAAGACCGCCCACCGGGCGGCCGTGCCAGCGCGCGCCATGCGCCTGGGCACAGTCCTCGAGCACAACCAGGCCATGTTCGCGCGCCAGCGCCATGAGACCATCCATATCGCAAGGCCAGCCCGCGAGATGAACCGCAATGATGGCTCTGGTGCGTGGCGTCAGCACGCGCGCCACGGTTTCGGGCGTGATGTTCTGCGAGTCAGCATCCACATCCGCGAAAACCGGAATGGCGCCAATCGTCACAATAGAACTGGCCGAAGCCAGGAAAGTGCGTGGCGTGACAATGACCTCGTCACCAGGGCCTATGCCCAGCACCTTGAGCGCCAGATCAAGCGCCACCGTACCATTGGCCAGGGCGATGGCATGCGGAACCTCGGTCCAGGCAGCGAACTCCTGCTCGAATTCACGGCACTCCCGCCCGGTCCAGTAATTGACCTGATTGGACAGGAGAACACGCGCGGCAGCATCTGCCTCTTCCTGCGTGTAACTGGGCCAAGGGGAAAATGGTGTATTCAACATGTGACTTATACTGCTCGTTAGGGCGGCTTGATGTCGCTACCGCCAGGTTGGCATGCATCCTTTCCAGCCATGCCATCGGCACATGGCGGCCTGATCCGGGGCTTCGCTGACAGGAAATGAGCTCCGTCAAAAAAGCGGCGCATTTTAGCATAAAAAAACAGCATACCGGGCGATCAAACCGGCCAACAGGGCAAACCCTGATACTTTATCCCCTGATCAGCGGCCTGGCTGGGTTTCCGACCACCGTAACGCCCGCCGGCACATCACGGGTGACAACCGCCCCCATGCCCACTGTCGCCCCACGCCCGATCACCAGCGGCCTGCCGGGAACACCCTGCTTGATCACCGCACCGGCACCGATATAGACATGATCCTCGATCACCACATTGCCATTGCACTTTACGGCCGGCGCAAAAGTGACAAAGTCACCAATCACGCAATCATGCTCGACATAGCTGTAGAGATTGGCGTGGAAATGAGAACCGATGCGAATATTGGAGGTCAAGGTCACAAAGGGGCTGAGCGCCGCGCCTTCGCCAATCCGCACATCATCCATGATGACCACATTTGCGGCCTGCACCGACCAGGGCTGGACACCATCTGCGCGGAGACGGGCCGCCAATCGCGCACGAATCGACCCGGCGGCAATCGCAATCACGGCATGCCGACTGGATGCGGGCATGGCCAGGAAGTCGACGTATCGGCAGACCTGATGACCATTAACCTCCGGCGACGCTGGCGCATCGTCAATGAATACCAGCCTATCAGGCGCCACACCCTGCCCCACCACCAACGCACGCGCCAATGGCATGATGCCGCGGCCGCAGCCGCTACTGCCATAAACTGCATACAAAGGCGTCGTCATGACTTGGGGGACCCGGTGAACTTCGGCATCGTGGCTTCACCATCGGCGCTGATGCCATCGCGCACCAACACTTTCTTGACCGTCAGAAAAAGAATCTTGATATCAAGCCAAAGCGACTGATTGTCCACATACCAGACATCGAGCTTGAATTTCTCTTCCCAACTGATGGCATTACGGCCATTAACCTGAGCCCAACCGGTGATACCGGGGCGGACGTTCATGCGCCTGGCTTGCTCGGGCGAGTACCGCGGGAGGTACTCCATCAGCAGCGGGCGCGGGCCAACCAGGCTCAAGTCCCCTTTGAGGACACACCACAGACTGGGCAGCTCATCCAGACTCGTGCTGCGCAGCTTGCGACCAAAGGCTGTCAGACGATGCTCGTCAGGCAACACATTGCCCTGCGCGTCTGTCGCATCAAGCATCGATCGAAACTTAACCATGTCAAATGGCTTGCCGTGCATACCAGGGCGCACCTGACGAAAGAGCACCGGAGAGCCCAGATTCTTACGCACCAGATACGCCACACCAAGCAAGACTGGGAGCAGCACCAAAAGTGCACCGGCGGAGGCCATCACATCAACGGCACGCTTGATCACTCGACACCACCTGTAATACCCATTTCTCGCAGCATCATCGCATTCACTGCATTAACATCGTATTTGGACTCCGCAATTTCACGCGAACGCTTACCCATACGCTCTACCAACTCCGGAGACACGATGAATTTTTCCATGGCAGCGGCCAACTCATCGATCGACTTCACAGGCACCAAAAAGCCATTGTCGCCATCCATCACTGTTTCACGGCAACCAGGGGCATCAGTCGTGATGATCGGGCGCCCCATGGCCATGGCTTCGAGCACAGTCCGGGGCGTGCCCTCCCTATACGACGGGAGCACATAAACAGCGCTATCAGCAATCGCAGGGCAAACATCCTCAAGCCGACCCAGAAACTCCACCACCCCATCAGCCACCCAACCATCCAGCTCATGTTGTCGAATGGCGTCCGGATTCTCATCTATCCACCCGACCAGACGAAACACCACGCCGGGGTAACTGCGCCTGATGCGCCGTGCCGCCTCAATATATTCACGCACTCCTTTGTCTCCCAACAGCCTGGCAATCAGAAGAAAAGTAGTGGCAGGTCCAGTTTTGGCTGGAGCAATCGCGCTAAACGCATACTGCTGTATGTCGACACCAGAGCCATTGACCACAACAGAGCGGGCTGCTGCCGACAAAATGCCCTGCGCGCGAAACAACGCCTGATCATCAGGGTTTTGGAAAAAAACGACATGTGCCCTTTTAAGGCTGATGGAGTAAAGCGCACTGACCAACGACCGAATTACTGTTCGCATGGAAAAGCCGGCACCACTCTCCTGCTGAAAGGCATAGCCAAGTCCCGTGATCAGCGCGAACCGTTGTGGAATACCCGCAAGCGCAGCGGCCAACGTGCCATAAATCACTGGCTTGATGGTATAGCTCATCACATACATCGGCCGCACAACACGCAGCACATGCCATAACGCCCATAAGCTTCTGAGATCCGCTAGCGGATTCTGCCCGGTACGCTGCAAAGGAATATAGTGGACCACTACCCCCATCGCTCGAAGCGACCTGGCGGCTGGATGTGCGTCATCCAGATCCGGTGCCGCTACATGCACCTGCAGGCCAGCCGACTGAAGTGCCGCAATCAGCGGACCACGGAAATTCAGCAGGGAGTCTGGATAGCTGGCTACGAGAAAAATACGCCTATTCATGAGAGAAATCGCTTCTTTTGCTCGTCCAGCCATGCCTGAAACATCAAGACATCCCACAGATGATGCTGCCAGTTACGCCTGCCACTCAGGTGCTCCTGCCATTTCAGACGAATTGCCACCGGGTTGAAATAGCCTTCCTGCCGCAAACGGCTCTCATCCAGCAAACTTTCAGCCCAATCACGCAAGGGGCCACGCAACCAGTTATCTAGGGGCACACCAAAGCCCATTTTAGGACGCTCGATCAACCCCTTAGGAACATGACGGTAGAGCACTTGCCGCAGCGCCCACTTGCCCACACCATCTCTTAACTTCAGATGCTGCGGCATCGACCACGCAAACTCCACCACACGATGATCCAGGAAAGGTACACGACCTTCCAGCGACACCCCCATAGCGGCACGATCCACTTTGACCAGAATGTCATCCGGCAAATAGGTGATGGCGTCCAGAGCCATCATCCGCTGCACATCATCCAACCCAGACAGCGGCAAGGCATTACCGCGCAAGTGTGTGAAAGGCTCCTGGCCACCCAGCACCACACTCTCAGGCTCCCAGTGTGTCACCAAGCCCAGGTACAGATCGTCAACTGATCGGGCCGCAAGAACGCCCGCCCCTTTATGCAACTTGTCACCCATATTGGCCTGCCGCAACGAAGCCGGCATCAGCGGCTGCAAGGGCCTGAACAGTGCATTCCACGCCGCAGGCGACAAAGATCGCAATGTCGCCGCAGCCACTACACGCAGCTCACGCGGCAACAAAGAAAGCCTGCTCCACAACTTACGCGTCAAGACATAACGGTTGTAGCCGGCAAACAACTCATCGCCTGCATCGCCTGACAATGCCACCGTCACCTGCTGGCGCGCCAACTGGCTCACCAGGAATGTAGGGATCTGTGAAGAGTCCGAAAAAGGCTCGCTATATAAATGAGGCAAACGTGGAATCACATCGAGTGCCTGCTGTGGCGTAACATAAAGCTCGGTGTGATCTGTACCCAAATGCTGCGCCACAGCCCTGGCGTGCACGGCTTCGTTATAGCCCTCCTCATGAAAGCCTATCGTGAAGGTCTTGACCGGCCTGTCAGACTGAGCCTGCATCAGCGCTACTACAGCGCTGGAGTCAATGCCGCCCGATAAGAAGGCACCTAACGGCACATCGGCCATCATTTGCTGACGCACGGCACTCTTCAGCAGCACCTCCAATGCGTCCACCGCATCAGGATCACTGCCCGCAAACGGTGCTGCCACACCACGCTCGGCCATCTGCGGCAGCGACCAGTATTGTGTTATCTCCGGCTCACGCCGTGCCAGCGACAACGACAGCAAGTGCCCCGGCAATAGCTTGTGAATACCCTGATAAATGGAGTGCGGCGCGGGCACGCAGTTATGTCGCATCATGAGGCACAGCGCATCACGGTTGATGCTTGCAGAAAATGCCGGATGCGCCTGAAGCGATGACAGATCAGAGCCAAACAGGAAGCTGGCAGCCTCACCCTGCCCCTGCCATCCGTAATACAACGGTTTTTCGCCCAGGCGATCGCGCCCCAGCGTCAACGTTCTCTCGGCCTTGTCCCACACCGCAAAAGCGAACATGCCAATGCAGCGTTCAACCGTGCCACGAATGCCCCAAAAGGAGAAACCCGCCAGGAGGGTCTCGGTATCGGAGTGGCCGCGCCAACCCTGCACAACCTGGCGCGCAACGGAGGCTGAGGGCAACTCCAGCAACGCTCTTAAATCAAGATGATTGTATATTTCGCCATTGAAAGCGATTACATAGCGCCCACACGCCGATTGCATGGGCTGCGCGCCTGCATCAGACAACTCCAGAATCGACAAGCGCCGGTGCGCCAGCGCGACCCCGGCAACTTCGTCATGCCAAGCACCGTAGGCATCCGGCCCGCGATGTTTGATAGTCCCTGCCATCCCCAGCAACGTAGCCTCGGCAAAACCCAGCTGCCTACCACCCAGAAAACCCGTAAAACCACACATCAGCTTTTCCCTGCGATACTTTCGGCGGCCACACGTTCATAAAACGTCTGGTACATCCTGGTCACATGGCCAATTTCATAATTTGCTGCAACACGTGCGCGAGCCTGTTGGCCCATAAAAGCCTGCTCTGCGAGAGTTGACTTCAGCACCGCCACCAACTCTCGCGCCAAGCTCGTCATATCTCCCGCGGGCACTACGCGCCCCGTCTCACCAACCATCTCGGCCGAGTCACCAACATCTGTCACCACACAAGGCACGCAGCACGCCATGGCCTCACCCAGCACACTCGGGAAAGCTTCGCCAAGCGAGGACGATGCCAACACATCCAGCGCCGCCATCAGACGTGGCACATCATCACGCAACCCCAGCAGATGCATGCGCCCCTGCAAGCCGTGCTCAGTAATCACGGCCTGCAACACGGCATTAGAGGCATCAACATCCTTGCCAGCCAATACAAAATGTACCTGCGGCAACTGATCCGCCACTTGTGCAGCCGCCTGGACAAACCCCGCATGGTTCTTTTGCTTATCGTAGCGCGCAATCAGACCCACCAAGGGCACATCACCCCTTAAGCCTAGCTCCGCACGCACACTGGCGCGAGCAGCAGAGTCGGGCAAAAAACGGTCCAGCTCAAACCCATTGGGGATTACATGCAATTTATCTGCCTGATAACCCACGGCCGCATGAACCTTTGCCGCACGAATAGAACATGAAACAATCTGCGCAGGTAGTGCTGACGAAAGAAAAGCGCAAGCCCTTACCACCAAAAGCGTAGAGCGTTTGTTTACCGCCGCAGAAAGATTGCTTTGGTGAATAGCCCAAATTACTCCCCTAAAGCCTATCAAACGCGCTGCTACGCCCCCCAACAAATCAGCATGATACATCCAAGTGTGAATAACATCAGGCCGCAGCTGGCGCAACAAGCGAGCAAGTCGAAATACCACCAAAGGGTTTGGTACTCCACCCGATCGCATACCCAAGGTATGTACGGGAATACCTAACGCAGCAATGCGTGGACCAATATCCCCCATACCCATTAAAGAAACCACCGTAGGCTGAAATCGGCTACGATCAATGTGCAGTAGCAGCTTGAGCAACATGGTTTCAGCACCACCAGTGGCAAGGTTAGTGATGATGAGAGTGATATTCATGCCAATTAATTCCAAACGACTGTAGACAAAAATACTGCACAAATTGTGCGACGACGATCACAACAATAACAAAAGCAACTCTCATGAAGACGAGATCACTTGGCCGCCGTAGAATTTTCGACTTTGACACGAAAATACGCATAAAGCATTAAACTTAACGGCATAAGGAATGATGCCTTGATAAAAAAAGGCGCCCTGATAAAATATAAATAATCACCGGAAATTATACTTGAAACACCATAATGAATAATATTTTTCAAGCGATGAATCCAGCCAGTCCCATAGTATATCTCCGTAAGGCGAGCCTCACGAAAACCCCTCGGGCTTTTAAAGTATTGCTTCGTTATCGTACCTGATGACCCATCCGGCTGATAATCAACAATAGCCCAGACCCTGTTGAAGCAGACAACTTCATAGTCTCTATCGATAAGAGTATAAAGACGACTCAGCGGCACTAGCTTTTCACCTGGGAATTCAGGATAAGGGGGATACGACTTTGTCAAAAGAGAACGATATATCAGTTTTTTGTCGCCTCGAACGCCCTGATGACGGTAAAGATGGCCTACACGGCTTTTGCTCCCATCCTCCGGCAGTAACGTTCCAATCACACCGCCACCAATGGCCTGATCCAGACCAATCATACCTGCCACACCAGAATCATGCCTAATGGTACTCCAGCACGCCAAAATATCCATAACGGCAGAGTCAGGCATATAGTCGTCAGAATCAATGCAAATATTTATTTCCGTTTCAATCAACCGATAGGCAAGATTATGAGCCGTATGCATTCCACCATTTTCTTTGTAGGCATACTCGATAGCTACACGTCCTTCCTTGATCCAGGACTCGACAAGGGCTCGAGTACCATCACTGGAGCCATCATCAATAATCAGCCAGACAAAATCATCAGAACTTTGCCTGGACAGGCTCTCGTAAAGACGACCCAGACAATAGGCACGATTGAAAGTAGGCGTGAAAACAGTCAGAGATTTCATTACATTAACTCGTCATCAGCGAGAATAGGGAAAATGACATCAGAAGCGCGACATATGCGACATTATGTCCTTTGTGAGAGGCCATTTTCAAAAATGGGTACGCTATCACCAGGCCCGCCATAAACCATGACAAATAGGCAAATCTGTTGGAGAAAGGCATTCTGATGACAAGCAGCCAGAATGCATTGGATACCAGGTAGATACAGAATATGTGACGATAGAATACCGACGGCATACGCTTTAAAATCAGAAAATAGTATCCCACCAGAATTGGCAGCAAACTATATAAGACGAAATCCAGCCTGAAGCCAACAGCGGCAAACCTGCTATCAAATTCATTGCCGAATTCAAGATAGGACTTGAATCTGTCATCGACCAGGCCTGACGAAGAAATCCAGTCGCCAAAACCAGAATAAAAAATCGACATCAACAAACAGCTGACCCATAGCGCCAGGTAAAACCTTGAATTTGCGTAAAAGTAGACCAAGCCATACGCCATTGCGGGCAGCATCAGTGATTTATGCAGCCCGACAGCGACTACCACCAGAGCCCATGAACGAATACCCTGGTATGATAGCGCCAAAATGAAAACCGAAGCAGCCATGCCATTACGGATGCCATTCACAGAATACGAATAAAAGTCAAATTGGGAGGCAATGAATATAAAAGCATAAGGCCAAAGTCTACCAAAAATTCTAATGCAGGCCCAAAGAATCGGGAAAAAATAAACACAGGAACAGAAAAAAAAGAAAAGCTCAGCCGAGAAAGTTGCCGAGAAAAACTTCATCAGATATTCGAAAATGATATCGCCTTCACGCAGCGGCAAACCACTCTGATATTCAATAAACGCCTTGTAGTAATTCCCCATATCGCCAAAGGCATAGCTGATCGGCCGCAGCGACACCAGCATAAACAAAAACAGGAAAAGCACCAGGACTATGATGCCAGGGTACTTGTTGTTTCTGTATCTCGGATGTGGAATTTCGGCCTTCATGAGCAGGCTTTTCATCGCAAAAAAAGCAGCAACAATGAATACGGACCACTTAAAAACACCCTGATAAGCATTTAGTGCAATAAAATCAAGCATTGGTCTTCAGCTCCGAAAATAGCGCATCCCACTGTCGCATGACCTTGCTGACCTCATAACGCTCAGACTCCACTTGGCCTGCCTGGGCCAAGCGCTGCCTCAGCGTGTCCGAATCGATCAGCTCCAGCAGCGCCTCGGAGTAGGCATTAATGTCACCGTCCGGAATCAGAAGCCCATTGACGCCGTGAGTAATGATGTTGCGGGGCCCGGTCGGGCAATCAAAGGCCACCACCGGCAGACCACATTGCATTGCTTCCAGCACGACCATTGGAAAACATTCAGTCAATGAAGCAAGCGCGAAAACTTTGCTTTGACTCATTTTCCTATCGAGATCAGTGACTGAAGACATGATACATACACTGCTTTGCAAACCTTTTTGCTCAATCTCGGCAATCAGGTGACGAGAATAGTCGCCATAATCATCGCCATAAATGACCAGGCGCCAGTCAGGTGCCTTGTGGGCGATCGTTGCCCACGCCTGAATCAGACGATCAAATCCTTTGATATGCGTCAAGCGCCCCGCCGCAAGCACAACGTTCTCCCTGCTGGCAGCACGCGGCCCGACACCATTGAGCGGGTTGGGAATGACAGATATATTGTGATGGCCGGAGATGCTAGCTTCTTCAGGGCTTAAATAAATCAGCTTTGCGTAGCACGACTCGAAGAAAAACCTGACGAAATACTTCAGCCTTGAGATGCCTCTCAAGCTTTCGCTGACATAGCGTGACGAGTGATTTTCCTTCACTAGTCTGGCACGACCGGCAAGCAGCGGCAAAAAATAGAAATCAAAACCAAACCCGCACAAAACTATTACGTCGGGCTTGATTTCAGACAGCAGCTTCCGCAAAGCCATGAAGTGCCTGAAAGCACGAATCAGATTCTCCGATGAACTCAGCCGCTTGCCCCTGTTATAGTTAGCGCCAAAATCAATAAGGTGCACACTGTCTGGGAGAGTGAAAAATGCTTTCCTCCCATAATTCTCGTGCGTAGCCAGCGTTATTTGCATGTCAGGCCGGTGAGAAGACCAATAATTCAGTCTGTGCGCGAGGGTTCTCTCCAAGCCACCGGCTTTGTATATCTGGTCGGTCAGAATCAATAATTTCATAAAACTGTACCGGCATGAGTTACCACGCTGAGACTCTGCTCAACGCGAACCACAGAGTCAGGCGGAATGTGTCCTGTGATGATGCAACCCGCACCAATCACTGAACGCTCACCAATACTGGCGCCCTTAAGAATGATGACATTCGAGGCAATCCAGCAGCCGTCACCCACAATGACGGGCAACGACGTATGCTGCCCGCTGACAAGCCCAAGACCAAGTTTGTGGACATGATTATTGTCATAAATTTTCACATCGGGACCGAAAAGACAGCCCTTGCCTATCCGGATTTCAGATTGTGCACTGAGCATGCAGCGACTGTTGAAGTAGGTACCATCCCCAATACTGAGAGTCGCCCTTCTGCCAACAAAAAAATAGCAATCCTTACTGACCTGGGTGTTTCTTCCCAGCCTCATTAACCCGCCTTTCTCGACCGTCAGCGTCATTGAGAAGGCATGCGACTGCAACGGATGAAAAATAATACTTTCTCTGAACATGAACTTTTTCAGAGATAAACGCAAAAAACTTAAAATCAATTTAAAATAAATGGCCATGTAGTTACTTGAATATTGTCTTTAAGAAATCACGGATCATTTTTATTCTTTGACCCCCGAGGGTCAGCACAAGAAAATCTTTTAGTTTGCGGCGAATCAGACCGCTGCGTGATGCCCAGCTCTGGCCGAAATGATGAATCGTGACTGTCGAGTCATCGGATTTGTCGATGCCGTTAGGGTAATCAAGCGGAGAGAATATAACCTGCTCGGCGACCAGAATATCCTGGTCCATGTAACGCAGACTCTGTCTTTTGCCGTCGCGCTCCAAACCAAGCTCGGACAGCCGTAGTGTCAGGACCTGAACATTGGTAGTCTGATCTATGGTGCCATCATCATGCTTGAAAGATCGCGTATGATAAGATTTCAGCCAATCGCCAATAAAGTCTGAACCCTTTGGGGCGATCATTGTGCTGGTGGCCACATAATTAAACTCCTCAAACCCGAGAACAATTTTTCCGTCCAAGAAGTCATCGAAACGTCCCAATACCGCAACATCGGTGTCGAGATAAATTCCACCAACAAAGTAAAGTGCATGCAATCGGGCATAGTCACTTACAAAAGCATACTTCTTCTCAGCATAAGCTTGTGCACAGTAAACACAGGAGTTGACATCGAAATTACTCTCGTTCCATTCAACCACATTGTAGTCTGGCAATGCCTGTCGCCAGCCCTCAATATAATTTACAACATCTTTTGGCTTAACTGAATTTCCGAACCAGCAGTAATGAATAATTTTAGGGGTCATAAATATAAATCCATTAGGCAAAATGGCCTTGAAATATTAACATCGAAATAAAAAAGATGCCTTTATATATTTATCTGCACACAAACCCTTCGCCAATTTAATTAACCCCATAGTCATATTTATCATACTCGACTCAGAAAATTTTGCGAGCATCCGGCATAACTGCTGATAGAATGCTAAGCAACCATAAATTGACTTAATCAGAAGCACTCCAAAGCTATCTGATCTTGATTGCAGCGCGCAAATAATTAAAATTTAATATTTTGCAGCATTTTCTTTTAATAAAAGTGAGTATATTTATTTTGACCATAAGTATCACCTTCGAAAGCCAAAGCCTTGCACTACCCTATCCTCAGGTCGCAAATTTCACGCCCCTATCAAGGTGTTCTGCAAAAAAATACCACAATTCAATAAGCAAGCCACAACTCTTGCTATGGCTCAAACCACCTACACAAAGAGCCTGCGGCTTGCGATCTACTTGCTCATCACATAAAACACGAACATAGAATTTTAAGTCGCCCGTGTATCAGGCAGGATCCATTTTAATATCGGCTTGTGTTAGCGCAAGCATGACCACAACCACTACCGTGAGCTCCTGCAATACGCGCACCATGCCAGACTGTGTAAAAAAATTTCCCAGCCAAGGTATTCAGAGCAAAAAACCGCAGATCAGCGTCAGATTGCTCAGAAAGATACGACGTGTTCTGAGCAAACACTAGCTCAAGGTCTCCATCACTAAAATATCATTGGCCACATTAAATATTATCATGGGGATCTTAAATATTGGCTTTGACCCCGAGATTCATGCTGCCAACGAAGTTAAAACAAGTGACTTTCATTGACTCAGCCAATACTTTGTAGCGATCGGAATTCACAACAAGTGTTTTATCATTTACCTTGCCACTCAACGGGAAATTGGCAGAATAATTGCCCGTCACAGAGTCAATATCAATACGATTGAAGAGATCAAGTATGCCATCGAATCGGCAAGAATCTACGAACGTAGTAAATCCGTTAATGAAAATTACTGGCGTCCCCAAAGCCAGGCATGGAAGCGCACAGTGGATACGAGAAGTTATTACTAACTTTGCACGTGCGTACTTGTGCAGCAAGTCTTCTGCCATAGCAAACTTCTCGCCATCACTATAAGTATTAGCTGGTGGCTCCTGGTGTATGTGTGTAGCCGAAGCGAGTAACGACTTATCAATAATACTTTCTATGTGGCGAGCACGCCTTCCTACACGAAAAATATCACCATTGAGTATGCTTCTTAAAAAGCTCCTAACACTGTAAGTTGCCTTTTCCATGGTTGGATAGCCATACAATGGATCAACGATGTAGATATCTTCTGTTCGTTGCGCATCGTCCACTCGGTATGAGTCCAATGTCAGCGTCAAGCACCCACTGAAATAGGCCTCAACCCCGTGCTCCTTGAGCAAGGTCTCAGTATATTTATCTCTGCATCCAATGGGCTGATGGCGCTTCAAATAGTCCAACCCTTGTGGACTTAGCATTAACTCAGCGGCAGTATTGTTTATATGAAATGAAACGAAAACAGGCTTTATTAAATCTGATGGAACCCAATTTTCCGCGTTATGAGTGAACCAGCCATTCATTATCAGCCCAATCGGGTCACCAGAGTATTCTCCGAGACTTTCGCGATTTACATAGGCATCAACGCCGGGCAAAAACTGACGAGCAGCAAGGCTCTGTATGTAATCGCCAACATTGAAGAATCGCTTGTTTTCAGCGTAGGTTAGCAACGCGAATTTCACAGAAACCACCTCCTGACTTTAAGATACATGGCAAAAAGCCTTGGAAATCGCTCTATAATCGCCATTTTCATAGCCTGTGGCCTATGTGATTTCACAGGTCGTTCGAGCTCCATCGACAACGCATCAAAAACTTTCAGGTGTTCGTCTACCTCACCAAGCAAATAAAAATTCGCGCCTGAGTTGCTTTTCATGTAACTATTCAGCTCCCACCAAAAATATCGTGCTCCCTGACTCTTAAAGCCCGCCTTGATCAAATCAAGGATCCGCTGATAGGAGCTTGGTGTAATATCAAATCCGTAACGTGCAGGATTCACCCCATGCAGTGACAAACCGAGCATGGTTCTAAAGCACTTTTCGCAGTTCGAACAGTTCAATCCATGGTTAAGCTCAGAATAGCAAACCCGAAGCTTGACCTTGTCGGCGCTACTCGATGTTTCGGCCGCAATCACACCAACTTTGTCAATACGCTGAAGTTCATAGCCATCGTGGCACACCGAACACCCTGCCCAGGCAATACTATTATCGATTTCAGGTGTTGACCCCCATTTTATCTGGATTGCATCCGTATAAGACGAGGCTATATAAAGCCGCGAGTAGCCAAGGGCGGCGCCCAATGGTGCGACGACAGCGTTCAATGCCAAGCCATGCTGCACTGCTCCCCACCACGCCTTGCTAGGAACCAAAAGATTGACATGATAGGTATAGAAGTCGCGTAAATTGGCCTGAATATGCCGCCTCGAATGTGCTGCAAGCAATGGCTCTTGATCTGTCAGCTTAACAAATGCATTCCATTGTGCCGAATCGGTCAAGGGTATGTCTGCGCCATGTATCGATACCAAATCAGGCATCTCCGCACGATGACGGAAGAACGTCGCGTAAGCATCAACCCCGCCACTGAAGAGCATGGCCGTCTTGTTGCCACTATGAGCATTGACAACAGGCTTAGCCACCACGATGCGCGACCCTTCTGTAAGAATAGAAGGGTAATCTCTAAGAAATACAGATTTTATTTTCTCCAGAGCTGCCAGGAACTCCATGTCCAGAGTTTCCACATCCAATGACAAACCGCCGAACCATGCAATGGGCGCAAGATTAGCAATTAATGGAATAAGAAGAATACTCTCGGGCACAGCGCGAAGATCAGCATCGTAAACTGCATAAAACTGAGGGCGTCCTGCGAAAAACTTCTCCGCACGGCCAGTGGCTCGGTACGAGTAATTTACTCGCCTTCCCTCTTCGGCCAACCAAACCCGATCAACGATTATGCGCGATTCCATTTGATCCTCTTCAAAATGTTGTCAACTTCATTACGCTCATCTATATTCATGCCAAAGCGATACATCAAAACTGCATACGAAACGGAAAAAATTGATATTTGCCCAAAAAGCAAAAGCCAACCCGACCCGGGAATCAGTCTCAATAATCCACCAATACTAAGGCAGGCAATGAAAACGGGAGCAATGCCGCGTGAAACACCGATAAAAAACCGCGGCATATTGAGATTGATTACCTTGTGGTAATAGACATTCATGACAAATACTGCTGCCCCCCAACCTAGAGCAATACCCATCGCCATGCCAAGCACACCGTGAGATGGCAAGAGTATATACCCAACATATATGCCTATCGGCAAGGCAACCAAGTAGACCCTGGCCTTAAACTTAAACAGGCCCATTGCTTCAAGCAATTGATTGGCGAACGATTGAATCAGCGGCACGGTGTAGGCAAGCATTATGGTAATCGACACCAGCCATGCGCCTTCAAAATCTGGCCCCGCCCATAAAATCAAAAATTCCCGACCGAAAATCGTGAAGACACCTAAAATGAGCAGCAGGATCAGAAGCGCTATTCGGCCGATTCTTGTCATTTCTGACGCCAACCTCTCCGGGGAGGCCTGACTGACAGTCAGGTGTGTGGCACGAGTCATGAACAAACTTGTTATGGCAGTAGAGAAAGCTCCGTAGTAAGTACCAAACATTATACCTACCCCATATACAGCAACAGATTCTGGCCCGCTAACCCGACCAATAATGACCTGACCTGTTTGCCATTGAAATTGGCCAATTATTGCAAACAAGAAAATCCATGCGGAAAACCCCAAGACCTCACGTATCAGCTTTAAATTCAATGTACTGAATCTAAATCGAACTCCCAAGGAACGTAGTGCGTAGAAGGCGTTGGCGACGAGAACCACGAACGAAAGACTGGTATCCAATGCAATTAACGCGACGGCACCGCCATGCGCTCCCAGAACCACAAGAACCAGGGCAATACGAAGCAGATACCTTACGAGGTTGACTGTCTTTGGATAGGAAAAACGTTCATGCCCTGCGCTGATGGCTGTAAACATGCTTGCCGTGATCGTAAAAACCACATTCGCGATCAGCAACAGCAGCATTATCTTTGCCTGCCCCCTTTCCCCAAGATCTAGGGAGGAGCCAAACCACTGATCAATATTTGCAAAGAGCACAGAGCCCACACAAATGATTGTTATTGCGGCAATTCCGTTGACAACCACGGCCGCACCAAGAAAACGTGCCTCCTGCTGCCTGTCATTTGTGCTCGAGCACTGGGCCACATAGCGGGTAACTGCATTATTAAGTCCGAAGTCCAGAATACCGAGATAGGCAGCCAGTGAGCCAATCAACAAATACAAGCCGTACTCAGCCGTTCCCAAGGCTCTGATTATCAAAGGAGTCAGCAAGAGCCCGGACAAATTAACCGTAAGAATAGTCACGTAGGACAGTAAGGCACCGCGACGAATCTCACTCATGATGATCAATAGCCCACTGAGACAGCAGGCTGTCGGCGCCAAAAAAAATCACACACCATCAATTTCAGCCCCATCTGTCGCACTAGCAGTTCCGTTGTGTGATCAAAAGGCAAGCAAGACCCGGTCATATATCCAAAGTGCTTACACAAGATCAACGCGCCTCTCCCTCGTGCGCAAGATGACGAACATACCAAGGCATAGCCATAGACAGACCACTAGCCAGAGT
Organism: uncultured Paraperlucidibaca sp.; assembly: GCA_964511255.1. Lineage (GTDB taxonomy): Bacteria > Pseudomonadota > Gammaproteobacteria > Pseudomonadales > Moraxellaceae > Perlucidibaca. The sequence continues at coordinate 85,524 of CAZEEQ010000003.1, forward strand.
GTGAGCAGGCTCGTAGCCCAGCAAATCTCTGGCTTTTTCGATATCCGCTTGGGAGTGCCGTACATCTCCGGCTCGAAAATCGCGATAATGCGGGGGATGATTCACGACTATGTCCAGCGCCTGCAAGTTATCCCTAAGCAGACGAAAGAGATCATTCAAGGTCGTGCGATCACCCACGGCAACGTTGTAAACCTGATTCCTGATCGCGTCATCGGCCAGCGCAGACAACAGATTGACCTGCACCACATTCTCGATAAAGCAGAAATCACGACTGGTCTCGCCATCGCCATTAATGAGAATTGCTTCACCCTTGATCATGGCAGCCGTCCACTTGGGAATCACCGCAGCATAGGCGCCGTTCGGGTCCTGCCGCTTGCCAAAGACATTGAAATAACGCAGACCGATGGCCTTGAACCCGTAGCTGCGTGCGAACACATCGGCATACAGCTCGTTGACATACTTGGTCACGGCATAGGGCGAGAGCGGCTTACCAATAACATCCTCGACCTTGGGCAATCCGGGGTGGTCGCCATAGGTTGAGCTGCTGGCGGCATAGGTGAAGCTCTTCACCCCGGCATCACGCGCGGCCACCAGCATGTTCAGGAAACCATCAATATTGGTCTGATTGGTCGTGATCGGGTCATTGAGTGATCGCGGCACTGAACCGAGAGCCGCCTGATGCAGGACATAATCCACGCCGGCACAGGCCCGGCGACAATCTTCGAGGTTGCGGATGTCACCACTGATGAAGCTGAAGCCGGCCCACTGCTCAGCACTCACCACGCCTTGTACTTCATCCAGATTGCGCTGGTGCCCCGTGGCGAAATTGTCCAGTCCGATCACCGACTGATTCAGCTTGAGCAACGTTTCCAGCAGGTTGCTGCCAATGAAGCCTGCAACACCGGTGATCAACCACTTACCGGGCGACTGGGGCAGATCATTCAACAACTGTTCGTAGCGCGTCATGTCTTGGTGTTACCTGAATCAGAGACGAAGATCGGAAGACTGCTTGGGCAGCAGGTATTTCAGGTCATACAGCACGTGCTCGGCTTTCCCGAGCGCACGGATAGCTGTTTCACCCATGGCCTTGAACTGGTGATGAGCCACCGCCAGGATTATGCCGTCGTAGGTCCCGGGCAGCGGCTGGCTGACCGGGGTCAGACCGTACTCATGCTGTGCTTCAGCGGCCTCGGCCCACGGGTCATGCACATCAACCTCGACCCGGTACTCACGCAGCTCCGCAATGATGTCGACGATCTTGGTATTGCGCAGGTCCGGACAATTTTCCTTGAACGTCAGGCCCATGATCAGCACGCGAGCACCGTCAACATGGATACGACGCTTCATGAGTGCCTTGACCATCTGGCTGGCCACATAGGCACCCATGCTGTCATTCAGGCGCCGGCCAGCCAGGATGATTTCCGGGTGGTAACCAATCGACTGGGCCTTGTGTGTCAGATAGTAGGGATCAACACCAATGCAGTGCCCGCCGACCAGACCCGGACGAAACGGGAGGAAATTCCATTTGGTGCCGGCCGCCTTCAGTACGTCTTCGGTATCGATGCCGAGTTTGTTGAAAATCAGCGCAAGCTCATTGATCAGGGCGATGTTGACATCGCGCTGCGTATTCTCGATCACCTTGGCCGCTTCGGCGACCTTGATGCTGGGAGCCTTGTGGGTGCCGACGACAATGATCTGGTTGTAAATGGCATCGACCAGATCGGCCACCTTAGGCGTTGAGCCCGAAGTGATTTTGCGGATATTGGTCACACGATGCTCTTTGTCGCCCGGGTTGATGCGCTCCGGGCTGTAACCCGCAAAAAAGTCCTGATTGAACGTCAGACCTGAATAGCGCTCCAGAACCGGGACGCAATCTTCTTCCGTCGCCCCCGGATACACCGTCGACTCATAAATCACGATGTCGCCGCGCTTCAGCACCCTGCCGATGGTTTCCGAGGCCTTGATCAGCGGCGTCAGGTCTGGCTGGCGATGAGCATCAATCGGCGTCGGAACAGTGACAATGAAGACATTGCAAGATGCCAGGTCCGCCATGCTGGCGCTGTAGCTCAGCTGTGTCGCCGTGGCCAGCTCTTCGTCACTGACCTCCAGCGTGCTGTCATGACCGGCCTTGAGCGCATTGATGCGCGCCTCGTTGATGTCAAAACCCACCACCGGACACTTCTTGCCAAACTCCACCGCCAGCGGCAAGCCGACATAGCCTAGCCCAAGAATGGCCAGCCTGACGTTATCGAGAGTCAACATGGTTCAATCCCTTCTGCACAATATTGATTAATTCGAACACGCATGCCCGACATGAAAGCGCGACGGACGTGCAATACGTTCGTCGCGCTTTCATGACAGGGTAATGGCAGCGTTGCAGTAGCGCCTGTGAGCAGTCTCAGCTCAGGACACACCGTCATCTTTGCGTTTGCTGTAGCCGTAGGCATAGGCGTACTTGTAACCATAGCCATAGGCATAACCGTTCGATGCCTCCACCCCATTGAGCACCACACCATTGAGCGGAACACCGGCCTGTTGCAGGCGCTTGCAGGACAACTCCAGCTCCCGCAGAGGCGTCATGGCGAAGCGTGCCAGCAGCAAGGTCGCACCAACCTGACGCCCGATGATGGCGGCATCGGTAACGGCCAGCACGGGCGGGCTGTCGATCAGCACCTGGTCATACAGCCCGCTGAGCTGCTCCAGCAAGGCCTCAAAGCGCGGATTCAGCAACAGTTCGGCCGGATTAGGGGGCAGCACCCCCGTCGCGATGTAATCAAAGCCAGCGACCCCCGTGGCGCGAATGCCCTGTTCTAGAGGAATCGTGCCGGCAATCAGCTCGGACAGACCGCCATCACGGACACTACCGAAATACTCGTTCAGATAGCCGCGACGCATGTCGGCATCGAGTACCACCACCCGCTTGCCAGTACTGGCGATGATGGCTGCCAGGTTGATCGTCACAAAGCTCTTGCCAAGATAAGGACTGGGACCGGTGATCATCAGCCGGTTATTGGCCGCATCGAGCAAAGCGAAATGAAGGCCGGTACGCAAACTGCGCAGACTTTCAACGGCCAGATCCTCCGGCGCACGCACCGCCAGCACCGAAATGGCACCGCCATTCTTGCGCTTTTCGTTGATCAGCATTTCCTGCTGCCGGCTACGGGGGACCGTTGCCAGAACGGTCAGACCCAGCTGCTGCTCAACCAGGGAGGCATCCTTGATGCCGGTCTGCAAAGCCTGACGGATAAAGGCAAAGACAACACCCGCGACCAGCCCCAGCAGCGTCGTCATCATGACCATGACCAGCTTGTTAGGCTTCACGGGCCACAGCGGCAGCTCGGCCGTGTCGATGATGCGCACATTCCCGACGGTGCCGGCCTTGGCAACCTTGAGCTGCTGGGAGCTGTTGAGCAACTGGGTATACAGACCCTGATTGACCTGGAAGTCTCGCCCCAGACGCAGCAGTTCCTGCTGGTCCTTGGGCAGGCGACTGACCTCGCTATTGAACTTGCCCTGATTGGCTTTCACGGCACCGATCTGACGGTCCAGTGTTTGTATCGCCGGATGCTCCGGTGTGAAGCGGGCAAGCAGCTCCTTGCGCTTCTGCTGCAGCTCGAACAGACCGGTTTCAGCACGAACTGACTGGTCCAGAAGTCGCGCACCATCAGCTGTCACATCAAGAATGCCGGTCCGCGCTCGGTAGTCATTGAAGCGGACTTCAGACTCTTCCAATTGCTTCTTGATCTCCGGCAGCTGCTCGTCAAGGAACTGCAGGGTCTGCTGCGACTCGGCGGACTTGCGCTCGACATTCTGACGGACGTAATTGTTGGCAATCTGATTCAGTACCTTCTGCGCCATGACCGGATCAGGGCTCAAATAGCTGAGACTGATGATGCCGGACTGTTTACCGCGCTCCCACAGCATGAGATTGGCCGTCAGCCCCGCGACCGCTGCCGTGCGGCTGTTGCGTACAACCATGAACATCTGGCCCGGCTTGGCCTTGAGCTGACGCACGAACAGCTGTACACCCAGCTTGCCGTTCAGCACTTCGCCCGCCTTGCCTTCACCCACCACCATGCCGTCAGGAGCCGTCAGGCGATAACGCTCACCACCCAACGCCTCAAGAGAAAGGCCTGCTCCCAGCCAGGACTCCGGAACCTCCAGACGACCGACCTGCAGTACGGCAGGCTCGCCCGGGAAAAGCCGGTCAAGCACTGACGCGCGAATCGGATACGCCGAAATATCCAGGCCGAGATCCGTCACGGTCTTGCCAAGCACCATACGCGAGCGGATCAGTTCGATTTCGGTATCAGCGGATGACTTGGGCTCAAACGCTCCCGAGAGGCTCGACAACAAGCCGCCCTTGGTATCCTCAATCTGGATCAGCGCATCTGCCTGGTAAATCGACGTGCTGAAAAAAGCAAGCAAACTGCCAATCAGCATGCCGGCAGCGGTAAAGCCTACCAGCCACCAGCGTGCGGCAATCAGCGTACCCAGCAGTTGCTTCAGGTCGATTTCGTTATCTTGGCCGGCATCCGCTGCTGGAGTTGCCGGGGTATTCGCAAGCGTCATCGCAAAGTCTCGTCAGATTAATTCAGGTCAGGCGCCTGGCCCAGTCGGCCACGCCTTGCTCGATCAGCACCAGAGCCTTTTCAAAGGCTGCGCGATCCTGTTGATACGGGTCGGCGACATCCTGTTTCTGCCAGTGACAAAAACGGAACACGCGGCCCTTGGCTTCCGGATAGTGTGTTTCCAGATCAACCTTCTGCCGCTCTGTCATGACCAGGATAAGCTCGTATTCATGTGTCATGCGCGCTGTGATCTGCTGCGCGCGATGCGCCTCGATCGACAATCCGCGAGACAGCATGAGCTCACGCGCATGCTTGTCGGCAGGCTCGTTCACCAATGCGCCCAGACCCGCCGAACGCACGCTCACATCGGGACCCAGCGCCTGCTGCAGCAGGCATTCAGCCATGGGACTGCGGCAGATGTTTCCAATACAAACCACAAGAATCTGCTTCATGTTTCACATCATCCAGACACGCTACCGCCACAGGATTACGCGTCTTGTCCTGAAAACGCCACCACACCGCCATTCCCGGACCTTCCGGCCACATTACCTGGCAAAAGATTTGTCACGATCTTCAGTCAGCTCAAACAAGGTATAACGGCGCAGCAGGCGCTGCCCACCATCACGTGTGAGCGGGTTCCAGGTGAGATTGGCCACATTTCGCGTAGAGCGACCCAACATGAGATCGAAAGGAATATTGAAGTAAATGCCTTTGTCGAAACTGCCTTCGCCAAACTCCTCTCGCGAGACATCCGTCAAGGTGGCAAAAGCGCCCATGCTGACACCGTTGCGGAAACGGCGGGACAAATCCACCGTGACACCATTGTCCTTGGCCAGATAACGTCCCACCATGACCTTGGCCTGCACGCTCTGTATGCCCGTATCAAGATAGCCAGTGACATGGCCGGTGACTGTTCGATAATCGCGGAAACCGAAATCCTGGGCAAAGTCACGCTGCTGAATCACGTTCAAGTCAGTCCCGATGGCCCAGCGCTCACCATGAGGGCGATAGAGCCACTCAATGCCGGCACCGCCATACATTGACTCCAGCAGACCGGCATAGGCCAGCGCATAGGTTTCCGTTCCCGGCTGCCAGGTCTTGTTGAGCTGCAAGTTAGGGAGGGTCACTCGGGAAGTGGTGAGGTACTCACGCAAGAACGTACGTACACGAGGCAACTTGCTGGGGCCGGTGTAGTTGAAGATGTCATAGTTGTCGAGCACGCGTGCACTGGCACGGGCAGAGACCCAGAGATCCTCGCGCAGACGCCATTCTGCAGTGCCATCGACTGAGAACTGGTAAAGCAGGAAGGCATCGGGGCCGCCCAGCGACTGGCTGTAACCCAGACCGACATCACCCGTCAGAGGCTTGGGAGATGAGGTATAGAGTGTACGTGCACGAACCCAGGCAGGTGGTGCCGCCTGGAAGAGGTGGTCGTTTTCCGGCTCCCCCTCGATCCGCTCGTTCTCGCGGGAAAACGCTTCGCGCTGCACCGACCAATCGGCAGTACGCATATCACGCGTTTCATTGGCCAGGGTGAACCAGTCAACATCTGCCGGCACCTGGTTATGCAGAATGCGCGCCGCGCGATCCATGGCATCGGCAGGCTCGCGGTAGCGCTTCTGCTCTGCTTCAACGATTACTTCACGGCCGCGCTGGCGTATCCGTTTGACCGACCAACCCGCATTATTCTCCAGGTCAGCAGCCGTGGCAGCCCAGTTAACGGGTTGGCCCGCTGCCGGTGCCGGCTTCAGCGGGACCGGTGCCGGCTCTGACGTTTTGGGGATGGGTACAGCACGCGCGAGATTGGTGTGGAAGCTGATGCCAAGCATCGCCGTGTCACCACGCTCCCACGCCGCCTGCAGATCAATGCTGGGGCTGACACGATAAACCAGACCGACATTGATCGGCGAAGTTTGCCGCTGGTCATTGTCCTGAGGCTCGGAACGGTAATCGTTGCCTTCGTACTCCAGTTTGAGCAACAAGGGTTTGTAAGGGGTCTGATACTGGATGCCACCGAACAACGCCGTTCGGCCACGGAAATAGCTGTTGACGTTGAAAGTGCCGCCCTGCGCATCCGTGCCGCCACGTCGATCAAATTTTTGGCTGATGAACCCAAGTGGATTGCCAAAATCACCACGGCTGCCCAGGTAGCCCCAGCCCATGCCGAGGCTGAAATCGAGGTCGGCCACGCGCTTGTTGGCAACCACATATTCGCCCGCAAAGAGCCCGGTACCGCCGATATCACGCAAACCGACGGCCAATTGCGGACGCAGGCGGGTTTCGGGCACGACGCGGAACTTCACGTCAATGCTCTTGTCCTTGTTGCTTTGTCCGGTGGTCGAAGCGCCATAGGCACGATTGGAAATATCAATGTAGCGGAAACCGGCTTCAAGCCAGTCAAAAGGCTGCAACATGACATTCAGGCGTGTATAGGGGCTGGTATGGCTGAGGCTGATGCCCAGCTCGCCCGCCTCATTCATGCGTGCTGTCGGCGTTTGCAGCAAGCCGATACCACCCCAGTCACTGGCAATGGGTGCTGGCGCCTCGGCGTGACTCATGGTTGTCGACAGCAGCAGCATAGACATGAGCGGAATATGTTTGCGTGGCATGCTCATTGCGCCACCTCGCCTGCCTGCGGCGCCATTCTCGCTGGTGCAGCAACCGGATCTATCTGAGTGGCCAGCCACTCTGCCAGATCAGCATTGGCCCGGGGGTTGCCACTGGCCTCCGCCAAACCGCTGAAAGGAACCAGAAGACGACTGCCCGGCATGACACCCCGATCCGGAGCTCGATTCCACACAGCGGTTTCGACCACGGTGACACGGCCGTCGGGGGCTATATAAAACACCTGATCCGGCAGGAAGCGATCATTAATGCACGCTGCCACCGCCTGACGCAATGTCAGGTCCGGTGTCACCGGCAGGAAACAGTCTTGGGGCACGTTGCCCATAACCTGGACATCAGCCGGCACAAGCAATGGTCGCATCAGACGATCGCCGCCATTCAACTGCGGATCCTGCTTCTGATTGCCCTGGAGCCAGCGCGCATTCAAGGCTGGCAGCAATTTACGACCGGTTACCGGCATGTCAGCCAGCCGTGCACGAAAACCGCGCAGGCGATCGCTCTCCTGGGAGGACAGCTTTTTTTCATCAAATGCTTTGTCGATATCGAAAAGTACACCGCGCTTGCGCTGATGCTGCGACATTTCTTCGCCACGCACCAGCCAGGCCGAGCCCGGCAACCAGGCTTGCGGTAACGGGTGGTTGCGGAGCAGTACATTGAGACGCGTAGGCTCGACAATGACCATCATGTGACGGGTCGCTGTCGCATCGATCTGTGCCGGCGGCATCTGCACTGCCGGCACCGCTGCCGGCGATTGCGGGCGCAGCTTCAGCAGGATGTCATAGTCCGGTGCAAGCCACTGGCGGCTCTGCACCACTTCCCCTTCGGCATTCAACCAGTAGGTATTGCCGGGCAGCGGATGGCGGGCATTGCTGCTCACCACATGTTCCTGCAACTGACGCGCTTCCAGCGTCTGCCCCCAGATCTTCAGCTTCCGCAGGCCCTGGTCTTCCAGACGATACTCGGTGACTTCATTGAAATGCGCCGGCAGCCGATCGATATGCCGGGAATAAGTCACCGGAAGTGCCTGCGGGCTGATGCCCTGCAGCCAGGGGAAAACGCCGAGCCACTGCACATCGGCCAAATTGCGGGTCATGCCCAGCGAGCCTGCCACCACACCATGACGCAGGCTGAGCAACTCCTGACCGGCGCCATACCAGGTTTCCAGCCCCTGGTCGCTGAAACCCCGGCCCATGATCAGCTCACCATCGTTCGCTTGCAGCACGAGATAAGCAGACGCCGGGTCCAGTGCACTTTCGTCCAGCTTCACCGCGGTCCCGGCAAAGGCCAGGCGCAACGCTTCAATACTGCCCTGCGACAGAGAGGAACATGCCGTCACCCCCAGCAACAGGGGCAGAACGGCCAGGACGGCCCTGATTCCTTTCATGGCTGTCATGTCGGCCTATCAGTTACGAATGTTGTCAGCGGTAGTGAGCAGACCTGCCGAAGGCAGCAGCGAGCTGATGAAGCGATTCCAGCGCGCGATCTGAGCCGGGCCAACGTAGACCATGTCGCCTGAGCGCAACTGGAAGCGGTCGGCCATGGCCAGCGCCGTTACCGAGTTGGCATTCATCTGATAAACCGTGGTCTGCGGACCGGCATTGCCACCCGCCACATCGACGCCGCGAATCACATAGACAGAGCGCCCCTTGGCAGTTTCCTGGCGCAGACCACCGACGCTGGCGATGGCTTCCGCCAAACTCATGCCATCCGTTCTGAAGGGCAGTGCCCGCTGCGTGGTCACTTCACCCAGGACATAGATCTTGCGACGGTCATTGAAAGGCAAATACAGTGAATCATTCGATTTCATGATGATTCTGCCCAGTGCATTACCACTCTGCTGCGCCAAGCGATCCATGTTGATGCCGTAACGCACGCCATCACGCTCAAGCACAAGACCGCCAAGACTGGCCGTAGGATCTATACCGGCCTGACCCAGAGCGTCCGACAGCGACAGCGGCACTGTCGTGATCGGCACGGGCGTGCCTTTCAGAAAAGCACCCGAAACAAAGACTTTCTGGCTGGCAAAACGCAGCACGGCAACATCCACCTGCGGACTGGGGATGTACTTCGTCAAGCGCTGTGTCAGCTCACTGCGCAATTGTTCGATGGTCATGCCATCGACCATGACGGCACCGATGTAAGGATAGAACAGCGTGCCGTCCGGACGGATCATGCGGCCATTGGCGTCGCTGCTATTGATCTGCGCACCGGATGGTGCCGTCAGCTCAGGGTGATCCCACACCGTGATGTAGAGGCTATCGCCCGGGCCTATGCGATAGACCGACGGCTTGTAATCCAGCAATTCGCGCGGGATATCGTCGCCGCGCAGCGCCGCCGGCTCAGTGGCCAGCAGCTTGGGCGTAATGGGGATGACTTCAACTTCAGGCTCGTCACGACTCGAGAGCCAGGAGTCCGGCGAAACATATTGCCCCGGCGCCAGTACACAGCCGGTCAGTGTCAGGCCGAGCGCCAGGGAAAATGTGAAGGCCCGAGTCATTTTCAGCATGATGAAACCCTGCAGAGGTTTTCTGTGCGAACAGAAGAGAACGGTAGCGATGCGGCAGCATGCCACAACTACAGCCATTCCGGCGTAGTACAGCCAGCAAAAAACAGGCCGAGCATAGCCCGGCCTGTTTTGTGTCACAGACAATCTTACGGAGCGATAGTGCCCGTAGCATTGCTGCTGCCATTGTTGGCAGCAGCAACAGCGCCACCGATCACGGCAACGGTCACGACGACCGGAACCACTTTCGGCAGCAGACCGGCCGGCTTCACTTCTTCAGCAGCCGACACCTGGAACGATGCGGCAGCGAGTGCCAGAACCAAAGTCACTTTCTTCATGTCCTACTCCTTAATCTTTTTGTTCACTGGAACCACATCACGATTCTAACCGCGAACAGTTTACAACCAAATGACGTGCGATTCACTGCCCACTTTACAACGCTTTTTCAGACAACGCGAGTGACATGCAGCATTTGGACCAAATCAAAGCACGACGCCTTGCCTCAATCCGCCAGCTCAGCTGGGCGCCCGGTAGTAGTCATAGTGGTAGCGGTAACCGCCGCGGCGCTCGACACGATTCAGGACGACGCCGCCGATCTGCACGCTGGCCTGCTCGAGGCGCTTCTTGCTGAGATCAAGCTCGGCCAGCAGGCTTTCGCCGTAGCGGGCGACCAGCAGCGTCACGCCACACTGGCGGCCGACGATCACGGCATCCGTCACGGTGATCACAGGCGGGGTATCGATCAGCACGTGATCATAGACCGCTGAAACCTCCAGCAGCAGGTCGCTGAAGCGCTTGTGCAGCAGCAATTCGGACGGATTCGGAGGCAGCACGCCGGTGCTCAGGAAGTCGAGCCCTTCCACCGCCGTCGGACGCACGGCATCCTGCCAGCGCAGGTTCTGGGCGATGACTTCGCTGAGCCCGCCTTCGCGCCGCCCATCAAAATAGTCATGCATGTGACCACGGCGCATGTCGGCGTCGATCACCAGCACGCGCTGACCGTTGGTGGCCAGCAGAGCCGCCAGATTCACTGACAGAAAAGTCTTGCCGATGGACGGGCTGGGGCCGGTCAGCACGGTGCAGTTGTTCTGGCGGTCGAGCGAGGAGAAATGCAGGGCGGTACGCAGACTGCGCACCCCCTCGATGGCGAGATCCTGCTCATGTCGCAACGCCAGCAGACGTCCGTTGCCAGGCTCGGCATCGCGGAGCAGACGCTGCTGCTCGCGGCTTTCGGGAATGGTGGCCAGCACCGTCAGACCCAAACGGGCCTCCAGCTCGGCGGCATCCTTGACACCTTTCTGCAGCCAGTTGCGGACCAGAATGAAAGCCACCCCGAGCAGCAGGCCGGCGAGCAGGCCGATCGCCAGCACCTTCTTCATGACCGGACTGGCCGGCTCTTCCGGCTTGACGGCATAGTCGATGACACGCACGTTGCCGACCGTACCCGCCTGGGCCACACGCAACTGCTGGGTATCATTGAGGATGTTGTTGTACATCTCAGTGTTGACCTTGAGGTCTCGGGTCAGACGGAGAATTTCCTGCTGCGTCTTGGGCAAGGTATCAACCCGCCCGCCGACCCGGCCACGACGGCTGTCGAGCACAGTGATCTGGGCATCGATCGCGCTGACACGGGGGTGCTGCGGACCGAACTTGGACATCAGGTCCTTGCGCTGCGACTGCAGTTCAACCAGCTGGCGCTCGATGCTGACCGACTCGGCCAGCAGAATTTCGCCTTCCTTGGTGACATCGACCGCACCGGCACGGGCGCGATAGGTGTTGTAACGTGACTCCGAGTCGTCCAGCTGGCGCTTGATGCTGGGCAGCTGCTCATTCAGGAACTTGAGCGTCTGTTCGGCCTCGGCCGATTTGCGCTCGACATTCTGGCGCACGTAATTGCGCGCGATCTGGTTGAGCAACTGGGTGCCCATGACCGGACTCTCATCGCGCAGACTGAGCTTCAGGATGTTGGACAGCTTGACCTTTTCCTGCACCTTCAGCTGCCGGCGAATGACATCCACCGCCCTGGCTTCGCTGACGGAGCGGAGACGAAACTCGACCCCCGGTCGCGCCATGATGTCGCGCACAAACAGGAAAACCGGACCCTTCGCCGTTTTCAGCTCGATTGCCTCACCCAAACGGCCGCGGATGAGCTGCTTGCCCAGCCCCGGCCCCTTGAGCAGGAAGCGGTCAGCGGTTTCGGCCTTGATCACATAGCGCTCGCCCTGAAACTCCTCGGGTACCTCGAAACGGCCGATATCAATACGCTCGCCGCCCCAGCCGAAGGGACCGAATCCGCCTGCCGGCTTGTCGCCCTCATGCAGGCGCGCGAAGAAACCGCCCAGCACCGGAAAACGCCGCACCTTGGCCTCAACCGTGAGACCCAGCTCACGCACCGTGCGCCCCAGCACCATGCGGGACTGGATCAATTCGATTTCGGTGGTGGCCTCGGAGTTGCTTTCGAACATGCCGCGCATTTCCTGGAGGCTGGCACCAATGGCGCCGCCGTTGGTGCTTTCGACCTGCACCAGCGCTTCCATTTCATACACCGGCTTGGCCAGCAGGCCGTACAGCCCGCCGGCAACCAGACCGGTGGCCACAAATGCCAGCAGCGCCAGGCGATAGAGCCAGAGGGTATCGAAGATATCCGCCAGCGAAATGACTTCGGGCTTGCCATTGCCGGCCAAGCGGGGTGTAGCAGTCAAGGACATCAGTATTACCTTGCAGGTGTCAGGCCGAGGGTACGCGGGTGGCGCGCATCCGTCAGGCCGTAAAGGGAAAATTCGCGTTCCAGCACGGCACCGCCGTCACGGGTCAGCGGCGACCAGCCGAAGGTGGCGACACCACGCGTGCTCTTGTTGAGTACCGTATCAAAGGGCAGATGGACATAGACACCCTTGGTGAAGCGGCCTTCGCCATATTCCGCCGCGGAGGCATCGGTAAAGGTGGCATAGGCCCCCATCGTCACGCCATTGCGGAAAATACGCGAGAAATCGAAGGTGATGCCATTGTCACCCGCCAGATAGCGGCCGACCTTCACCACACCGAGGATATCCTGGAAGCCGGTATCCCAGTAGAACGTGACATGGCCGGTGGTCACCCGGTAATCGCGCAGGCCGAAGCCCTGATCGAAATCACGTTGCTGGACACGGTTGACATCCACGCCGACCGCCACGGGACTGCCGAACGGACGATACATCCATTCACCGCCAAAGCCGGCAAACATGCGCTCCAGCAGGCCGCCATAGAGCATGACGTACTGATCCGTGGCCGGCTGCAGAGTATGTGTCAGCTGCAGATTGCGCAGATTGACCGGGCTCTCGGTCAGGTACTCGCGCTGGAACGTCCGCACACGCGGCAGCCCGCTGTCCGCCGTGTAACGGAAATCGTCAAAGTTGTCGAACAGGCGCACACTGGCAACACCGGAGAGCCAGGTATTGTCGCTGAAGTTGTAGCGGGCCGAGCCAATCGCATCGAGATTGAACAGCAGGAAGCTGTCAGGGCCGCCGAGGATCTGGTCGAAATCCAGCCCGATGGCACTGAGCAGCTTATCCGGCCCCTGGGCAAAGACGACATCTCCGGCCGGCTGCGGGCGTACCGGCTCCTCGGTGGACATGACGGCGGCACGGCGGTCTTCCGGCAACCACTCATTGGCGCGCTGAACCAGCGCATCGCGATTGACAACAACATCCTGTGTGGCCAGGCCCGCGGTTTCAAATCCCAGCGAGAACCAGTCGGCCGAGGCCGGGGCGGCGCTGTGCAGAACTCGGGCGATTTCCTCGGCCTTGGGGCGCACGTAGAAACCCCCAGGCTCACCCAACTGCAGGCGCACCTCATTGTCGCTGATACGGATCTCTTCGACATGCGAGCCGGTCTGCGTCTGAATGGCACCCGCCACCCTGGCCCAGTCGGTCGTGCCGCCGGCCGCCGGACGCTCGGGATTGATGACCATCGGCGCCGGATCCGAGACCTTCTCCATGCCCTGGCGAGCCAGATTGGTATAGAAGGTCAGGCCGAGGCTGAGGGTATCACCACGTTCCAGCGCTGCCTGAAGCTCGATCCCGTTGGCGACCCGCCAGGTCACCCCGAAGTTGAGCGGAATGACGGCATCAAAACGATTGTTCAGCGGCTCATTGCGGTAGTCGTTGCCGTCATATTCGAGCTTGAGACTCACCGGCAGCGTCAGGCTGTGCCACTCGGCACCGCCAAAAAGACTGATGGGCCCTTTGAACCAGTCGCCGGTATTGCTCTCTCCGGCCAGCGGGCGGTCGCGGTCGCTGAAGCTGTCGAACAAAAAGCCGATCGGGTTTTCGATATCACCACGGGCACCGACATAGCCCCAGCCGAGGCCGAGACTGACATCCCACTGCTGCCAGCGCTTGCTGGCCACGACATATTCGCCGGAGAACAAGCCGGTGCCGGCGACATCGCGCAGACCCAGTGACAGCTCGGGCTGACGCTCGCCTTCGGACAACAGACGCACCTTGGCGTCAATGCTCTTGTCCTTGTATGTCTGGCTGCCGCTGAGTGCCTGCGGGCCATAGTCACGGTTGCTGATGTCGGTGTAGCGGAAACCCGCTTCCAGCCAGTCCAGGGGCTGCAGCATGACGTTGAGACGGGTATAGGGCTGCGCATGATTGATGGTGACCGCCACGGAGCCGGTTTCACGCATACGCGCCGACGGCATCTGCAGCAGACCCACCCCGCCCCAGTCGCTGCTGCTGACCGGCAACCCGCGCAAGGGCTGCGCGGTGGCATCCGGCGTGAGGACCACCGGCGCTGCCACGGTGGCGGCAACCGCTGCCGGGGCCTCCGCAGCCGGGGCCTCCGGTGCAGGCGGTTCCACCACCGGCGCTGCCGTCAAGGCCGGATCAGCAGCCGCTTCAGCCGATGCGCTGACCGACGCCGGCCCCATGTAGGGACCCAGGGTGCCGACCTGGCGCGCCAGCAACTGCTGGTCATCACTGCGAATCCCCGGCAAGGGCAGCCAGATCCAGCTGCCGGGCAGAATCCCCGGCTCGCGACGGGCATTCCAGTCGGCCACCGGCACCGGCCTGACCTGGCCATCCGGGCCGATCAGCAGGACCTCACGCAGCACCGTACCTGGCAGGCAGGCCTGCAGATAGGCGCGAATCGGCGCCTCCGGCTCATAACTGACTGTGCAGGGAGCACCGTTCTCGCCCAGGACGGCAATGGTACGCGGCACGCCGGACCAGCTGATCTGGTCATAAGCGCCCAGTACCGGATCGAGGTCAGGACGTGCTTCCAGATAACGAGGATCGGCCTCGGGCACAAACTCGCGGCCCGTCACCGGTTGCCGGGCCAGCCAGTCAATCAGCGCCTGGCGACGCGGCAAGCCGCCAGTCGCGGGCATTTTCTCGCGCAGCATGCCAAGCAGGGCATGACGCTCTGCACTCTGGTCATTGATCAGATCGGCACGCTGCCAGATCAGTCCGGCCGGAAATGGCAATTGGGTCGCGCCCAGCGACACCAGCGCCTGACTCAGGCGCTGCTGCTTGCCGACCATCTGCAACGGCAGGCCATCGGCAACCGTCAGGGGCGCAGCCAGCAAGGAAGCGGCGAATACACCGGCAGCCAGGGCGGTATGCCTCACGAACAGGAGGCTCATCGGGCTTTCCTCACAAATCCGGGCGGCTGCCCCGGAACGACACGTTCCTGAGGCGTCATCCGCGCAGCCGGGGTCACCGGGGTCACCGGGGCCGCTGCCGGGGCAGCGGGCGTAGCTGGCGTAGCGGGCGTAGCTGGCGTAGCGGGCACTGGCGCGACGTCAATCACCGGGCTGGTGACCGGCTCTGCCACAGCGGGCTGGGCCGGCGCGGCCGTCACAACGGGCGAGGCCATCACCGGGACCGGCGCAGCCACGACAGCCTCCGCTGGCACGGCCTCAGCCGGCGCGGCCGTCGTCTGGCCGGAGGTCAACAAGGTCGGTGCCGTACCGTCAGCCACTTCGATGGCGCTCATGTCCAGCCAGAAATCCGCGGAAATCCACTGGCGGGTCAGGACGAGATCACCGCCCCGGTTGAACAGGTAAAAATTGCCGGGCGTATCACCATCCAGCGGCTTTTCACGGACCACGAGCAACGGGCCGGGAATTTTTTCCCAACCCGCTGCCAGCAGACGCGGCGGATCGACACGAACACGCTGGAGCAGCCCGAACGACGTCGCGCTGTCACGAATCAGCTCGCAGGTCACGGCCCGGGTCAGATGCGGGTAACGTGACACGCTGGGACAGCTGCCGGCATCCAGCCGGTGCAGGGTCTGGGCGAACCCGCGAACACCCGTGATGCGTCCGGATTCGGTCCGCAGCATGAGGTCAGGTCTGGCATACCAGACCAGCACCGGATCGCTGCCACCGGCACGGCTGTCAGCGTAAGCGCGCACCATCCAGGCCGGGCCTTGCGACGTCCTGACCGGAAGATATTCCAGACCCGGCTGATAGTCAGGCGGCGTCATTACCGGAGCGATCAGCTGAGCACGCATGATCTCCCCGGTTTTTTGCAACGTACCACAGCCAGCCAAGGCAAGCCCCGCCACCACGGCTGCAACTACAGGCCTCAACACCATACCGGCCTCAGGGATTTGTCAGGGCCTGCGAGGCCTGAATAATGGATGCCGACGGGAACAGCTGTGAAATCAGGCGATTCCAGCGCGTAATGCCTGCCGGGCTGACATAGATGATGTCGCCAGGATACAGGGCAAAGCGGTTGGCCAGCACCCAGGACAGGGGTTGATTGGCATCCATCCGGTAAATGTCGGCCGAGGACGGAACCTGCTCGCCCTCCGGCGCGCGGATCACATAGACCTGAGTCGCCTTGGATGTCTCCGGACGCAGACCGCTGACGGAGCCGAGCGCGTCGGCGAGGCTGATGCTCTCGGTCTTGAAGGTCAGCGAGCGGGCCATGGCCACTTCACCCATGACATAAACCTTCTTGCGGTCGCCATAGGGCAGGAACAGGCTGTCACCATCCTTGAGGTAGACCGACTGGAGATCGACGCCGCGACGGCTGAGCTCATCGAGATTGAGGTTGGCGCGCAGGTTGCCGCGCTTGAGCTGAAGACCGGAGAGGTCAGCATCGGAGGTATTGATGCCGGCCTTGCCAATCGCCTCGGCCAGACTGGTCGGCACATTGGTCAGCACCAGCGGCTCATTGCGCGAGAAAGCGCCCGAAAAATAGACGCGCTGATGGCCATAGCGCAGCACCGACACATCAACCTGGGGGCGGTCGATATAGGGCACGAGTCGTCGTGCCAGTTCAGCACGCACGGCATCGGTGGTCATGCCGGCCGCACGCACAGTCCCGATGTAAGGATAGAAAAACGTGCCGTCATTGCGCACCAGACGACCGTTGGACTCGCTGGTGAACTGGGTGCCGGCCGGCACCGTTAGCTCGGGATGGTCCCAGACCGTGATCTGCAGCACATCACCCGCTCCCAGGAGATAGGTATCCGGGGTATGGTTGCGCAGCCATTCCGGCAGTTCGGCATCCTTTTCGTGCAGGTTCTCGAGCTTGGAAACCAGACGGGGGGTGATGTCGTAAACCGTGACTTGTGTTTCGGCGGACTCCCCTGACTGCCAGCCGTCATCGACCTTCAAATGCTGTCCCGGCCCCAAAGCACATCCGCACAA
This sequence comes from uncultured Paraperlucidibaca sp., assembly GCA_964511255.1. Taxonomy (GTDB): domain Bacteria; phylum Pseudomonadota; class Gammaproteobacteria; order Pseudomonadales; family Moraxellaceae; genus Perlucidibaca. The sequence continues at coordinate 102,868 of CAZEEQ010000003.1, forward strand.
GGACAACACACCCAAAACGGGCAAAACCAGTCGACGCATCAAGTTCTCACCTACATCTTTTTGATTATGGAATTTCAGTTGGTGCCGGTTCCGTTACCTCCGCCGCCGCCACCGCCACCGCCCGCACCAGCCGAACCGCCACTGCCCGACTCTGCAGCCAATGTCCGGGCCGCCAGGAATGCGCCGAGCAGACCGGCGGACAATGTGGCGCCCGTCAGCTTGCTGCCGGATGCCGACAGCGCAGTCCGTGCGGCAGACGTTGGCGCCGGCAGGGCCGCGGGCGTCACCGGGGCCGGGACAGGCGCTGCCGTGGGAACCACTGCCATGGGAGCCACCGTCACAGGAGCCACTGCGACGGGGGCCACGGAAGTGCCCGCAACAACAGGTGCCACTGACATCACAGGGATGGCCGCAATCAGCGGAACACCGCCAGGACGTGCCAGCGGACCGGGCGGCAGCACGATATCCGCTGCTACCGGTCGGGGAGCGGCCTTGCGCGCACCACCAGCCAGGACTTTTCTCGGCCGGGGCTTGACCACCGCAACCGGCTTTCCGGTCACAGCAACCCCTGCAAATTCGCGCGGATCAGGAACATCGGCACAACAGGCCGATGCCACAGCAAACAGAAACATCATCGACGTCACACGTGATGCGAGCCCCATGCTGACTCCCTTGTCGTCTCTTCGACTCTCCGTATTGCCAAGCGCCTGCTCGGGCGCTTCGTACAACACTAGAGAATCTCAGACTCGGGACCAATACAAGACACGCTCACGACCATTCGTCGTTTTCCGCGTTCCGTCTGTTGCAGCCGGGTTTATCTCGACCCTGTCGCACCGCCGCCGTTGCCGCCACCGCCGCCACCGCCGCCATTGCCAGCACCACCACCGCCGCCGCTGTCATTGCCGGCACTGCCTGCCGCGCCCGCCAGCAAAGCCACACCAACCAGCCCGGCCGTCAACTTGGCGCCAATGAGGCTGCTCTGGGAGGCGGCGATGGCAGACTTGGCACCGGCAGCAGCTGCCGAGGCGACGGACGGCGCAAGTGCCACCAGAGTGGCCAGCGCCACCACATGCAATCGCTTCATTTTTATACAGCTCCTTGGTTCTCGTTCTTTTCAGGATGCTAGCATTTCACAGCCTGCATGCCGAAATATTAATAATATTTGCGCAAATTATCACTGACCTGGTCGTGCCGCCAGGACCATCCTCGCCAACTCACTTTCAGGCTGACACAAGGGTTCCCAGCCCAGAACATCCCGGGCAGGACTGCTGTCCACCTCCAGGCTGCCGCACAACCGCTGTATCCATGCTTGTCTGCCCATTATTTGCGCCACTCCGCTCATGATCGCAACTGGACATGACCATAATCTTGCGCGGCCTGCGCCGGCCGCCGACAGCTTGCGCACCAACTCCGGTGTCGACCAGTGGCAGTCCGCCATCAGGAAGCATTTTCCGGCCGCTTCGGGATGCTCCGCGCACACCCTCAGGAAGTCGCACAAATTACCCAGCGACACCATGCTGCGGCGGTTGCTGACTGCACCCAGGGGCAGAGGCAAACCCCATGCCAGTATCCGCATCAGGGCGGAAAGGTTGCCTTTGGCTCCCGGTCCGTAGACCAGGGTCGGACGCACCACCACCACCTCCAGCCCGGTTTCGGCCGATAACGCGCGCAGCCCCTGTTCGGCTTCCCACTTGGACTGTCCGTAGGGGTCGACCGGTTGCGGCAAATCCCGCTCGGTGTAAGGCCGGCCCGGCAGCGTTTGTTCGCCGTTGACCTTGATCGAACTGAGCAGCACAAAACGACGAACACCGGAGGCAGCCGCCTGGCGAGCCAGCCGCAGGGTGGCATCGACATTGCTGCGCCGGAACGCCGCCAGCGGATCAGCGGCCCGGTCGGACATGACATGGACGCGGGCGGCAGCGTGAATGACGACCTCCACATGCTGCAACACCGGCTGCCAGACATCAGGACCGGCCTCCAGATCGAGTCCGGTAAACGACACAATACCCGGCGAAACAGCTCGCCCCTGATGGCTTAGCGCACCCCGGCTGGCGGCATGCACCGTGTGCCCGGCAGCCGCCAGTGCAGGCACCAGCTCACTGCCGACAAACCCGGAGGCTCCGGTCACCAGCACACGCATCAGGCCGACACCCTTGCCAGCCCGGTTTTCGGCTTCGCAGGCCGCTCGGCCACAGCGGCCTCTGTCATGCAGGACTCCGCCTGAGGCTCCAGAACCAGTGAGTCCACGCACAGGCCGACAGCCTCCATATCCGGCGTGTAACCGGCCACAACCTCGCCCAGCAAGGCCTTGAGGCCGGCCACGTCCTGGCGGTCCCAGAGCTGCTGCAAGCGGTCAAGCACGTCCATCAGATCCGCCAGCGGCAACCGGACTTCGTGCGCCGAACGAATGCGCGGATGCGAGGTGCTCGCCACATCACCGCCTATCAGCAATTCTTCATAGAGCTTCTCGCCCGGGCGCAGACCGGTGTAGCGGATTTCAATCTGGCCGCCCGGCTGCTCCGCCGACCGCAAGGTGCGACCACTGAGCTGAATCATCTGAACCGCAAGATCCGCAATGCGCACCGGCTCGCCCATGTCGAGCACGAAGACCTCGCCGCCGGAGCCGAGGGCACCCGCCTGGATCACCAGCTGACTGGCCTCGGGAATGGTCATGAAGTAACGGGTAATGTCGGGATGGGTCACGGTCACCGGTCCGCCCCGTGCAATTTGTGCCTGAAATAAGGGCACCACCGAGCCCGAAGAGCCCAGCACATTGCCGAAACGTACCATCACGAAACGCGTCGACTGCGGATTTTCAGCCGCCAGCGCCTGCAGCAGCAGCTCGGCAAGGCGCTTGGACGCCCCCATCACATTGGTTGGACGCACGGCCTTGTCGGTAGACACCAGCACAAATGTCGACACACCAGCCGCGCTCGCAGCCTGAGCAACACACCAAGTGCCCAGGACATTATTGCCAAGACCATTGAAGGGATTGGTCTCAACCAGCGGCACATGCTTGTAGGCCGCTGCGTGATAGATCGTGTCGACCGACTGCTGCCGCATGATGCGCTCAAGACGTCCGGTCTCCAGCACCGAGCCCAATACCAGCATGATATCGAGATCGGGCCAACGTCGCCGCAGATCCTGCTCAATGGCATAGAGCGCGTACTCGGTGACTTCCCACAGAATGAGCTTGCGCGGGCTGCAGGCAGCCACCTGACGACAGATTTCCGAGCCGATAGACCCGCCCGCTCCGGTGACCAGCACAACCTGATCACGGGTGTTACGATGCAGTAGCTCCAAATCCGGCGCTACCGGACTGCGGCCGAGCAGATCGACAATATCCACTTCGCGCATGTCACTGACCTGTATCTGCCCAGATGCCAGCTGATCCACCGCCGGCATGGCACAGACCCTGACCTGCAGATGCTCGACCTGGGAAACCACTTCACGCAGGCGCTCGGCGGACAGCGACGGCATCGCCAGCAGCAGCTTGCGCACAGCAAGACGGCTGGGCATGTCCAGCAGGTCCTTGCCACTGCGCACACGCAGACCCGCCACCGTCGAACCGATCAGCTCAGGGTCATCATCGAAGAGGGCAACCGGATACAGCTCGGTGCTGCGCAGCGCCGAAATCAGCTGGCGACCGGTGCGGCCGGCGCCATAGATCAGCACGGGCTCGCCCTCGCCATGAACCTCCAGCGCCACCATGGCGCGGATCAGGGTCCGGCTGCCCCACAGCCAGAAGAAGGCCAGACAGGCGTAGATGAATGGCACGGTCTTGGGCATGAAGACGGCTGGCATCAACAGATTCATGACCTGCAGGTTGACGGCCACCATGATGAGGCCGATCACCATGTCTCGCAGCAACGACTCATTGAAGGCCCGCACCACCACCTTGTAGACACCCACCAAGGCAAGCATGAGCACGGTCATGGCGGACAACAACACGAATATGCTGACCGAGACGTACTCGATCGATGGCAAAAAGCCAAGACGCAGGACGTAGGCAAAATAAAGCACCAGCGGCAGCACCAGCGCATCCATCGCCACCAGGCCGAGTTGCTTGATACGCCGAGGCATCAGCGTCAGCCGCAGGAAAAATGACATCAGGTCCGTGGCCGTACCCTCGACATGCCGACGGTCTCTGCCACCCTGATACTCGCTGTCGGGCAGGCCCGAGCGGAAATACCAGGCCAGGACCAGCAGCGGTACATAGGCCGCGCACGTTGCCAGCGCGCCATCGATACGACCCAGGGCCACCAGTACAGCCCAGAAACCCAACCAGATGACATTGATGGCCAGGACAGCCAGCGTGACCGGGCGATGTGCCTTGAAGTGACGGCTGGCCTGCTGATATCCGTGCGAACGGTGTGCCGTGAAAACACCCTCGCCACGATGCATGCGACGCAGCAGTGTCACGGTGGCATCCACCACGAACACGCCCATGAGCAAGACCCAGCACCAGAACAGGCGGCCATCGCCCCAGGCGGCGCTCAGCGCCAGGGTGGCGATGAAGAAGCCGATGAAGCCGCTACCGGCATCGCCCATGAAGATTTTGGCGGGCGGCCAGTTCCAGTACAGAAAGCCCGCCGCCGCCGCCGCGAGCCCCCAGGCGGCCCAGGTCACGGCAGGCGCAGCGCCAACGATGAGATGACAGATCGCGGCCATGACACAGACCGTGACGGTCTGCACCCCGGCAATGCCGTCAATACCGTCCATGAAATTGAACAAATTCAGCAGCCAGACCAGGAAAAGCCAGGCCAGAACATAGCCGGCCGGGCCGAGATCCCATTGCATGCCGAATACCGGTAGCGCCGGCAGCCCCCCCAGTGACAGCACCACCAAGGCCGAGGCGAAGCCCTGGATCAGCAGACGCCAGATCGGCGGCAACTCGGCGTGATCATCGACGAACCCCACCAGGGCGACCAGGGCAGCGGCAAACAAGGGGGTAACAGGCAGCGCCTGATCGGGTGCCAGCACGAAGACACTCAGACAGGCAAACAAGGACGCCAGGACAATGGCGATACCCCCGCCACGCGGGGTCGGCACAGCATGAGAGCTGCGAGCATTGGGAACATCAAGCAGCTTGATGTTGATGGCGTAACGTCTGACCGCACTGGTCGCCACCACGGCAATCAGATACGCGGCGACCATCACAAGCACTACTTTGATCACTTGTAATTATCTGCTTTGTGAATTCTTGTTACTGCAGGGTAGAAATTTGCACCCCGCTCGTAAAGAGGTCTTCTGCGATTTCACGCAGATTTAATCCGGTGTTACTGCCTAAAAAGCAGACAATCGCAGTCATTGCACGCGAGTTTGCTCACGACGTGAGCGGAAGAAGCGCTGCAGCATCTCCTTCGCCTCGCTTTCAAGCACACCGCCTTGCCAGGCAAAACGGTGGTTGAAGTAACCGGACTTGTCAGCATCCAGCAGTTGCCGGGCACTCTGCAGTGATCCCGCCTTCGGCTCGCTGGCCGCGAACACGACACGGGCGATGCGGGCATGCACCAGCGCACCGACACACATCGTGCAGGGCTCCAGGGTGACATAAAGCGTACAGTCATCCAGCCGGTAGTTTCCGATGTCCGCCGCCGCCTGTCGCAGCGCGAGGATTTCGGCGTGCGCGGTGGGGTCATGCCGGGTGATGGGCTGGTTATGGGCCGTCGCCAGCACGGTATGGCCATCCGGCGCGACGACCACGGCACCGACCGGCACCTCTCCCGCCAGCGCCGCCTGTCCGGCCGCCGCCAGCGCCAGCTGCATGAAATGCACATCGGCGGCATCCGGCCTCATTTCCGGACCCCGGGCTGCTCAGAGGGCAGCGGCGGGATGCCGGCACGTATGGCAGCCGAAAAATCACGGCCCTGACCGGCCGCCCTCGCACGCCCGGTGATCCGCCCCAGCGCACGCAGCTCGGCAAGGGTATGACGCGTGTCGAGACCACCGACATCACGCACATATTCCGGCAAATAGCCCGACAGCAGCAGACGATAGTCCAGCGGCAGATCCGGCACGATGGGCGCCATCATGCGCCAGACCAGGGTCGTGCAGTTGGTCGTGACGGTCTGGTAGAAACGCGGTTTGACAGCCAGCCGACCCGCCTCCGTCACGAAAGCCAGGAACAGCGCGCGCCGGGCCTCCGGCGACAGCGCGATGCGGTAGAGATAGACATCCTCGCCGCGCACATTGGTGCGGACAGCAACAATGTCACGCTCGTCTGCGGCAATGATGCTCAGCTCGAAGCGCTTGAAGAGCCCCCCCAGCTCGGAAAACGCCTCGCCCTGCTCTTTGCGGATCTCCACGGAGAAAACGACATGACGGCCATCATCGAAACCGAAAGACACCAGCGTGTGGGCGATCGCAGGGCCGGTCCAGTAGGACAGCAACATGTCCACCGAGGACAGATGGTCGAGGTCGTAGCGACGCGTTTCCCAGTGCGGGGTGTAATCGTTGTCGCTGCGCCAGTCGAAGTTCCGGACGTTATGCAGAGTGACCTGACTGCCCTGCACATCACCGGAGGCCATGAAAGCCACCTCATCACGCCACTGCCGCTGGCTGGATGGCTGCAGCGTGACCCACCAGAGGGTGATGAGCAGGAAGATCGCGGCATAGGCCGCCACCCAGAGCGTCGCGGCGCTGGCCTGACGCCAGAGCATCAGCAGCACCAGCGCAGCCAGAACCAGCCAGGCAGCAACCGCCCCCACGCGCCAGCCCTGCAGTGATGATGCCGGATACCAGAGCGCGCAGGCGGCCCAGGACGCGGTCAGCAGGAGGGCAAGATATTTCATGGTCGCGTCGCCCTTACGCAGCCATGGCCAGCCTCACTCCCACTCGATGGTGGCAGGCGGCTTGCTCGACACATCGTAGGCGACACGGGAAATGCCGCTGATTTCGTTGATGATGCGGTTGGAGACCTTTTCCAGCAGCTCGTAGGGCAGATGCGCCCAGCGTGCGGTCATGAAGTCGATGGTCTCGACCGCGCGCAGCGACACCACCCACTCGTAGCGGCGGCCATCGCCGACGACGCCGACCGATTTCACCGGCAGGAAGACCACGAAGGCCTGCGAGGTCTTGTGGTACCAGCCGGCCTTGTGCAGCTCTTCAAGGAAAATGTGGTCGGCTTCGCGCAGGATGTCGGCGTATTCCTTCTTCACTTCGCCCAGGATGCGCACGCCCAGACCCGGACCCGGGAACGGATGGCGGTAGACCATGTCGTAAGGCAGACCGAGGGCAAGACCGAGCTTGCGGACTTCATCCTTGAACAGCTCACGCAGCGGCTCGACCAGCTTCATCTTCATGTTTTCCGGCAGGCCGCCGACATTGTGATGCGACTTGATGACATGGGCCTTGCCGGTCTTGCTGGCTGCGGACTCGATGACATCGGGGTAGATCGTGCCCTGGGCCAGCCAGTTCACGCCACCGGCAGCCAGCTTGGAGGATTCGCGGTCGAAAACATCGATGAACGTATTGCCGATGGCTTTGCGCTTGGCTTCCGGGTCGGAGACACCGGCGAGCTTGCCGAGGAACTCGGCTTCGGCATCGACGCGGATGACCTTGATGCCCATGTTCTGCGCGAACATGGCCATGACCTGATCACCTTCGTGCTTGCGCAGCAGACCATTGTCGACGAAGACGCAGGTGAGCTTGTCACCGATGGCCTTATGCAACAGTGCCGCCACGACGGATGAGTCGACGCCGCCGGAAAGACCGAGCAGAACCTGGTCATCGCCAACCTGGGCACGCACACGACGGATGCTGTCTTCGACGATGTTGTCCGGCGTCCACAGCGCCTCGGTGCCGCAGATCACGCGCACGAAGCGCTCAAGCAGACGGCCACCCTGATGGGTGTGGGTGACTTCCGGGTGGAACTGCACACCGTAGAAATCACGGGCTTCATCCGCCATGGCGGCGATCGGACAGCTCGGGGTCGCCGCGGTGACGCGGAAACCGTCCGGCAGCACGGTGACCTTGTCGCCATGCGACATCCAGACATCCAGCACAGGCGCACCGGCGTCATCACAACGGTCCTCGATGCCCTGCAGGAAGGCATCGAAAGCCTGGCCGGCCGTGTTGTTGACGGCGACACGATCCGCCTGCACGGTGACTTCGGCGTAGCCGAATTCGCGCACATTGGAGGCCTCGACGCGACCACCGAGCTGCTGCGCCATGGTCTGCATGCCGTAACAGATGCCCAGCACCGGCACGCCCAGGGTGAAGACCACGCCCGGCGCACGCGGGGTGTCGGCCTCGGTCACTGTCTCCGGACCACCGGAGAGGATGATGCCCTTGGGGTTGAAGGCACGGATGTCGTCATCGCTCATGTCGAAGGCGCGCAGTTCGCAATAGACACCCAGCTCACGCACACGGCGGGCGATGAGCTGGCTGTACTGCGAGCCGAAGTCGAGGATGAGGATGCGGTGGGCGTGAATATCGTGGGTCATGCTGCTCTTCTCGATAGCCTGCGCGGCAGGCGCTTTCTCAAAACGGCAACGGGGCCCTTGAGCCCCGCCGTGAATCAGGTATCCGGATCACGCCGCGCGCGGGCCTCAGCCCACGCGGTAGTTCGGCGCTTCCTTGGTGATGGTCACGTCGTGCACATGCGATTCCTTCATGCCGGCTGAAGTGATCTTCACGAACTTCGGCTTGCTGCGCATGTCTTCGATGGTGGCCGAACCGGTATAGCCCATGGAAGAGCGCAGGCCGCCGATGAGCTGATGGATGATCCCGCTCATCGGTCCCTTGTAGGCGACGCGACCCTCGATGCCTTCCGGCACCAGCTTCTCGACACCGGCCGAAGCATCCTGGAAATAGCGGTCGGCGGAGCCGCCGCCACGCTGAGCCATGGCACCCAGCGAGCCCATGCCGCGATAGGCCTTGTAGTAGCGGCCCTGGAACAGCTCGACTTCACCCGGCGCCTCTTCGGTGCCGGCCAGCAGGGAGCCGACCATGATGGAACTGGCACCGGCCGCGATGGCCTTGGCGATGTCACCGGAGAAGCGGATGCCGCCATCGGCGATGAGCGGAATCTGGTTGTTGAGCGCACGCGCCACCAGGTCGATGGCCGAGATCTGCGGCACGCCGATGCCGGCGACGATGCGGGTGGTGCAGATCGAGCCCGGGCCGATGCCGACCTTGACGGCATCGGCGCCGGCGTCGAGCAGGGCCAGCGCGGCATCACCAGTGGCGATGTTGCCGCCGATGACCTGCATCTGCGGGAAGTTCTGCTTGATCCAGCGCACGCGATCGATGACGCCCTGGCTATGACCATGGGCGGTATCGACCACGAGGACATCGACACCGGCTTCGATCAGGGCTTCGACGCGGGCCGGCGTCTCGGCGCCAGTGCCGACAGCAGCACCGACACGGAGACGGCCATGGGCATCCTTGGAGGAGTTCGGGAAGCGCTCGGCTTTCTGGAAGTCGTTGACCGTGATCAGGCCCTTGAGGCGGAAGTCGTCATCGATCACCAGCACCTTCTCGATGCGGTGCTCGTGCAACAGCGCCTTGATGCGCTCGGGCGACTCGCCCTCCTTGACCGTGACCAGCTTCTGCTGCGGCGTCATGATGGCCGACACCGGCAGATCCATGCGGGTCTCGAAACGGAGGTCACGGCTGGTGACGATGCCGACGACCTGATCGCCCTGCATGACCGGCACGCCGGAGATGCGATTGGCCTTGGTCAGCTCGATGAGCTCGCCCACGGTGGTCTTGGGGCTGACCGTGATCGGGTCCTGCACCATGCCGGCCTCGAATTTCTTGACGCGACGGACTTCGGCAGCCTGAGCGCCGATATCCATGTTCTTGTGCAGAATGCCGATGCCGCCTTCCTGGGCGATGGCAATGGCCATGCGCGCCTCGGTGACCGTATCCATGGCGGCCGAGACCAGCGGGACATTGAGCTGGATGCCGCGTGTGAACTGGGTCTTCAGACAGGCGTCCTTGGGCAGGACGTTGGAGTAGGCGGGCAGCAGGAGCACGTCATCAAACGTGAGAGCTTCCTGAACAATATCGAGCATGGCACCACTCCAGGACCGAAACCGTCACTGACGGCAGTCAGCAGGTTTCACAGGATCAAAAGTAGCCGCGCAGTATACATCGTCATGGCGGCTTCGTCAGCGTCCACATGAGCCTGCAATCCGTATGGGTATACACGCAAATGACCGCAATCCGGCATCAGGAGATGCCATATCAGGACGATTTGATGCCAGATATGGCATTCTGCGGGTTTCCGGTGCCTGCCGGCCATTCAACGAGTCGGTCATCCTGCGATGAACAACACGCCCTCCCCCACGGTGCTGACCGTCAGCCAGCTCAACGGCAGCGTGCGCGAACTGCTGGAGTTCAACTACGGGCGTATCTGGCTGCGTGGCGAGATATCCAATTTGTCGGCACCCAGTTCGGGCCACTTTTACTTCACGCTCAAGGATGACGGCGCCCAGGTGCGCGCGGCCATGTTCAAGGGCGCGCGCACCGCCGCCCGTCTGCAGCAGCCGCCCAAGAACGGTCAGCAGGTGCTGGTGCGGGCACGCGTCAGCCTCTATGCCCCGCGTGGCGATTATCAGCTGCTGGTCGAGCATCTGGAGGATGCCGGTCGCGGCGCCCTCCAGCAGGCCTATGAGATGCTCAAGGCCCGCCTTGCCGCCGAAGGCCTGTTCGCGCCTGAGCGCAAGCGGCCGCTGCCCGGCAATCCGCGTGGCGTGGCCGTGGTGACGTCACCCAGCGGCGCCGCCGTGCGCGATATCCTGCATGTACTGCAACGGCGCGCGCCGGGCCTGCCAGTGAGTATCGTGCCGGTGCCAGTGCAGGGCGCCGAGGCACCGCCTGCCATCGTGGCGGCACTGCAACTGCTGGCACGCCTGCATGGCAACGACTTCCACGACGACTGCGATACCCCGGTGGCGCCCTTCGATGTCGTTATCGTGGCGCGTGGCGGCGGCTCGCTGGAGGACCTCTGGGCCTTCAACGACGAGTCGGTGGTGCGCGCGCTGGCCGCCATGCCGGTCCCGGTGGTCAGTGGCGTCGGCCACGAAATCGATTTCACCATCGCTGACTTTGTCGTCGACATGCGCGCGCCGACGCCCTCGGCCGCCGCCGAGATGGTCAGCCCGGATCAGCAGCAGTGGCGCGAGCAGGTCATCCAGTCACGCCTGCGGCTGCGTCGCGCCATGGCCCGCGAGCTGGCGCGCCAGCAGCTGCGCCTGCAAGGACTGCAGCAGCGTCTGCGCAGTCCGGCGCGTCAGCTGCAAGATCAGCGCCAGCGCCTCGATGAGCTTGAGTTGCGGCTGAGCAGCGCCCTTCAGCGTAGCCAGCGTGCCCGCCAGCAACGCCTTGACCAGGTCGCTGCCCGCATCCGCGCGCAGCACCCGGCACGCCGCCTGCAATTGCTGGAGAGCCAGCTCGGCCAGCTGCGCCAGCGCGCCGAACGTGGCCTGCGTCTGCGCCTCGAGGGTCATCGCCGCGACCTGGCGATGCTGGCGCAGCGTGCGCAGTCGGTGAGCCCGCTGGCCGTGATCGCACGCGGCTATGCCATCGTCAGCGATGAGCAGGGCCAGGTGCTGCGCGGCATCACGGCCGCGCCCGTCGGCAGCCGTATCCAGACCCGCCTGGCCGATGGCGTGCTGCACGCCACGGTCGACCGCCACCAGCCTTTGCCCGAGACCGATCCGACATGAAGCATCTCCCGCTGGCACTCGCCATCAGCACCCTCAGCCTGCTGAGCACCGCCTGTGCCGCCCAGCCCGACGCGCCAGGGAATGCCGCCACCAGCCTGGCCGAGGCCATCGCCACGCCGCGTGCCGACAGCCGCAGCAACCGCCCGCGCAGCGCTGCCATCAATGGCGGGCTGATGGTGCTGCCGCTGCCCGCCGATCTCAACATGCCGCTCTACTACAACGGCCAGCCGGTGTGGAGCGGCCGCCTGAGCGACGGCAGTCCGCGGATGGCCGTGGTCGGGATCAGCCTGGAGGCCAGTGGCGAACAGGTACTGAGCACCGGTGCCGATGGCCGGCAGCCGGCGCAGCGCTTCAATGTGACGTCACTCGGCTATCCGGAACAACGACTGGTGCTGGCCGACACCCGTTACGTCACGCCGGATCCGGCGCAACTGGCACGCTTCGAGCGCGAGGCCGCCGAGCAGAAGGCCGCTTACCGTGTGTTCACCCCGGCGGCGGCCGAGGGCGCGCGCTGGCCCGAGTTCCGCTGGCCCCTGGTTGGCCGCCTGAGCAGCCCGTTCGGTCTGCGTCGCTTCTTCAACGAGGAGCCGCGCGCACCACACCTGGGGCTCGACATCTCCGGCAAAACCGGGATGCCGGTCGTCGCCCCCGCCGATGGTCGGGTGGCACTGACCGGCGACTACTTCTTCAACGGGCGCACGGTCATCATCGACCATGGCCAGGGCCTGTACTCCATGCTCTGCCACTTCAGCGAGCTGTTGGTGAAAGCCGGCGATGTCGTGCCTGCCGGCACGCCGGTCGGCAAGGTCGGCGCCACCGGCCGCGCCACCGGACCTCATCTGCACTGGACTGTGAGTCTCAACGACGCCCGCATCGATCCGCGCTGGCTGCTGCCGGCCGATGGCAGCACGCCCTGAGCCTGCCGCCTAGTCAGTCACGGTAATCAGTGGGGTCAGCACGCTGAGCAGATGACTGCGGCGGAGGGGCTTGTTCAGCACCGGATCGAGACCGGCCTCACGGTAGCAGCGGATACGCTCAGGATCGCTGTGGGCTGTGATCGCCACCAGCGGCGTACGCCTGCGACGCTGACGCTTGCCACCCTGCCCGGCCCAGGAGCGCGCCAGGGTGGCTGCATTCATGTCCGGCAACTCGCCATCGATCATGATCAGGTCCCAGGACTCCTGCTGCATGGCCAGCGCCTCGGCACCGCTGCCGACGCATACCAGCGTGACCCCCCAAGGCTCCAGAATGCCCCGCAGCAGGTGCTGGCTGATCAGGTCGTCTTCGACCAGCAGGACGCGCTTGCCCTGCCAGTGCCGCTCCGCCTCTTCCAGCATGGCGCTGTCACCGAGCGCACGCGTGACCGCCGGGGGCAAGGGACTGTGACGCAGACTCTCTTCCATGGCACGCGACGCGTCACGTGCCTGGCTCAGATAGTGCGCCTGCTCATCGTTGAGTTCGGTGCCGGACAACAGCTCCAGCATGCCCGACACCCCGTGCAGCGGGGTGCGGATGTCATGTGACCATTTGCCCCACGCCTGCTGCCGCGCCTGTTCCTGCGACCAGCGCTGCTCGCGCTCCTGCAGAAGCTCGCGGCTGAGGCGGCGCTGACGGGCTTCGTCAGCCTGCACGCTGGCCAGCTGACGGCTCAGGCGGGTCGCCACCAGCCAGGCCACGATACCGATGAAGATCAGAGCCGACACCCCGATCAGCACCAGCTGGAAGAACAACGCCACCTCGCGGCGCCAGAGGCTCTCGGCGTCAAATGCAATTTCAACCTCGCCGATCACCTCGCCATCATCCGATCCCCCGGTATCCGCGCTCAGCCAGTCATTGGGGTCAGGCACCGGCTTCGCACGCTCGATCGGCGCACTGAAGCGCGCAATCCGGCCACCCGAGAGATGCCAGCGGGAAAAATCGCCGCGGCTGAGCCAGGGCATGCCGCGCTGATCGAGAATGCGGATCGCCACCACGCCGGGCTGCTTCATGAGGCGGTGCAGCGAGCTATCAAGCAGTGACGGTTGGTTGGAAATGAGTGCGTAGTCAATGCTCGCGGCCAGCTGGCTGGTCATCTGGCGGGCGCTGCCTTCATGCTGGCTGACTTGCTCATCGAGACGGGCGAAGGTGGTGGTGGCCAGGATCACCAGCAGCAGGCAGAACGCGGGTACTGTGGCCAGCAGCACCAGACTGAGACGAAGACTGCGCGGCAACATCATTCCTTTCTCCCCGCCTGACAACCGACTGCCGGCGCCAGACTCAGACCCAGCGACCGGGCCACCTGCTGGTTACAGACCACCTCATCAGCAGGCAATTGCTGTGCTGCGCCCAGACGACGCTGCTTCTGCCAGAAGCGGACCTTGTCCACGATGGCACCCAGCAGGACATCCTTGGCCACGGCACGGGTCGCCAATGCGCCGGCCGTCACAAACGCCGGGGTCGGACCGATCCAGGCGCGCTGATGCCGGTAGGCGGTCAGCAGTACCAGCTTGGCGCTGTCGCGGTTGAACAGCAGATCGTCATTGCTGGCGATGAGGATGTCGGTGCGCTGGGCCAACTCGGCCACGTCGCGCGCATCCGGCGGACCGTCAATGGCGCGCGCCAGAATGCCGCCCGCCGCGCTTTGCAGCAGGGTGTCGATTTCGGCACGGTGGGTCTGGCGATAGAGAATGCCGATACGCTGCAGACCCGGGCTGATCAGGCGTGCGAGCTGGACCTGCTGCGCCAGGCTCGGCCCCCAGAAAAGCACGGCATCCTGACTGCGGGTGCTGAGGCCGGCCGGGGTTTGCGCCAGCAGAAGAATGGGTTGCTGCGGAAATTGGGTGACACTGCGGGGGTAGATATCGGCCTGCCAGACCAGGGTCAGGTCTGCCATCTCGACCGCCGCTCCGTCACCGGTCAGCCACTCGATGTCGCCCGCCATCCCGCGCAACGCTGTCACCGCCGCCGGAGGTGCCGCCAGCACGCGGACACGGGTCACCGCCTCGGCCACCGTGCCATACAGACAGAGCAAAGCCAGCAGCAGCCACTGCCAGCCATTGACCCGTGTACCTGTTGTTGCGGCAGAGGCTGTCATCCGTGAGAGCTTCCCTTCCGTTCTGATAAACCCGCGTCAATAACGCCAGGCGACGCTGGCCCAGACCTTGTGACGGTTATCGAGCCCGTTGCTGGAACGCAGCTCGGGGTCATCGCTGAGCCGCAGCTGGGCGGTGAGCCCGATATCCAGCTGCTGCCGCTGCCCGACCGGCAATACCCGCCCCATGTGCAGATCCAGTCGGTCAAAGAACAATTCCCGGTTCAGATTCTTGTAAAAGCCATAGGTCCCCGACGCACGCCAGCCATCCGGGTCAAGACGCGCCCAGGTCAGACTGCCACTGTCGCGCGGGACCAGGTCCATGTTATCGCTCTTGACCGTATCTGGCGAAGAAATGCTCAGTTTTGCGTAATTGAGCAGCACACGCTGAAAAGGCGTGATGCGCCATTCGCTGCCGATCTCGCCGCCACGCAGCAGGTAGTGCTGATAGTCACTGAGCAGAAAGCGGTCAATTTCGAGGCGGTTGCTGACCAGTGACATCTCATCGCGAAACAGTCGGACATCCAGCCTTACCCGCTGAAAATTGCCGAAATAGCTGACCTCGTGTGAGCTGACGCGTTCGCTGCGGGCCATGCCGTCTGATTTTGCCGACATGTAGAAAGGACCGTCGTACTGGCTCTGACTGCGGTCATCGGTGGTGGCGTAATAATGCCAGTCGGCCTGATTCTCGAAGATGTCCGGCGTGCGCACTGCACGGGACTGCACCAGCCGCAGCACCTGATTGGGCTGGAACTGCCACGACAAGGCCGCCCGAGGCAGGAAGAAACGACCGGCATGCTCATCATCCTCGACATTTGCACCGAGGTTGACGAGCCAGTCGCGCGCGACCCGCAGCTCGCCATGACCAAAGACCGACAGCACGGTATTGCTGGCGGTCCCGTTGAGGAAAGTGCGCGAAGTCACCTCGGAATACATGCCCTGAACGCCACCGATCAAGCGCAGACGCGGACTCAGTACCCAGGTATCACTGATTTCGAGTGCCGTGCGACGCTCATCCGAATCCTGATTGGTGGTGAAATCACGATCCTGCTGATAGGCCGGCAGCATAATCTTGGCGCACACGGCCCCCAGCCTGGGATTGCCCAGCGGCCGGGTGGGATCCGCGAAGCAGGTCATCACCGGGTCATCGAGGAAGTCATCCGCCGTGGCCCGGTCATTGCGCCACAGATCACCCAGCTCGGCCGACGTGGCAATGGTCGGAATGCGAACATACCAGGGCTCGATATGGCGCTGACGATCATGGCTCAGCTGCACCTGCAGGCGATGGTTCGCGGCCCAGGGCTGATCCCAGTCGAGCATGGCATAACCACCGGTGGTGGTGACGACCGGCGGTCTGCGATAGATCGACGTATCGTTCAAGCGCTCCTGCTCCGCTTCCATGCGTGAGCCCCCCAGCGCCAGCGTCAGCTGACCATCGCGCGGCATGCTCCAGATGCCTTTGCCATAACCGCCGGTGACCTGCATGTCATCACGGTACGGCGTATTGCGCTTGAGGTTGGTGTCGTAGCCGTTGTCTTCGCGGTGAAATGCCGTCCAAACCCAGTCGGCACCCATGCCTTGCCATGACAGGCGTCCGAACGCGTCGGCCACACCATTCTCGCCACGGCGTACCATGGCTTCGGCACTCGGCACATCCTGCGGATGGCGCGTGATGATGTTGATGACACCCAGAAAACTGTTGGCGCCGAAAGTGGCGGAGTTGGGGCCGCGCACGACCTCGACACGCTCGATGTCCTCGACATCCAGCGGCAGGCCGATCCAGTCCACCAGAGACAAACCGGCCTGATAGATGGAGCGCCCGTCAACCTGGACCTGCATGCGGCGGCTGCCGAAGCCGGCCGTGCCGTGGTAGCTGACATAGGCCTCGCTGGCGGACTCACGCCCGACCACCATGCCCGGCACCAGACGCAGAATGTCAGGCAGCTCGCGGGCTCCGGAAGCCCGGATCAGGGCGCGGTCAATGACCGTGACCGAGGCCGGCGTATCGAACAGAGACTGCTGCAGACGCGTCGCTGCGATGACAACCGGCACATCGCCGGCATCCTGCTCGAAACCGAGACTGTCAGCGCATGCCGGGCCCGCTGCGGCGATCAGCAGCAGGCCGAGGCCTCGCGCGGAATCAGCGCTTCTTTTCGCGCTTCTTGTGAAATTGAACATGGCGACGACGTCGATCCGCTTGCGCTTCCGTGAGCTTGTTGACGCGATCCTTGAACGGGTTGTCGCTGGTTTTGAACTCCAGGTGCACGGGCGTGCCCTGCAGCTTGAGCGCCTTGCGGAACACGTTTTCGAGATAGCGTTTGTAGTCCTTGGGCACCGACTCGGTCTGGTTGCCATGGATGACGAACAGCGGCGGGTTCTGACCACCCATGTGGCAGTAGCGCAGCTTGATGCGACGACCGGAGACCAGCGGCGGCTGATGCTGTTCAACGGCATCGGCCAGCAGCTCGGTGAGACGATTGGTCGGCACCCGGATCATGGCCGAGTCGTAGGCGCGGCGGATCGAAGGATAGAGATCGCCAACCGCCGTACCGAATTTGGCTGAAATCAGGTGGATCTTGACGTAGGGCAGGAAGTCGAAGCGACGCTGCATGTCGTTGCGCAGCTGCTGCTTCTCGTAATCCGTCATGCCATCCCACTTGTTGATGGCAATCACGAGAGCCCGGCCGGTTTCCAGCACGAAGCCGAGCAGACTCAGGTCCTGATCCACGATACTTTCGTGAGCGTCCATGACCGCCACCACCACATGCGCGTCCTTGACGGCCTGCAGGGTCTTGATCACGGAGAATTTTTCGACCGTCTCGTTGACGCGGCCACGGCGACGCACGCCGGCGGTATCAATCAGCGTGTAGCGCTGCCCCTGACGCTCATAGGGAATATAGATGCTGTCGCGGGTGGTGCCCGGCATGTCGTAAACCACCACACGGTCTTCGCCGAGCAGGCGATTGACCAGCGTCGATTTGCCGACATTGGGCCGTCCGATGATCGCGATCTTGATGCCCTGCTCCGGGTCATCGACCGCTTCCTCATCCTCCGGATAGTCAGCGAGCACATTCTCGATCATCTGCGAGACGCCGCGACCATGACTGGCGGCAATACCGTGCAGCTCGCCGAAACCGAGACGATGGAAATCGGCCAGTGCCACCTCTTCCTGGATGCCGTCGATCTTGTTGACGACCAGATGCACACGCTTGCTCAGCGTGCGCAGCTCGGTGGCAATCTGGACATCGGCAGGCGTCAGGCCGGCACGCGCATCCACCAGGAAGAAAACAATCTCGGCTTCCTCGATGGCCAGGCGCGACTGCTCGGCCATGGGCGCATCGATGCCCTGCTCGGACTCGCCGATGCCACCGGTATCGATGACGATGAACGACTTGTTTTCGATGCAGGCATCACCGTACTTGCGGTCACGGGTCAGCCCGGGCAAATCGGCCACCAGGGCGTCACGGCTCTTGGTGAGCTGGTTGAACAGGGTCGATTTGCCCACATTGGGACGCCCGACCAGGGCAATAACAGGTTTCATCTAATCTCTTCTCATGCGGCAGGCAGCGGCCGGCCGTCTTGTACCGGCATGCCGGTCAGGGTCGCATATCCCAGGCACGCAGCTTGCCGTCGACAGTCAGGGTCAGCAGCTGGGGGGCATCGACGACCACACTCATCAGCGGATCACGTGCTGCGCGCTCACGACCGCGCGGGCTGCCGTCGATCGGGCTGAACAAATGCAGCCAGCCTTCACTGTCACCCACCACGACCAGTCCGCGCCAGACCACCGGCGTCAGCAGCTTGCGGCCTTTGAGGGCTTCCTGCTTCCAGTCCAGCGCGCCGGTGACCTTGTTGATCGCCGCCATGGTGCCATCGGTGTCGACCGCATAGACATGCGCGGCGTCATAAGCGACGCTCTGGGTGGTGGAGACATTGACCTGCCAGCGACGGCGGACCTGCTGGGTATCAGTCGCGGTCAGCTGCGACTGGTAGCCGGCGGTGTAAAGGGTGCCATTGCTGTCGAGCACGATGTCACCATCGATGTCCATGAGGCGCTCGATCTCGCCGCGCCCACGCGAGGTGGTGACGCGCGTCTGCCAGACCGGCAGGCCGGTGGCGAGGTCCATCTGATAGAGGTCTCCCTGGCCACTGACGGCGAACAGCTTGTCGCCACTGATGACCGGCGAGGCATTGCCACGCAGGGACAGCGGCGGCACCGGGGTATCGAACTTCCAGCGCGCTTTGCCGGTGGCCCGCTCGAAAACCTGGAGACGGCCATCGAGCGTCTGCACCACGACTTCGTTGGCGGTCAGACGCGGGGTCGACAGCAGGGGCGCACCCAGCGGAGTCTTCCAGATCAGCTTGCCATCACGGGTACTGAGCAGCAGCAGATCCGCCTGGTCGGTACCGACTGCGAGGGCGTCACCGGAAACAGCCACGCCGCCCGTGATGCCGCTGTCCAGCTTGAGCTTCCAGCGCAGGGTGCCGGTGGCACGTCCGACCGACTTGACCACCCCGTCGCGACTGGCCGCGAACACGGCGGGCGCCTGCACCGCAGGTTCAAGATTCACCGCCTCTTTGCCGGCACCATCGCCGACGCTGACAGACCAGCGGTCGCTGAGGGAGACCGTCTTGGCCGGGAGCTGCGGCAGTTCACCCGCGCCCGGCTTGGCCGGATTGCTGCTGCAGGCAGGCAATGCAAGCGTTCCCGCGATGGCGAGGGTCAGTACACTGGCGACACGGAAACACTTGTTCATTACTGTGCTGCCTCCTCGGTTTCCGACTTGCGCTTGGCAGCCGTCAGGCCGACATCGGCCAGTTTCAGTTCCAGCACCGGGCGCGCCTCGTTACGGGCAGCGAGCGCGGCATCGGCAGCACGATAGGCATCGGCCGCCTTGCTGCGGTCACCCTTGAGCCAATAGACGTCGCCGCGGATTTCCTCAATCAGCGGGGCCAGGCCCGGGGCCTTGATGCCATCGAGGAGCGCGAGCGCTTCATCGGTCTTCTTCTGCGCAGCCAGCACACGCGCCAGGCGTGTCTTGGTCAGCACTTCGGTTTCGTGACTGCCGGCATTGTCGAGAGCCCAGCGGAGCTGCTTCTCGGCCTCCTTCAGGTCATTGCCCTCGACGGCGCGGCGCGCCAGCAGCAGGGCGGCATCCACGGCATACGGCGTGTTGCCGTAATCATCGATGAGCTGACGGCCGATACGCTGCATGTCGGTATTGGCGGCCTTGTCATCCGGATTTCCGCTGAGGCGCTGAACCGCAACGAACATCTGCTGCTGCAGGGCCTGGGCAGCGGCCGCATCGCTCAGCTGCTTTTCCTGCCACTTGTTCCAGCCGACATAGCTGAACAGGACGACTGCGATGGCGAGCAACAACGGCGTACCGTAACGCTGCCAGAAAGTCTTCAGTTGTTCGACGGTTTCATCTTCGTTGTAAGCCACACCCATCCCCTCGATTCTTTATACGTGTTCGGCCAGTGCCTGCTGCACCTGAGTAGCGGCATCCGCCAGGGCACAGGTCATTTGTTCGCGCGTTTCGCGCAGCCACTTGATGCCGACCACGCCATCGGCAACCTCGCTTTCACCCAGGATGAGGGCGAGACGGGCACCGGACTTGTCGGCCTTGCGGAATTGCGACTTGAAACTGCCACCGCCGCAGTTATACACGATTCGGGTCGTCGGCAGGGCATCGCGCAGCCGCTCGGCCAGGCCCATGGCGGCGACTGTCGTGCCCTCGCCCAGCGCCATCACGAAGACATCCGCTTCCGCGGCCGGCGCCTGCGGCTGCAGGGCCTCCAGCAGCAGCACCAGGCGCTCGAGGCCAATCGCGAAACCGACAGCCGGCACGTCCTGGCCACCCAGCTGCGTCACCAGGCTATCGTAGCGGCCGCCGGCGCAGACCGTGCCCTGGGAGCCCAGAGCCGTGGTCACCCATTCGAAAACGGTCTTGTTGTAATAGTCGAGACCACGCACCAGATTCGGATTCACCGTGTACTTGACGCCGCAGGCATCAAGCTGCTGACACAGCGCGGCGAAATGCGCGCGCGACGGCTCGTCGAGATAGTCCGGCAGCTGCGGCGCATTGACCAGGATGGCGCGGGTCGCCGGATCCTTGCTGTCGAGAATGCGCAGCGGATTGCTGGTCAGGCGACGCTGAGAGTCGTCGTCAAGCTGCGTGCGGAACTGCTCCAGATAAGTCACCAGCGCCTTGCGGAATTCAGCACGCGCCGACAACTCGCCAATGCTGTTGATTTCGAGGCTGACGGCATCGCTCAGGCCCAGCTCGCGCCAGAGGCGCGCGGTGAGCAGGATGAGCTCGGCATCCATGTCGGCACCGGCCTGACCGAAGGTCTCGACACCGAACTGATGAAACTGGCGGTAACGCCCCTTCTGCGGACGCTCATAGCGGAACATCGGACCGGTGTACCAGAGCCGGGGGCTCTGATTATGCGTGAGACCGTGCTCCAGGCAGGCGCGCACGCAGCCGGCCGTACCCTCCGGGCGCAGGGTCAGCGGCTCGCCGCTGCGGTCCTCGAAGCTGTACATTTCCTTTTCGACGATATCGGTGACTTCACCGATGGCGCGTTTGAACAGCGGCGTCGGCTCCACCACCGGCAGGCGGATCTCACTGTAGCCATAGCGCTGCATCAGGCGGCGCAGCATGGTTTCCAGATGCTGCCAGCGCGGTGTCGCGTCGGGCAGGATGTCATTCATGCCACGGATGGCATTGATACGGCTCATTCAGCAGCTCTCTTTCCGGCGCGCCTGGCAGGCACGCTTATTCCGCAGGGGTCTTGATGATCAGCCTGGCCTGTTCAGCCTCTTTTTCGGCGACCTTGGCACGCACCATGGCCTCGATTTCGTCAACCAGATTGTTGGTGTCGATGAGGTGGCTCTTTTCGCCATTGCGATAGACCAGGCTCTTGGGCAATGCGCCGACGACACCGATATCGGCTTCCTTGGCCTCGCCCGGGCCGTTGACCTTGCAGCCAATCACCGAGAGATCCATGGGGGTGCGGATGTCTTCGAGACGGGCTTCGAGGGCATTCATCACGCGGATGACATCGAACTCCTGACGCGAGCAGCTCGGGCAGGCGATGAAATTGATGCCGTTGGAGCGGATGCCCAGCGACTTCAGGATGTCAAAGCCGACCTTGACCTCATCTTCCGGCTCGGCTGCCAGCGACACACGCAGGGTATCGCCGATACCGTCGAGCAGCAGACCGCCCAGCGCAATCGCCGACTTCACCGTGCCGGAGCGGAACACGCCAGCCTCGGTGACGCCAAGATGCAGCGGGTTGTCGATCTGCGCCGACAGCAGGCGGTAGGCATCCAGCGTCAGAAAGACATTGGATGCCTTCACGCTGACCTTGAACTCGTGGAAGTTCAGGCGGTCGAGAATGTCGATGTGGCGCATGGCGGATTCCAGCAGCGCCTGGCCCGTGGGCTCGCCGTACTTCTTCTGCAGATCTTTCTCCAGCGAACCGGCGTTGACACCGATGCGCATGGAAATGCCGTGATGACGGGCGGCGGCGACGACCTCGCGGACCTTGTCGTCCGACCCGATGTTGCCCGGATTGATGCGCAGGCAGTCGACGCCCTGCTCGGCCACGGCGAGGGCGATGCGGTGATCGAAATGGATGTCGGCGACCAGCGGAACATCCGGGACCCGCTTGCGGATCCGGCCAAAGGCCTCGGCGGCCTCCATGGAGGGCACCGAGACCCGCACGATATCGGCACCGGCATTCACGCAGCGCTCGATCTGCGCGACGGTGGCATCGACATCACAGGTCTCCGTGTTGGTCATGGTCTGCACCGTGATCGGTGCATCACCGCCAACAAAGAGGTTGCCGACCCGGATTTTCCGGGTCAGGCGGCGCTTGATCGGTGACTCGTGCATGGGATCAGGATCCTTCAATCAGCGCCGTCGCGGGCGACTCAGCGCGCGAGACGGAAGCTGGCAATTTCGCCACGGGTATACGGTTTGAGGCTTACCGGCCTGCCATTACGCGTCAGTGTCGTGACATTGACGTTGCCGATGTTGATCGAGAACGGCGCCTGTCCCGTCACGGTGACACTCTGCCCGGTGTTCTTGAGGCCATACACCAGTTCCTGGCCGGTGGCATCACGCACGCTGATCCAGGACTTGCCGGTGAAGCCGAAGGTCAGGCTTTCGATGGTGGGCGCAGGTGCCACCGCGGCGGGACTCACCGGCACGACCGTGGCGGGCGCGGCGGCACTGCCGGTACGCACCGGGGCGGACGGCAGCGTCGTCACCGGCGCAGTCACCGCCGCCGGCCTGACGGCCGGTGCCGCAACCTGACCACCGGGCGTCAGCGGACGGCTGACAACCGGAACCGTAGCCGTCTGGGCCGGCGCCTGGGCAGCGCCGGCTGGCGCAGGCTTGCCGCCAGGGACAGCGACCGCGGCAACAGGCGCAGCCGGGATCACCACCGTACCGCCGGGGAGCGGCTTGGGCGCAGCGGTCGCCGGCGCAGGCATCACGGCGGCCGGGGCCGGGGCCGGAGCAGCTCCCGGTGCAGTGCCCGGAACAGCCGCCGGGTCCGCAACCGGGATCGCGGCATCGCCAGGGGCCGGCAGCAGAGCGTCCGCAGGCGGCGCAACCGGCGCCGGCACGGCGGGAACCACCGGGGCGGGCGGGACGTCAGTGACGAGGTCACTTTCCATATCGAGCGTCATCGGATCATTGCCATCCGACTCGCCGGAACCGGAACCATCGCCATTCCAGAACAACGTGCCGGCCAGCAGCAACAGAAGCAACGCCAGCGAACCCCAGGAGAGGATGCGAGCCACACTGATGCGAGCGGCACCCTGCCCCAGCAAATCCTTGCCGGCCTGACCCAGGCCACCGGCCTTGACGGGCCCGCGGGTCACCATGACACGCGCATCCGCCTGGGGCGCAGCCACCGGCGTACGGGCCAGCCAGGCAGCATCGAAATCGGCGACCAGATCATCCGGCGGCAATTGCACCAGCTGGGCATAGCGGCGGATATAGCCGCGGATGAAGGCCGCGCCGGGCAGCGTGTCGTAATCATCGGCATCCAGCGCCCTGATATAACGGGGCGAGAGATTGGTTTCGCGCGCAACCTGCTCAACGGTCAGCCCGCGCTGACTGCGGGCCTCGCTGAGGCGTGTGCCGGGACTGACGGCAGCAACGGTTTCGGTGTCCATGTTCAGCGATTCTTCGGACGGCTTCACGGGAGTCATTCCTCGATCAATAAGGCGTCAATTTCTGGTTCTGATGATTTCGTTGGCACGGGTTTGCGCCTGCCAGCGCTCGGCGCGGCGTGTACGATCCTTGACCTGCCCCACCAGCTGCCCGCAGGCGGCATCGATGTCGTCGCCGCGGGTAGCACGGATGGTGCAGGTGAATCCGGCACGGATCAGCTGATTCTGGAAGTCCACGATCCGGCTTCTCGGCGTGCTGCCATAGGGCGCATGCGGGAAGGGATTGAAGGGAATCAGGTTGATCTTGCTCGGCACGTCCTTGAGCAGCCGGATCAGCTGCTCGGCATGCTCGTCGTGGTCATTGACCCCATCAAGCATGACGTATTCCATGGTGACCTTGCGACGTCCCATCTCGCCGCCCTGATGATGCACCAGATAGCGCCGGCAGGCGGCCATCAGTTCACTCAGGGGATATTTGCGGTTGATGGGCACCAGTTCGTTGCGCAACTCGTCGTTGGGCGCATGCAGCGATACGGCCAGTGACACGTCGATGGTCTCGGTGAGCTTGTCGAGCATGGGCACGACACCCGAGGTCGAGAGCGTGACACGACGCTTGGAGATACCGTAGGCAAAATCATCGAGCATGATGTCCATGGCCGGCACCACGGCATCGAAATTCAGCAGCGGCTCGCCCATGCCCATCATCACGACATTGGTGATGGCGCGCGTCCGGGTGAGCTCACCCTCGGCATTGCGACCGCTGAACTCGCCTTCATCAAGGTAGGAGCGGTTGGCGATCCAGACCTGCCCGATGATCTCGGCCGCCGTCAGATCACGCGAAAAGCCCTGCTTGCCGGTCGAGCAGAAGCTGCAATCGAGGGCGCAACCGACCTGCGAGGACACACACAAGGTCTTGCGGTCGCCATCGGGGATGAGCACGGCCTCGACCATCGCGTTCTCGCCGACCTTGATCACCCACTTGCGGGTGCCATCGGCAGAAAAGTGCTTGTAGGTCACTTCCGGCGCGCGCACTTCGGCATATTGCTCGAGATTGGCACGCAGCGACTTGGCGAGATTGGTCATGGCAGCGAAGTCGCTGACACCCTGCTGATGAATCCAGCGCATGACCTGGCCGGCACGGAACTTCTTCTCGCCGATTTCAGCAAAGAAGGCTTCCATCTGCGCGCGGCTGAGGCCGAGCAGATTGACCTTGGCGCGAGCCGGAGCCGCCTGCCCGTCAGTGGCAGTGCTTGCGGCGGTCGCCGTAACGACGGCGGGCGAAAACTCGTTCATGTGCATCTCGACCGGTTGCTACACCATTTATGTCGGCGCCGCTTCATGCATTTCACGGATACGTTTCATGCATTTCGGTTGCGCGAAGGCCGCGGTACGAAGTACAGCGGCCCTCACGTCTCATCCGGGTGACGGCGCGCCGCCCGGATGCCCTGCTGTTCAGCCGGGCCCGCAGCCCGACTGTTGCCAATCAGTACCTTAGCGGGTACGCGGGCAAAGTTCCAGCGCGCTGAAGAAGTACGAGACTTCGCGTGCGGCCGAGGCGGTGGAATCCGAACCGTGAGCGGCGTTTTCATCGATGCTGACGGCGAAGTCGGCACGGATGGTGCCCGGAGCGGCATCCTTCGGGTTGGTGGCGCCCAGGATGTCGCGGTGCGCCAGCACGGCATTCTCGCCTTCCAGCACGCTGATCACGACCGGACCGGACGTCATGAAGCCGACCAGATCCTTGAAGAAACCACGCTCGCGGTGCTCAGCGTAGAAGCCCTCGGCTTCGGTCTGGGACAGATGCTTCATCTTGGCGGCAACGATCTTGAGGCCAGCGCCTTCAAAACGGCTGTAGATGGCGCCAATGGCATTCTTGCCGACTGCGTCCGGCTTGATGATGGACAGGGTGCGTTCGATAGCCATGACGGGCTCCATGCTGCAATGTTGAAAAAAGGGGGCTGTCAGGCCTGAACGGCCGACAATGGGCGCAGATTATACGCGGGCTTTGATGTAACTGCCATGACTGTTTGATTTCAGCCGGTCAGGCCTCCGCCATCCGGATCGCCTGTGATTCAGACTTCGTCCATCCAGGCCATCTGGATGGCTTCCAGGATCTTTTCACCGCAATGCGCTGGATCATCCTCGAATCCCGGCAAGGCCATGACCCACTCGCGCAGGTCGGTGAAACGCAGGGTCATGGGGTTGATCTCGGGATGGGCATCGCAGAGCGCAATCGCGATCTCGAGCGAATCAGTCCATTTCAGGCTCATGGCGCATGTCCTCTTCGGCAGTCAACGGGCGGTCAGTGCTTCTCGGAAGCATGATTGAGCGTATAGCGCGGGATTTCAACGACGAGATCCTCATCGCCGACGACCGCCTGGCAGGACAGACGCGAATCCGCTTCCAGACCCCAGGCCTTGTCGAGCAGGTCTTCTTCGAGCTCGTCGAGTTCGTTCAGCGAGTCGAAGCCTTCACGCACAATGACGTGGCAGGTCGTGCAGGCACAGGACTTCTCGCAGGCATGCTCGATTTCGTAACCCTGACGCAACGCGGCATCGCAGATGGTCTCGCCGGGCTCGGCGTCGAAAACCGCGCCTTGCGGGCAGATCTCGTGATGTGGCAGCAGAATGATCTGGGGCATGATCAGTGGTCCTCAAGCTGGTTCAGCGTCTTGCCGGTCAGGGCCTGGCGGATGCCGGCGTCCATGCGCAGCGCGGCAAAGTCCTCGCTGGCATGGTTAAGCGCCTCCGAAGCCGTGGTGATGAGCGCGGCATCATGGCCGCCGGCTGCGGCCTTGAGGCTGTCGATACTGGCCTGCAGGCGCGCCTGCTCCTCGGCCGGCAGCAGACCGGCATCCACCGCCAGCGCCGCCTCGATGGCCAGCCACAGGCGCTCGGCCTCGGCTCGGGCCTCGTGCAAAGCGCGCGCCTGCATGTCGGCAGCCGCTTGGGCATGCGATTCGCGCAACAACCGCAGGATGTCATCGTCCTGCAGCCCCCAGGACGGCTTGACGACGATGTCAGCGCGCACGCCGGACGTCATTTCTTCGGCGCTGACGCTGAGCAGGCCATCGGCATCTACCTGGAAATGCACGCGGATGCGCGCGGCACCGGCGACCATGGGCGGAATACCCTGCAGTTCGAAGCGCGCCAGCGAGCGGCAATCGGACACCAGCTCGCGCTCGCCCTGCACGACATGCAGGCTCATCGCGGTCTGACCATCCTTGAAGGTGGTGAACTCCTGGGCACGCGCCACCGGAATCGTCGTGTTGCGCGGAATCACCTTCTCCGCCAGACCACCGTAAGTCTCAAGACCCAGCGAGAGCGGAATGACATCGAGCAGCAGCAGATCACCGTCAGCCTTGTTGCCCGCCAGGATATTGGCCTGGACAGCCGCACCAATGGCCACGACCTGATCCGGATCCAGATGGTCAAGCGCGGCCCGGCCAAAGAACTCGGCAACGCGGCGGCGCACCAGCGGCACACGCGTGGAACCGCCGACCAGAACCACCTCGGCAAGGTCTGCCACTTTCAGTCCGGCATCGCGCAGCGCGCGACGACAGGCCTTGAGGCTGTCATCAACCAGCGGCGCAATCATGGCTTCGAAGGCCTCGCGGGTCAGCGTGCCCTGCCAGTCAGCCGGCGCGCCGCCAGTGCCGGCAGCGAGGTTGAGCGTGACCGACTCGCGGCTGCTGAGCGCCTCCTTGACCTTGCGCGCCGTCTGCAGGAGACGACGCTGGGCCTCGGCATCGGGGCTGCTGATACCGGCTTCGCGCATCACCCATTCGGCGATGGCATGATCGAAGTCATCGCCACCGAGCGCTGAATTGCCACCGGTCGCCAGCACCTCGAACACACCCTTGTGCAGACGCAGGATAGAAATATCGAATGTCCCGCCACCGAGATCGTAAATGGCATGCACGCCCTCGCCGGCATGGTCGAGTCCATAAGCCACGGCAGCGGCAGTCGGCTCGTTGAGCAGGCGCAGGACCTTGAGACCGGCCAGCGTCGCGGCATCCTTGGTGGCCTGGCGCTGCGCTTCGTCGAAGTAGGCCGGCACCGTGATCACGGCACCGGTCAGCTCGCCGCCCAGGGTGTCCTCGGCGCGCTGGCGCAGGGCCTTGAGAATTTCAGCCGAGGCTTCGACCGGGCTCTTGTCGCCGGCCACGGTGCGGAAATACGGCACCCCGTTGTCATGGGTCACGATGTGCCAGGGCAGCTGGTCACCCAGCTGCTGAGCCGCTTCGGCGCCGCGCCCCATGAAGCGCTTGACCGAGACGAGGGTATTGAGGGCATCACCGGCCGCAGCCTGGCGGGCCGCTTCGCCGACCGTGGCCGAGCCATCGGCGTGATAGCGCACCACAGACGGCAGCAGCACACCGCCCGACGCGTCCGCCAGTACGCGCGGCAAGCCGCTCTGTACCGTGGCGACCAGCGAGTGCGTGGTGCCGAGGTCAATACCGATCGCCAGCCTGTGCTGGTGCGGAGCCTGACCGAGACCCGGTTCGGCGATTTGCAGCAAGGCCATCAGAGGTCGTCCAGTTCGTCTTCGAGGCGCTCGCGCTGCTCACGAACTTCATCGAGCAGGCGCGTCATGAATTGCATCTTGCGCAGGGTATCAGCCGCTTCGGACCAGTCCTGCGCCTGATAGTCGATCGGAAATTCACGCAGGAGATTATCCAGCCAGTCCTGAGCCTCATCCGCGATGGCTTCGATCTCCGCCAGCGAGACGGCCTCATCGAGCTGTTCGCGCAACTCCATCTGAGCCATCAGGAAATCGGTGTCGGCGACGGTGCCGCGCTCGCCATCGATGCCGTGGCCGGCAAGCTCCAGCAGATAACGCGCGCGCTTGACCGGATCACGCAGGGTTTCGTAGGCGCTGTTGATCAGCGAGGCCATCTGTACCGCCTGGCGCTGACCTGCGGCATCGGCCTGGGAAAAACGATCCGGATGGAACTGGCGCTGCAGCTCACGCCAGACCGGCTGCAAGGCGGCGGCATCCAGCGTGAAGGCGACCGGGAGGCCGAACAGACTGAAGTGGTTCGCGTTCTGGTCCACGATGGATGACTCCGGTCAGCGAATCTGGGCAGTGGCAGGCATCAGACGGTGAAGGATTCGCCGCAGCCGCACTCGCCTTTCTGATTCGGGTTGCTGAACTTGAAGCCCTCGTTGAGGCCTTCCTTGACGAAGTCCATTTCGGTGCCGTCGAGGTAGACCAGACTCTTGGGATCAACAATCACCTTGACGCCAAAGGACTCGAAGATGGCATCGGTCGCGTCCACCGCGTCGACGAACTCAAGCACATAGGCCAGACCCGAACAGCCGGAAGTCTTGATGCCCACACGCACGCCCACACCCTTGCCTCGCCCCTGCAGGCAGGTTTCGACGTGTCGCGCAGCGGATTCAGTCAGGGTGATGCCCACGCGTGTCTCCTCAGCTCTTG
Organism: uncultured Paraperlucidibaca sp.; assembly: GCA_964511255.1. GTDB lineage: Bacteria > Pseudomonadota > Gammaproteobacteria > Pseudomonadales > Moraxellaceae > Perlucidibaca. The sequence continues at coordinate 132,251 of CAZEEQ010000003.1, forward strand.
CACCGGAATGCGGCGATTTTACTCGCCGTGCTTCTTGCGGTAGTCGGCAATGGCCGCCTTGATGGCGTCCTCGGCCAGCACCGAGCAGTGAATCTTCACCGGCGGCAAGGCCAGCTCCTGCGCGATCTGGGTGTTTTTGATCGAAGCCGCCTGATCCAGGGTCTTGCCCTTGACCCACTCGGTCACCAGCGAGCTGGAGGCAATGGCCGAACCGCAACCGTAGGTCTTGAAACGGGCATCTTCAATGACGCCCTGATCGTTGACCTTGATCTGCAGCTGCATGACGTCGCCGCACGCCGGGGCGCCGACCATGCCGGTACCCACCGAATCATCCTGCTTGTCGAGCTTGCCGACATTGCGCGGATTCTCGTAGTGGTCGATGACTTTTTCGCTATAGGCCATGATGTGCTACTCCTGTGTGCGGACGGGCGGCGCTCAGTGCGCAACCCACTCCACGGAACTGATGTCGATACCGTCTTTGTACATGTCCCACAGCGGAGACAGGTCGCGCAGACGGTTGACCGCCTGACTGGCGTGATCGATCACATAAGTGATGTCGTCTTCAGTGGTGAAACGACCCATGGTGAAGCGGATCGAGCTGTGTGCCAGCTCATCGCTGAGACCCAGGGCGCGCAGCACATAGGACGGCTCCAGGCTGGCCGAGGTACAAGCCGATCCTGAAGAGACCGCCAGATCCTTGAGCGCCATGATCAGCGACTCGCCCTCAACAAAGTTGAAGCTGACATTGAGATTGCCGGCGATGCGCTGGGTGGCATCACCATTCAGGAATACCTGCTCCAGTCCCTGCAGGCCGGTCCAGAGCTGGTCGCGCAGGGCGCGGAGGCGAACCTGTTCGGCGTGCATGTCCAGCTTGGCGATCCGGAAGGCTTCGCCCATGCCGACGATCTGGTGCGTGGCCAGCGTGCCCGACCGCATGCCGCGCTCATGACCGCCGCCATGGATCTGGGCTTCAAGGCGCACGCGCGGCTTGCGGCGCACATAAAGCGCGCCAATGCCCTTGGGCCCGTAGGTCTTGTGCGCGCAGAAGCTCATCAGATCGACCTTCATGGCCTCAAGATCGATGTCGATCTTGCCGGTGGACTGCGCTGCATCGACATGGAAAAGAATGCCGCGGGCACGGGTGATCTCACCAATCGCGGCGATATCGGTGATGGTGCCGATCTCGTTGTTGACGTGCATGAGCGAGACCAGCACGGTGTCATCACGCAGCGCCGCAGCCACCTTCTCGGGATGGATCAGGCCGGTGCCGGCTTCCGGATCGAGGTAGGTGACCTCGAAACCGTCGCGCTCGAGCTGGCGGCAGGCGTCAAGGACAGCCTTGTGCTCGATTTTGGAGGTGACGATGTGCTTGCCCTTGCTCTTGTAGAAGCCGGCAACACCCTTGATCGCCAGGTTGTTCGATTCCGTCGCGCCCGAGGTCCAGACAATTTCACGGGGGTCGGCATTGACCAGCGCCGCGACATGGCCGCGCGCATCCTCGACCGCCTCTTCTGCCTGCCAGCCATAGACATGCGAGCGTGATGCCGGGTTCCCGAAGTTACCCTCCATGCGCAGGCAATTCATCATGGCCTCGGCTACACGCGGATCCACCGGCGTGGTGGCGGAATAGTCGAGATAGATGGGACGCTTCATGAATGACCTCTATTGCTCAATTCGTCGGGCCGTGCTGACTCAGAAGGCCGAAGCCAGCTGATCCAGACCGCGTTCGGCGCGCTGGCGCCGTTCCTGTACTTCACTCTGGCGGATGGCAACCGCCTGCACTTCACGCCGGCTCACCAGCTCCTGCAGACTGATGTTGGCGAGAAAATGATGTATCTGCTGGCTCAGATCGGTCCATAGCTCATGCGTGAGACAGGTCGCACCCTGCTGACAATCACCCTGCCCACGGCAACGCGTGGCATCAACCGACTCATCGACCGCATCGATGATTTCGGCGACATAGATGTCATCCGCCTTGCGTGCCAGCTGATAACCCCCGCCGGGACCGCGCACGCTCGACACCAGGGCACCCTTGCGCAGCTTGGCGAACAGCTGCTCAAGATAGGACACCGAGATGGATTGCCGGTCCGAGATGTCGCTCAGGCTCACCGGGCCTTTCTGGGCATGGAGCGCGAGATCGAGCATGGCGGTAACGGCGTAGCGACCCTTGGTGGTCAGACGCATGGTTCAGCTCCGGGTAAATCCGAGTTCATCAGTAGGTTATTATTTCCTACTGATTTGGTCAAGTATTTAGCCTAGCAAAGCGGTCGGAATTGTAGGGAGGTCAGGGGCGGATTGCCAGTGGCGGATCGGTTAATTTTCCGGTCTTGTTCAAGCCGATACGACATCCGGACATGCCCCGGGCGGAGGCCGTCTCCGGACCGGCAACCGATTGCCAACAGCGCAGCCGCTTCAGTCCCGCTATACTCCCGGCACCAGTCAATCAGGAGCTGGACGTGAGTTTCTCGCAGCAACTGCTCATCATTCTGGCGCTGATCGTGGCCAGCGCCTTCTTTTCCATCTCGGAAATCGCGCTGGCGGCCGCCCGCCGCATCAAGCTCAGGGTCATGGCCGACGAAGGCGACATCCGCGCCCTGCAGGTACTCTCCCTTCAGGACAAGCCCGGACATTTCTTCACCGGCGTGCAGATCGGCGTCAATGCCGTCGCCATCCTGGCCGGCATCTTCGGCGAATCGACACTGACACCCTATTTCCGCGCCGCCATCAGCCTGGTCTATGAAGGCCCGCGGCTCGACAACCTGAGCCTCGTCTTTTCGTTCATCACCATCACCAGCCTGTTCATTCTGTTCGCCGACCTCATACCCAAGCGCCTCGCCATGGTTGCTCCGGAACAGGTCGCGGTGCGTGTGGTCGCGCCCATGCAGCTCTGCATTTCCCTGTTCAAGCCGGCGGTGTGGTTCTTCAACGGCGCCAGCGACCGTCTGCTGCGTCTGCTCGGCCTGTCAGCGCAACGCAGCGATGACATCACTGCTGACGATATCCACGCCATGGTCGCCGCCGGCGCCCAGGCGGGACTGGTGCCCCGTCGCGAGCATCATGTCATCGAGAATCTGTTCGAGCTGGAGTCACGCCTGGTCCCGTCAGCCATGACCACGCGGGAAAGCATCATCTACTTCACGCTGCAGGAGTCGGAAGAAGAGCTGAGACAGCAGATCGGCATGTACGCGCATTCCAAATTCCTGGTCTGCGACGATGTCATTGACCGCGTGGTCGGCTATGTCGAATCCAAGGACCTGCTGATCCGCATCATTGCCAACCAACCGCTGGCACTGGAAGGCTCGCCCGCCATCAAGGCGGTACTGAGTGTGCCCGACACCCTCAGCCTGTCCGAGCTGCTCGCCCAGTTCCGCGCCAGTCGCGAAGACTTCGCCGTGGTGCTCAACGAATATGCGCTGGTGGTTGGTCTGATCACGCTCAACGATGTCATGAACACGGTCATGGGCGACCTCGTCGTTGCGCATCAGCAGCAGATCGTCAAGCGCGACGAACAAAGCTGGCTGATCGATGGCTTCACGCCGGTCGAGGACGTCATGCATGCGCTCGCCATCACCGAATTTCCGGATGACGGCAGCTATGAAACCATCGCCGGCTTCATGATGTACATGCTGCGGAAAGTGCCGAAGCTGACTGACTCTGTCAGCCATGCCGGCTACAAATTCGAAGTCGTGGATATCGAGAATCACCGCATCGATCAGCTGCTGGTGACGCGGCTGCCGGACAGCAACCGCGAGGCCGGACCTCATCATGCCTGACCGGCGCGGCCCTCGGCCGGACGCTCAGTAAGGCTGGCGCAACGACTCCGGACGCGGAGACGACTCCGGCTGGCGCTCCGGTTGATGGGCCTGAACCGTTGCGAGGGTTTCAGCTCGCAGGGCCTCGGGCTTCTGATCACAGACATTGATGCCGGCTTCCTGCAGGGTCTTGCAGAACTTGTCCATGCGCGCATCGCTGGCCTGCAGGTGATCGAGCAGGTCACGCATGGCCTCCAGCACCGGATCGGGCAGATCAGGGTTGGCAGCATAGGCCTGAAAACCAATTTTTGCCGCGAAATCCCGGCGTGCCTGCTCCTGCGGATCGTCATCCCGACGCACGATGAGACGACCGGCCGGGCCGACCACCGAGGCGCCCGCCGGCACCGCTTTCACCACCACCGCATTGGAACCGATCTTGGCGCCGGCACCGATGGTGATCGGCCCCAGCACCTTGGCACCCGCACCCACCACCACACCATTCTCCAGCGTGGGATGACGTTTGCCACCGTTCCATGAGGTTCCGCCGAGGGTAACGCCGTGATAGAGCGTGACATCGTCGCCGATTTCGGCGGTCTCGCCGATCACCACGCCCATGCCATGGTCGATGAAAAAGCGGCGGCCGATCCGGGCACCGGGGTGTATCTCGATGCCGGTCCAGAAACGCGACAGCGTCGACAAAAAGCGCGCGAGGCCCTTCCAGTCGGCCAGCCAGAGGCTGTGCGCCCAGCGGTGCGCGAGCGCGGCATGCAGACCCGGGTAGTTGAGCAGCACTTCCCAGCGCGTGCGGGCCGCCGGGTCGCGGGCGAAGACCGAATCTATGTCTTCCTTGATACGCGAGAACATCGTGACTCCTGAATCCGGGTGGTCAGCCGGGGCGCATCATGCCCCGCGACGCGGCTTGCCGTCGGTGCGGCCGTCAAGGCTGTCGGCCAGTTCCAGTACCCGCTTGTAGAAGCCGCGCAGCAGGTTGTACTCCGGCCGGTCAAGGCGCGTCCTGCCATAAAGGCGCCGCAAGCGCGTCATGATCTGACGGGGATTGTCACGGTCCAGGAAGCCGACTGCAACCAGTGCCCGTTCGCAATGGGCGTAGAACTGCGCCATATCTTCACTGCTGACCAGCTCCTCATCCCAGGGCACCAGGGTGACCGGCACTTCGGAAACCACCTCGGGATGCGTATGCGACACCGGCTCGGCGCCGGCTTCGACATGCGCCATGCGGGCCTCGTACGAGAGCACCTGAACCGCTGCCGCGACATTCAGCACGCCATATTCGCTGTCAGTCGGGATAAAGACATGACTGTGACACAGCTGCAGCTCTTCGTTGCTGAGGCCGCGATCCTCGCGCCCGAACACGAAAGCCACCTTCGCGCCCGCGGCCCCCTGCGCCTGCGCGGCACGACCGGCCGTGCGGGCATCCACCTGCGGCAGGTTGATGGTCCGGTTACGGGCACTGGCACCAAAGACCAGCTGGCAGTCGGCGATCGCCTCTTCCAGGGTCGCCACCACCCGGGCCTGCGCGAGCAGGTCGGAGGCGCCGGAGGCCAGCGCCGTGGCGTCGGCATGAGGAAACTGTTTCGGTGCGACCAGGACGAGATCACTGAGCCCCATGGTTTTCATGGCGCGCGCAGTGGAGCCGATGTTGGCCGGCAAGGACGTATTGACGAGGATGATGCGGGTCGTGATGTTCATATGGCGCGCTATGTTACACCAGCTCTCGCCTCCGCGCGGAAGCCTGCGATCACGCCGGAAGTGGCAACGACTCCGGACCGGCCCGGGGCAAAAGCGGCAAACCAGATGATTTTCCGGCCGCAGCCCGTTAAACTCTGCGCCATTCACGGGCTGCGGCCCGGCCCCCGTTCTTTATACAGAGTCTGTTCCCATGCAACCCATGCTGACCATGGCGCTGCGCGCCGCCAATCTGGCCGCCGATATCATTGCCAAGGCTGCCGACCGTCTGGACCTCGTCGACGTCGAAGCCAAAGGCCTGAATGACTACGTCACCCAGGTCGACCGTGCCGCCGAACGCGCCATCGTCGAATTCGTGCGCAAGACCTATCCGACCCACGGCATCCAGGCCGAGGAGTCGGGCTTCCACGCTGGCAAGGGTGAGGGACAGGACTGGCTCTGGATCATCGATCCGCTCGATGGCACCACCAACTTCATCCATGGTTTTCCGCAGTACGCGGTTTCGATCGCAGTCCAGTTCAAGGGCGCGACCGAACATGCCGTGGTGCTCGATCCGATCCGTCGCGAAGCCTTCTCCGCCAGCCGCGGCAGCGGCGCCGCCATGAACGGCCGTCGCCTGCGCGTGTCCGAGCGTCGCAGCCTGGAAGGCGCGCTGATCGGCACCGGCTTCCCGTTCCGTCCGGATCAGATGCATGCCATGGATGGCTATCTCGGCATGTTCAAGGCCGTTGCCAGCCAGACGGCCGGCCTGCGCCGCGCCGGCTCAGCGGCACTGGACCTGGCCTATGTCGCGGCCGGACGTCTCGACGGCTTCTTTGAGTTCGGCCTGGCCCCGTGGGATATCGCCGCAGGCGAGCTGATCATCCGCGAAGCCGGCGGCCTGGTCTCCGACTTTGTCGGTGGCCATGGTTATCTGCAGAGCGGAAATATCGTGGCGGGCAACGCCAAGGTGTTCAAGGGCCTGCTGACCACGCTCGCTCCGCATCTGCCGGAAGCACTCAAGCGCTGATCACTGCTGGGGAAGCCCCGACAGGGGCTGTCCTCGCGAACTACCGGTCAAGGCGGATCAGAACACACTGCGGGCGTCAGAGCCCGGAGAACTCGCGGGAAATCCCAATACGGACATTGCTGTATTCATAGCCGGCATCGAGACGATCCTGCTGTCCCATGTCGGCCCAGCGCGCCTCGACAAAAAGCTTGGCCTTGTTGAGCTGGGTCGAAACCCCGAACAAACCTTCGTAGCCACTGCTCTCGCTGAGCTGCAGCATGCCGGCACTGGCATAGGCCGACATATTGCCGCCAAAACGATAGATGCTGTCGAGCCCGAGACCGAAACCGAGATCGGACTGATGCCTCGGCTGTGACAGATTGCTCATTTCGTAGCGCACGAACTCGGCTTTGGGTGCCAGCCGGAAGTTGGCCCCGGAGGAAAGATTCCACGCCAGGCCGCCGCGATCCTGAGTCATGCTGATGCCATCAAGCCCGGTACAGTTGGGCAGCGCACAGAAATAGGATTCCATGTCCTGCTCGCTGGTGACCAGCGCGACACCCGACCCGCTGTTCTTGATACCGCCTTCGACGCGATCAAACTCGCTGCGAAGACGTCGCTCTTCCGGGCTGAGAAAGCCCAGCCGCTCGGGCACCTGCTTGAACAAACCCTTGAGCGACACGATGGGCTCCAGCTCCAGGGCATGCGCCTGGGAGGCAGTCAGCATCAGTGTGAACAGGAGCCTGGGCTTCATGTCATGACATCTGGGAAAGAGACAGGTCTGCAGATTTACGCATCGGAACACCAGAAACAAGTCTGATCTGGTTGTTTTTTGTACGAAAACAGTAATGCCAGCGGCAAACGGCGGCATGACCGACGGTCACACCGCCCGCTGCCCGCCTGGGTTACTGCGTGGCCTCCTGGGCGGAGTCCTTGAGACCCTGAGCCGCTTCATCGACGGCTGATTTGGCATCTTCGGCCGCATCTTTCAGGTTTTCATGCGGACGGCTGTCAAGAACATCACCGGCCTTGTCCTGCATTTGCTCCAGGGCCGTTTCAGGCTTCTTCTCGCAGGCGGAGAGGGCTGCCACGCAGGCCACGACCATTAATCCATTGCGCAGTTTCATGGGTATTGCTCCTGTTGTGTTGCATCAAATGCTGTCAGCCAGGGCCGACAGCCACGCGACTCAGCGCATCAACTCGTAAGGGCCGCCCTGCACCAGCGCTCTCTGGTAGGCAGGGCGAGCATGCCAGCGCTGCAACAACGCTGACAACTCCGGATAACGCTGGTCGAGCCCGCCTCGTGCACCGGCGGCTTCCAGCGGGAAGCTGAGCTGGATATCGGCCGCCGTGAATTCATCCCCCGTCGCCCAGGCGAGCCCCTTCAGGTCGGCCTCGAGAAAGTCGAGATGCAGCTTGATTTGGGGATTGATGTAGCTCTTCTGCACCCCATCGGCAATTTTGCGCGCCAGCGGGCGGATCAGTGCCGGCATGCCGGGTGCCTTGGGCAGATGGCTGAAAATCAGCTTGAGCACCAACGGCGGCATGGCCGAGCCTTCGGCATAGTGCATCCAGTAGCGGTAACGCAGCCGCTCGGGCGTGCCGACAGGCGGGATCAGACGACCGTTGCCGTAGGTTTCGATCAGATACTCGATGATGGCACCCGACTCGGCGACGGTCACATCGCCGTCGGTGATGACAGGAGACTTGCCGAGCGGATGAATGGCGCGCAATTCAGGCGGCGCCAGCATGGTTTTGGCATCGCGCTGATAACGCACAACCTCGTAGGGCAGTTCCAGCTCTTCAAGCAGCCAGAGCACCCGTTGTGAACGGGAGTTGTTAAGGTGGTGAACTCGAATCATGGCAGCGGCCTCGGCTGGCGAACAGGAAGCTTCCGGCTCGGACTACCGCCGCCGGAGGAATCTCCGACTATAACCTCAGACCATGACAAAGAAAGATGACAAGACATTTCCCGATCCGCCCCATCACCGCGGCGACAGGTACGGATCGGAAAGCGAGGGTGGCGCGTCCGTCAGATTGACGATCGGCACGCCTCTCCGGCAGATCAGGGCAGGTCGTCTTCCGCCTTCTTGACCTCGATGATGAAGTCTTCCTTGGACAAGCCCATGCTCAGGGCGTAGCTGGTGGCGATGTAAATCGACGAGTAGGTCCCGGCAAAGAGACCAATCAGCAGCGCAACCGAGAACCAGTGCAGCGCCGACCCACCGACAAAGAGCAGCGAGAGCACCACCAGCACCACCGTCAACACCGTGTTGATGGTGCGCCGCAGCGTCTCAGTCAGCGAAATATCGACGATCTCGACCGGATCAGCTCGGCGCAGCTTGCGGAAGTTCTCGCGGATGCGATCGAACACCACCACCGTGTCATTCAGCGAATAACCGATCAGGGCGAGCACAGCGGCCAGCACGGTCAAGTCGAACGGCCAGCCGAAAAGCGCAAACATGCCCACCGTGAACAACACGTCATGCAGGAGCGAAATGACCGCGCCGACAGCAAACTTGAAGCGATAACGGATGGCCACGTAAAGCATCATCATGGCCAGCGAAACCCCTACGGCGAGCAAGGACTGGGCATACATCTCCCCGCCGACCTGCGAGCCGACGCTGTCGACCTGCATGACGCGCGCGGTGTTGGTCGGCGTCGACGCAATATCGGCGATACGCTGAGCCACCTGGGCCGCCTCGCCCGGCTGCTGCGGCAGACGCACCTGGATCGAATTGGCATCGCCAAGATACTGAACGACGGCATCGCGGATGCCGGCAGACTCCAGTGCATTACTGACCTGCGTCTGATGAGCAGCCTGCGCAAAGCGCAGCTCGACCGACGTGCCGCCGGTAAAATCGAGCCCCAGGTTGAGACCCTTGGTCACCAGAGACACCAGGCCGACCAGGACCACCGCGGCTGAAAAAATCGCCATACTGCGGCGGAAACGCATGAAACGGATGACACGAAGCTCGGCCATGACAGTTCCTCAAATACTCAGGCGGGCGACACGACGGCCGCCGTAAACCAGCTGCACAATGGCACGCGTTACCGTAATGGCAGTGAACATCGACGTCAGAATGCCGATAGCCAGCGTGACCGCAAAGCCCTTGATCGGACCTGTGCCGATGGCAAACAGAATGACGGCGACGATCAGGGTGGTGATGTTGGCGTCAAGAATGGTGCCGTAGGCGCGGTCATAACCCGCGACGATCGAGGCCATGGGCGACATGCCGCGCCGCTGCTCTTCCCGGATGCGCTCGCAGATCAGCACGTTGGCATCGACCGCCATGCCCACCGTCAGCACGATGCCGGCGATGCCGGGCAGTGACAGCGCGGCCCCAAACGCGCCCATGACCGCGATCAGAATGGCCACGTTCAAGAACAGGGCGCAGTTGGCGATCAGGCCGAAACCACGATAGACCGCCAGCATGAACAGTGCCACCAGGGCAAAGCCGATCTGTGTCGACAGCATGCCCTTTTCGATATTGTCCTGACCGAGGCTGGGACCGATCGTCCGTTCTTCGACGAAGTACATGGGCGCAGCCAGCGCACCGGCACGCAGCAGCAGCGCCAGTTCCTGAGCCTCAGCCGGCGAATCCAGGCCGGTGATGCGGAACTGCGAGCCGAGCATGGACTGCACGGTGGCGACGTTGATCACACGCTTCTCGACGTAGCTCTCACGCGTCTCCACAACCTTGCCATCCGGGCCCGTCTCGTAGCGGCTGCGCTGCTTGCTTTCGACAAACAGCACAGCCATCTGGCGACCGACGGAATCACGGGTCGCATCGGCCATCAGGCGGCCGCCACGCGTATCCAGGTTGATGTTGACCTGCGGCCGCGAGAACTCGTCAAAACTCGACTGCGCGTTGGTGACGCGCTCGCCGGTGACGATCTTGCGTTTTTCCAGCAGGACATTGCCGCCACGGCTGAAGCTGAAGCGCTCGGTGCCCGGCGGTGTCATGAAGCCGTTATCCTGTTCCTGACTGGTGAAGCGGAACTCCAGGCTGGCGGTGCGGCCGAGGATGCGCTTGGCTTCGGCGGTATCCTGCAGACCGGGCAGCTCAACCACGATGCGGCTGGAGCCCTGACGCTGGATGACGGCCTCAGCCACCCCCAGTTCATTGACACGGTTACGCAGCGTGGTCAGGTTCTGACCCACCGCATAATCGCTGATTTCACGGCGCTTTTCCGGCTTGAAGTCGAGCTTGAGGACCACACCATCATCCGTGGTCGCTTCGGTCAGCAGGAACTCGGAAAACTGGCGGCGCAGCAGCACTTCGGCCGCACTGCGATCAGCCGCACCGGCAAAGCGCACCTCAAGCAGTCCGCCCGGCAGCTCAGAGACCGCGCGATAGGCCAGATTGGCATCACGCAGCTGCTTCTTGATGTCCGCGACGTAAGATTCCTGGCGCTGCTCCAGCGCCTTGTCGACGTCCACTTCCAGCTTGAAATGGACACCACCGCGCAGGTCGAGACCCAGCTTCATGGGCTTGGCGCCGATGGCACTCAGCCACTCCGGCGTGGTCGGCGCCAGGTTGAGCGCCACCACGTAATCCTCACCCAGCGCGCGGCGCAGCACGGCCTGGGCCTGCACCTGGGCATCCGGGCTGTTGAGCCGGACCAGCACGCCCTTCTCCTGGATTTCGTCGCCATGATGCGGAAGACCCGCCTCATCCAGCGCAAAGGCGGCGCGCTTGAGCAACTCGTCGTTGATCGGCGTGCCGGCCTGGGCGCCGGACACCTGCAGCGCCGGCTCATCGGGATAAAGATTGGGCAGGGCATAAAGCACGCTGACGATCATCACAATGACGATCAGCGCATATTTCCAGGCGGGGAAACGCATGCGGACACCTGTTGACAGCATTCAGCAGACAAGGAAACCCCCGGACGAGCCGGGGGCGGAATCGATCAAAGGCTCTTGAGCGTGCCCTTGGGCAGGCTGGCGATGACGGCCGCCTTCTGGATCTTCACTTCAACGTTGTCGCTCAGCTCGACGACGGCGAAGTCACCTTCCAGCTTGGTGATGCGACCGAGCAGGCCGCCGGCGAAAACCACTTCGTCGCCCTTCTGCAGGCTGTCGATCAGATTTTTCACTTCCTTCTGGCGCTTGGCCTGCGGACGCCAGAGCAGGAAATAGAAGATCACCACAAAGCCCAGCAGCATGACGATCTGCCCGGTGGCAGAAGGGCCGGCCGCCGGGGCAGCGTTGGCATAGGCATCAGAGATGAAGAAGCTCATTGAAATACTCCAGGTTTTTTTCAATTCAGAGGAGGTGTGGGCAAGCCGCGACGGGCATAGAAGTCATCCACGAAGGCCTGCAATCTACCTTGTTCGATAGCCTCGCGCAAACCGGCCATGAGGCGCTGGTAGTAGCGCAGATTATGGATCGTGCCGAGCTGGGCACCGAGCATCTCGCCGCACTTGTCGAGGTGATAAAGATAGGCGCGGGTGAAGCCGCCGGTACAGGCATAACAGTCGCAATGGGGATCCAGCGGACCGGTGTCGGTCTTGTACTGGCTATTGCGGATGCGCACCACGCCATCGGTCACGAAATAGTGGCCATTGCGGGCATTGCGGGTCGGCAGGACACAGTCAAACATGTCGATGCCACGCCGTACGCCCTCGACCAGATCCTCCGGCTTACCGACTCCCATGACGTAGCGTGGCTTGTCAGCCGGCAGGTGCCCCGGCAGGAAGTCGAGGATGCGGATCATGTCTTCCTTGGGTTCGCCCACCGACAGCCCGCCGATGGCATAGCCATCGAAACCGATCGCTTCAAGACCGGCCAGTGACTGCAGGCGCAGGTCCTCGTACATGCCGCCCTGGACGATGCCGAAAAGCGCATGGGGGTTGTCGCCATGCGCCGACTTCGAGCGCTCTGCCCAGCGCAGCGACAGCTGTAGCGACTTCTCGGCCTGCTCATGACTGGCCGGATACGGCGTGCACTCATCGAAAATCATGACGATGTCGGAACCCAGCTCACGCTGGATACGCATGCTTTCTTCCGGGCTCAGGAAGACCTTGCTGCCATCCACCGGCGACTGGAACTTGACCCCCTCCTCGGTGATCTTGCGCAGCGCGCCCAGGCTGAACACCTGAAAGCCGCCGGAATCGGTGAGGATAGGGCCATGCCACTGGGTGAAATCGTGCAGGTCGCCGTGCTGCCGGATGATCTCGGTCCCCGGGCGCAGCCAGAGGTGGAAGGTATTGCCCAGGATAATCTCGGCGCCGGTGTCCTTGATGTCGCGCGGCAGCATGCCCTTGACCGTGCCATAGGTGCCGACCGGCATGAAGGCGGGTGTCTGCACCGTGCCACGGTCAAACCGGAGCTCGCCGCGACGGGCCTTGCCATCGGTGGTTTTGAGGGTGAATTGCATCAGGACTCCTGGCCCGCCGCCGCCGACACCGGCCGCGTGATGAACATGGCATCGCCATAACTGAAAAAACGGTAACGCTCGGCCACGGCCTCGGCATACGCCGCCAGCACACGCTCGCGCCCTGCCAGCGCCGACACCAGCATGAGCAGGGTCGACTCCGGCAAATGAAAATTGGTCACCAGGGCATCAATCAGCTGCCAGCGATAGCCCGGGGTGATGAAAATGCGGGTATCACCGGCAAAGGGTTTGAGTGACGCCACCGGATCGGCGCCCGCGCGGGCACCCGCACCAGGCGCCTGCAGCGACCATTGTGCCGGATCAACGCCCAGCCCCGCCCAGGCCGCCGACTCGAGTGCCCGCACGCTGGTGGTGCCGACCGCGACGACCCGCCCGCCGCGCGCTTTCGCTGACTGCACGGCAGCAACCACATCGGCATCCACCGTCAGCCACTCGGCATGCATGACATGGTCACGGACCTGGTCGGCACGCACCGGCTGGAAAGTGCCGGCCCCCACATGCAGTGTCACGAAAGCGGTCTCAACCCCTTTCGCCCGCAAATCGGCCAGCAACGCCTCGTCGAAGTGCAGGCCCGCCGTGGGCGCGGCCACCGAGCCGGCCTCACGGGCATAAACGGTCTGGTAACGCTCACTGTCGGAGGCCTCCGGCGCACGGCCGAAATACGGGGGCAGCGGCATCTCGCCCAATCGCGCCATGATGGCCAGCCAGGACTCTTCGGCAGCCAGCAGAAAGAGGTCGCCGACACGTTCACGCATGAGCACACGCGTGCCATCCGACAGCAACAGCGCACTGCCCGGCTTAGGCGACTTGCTGGCGCGGATGTGCGCCAGCGCCAGCCAGGCCTCGCCATCCTGACCCGGCAGACGCTCGATCAGCACCTCGGCCTGGCCACCGGTGGCCTTGTGCGCGAACAGACGCGCCGGCATCACCCGTGACTGATTGAAAACCAGCAGATCACCCGGCTGCAGCAGCGCCAGCAGGTCACGGAAGTGACCATGACGACAGCCACCGGGGTTCGCGCCATCGAGACACAGCAGGCGTGAAGCGCTGCGTTCAGCCAGCGGATAGCGGGCAATCAGCTCGTCGGGAAGCTCAAAAGTAAAATCGCTGCGATGCATGCCAGGTCCGGCGAGGGAAATCAGGGCGCACATTATAGCAGCGAACACCACTGTCCCGGGCCCCCGACCGCCGGTTTGCCTTGACGCCCCTCAGACCCCGGCTATAATCCGCCGACCCTCCCTGCCGGGATGGCGGAACTGGTAGACGCAGCGGACTCAAAATCCGCCGGTGGAGACATCGTAAGGGTTCGATTCCCTTTCCCGGCACCATATTCCGGCACCATGCCGTTCTGTTCGGGCGGCCTTCGCGCCGAACGGACAACTGCCATGAGCCGTCAGAACCAGAGCTTTCGCAACCGCCGCGCTGCAACCGCCAGAAAAGCGGTGCCGCCGGCCGCTCCGGTACGTCCTGATGTCCTTCCCCGCGCCGGCGTCGGCCTGCGCCTGATCACGCTGATTTATGACGGCCTCCTGCTGATCGCGCTCACGGCGGTACTCAATACGCTGCTGATCGCACTCATCACGCCCAGCGCGGCATCGGACAGCAACACATTGACGGTGCTGTCGCCGGGCGTCCGCTATGGTCTGCTCTTCCCGGCCACACTGCTGGTGATCTTCGCCTTCTACGGCTACTGCTGGACGCGCAGCGGACAAACCCTGGGCATGCAGACCTGGCGCCTTGAGGTGCGGCGTCTGGATGGCAATCTGATGACCTGGGGTGACAGCCTGTTGCGCAGCGTCTCCGCCAGTGCCGTGCCGGCCTTCTGCGGCCTGACCTCATGGCTGCTGCGGGGCGATGTCGCCGCTTTCGCCATCAGCATTACCGTCGGTTTTTTCTTCAACTACGCCTGGCGCTGGCTGCCGATCCCCTCGGCGGTGAGCGGCCGCTGCCTGCATGACGTGCTGTCGCATACCGATGTCCTGCGCAGACCGGCGCAGCCGAAGCAGCGCAAGCCCTACCGCTTTCTCGGTCTTTTCGGCGACCGCCAGGACTGATGTGACGGTGTGCCGTCGGCCTCAGAGCGAGCCGACGTAGACAAAGGTCGCCAGCGCGAACACCAGCAGCAAGGCCCACAGCGACAAGCGCCATGACCTGATCGTCGCCATGCCGAAGCGTTGCCGCACAGGCGCGGGGTCAGCCGGCGGCGCCGCTTCCGGCATGGCCTCCGATCCGTCCGCATCCTCCACCAGCACATCCCAGGCGGACTCGACCGACGCCAGCATTTGCCGACGTTCGCGCCAGGCCACTTCGGCCTCCAGCTCGCCGGTCAGCTGCAGGCGGACCAGCTCGCGCAGGGCGTGATTGACCAGTTGCAGATCATCCGTGGATGCCATGATCACCTCCGGCGCTGGTGCGTTCAGGGGCCATATCCGTCTCCGCGTCGGCGCCGATTTCCAGCAGGATGAAGCTGAGGTTATCGCGCCCGCCGGCGGCCAGCGCCTCGGCCACCAGCTCACGCTGGGCGATGGCCGGGTCATGCGCCAGCCAGTAGGCCAGACGAGCCTCGCTGACCTCGGTATGCAGGCCGTCACTGCACAGCAGATAGCGGTCACCGGCCCGCACGCGCAACACCGCCATGTCCGGCAAGAGATCTTCCGCACCGATCAGCCGGGTCAGCTCATTCTGCATGCCACCGACATGATCTTCCGTCAGCAGGCTGAGCCGGCCATCACGCCAGCGGTAGACACGGACATCGCCGACCCACGCCAGCAATCCCCAGGTCTGCGTCAGCCGCAGGATGGCGACAGTGCAGCCCAGCATGCGCGGCGGCTGCATCTGAATCGCGAAGGCATGAAGCTGCTCATGCACCGCCAGCAGGACATCCTCGATCTGGTCTGCCGCATCGGCCAGCGCCGGCGCCAGTTGCAGATGCTCGATCGCATGCGTCAGCGCAGCACTGGCGACGTTGCCGGCATCCAGACCGCCGAGGCCATCGATCACTGCCCACAAGCCATCTTCGTCACGCAGGACCAGGGCATCTTCGTTCTGGGCTCGCCGGCTGCCGATATCGGTTGCCGACCAGCGCTGCCAATGGGTCATTTTCAACGCACTCTGTAGAGGGCAAAACCGCCTGCCAGCAAGCAGAAGGCAATCGGCACGGCCACCGCTGCCAGCGGCGACCAGTGGAACAGCAGGCTGGCGAAACCGACAGCATCCTGACCATAACGAAATATCAGGCCAACGAGTACACCGGTGATGATGCGAAAACCCAGTGTCACCGAACGCAGCGGCCCGAAAATGAAGGAGCAGGCGATGAGGACCATGGAAAACACCGCGACCGGGCTCAGCACTTTTTTCCAGAACTGCAGCTCGTAGGCACCGGCGTCGAGGGCCTGCTTGCGCAGATAGCCGGCATACTGACGGAGGTCCCTGAGGCCAAGCTGGTCGGGTGTCGCCGACGCCACCGTCAGGAAAGCCGGCGTGAGACCGATATCCCAGCGCTCACTGGCCAGCGTCCGGGTCTGGCTGCTGCCATCCGGAGCGTAGTCGGTCTTGCGGATTTCCGTCAGTCGCCAATAGGGCTTGTGGTACTCGCCCAGGGTCGCGTAGGTGGCCGAACGGAGCTGGCCCACGGCATCGTAGCGATAGCGGCTGACACCGAGCAATTGCCCTTCGGGTGTCACCAGCTGGATATTGATCAGCTCATCTTTTTCCCGCTGCCAATAGCCATTGATGCGACCGGGCTGGTAATCCTGCCCCAGCGCCCGCGCTTTCAGCGCCTCGGCATGCTGGTCGGTGACCGGCACCACCCTCTCGCCGAGCACAAGACCGATCACGATGATCACCAGCGCCCCGCGCATGACCCACCAGACAATGCGCATCGTGCTGACGCCAGCTGCCCGCATGACGGTGATTTCCGAGCTGGAGGCCAGGCTGCCCAGTCCGACCAGGGCGCCAATCAGCGCCGACATTGGCAGGATGTCGTAGACATGGCGCGGCAGCATGAACAACACATGCTGAAAGGCCTGCCAGGCACCATAGTTGCCGCGCACATTATCAAGCTCGCCGATGAACGAGAACACCAGATCGAGCCCCAGCAGCAACACCTGCACCAGCAGCATGGCATTGAGGACAGTCAGGCTGACGTGACGGGAAAGACGGGTCATGCCACAGCCCTCCGGCGCGGCTTGCCATGCAGCAAGACCAGGCCCAGCACCAGATAGAGCGCATGCACACCCCAGAAGGCATACGCCAGCAGATCACCCTTCTCGACGGCATTCTTGACGGCCACGATCAGCACGACATAGCTGAGATAGAGCACGATGGCCGGCAGCAGCTTGAGGTAGCGGCCCTGACGCGGATTGACCTTGGCCAGCGGCAACGCCAGCAGCGACACCACCGGCACCAGGCAGATCAGCGACCAGCGCCAGCCCCATTCGGCCGCCGCCTTGTTGTCGCTCTCCGCCTTGGCACGGATATCCGCGGTGCCGATGGCGCGGTAGGTTCCCACCTCACGATCCGACAGATCGGTCTGCTTCAGCCGCATGCGGTAGCTCTCGAAACGGATGCGCTGGTAGGCGGCATCGCCCGGACGCACCTCCCAGCGTTGACCATTGCGCAGCTCGACGGCATCGCGGCCCAGCACCGGATCATTGACGCGACGCCCTTCGGCAGCCTGCAGGATGACCTGGCGATCACCTGAGCCCTCGGCCCCCGGTCTGGTCTCGAGAATCAGGATGTCACGCAGCACCGACTTGTCGTCACTGAGGTCGGCATAGAGCATGCGCTCGCCGACGCGCTGAAAACGACCGGGCTGGATCAGCTCGAAGGTGCTGCGCTCGGCCTGCTCGGCATACAGCCGGTCAGCTTCGGCATAACCATAGGGTGTCCACCAGGTCGACATCAGGCCGGTGAGCACGGTGATCAGCAGCACCGACGGCACCAGCCAGCGCACCAGATGCGATGGTCCGATGCCGGCGGCCGAGAGAATGGCCATCTCGTTGTCGAGGTACAGGCGGCCAAGCGCCAGCAGCAAGCCCATGAACAGGCCCAGTGGCAGGATCAGCTCAAGAAAGCCGGGCAGGCGGTACCAGAGCACGGCAGACAGCAGATCGACCGCGATCTTGCCACTCGCGGCCTTCTCGAAAAACTGGATGACGCGTCCGCTCATGAGGATGATGGTGAGCAACCCGGCAACGGCCAGGGTGGTCGACAGCACCTGTGAGCTGAGATAACGGCGGATGATCACGCAGGCATCCTTATTGTCTGTGGGTCGCATTTTCCGCGGCCGGGCCATTTGAACAGCAACCGTCTATCGTTGCGATGGCAAAAGCGCGGATGACCAGTAAACTAGGTGCAGATTATAAACAACCATCCGGCTTTGTCTTGCCAGGCAGTCCTGCCGAGCGCCGACGAGCCGCCGACCCGAGGTTTTCCCATGGAACTGGCTGTTGCTGTCGTTGCGCCGTCCGCGCTGGCTGAAGACAAGACCCCCGCACTCATCGTCGCCGCCCAGGGCAAGACCCTGAGCCCGAGCGCCGCTGCCCTTGATGCGGCCAGTGACGGCGCCCTCACCCGCGCGCTCGCCAGTGCCGGCTTCGACGGCAAGCCGGGGCAGACACTGGCATTGTACGCGCTGCCGGGCGTGAAGGCCGGTCTTGTGCTGGTGGTTGGCGCCGGTGAGGCCGCCGAGATTCCGCTGCAGACCTGGCATAAACTGGTGATGGCTGCCGTGAAGGCGGTTCCGGGCAAGCTCGCCAAGGCGTTGTCGACGCTGGCCGAACTGCCGGTCGCCGGTCGTGATGTCAATGAACGCATCAGCGACCAGGCCCGCTTCGTGCTCGAAGCCAGCTATCGCTTTGATGAATACAAGTCCAAGAAGCCGGCTGCCGGCGACCTGCTGGGCAAGCTGACGCTGGCAGTCGCCGACAAGGCCGGCCTCAAGGCCGCCAAAGACGCTCTGGTCTGGGGCCAGTGCATCGGCACCGGCCAGAGCTTCGCCCGTGACCTTGGCAACCAGCCGGGCAACGTCGCCTACCCGGGTTATCTCGCCGAAATGGCGCGTGCCATTGGTGAAGATGGCACGGTCAAGGTCGACGTCCTGGGTGAAGAGGCCCTGCACAAGCTCGGCATGCATTGCCTGCTGTCGGTCTCTGCCGGCTCGCCGCACGAAGCCCAGCTGGTGACCCTGAACTACCAGGGCGGCAAGGCCAAGGATGCCCCCGTGGTGCTGGTCGGCAAGGGCATTACCTTCGACACCGGCGGCATCAGCCTGAAGCCGGGCGCCGGCATGGATGAAATGAAGTTCGACATGTGCGGCGCCGCCTCCGTGCTCGGCGTCATGGCCGCGATCAAGCTCGCCAAACTGAAAATCAACGTCATCGGCGTCATCGCCTGTGCCGAAAACATGCCGTCGGGCACCGCCACTCGCCCGGGCGACATCGTCAAAACGATGTCCGGACAGACCGTCGAAATCCTCAACACCGACGCCGAGGGCCGCCTCGTGCTCTGCGATGCGCTGACCTATGTCGAGCGCTTCAAGCCGGCGGTGGTGGTCGATATCGCCACCCTCACCGGTGCCTGCGTGGTCGCACTCGGCAAGGTCGCCTCCGGCCTCTTCTCCCCGAAAGACGAACTGGCTGACGAGCTGCTCGCCGCCGGCCAGCGCGTCGATGACCGTGTCTGGCGTCTGCCGGTCTGGGATGACTATCAGGAACTGCTGGATTCGCCATTCGCCGACATGGCCAACATTGGCGGCCCGACCGCCGGCTCCATCACCGCGGCCTGTTATCTGGCACGCTTCACCAAGGCCTACCCGTGGGCGCATCTCGACATCGCCGGCACCGCCTGGCTGAGCGGCGCCCAGAAAGGCGCCACCGGTCGCCCGGTGCCGCTGCTGCTGGAGTTCCTGCGCGCCCGTGCGGCAGCCTGACCGGTGGACATCACGTTCTATGTGCTGGCCGCCGACGCCCCGCTGTCGGCGCGCCTGACCACGGCCTGCCGCCTGGTCGACAAAGCCTGGCAACAGAACCGCAAGGTCCTGCTGCAGGCCGCCAGCCGCAGCGAAGCCGAAGCGCTGGACGAGCAGCTCTGGGCCTTCCGCGCCGAAGCCTTCATCCCGCACCATCTGGTCGGCGAGGGTCCGACTCCGCCGCCCCCGGTGCGCATCGGCTGGGAGGCGCTGCCGGGTGACAGCCGCGACATCCTGATCAATCTCGGCGCCGAGATTCCAGCCGGTTTCGACCGCTTCCAGCGTGTCATCGAGATCGTGGCCGGAACCGACAGCGAACGCGAGCAGGCGCGCAGCCACTGGCGCGAGTACAAGAAGCGGGGCTACACCGTGCAGGCCCACGAGCTCAAGATCTGAGTCTGAGTCCCCTGTATGCTCTCTTTCAATTACATATGAGGAGTAGGCATACTTAAGACCAAGGAAGACCTAATAAAGCGAGGGCGCATGCCAGCACCTGCCAGAGCAAAAAAAACAACCCCAACTCCGGCCCCAACCCCTACAGTTGATGCGACTGCTGAAGCTAGTGGCAGCCTAACACCAGAGCTAGTGCTAGCTCTTTGTGGGCCTATTGGCTCCCCTATTCACGCGACCGCCACCCAAATTTCTAACACCCTA
>CAZEEQ010000004.1:0-138119 GCA_964511255.1 uncultured Paraperlucidibaca sp.
CTGATTCTGCTGAAAACGCTGGGGCTGTTCGTGGTGACGGCCCTGGCCGAGATCATTGGCTGCTTTCTGCCCTATCTCTGGCTGAAAAAGCAGGGCTCGCCTTGGCTGCTACTGCCGGCCGCAGCCAGCCTGATGCTGTTCGCCTGGCTGTTGACCTTGCACCCAGAGGCCAGCGGTCGTGTGTATGCAGCCTACGGCGGGGTTTATGTCGTTGTGGCGCTGCTTTGGCTGCGCTGGGTGGATGGTGTGATGCTGCATGCCAGCGACTGGGTGGGTGCGGGCATTGCACTGGTGGGCATGGCTGTCATTGTTATGGGCTGGAGATCTGCGACATGAATGTCGAGCATGAAGTTTCGGAAATATTGCGCCAGTTCAATGAGCAGCTGACGGTCAATGACCTTCGTGCCAGGCGCGATGCTGCACATGTCTGTTGCTTGAAGCTGGAGGCGCTGTTGAGCAGCGCCGCTATGGAGCAGCGGCCATTGGTTGAGCTGGCTTGTCTGCGTGCACGCTGCACCTTTGATGCGCTGCATCAGGACTTGCAGGAGACGCTGGAGTGGGCAAGCTCCGCCTCTGTTGATTGATGCTGCGACGGGCCGAATCACACTGGCAGGCGAGCCTCCAACCAGTATTGAGCACGCTCAAGACTGCCGAATACCTCGGTTACTCTTTACAGAATTTCCGGCACTTCCGGCCCACTCATGCTTTCTGTCCTGCGATGATCTGGGCGCTTTCCTCGGCCACATCGAGGTAGACCGTGATGCCCAGCTCTTCCAGCGCTTGAAGCACTTTGCCCAACTGCACCCCCGGCTTGCCTTGCTCCACGGCGCGCAGAAAGACATGGCTGCTGCCGATCATGGCGGCGAAGTCATCCTGCCTCAGGCCTTGCCGCTTGCGCTCGGCGCGGGCGATGCGTCCGATGAGTTCGGTCGAATGCGCTTTGATGAGCATGGTGATCTCTGGCGAAGTAATTTCTTAGATTCTGTTGATTGGCGGCTATTTTTTCAACAAAAAGAAGAAATTTATTAGATATGTGTGGAAATCAGGCTGATTGAGCTAAAAACGAAATTATTTATTCGATTCCTGTGTGGAGAGGCCGGTTCGTAAGCAAATAGAAGTTATTCATTAGATTGGCATGGCCATGATTCTAATGAAGGCTATCGCGTCGGTTGCGAAGCTGGGCATGCTCAGTGGTTGATAGAAGTTCCATGGCGGGCGCAGCGTATCGCCCACTTTCTATCGCTGCGGTGCCACCGATATCGCCCGGTTTGTCCGATATCGGCCTGACTCTGTCGAGCACATAGCTTTCAAAGCGCACCAGTGCATCCAGCAACTGCTCACGAGTCGGCGGCGCATAAGACAGCGTCATGGTGATGGTCGGCGAGTGCTTCATCAGATGCGCGATGGTGAAGGCATGCACATTGAGCGACGTCATGGCCGTGGTGAAGGTGCGACGCAGATCGTGCATGGACCAATGCTCACCACAGGCTACACGCACGGACTTGATGGCCTGCTGCGGCGGGCAGACCACACGCCCGGTGGTCGAGCCGTCGTAGCCGAACACGAAGTCATTGATGCGCCCTTGCAGGCGGCGCTCCAGAATGCGCCGTGCCTCGGGTGCGATGGGAAAGCTGTAGTCCTGATGGTTTTTGGTGTTGCGAAACACCACCACGCCTTTGCGCAGGTCCACATCATCCCAGCGCAGGGTCGCGCACTCGATGGAGCGGCCCGCCGTGAGCAGGGTGAAGAGCAGGTAATCCCCAACGACCTGGGGCTGGTAGGTCGCGCAGGCCCGCCACCAGTCGGCGAAGTAGGGCTGGCCGATGTCGAGAAAAGTGTCACGCCGATTGATGCGACTCCAGCGACGGGTCATCTTGAGGATGTCCACCGGATTCTCGAAGCCCGAGCGACCCAGCCCTTGCTTGTTGATGGCGTAGTTGTAGGCCGCTTGCAGATACTTGAACGCCTGATTGGTGGTGCGCACGATGGGCTGCGGCGTGGCGCTCAGCTTGCGTGCCGGCACCATGCGCGAGAGCGCGTCGAAGCGCGCCAGTACCTCATCCTGACTTATGTCCTGATACGGGCGCTGCAGCCAGCTGGCGAGCTTGATGGGCACCAGTTCGATTTTCTCGGCGCTGCGGCTGTTGGGCATGGTCTTGTAGGCCGTGCCGGTGAGCGCATCGAATTTCTTTTTGCAGCGCGCGATGCTCACTCGGGTGACCGGCTTGTGTGACACCTCCCGAGCGTACTCATCGAACAGGTCGCCAAGAGTGGTGGATCGTGCTACACGCTGACGCTCGGCATACGGATCTTGGCCTTGCAGCAGCTGTGCTTTCAGAACGAGCGCTGCCTTGCGTGCCTGATCCACCGACATCAATCCGCTCTCACCCAGCCGTCGTTTGACGACCCGGTTGCCGAGACGCATCTGCAGGTAGAAGGACTTCTTGGTGGGAGAGACGCGCAGACCGAATCCGGTCAATTCGTCATCCATGAAGAAGCGTTGTGTCTCACCCTCGGACAGGGTGGCGGCCTTGACGAACGACTGCGTGAGCTTGGGCATTTTCGGGTGCTCCTAGGCTACATCCAGGCTACACCGGGCTACTTCTAGGCTACAGATTGGGGCGTAGGCTGTCGTAGTCAGGAGCGCTTCGTCGTAGAAATAAGCAATTAAATATCAATTACTTATGACGAATATAGCGTGAAATGTGAGCGAAATCAAAAGCGTTGAAAATGCCACTTTAGGGGATTATGAGTCCTCTGCTCTAACCGACTGAGCTACAGGCCCGATGTTTGCGCTCAACGACAACGCAACGGCGCGGATTCTAGCAACTCGGCTTCAGTTTGTGTCAGATGTCTTTGAGGTTGGCTGGGTTTGTCGCTGGGCGCCCCGTCGGGCATCCCGCTTGCGTTCGCTGCCGCGCACCCGCTCCTGAAACCCTGGCGGGCGCTTGCTGACCCAGACCAGAAAACGGGCCATGTCGGGATGAGCGCGCAGCGCTTCGGGTGTGGCGTAGTGCCTGGCCAATTCAAATTCCGTGAACAAGGCATGAACCTGGCGATGACAAATCCGGTGCAGGTAGCGCGTTTCCTTGCCGCCTTGCGAGCGAGGCACGAAATGATGGGCATCCAGCTGCTCGGCAGGAATCGGCCGATCACATAGCGGACAGATGTGCTGGTGAGCGGGCGGTGGCGCGACCGCTCGGGTGCGTTGGAGTCGCTTGATGCGGCCCATGGTCGGCTCCTGGCAGAGTGTGAACGATAGACGTGTTCAAACCCTGCCGGAAACCGGACAGCGCTGGGTCAGGCAGCGGCCTGATGCATGGCATCGGCGGCCGCCATCGGGTCCCCACTGGCCAGGAACTCCGTCACCCAGGCCTGGTAGTTGTGCACCGTGGGCAGGTGGTTCGGGTGGAAGCCCGGACGGTAGTAGCTGGCCAACATGGGCAGCAACCGACCGAGCACGCCCTTGCGCGGGCCGACCAGCCACGGCAGGCCCTTGGCATAGAGCGTGACGCGATCACGGGTGCTGAAGCCATCCATCTTCAGCATGTGCCAGGGCGCGATTACCGTGAACAGGCTGAAGGCGAGGGTGGCGTGGGTCATCGCGGTCACGCGCATGCCGTAACCCACCCCGGCCACCTTCTGCATCACATCGTAGGCCACGGCCTTGTGCTCCATCTCCTCGATGGCATGCCAGGCGAACATGGCGCGCACGCGCGAGTCGGCTCCTTCCAGCACGGCCTTCTCGGCAAAGAACAGGTCGGCCATCATGGCGGTGAAGTGCTCCAGCGCCGCGGTCATCGCCACGTTGTATTCCGCCGACATCGTTTTCAGGCGTTTCTCGGTGATCTCCTTGGTGTGACGGGTGAAAGCGTCCACGTTGATGCCTTGGCGCTTCAGGCGATCGTTGAAGCGGGTGTGCACCTGGCCATGCTGACCTTCCTGCATGGTGAAGTCCTTCACCGCCTGCAGCAGCGCCGGATCAGTGATGCGGTCGCGGAAGGCGCGCACAGCGGAGATGAAGTAGCGCTCACCATCCGGGAAGGTGGCCTGCACAGCGTCGAAGACGCGGGTCTTGAAGGCGTCACCGGCCATCCAGTAACGCGGGATGTCATCCGACTCCAGGCCGAAGTCGAGGTCTTTGCGCACGACGATTTTTTCTTGGTATTCACGACGGGCCATGGGGTTTCTCGCTGTCAGGGTGGTGATTTGATGAGCATCCTAGGCGCGTTTTCAGGTACAAAGGGATAAAATCACGACAATAAGGGATGATATGGTGACAACATGGCCCGTGATCTGGGGTTGCACTTTCTCAGTTTGCTGACGCTGGCGGCCACCCGCAGCGGCAGCGATCTGCGGGCGGTCATGGCCTCGCTGCAGCTGGGGGTCCATACCGGCGAAGAGCGTCCGCCACTGCTGCCGCTGTCGCTGCTGGTGTCGCTGCTGGAGCAGCTGGAGGCAAGAGCGCATCACGGCCGCTTCGTGTTCGCGCTGGCCGAGGTCTTCAACCTCGATGACCGTCCCGCCGTCTCCGCCTTCGTCAACAGTGCGGGCAGCCTGCGTCAGCTCTTGCGCCTGCTGGACTGGGTGCCGGACATGGTGCATCCGCAGTTTCATTTCCAGGTCAGTGAATCGCAGGGCCGTATGCACCTGCAGCCAGCGGTCCGGGCCGAGGATGCGCGCCTGGTGGATCACCCCTTGCTGATCGAGCTGCTCACCGCCGTGGTCTTGCGCATTGCACGCGCCATATCCCCGGCGGTGGTGCTGGCCGACCGCATCCACTTCCGGCATGCCCCCATGGGGTCGATCACGGTCTATGAGCGCTGCTTCGGCTGTCCGGTGACGTTTGGTGCGGATGACAACCGCATCGAGGGTGACAGCCGGCTCTTCGACCGACCGCTGCCGGGCAGCCTGCCGCAGGCCAATGCCAGTGCCGAGCAGACCATCCGCGTGCACATTCTCGGGGATGGCCTGACGCCGCCGCTGGTGCTGGAGGCCGAGCGGCTGCTGCTGACGCGCCTGTCGCTGTTCGGGGAAGGGTTGCCAGGGCTGGCGGCTGCGCTGCAGTGTCAGCCGAGGACGCTGCAGCGCCAGCTCAGGGCTGCTGGCACCAGCTATGCCAAGCTGGTGAGCGGTCTGCGCGACCGGCTCGCGACCGACATGCTGCGCGATCCGGCGCTGGACATCGAAACCATCGCACTCAAGCTCGGCTATGCCGAGCGTCGCAGCTTCACGCTGGCCTTCCGCCAGGCCCGGGGCTGCACGCCGTCGGCTTGGCGCAAGGATCAGCGCGTCATTTCGGCTGAACGGCCTGGCGCAACAGGCTGATGTGTAGTGGTCAACTCATCCCGGTTGTCAGCTGCCCGGGGACGCTTGCCTCAGCGTCTGCTGCAGCATGCCGGCAGCGTAACGGGCAATATCCTCGATGGTTTCCGGGGTGAAGGCGAGGCCGTCGTTGTACATGCGGCAGAGGCCATGCAAGGTGGCCCAGCTCACCTGCACGAGGCGCAGGGTGTCGACATCGGCGGGCAGGATGCCGATTTGCTGGAGTCCCTGCAGCACTTCACCGAAGCGCCGGATGCTGTGACGCGCGGTCTGATGAAAAGTATGCTGCCGGGCGCTCCTCCAGGTGGTGCGACCCAGCAGCAGTTCATAAAGCTCGGGGTTTTCGCGGGCGTAGCGGATGTAGGCGACAACGAAGGCCTCAAGCTGATGGCCCGGCGCTGCGCCGGCAATGCTGTCGAGCAGGGTTTGCGTAAACTGCTCGACGGCGGTTTCTCCGATGGCCAGCAGTAGATCCTGCTTGTCCTTGAAGTAATGATAGAGCGCGGTCTGCGAGACACCCACGCGCTCGGCCAGCTTGCGCAGGCTGAGGCCTTCGATGCCGTTGCTCCGGATCAGTTCGAGCGCGTTGTCGATCAGGCTGCGTCGGAGGTCACCATGGTGGTAGGGGGCTTTCCCTTGTGTATTGTGAGGTCTTGACATGTTTCCCATCGCTGCTATCTTAACGGCGTTAAATTAACACTCTACCCTGTTTCCTGCTGCCGTGACGAGGCCATTTTCATGACCGCTTTCAATCATATGCTTGCTCCGCTGGATCTGGGCTTCACGACACTGCGCAATCGCATCGTCATGGGCTCCATGCACACCGGCCTGGAAGACCGCTTCTGGGATTACGGCAAGCTGGCCGCCTATTTCGAAGAGCGTGCCGCGGGCGGTACGGCGCTCATGATCACCGGTGGTATCGCCATGAACAAGCGTGCCTGGCTGAAGCCCCTGGCCGGGACGCTCAACAGCTATGCCGACATCATCAACCACCGCCGCGTGACAGCCGCCGTGCACCGTCATGACAGCAAGATCCTGATGCAGGTGCTGCATGCTGGTCGCTATGGCTACCACCCGTTCTCGGTGTCGGCATCGTCGATCAAGTCGCCGATCAATCCCTTCAAGCCGAAGGAGATGAGCGAGAAAGAAATCCTCGAAACCATCAAGGATTACGCGCGGACCTCGCGTCTGGCGCAGCTCGCCGGGTATGACGGTGTCGAGCTGATGGGCTCCGAGGGTTATCTGCTCAACCAGTTCCTCTGTGCCCGCGTCAACCAGCGCAAGGATCGGTGGGGTGGCGATATCGAAGGCCGCATGCGTTTTCCGGTCGAAATCGTCAAGGCTGTGCGCGAGGCCGTCGGCCCGAATTTCATCATCTGCTACCGCCTGTCGCTGATCGATCTGGTGCCGGGTGGCAATACCTGGGATGAGGTCGTCACGGCCGCCAAGGCGCTGGAGGCGGCCGGTATCACCATCCTCAATACCGGCATTGGCTGGCATGAGGCGCGTGTGCCGACCATCGCCACGCAGGTGCCGCGCGCGGCCTTCCGCGGTGTTACCGCGCGCATCAAGAAAGAACTCAAGGTTCCGGTGATGGCGTCCAACCGCATCAACACGCCGGAAGTCTGCGAAGATATCGTAAGCAGCGGCGATGCCGACCTGATTTCGATGGCGCGCCCGCTGCTGGCCGACCCGGAGTTCGTCAACAAGACCGCCTCCGGCAAACCGGAAGCGATCAACACCTGTATCGGTTGCAACCAGGGCTGTCTCGACCTGGCGTTCTCCAACAAGCGTGCGACCTGCCTGGTCAACCCGCGTGCCGGCTACGAAACCGAGCTGGTCTATCTGAAGACCCGCAAGGCCAAGAAAGTGGCGGTTGTGGGGGGCGGGATGGCTGGCCTGACGGCGGCCACCATCGCGGCCGATCGTGGTCATGATGTCACCCTGTTCGAGTCGGCAGCCGATATCGGTGGCCAGTTCAACATGGCGGCCAATGTGCCGGGCAAGGAAGAGTTCCTGGAAACCATCCGCTACTACCGCAACGAAGTCGAGCGCACCGGCGTCACCGTCAAGCTCAATGCCCGGGTCAGTCACGACACACTGGCTAACTTCGACGAGGTGGTGATTGCCACTGGCGTCAAGCCGCGTATTCCGCGCTTCCCGGGCATTGATCACCCGAAGGTGCTGAGCTATCCGCAGGTATTGCGCGGTGAGGTCACCGTCGGTCTGCGTGTGGCCGTGATCGGTTCCGGTGGCATCGGTGTCGATACCTGCGCCTATCTGCTGGAAGAGCACAACCAGTCGGTGGAGACCTGGGCGAAGCACTGGGGTATCGATTTCACGGTGAGCGAGCAGGGTGGCCTGACTGTTCCCGAGCGCCGTCATGCTCAGCGCGACATCACCATGCTGCAGCGAAAGCCGGGTCAGAAGAAGATGGGCGCCGGTCCGGGCAAGACCACAGGCTGGGCGCACAAGGCGCTGCTCAACCAGTACGGGGTGAAGATGATCGCCGAGGCTGAGTACCTCAAGGTCGACGATCTGGGTCTGCACATCCGTGTCGGCGAGAACGAGACGCGCATCCTCGATGTCGATCACGTCATCCTCTGCGCGGGCCAGGAGTCGGTTACCGACCTCATCCCGCGTGACAAGGAAGGCAAGATCACCGACCCGCGTTATCACGTCATTGGTGGTGCCAAGCTGGCCGGCGAGCTCGATGCCCGCCGTGCCATTCGCGAAGGCGCCCAGCTGGCGGCGCGCCTCTGAGCCCAGGCGAGTGCGCATGACTGCCGGTCTGGCCGGCGGTCGCGCAGTGGCACAAACGAACAGGCCCCGCGCTCGTCAGAGGCGGGGCCTGTTCATTTCAGCGCGCGGTGATCAGGCGTTGACGGTCTGCTCAACGGGGCGCGTCACCTGCAGTTCGGCGCGCAGTGCCTGGGTGGCCAGCACCATCTGCTCCAGCGCCGCCTTCACTTCCGGCCAGCCACGGGTCTTGAGGCCGCAGTCCGGATTGACCCAGAGGCGTTCGGCCGGGATCCAGCGCAGGGCTTCATCGAGCAGATGTTTCATGGCATCGGCACCCGGCACGCGCGGCGAATGGATGTCGTAGACGCCCGGGCCGATCGCGTTCGGATAGCTGAACTCGTTGAACACCTGCAGCAGCTCCATGGCCGAGCGCGCAGTCTCGATGGTGATGACATCGGCATCCATGGCGGCAATCTGGCGGATGCAGTCGTTGAAGTCCGAGTAGCACATGTGGGTGTGGATCTGGGTATTGCTGCGCACGCCGCTGGCGGACAGGCGGAACGACTCCACGGCCCAGCGCCAGTAGTCGCCCTGCGCGGCCTGGCGCAGCGGCAGACCTTCGCGGAAGGCCGGTTCGTCGATCTGGATGACCTGAATGCCGGCGGCTTCGAGGTCGGTGACCTCATCGCGGATGGCGAGTGCGATCTGCTGCGCGATGACGTCACGCGCGAGGTCATCGCGCGGGAATGACCAGCACAGGATGGTGACCGGGCCGGTCAGCATGCCCTTCATCGGCTTCGTGGTCAGCGACTGCGCGAACGCGGCCCAGGATACCGTCATGGCTTTCGGGCGGCTGACGTCGCCGGCGATGATGGGCGGCTTCACGCAGCGGCTGCCGTAGCTCTGCACCCAGCCGTTGCGGGTGAACAGGAAGCCGTCGAGCTGTTCGCCGAAGTACTCGACCATGTCGTTGCGCTCAGGCTCGCCGTGCACCAGCACATCGAGGCCGAGGTCCTCCTGGACCTGAACGGACTCAGCGACGAAGGCGCGCATGGCGTGGTCATATTCGGACGTGCTGATGCGGCCGGCCTTGAAGGCGGCGCGCGCCTGACGGATTGCCGAAGTCTGGGGGAAGGACCCGATGGTGGTGGTCGGCAGCAGCGGCAGCCGCAGACTGTCCTGCTGCAGCCGGGCGCGCTCGGCAAATGGCGCACGTACGCTGTCGGCGGCCGTCAGCGAGGCGGTGCGGGCACGTACGCCATCATTGCGCCGCCAGGCCGTATGCTGACGGCTGGCCAGTGCCTGCGCTGAGGCGGAAAGCGCAGTCTGCACTGCCGGGTCGGCCGGTTGCGTGAGGGCGAGGCGCAGAGTCTGTACCTCAGCGAGCTTTTGCACGGCGAAGGCCAGCCAGCTCAGCACCTCGGCCGGCAGATCGGTTTCGTTGCGCAGATCCACCGGGGCGTGCTGCAGCGACGCCGAGCTGGCGATCCAGAGGCGATTGCCGAGGCGGGCATGCGCTTCGCGGGCAATCGCGCCCAGCGTGGCGAGGTCGGCCCGCCAGATATTGCGCGCATCAACCAGGCCCAGCGACAGCACTTTGTATTCCGACAGGTTGTCGACGACACGGCGCCACTCATCACCGCTGCGGGTGACGTCGATGTGCAGGCCGGCCACCGGCAGGCGCGTGGCCAGCCAGAGATTATCGTCGAGCGGGCCGAAGTAGGTCGCGATCAGCAGGTTGATGCTGCGCGTCTGCAGACGGTTGTAGGCCGATTCGAAGGCTGCTTTCCAGGCCGCCGGGAGATCGAGCGAGAGGATGGGCTCATCAATCTGCACCCAGGTCACGCCGAGGTCGGCGAGGCCTTGCAGGATCTGCACATAGACAGGCAGCAGGCGGTCGAGCAGGTCGAGGCGGTCGAAAGATCCGCCATAGGCCTTGCTCAGCCAGAGGTAGGTGAGTGGCCCGATGACCACGGCCTTGATGGCGTGACCCAGCGCCTGGGCCTCACGCACTTCCTCGAAGAGACGTTGCGAGGACAGCGCGAACTGCTGGTCGGCGCTCAGCTCCGGCACCAGATAGTGGTAGTTGGTGTCGAACCACTTGGTCATCTCGGCGGCGGGGGCGTCGCAGCCGCAGCGCGAGCGGCCGCGCGCCATCAGGAACAAGGTATCGAGATCGACCTCGCTGCCGCCCGCGGTCTGCCCCTGTTCGCCCTGGGCGTGCGTGCGCGCATCGTGATCACGAAAACGCGGCGGGATGGCGCCGACCAGGGCTGAAGTGTTGAGCACCTGATCGTAGTAGGCGAAGTCGCCGACGGTGACGAAATCGAGGCCGGCATCGCGCTGCTGGGCCCAGTGGCGTGCGCGCAGCTTCGCCGCAGTCTGCTCCAGCTCGGTGCGCTCGATCTTGCCAGCCCAGTAGGCTTCGAGGACAACTTTGAGTTCGCGGGCGGCGCCAATGCGCGGGAAGCCCAGGACGTGTGCTTGCATGATGTTTTCTCAGTGAAGTTTCAGGCAGGCAGTCTGCGTTGGCTTGTAAGTTGAAACAAACTCATTTTTTTAGCAGAATGAGTGAATATTATTAATGATGTAACGCCATGATTGATCTTCGCCAGCTGCGCACCCTCAAGGCCATCCAGGAGGCCGGCTCGCTGGCGGCGGCTTCCGAGCGCCTGTTCCTGACCCAGTCGGCGCTGTCGCATCAATTGCGCGAGCTGGAGTCCGGTCTGGAGGCCCCGGTGCTGATCCGTAAGACCCGGCCGCCGCGTTTCACCCAGGTCGGTGAGCGCCTGCTGGCGCTGGCAGATGTCGTGCTGCCTGCCCTGCGCCAGGCCGAGCGCGATATCGGCAAGCTCAGCCGCGGCCAGGCCGGGCGCCTGATCATGGCCATTGAATGCCACAGCTGCTTTGAGTGGCTGATGCCGACCATCAATACGTTTCGTCAGCACTGGCCGGAGGTCGATCTCGACTTCCAGAGTGGCTTTCATGGCGATGCCCAGAGCGATTTGCAGCAGGGCCAGCTCGATTGTGTGGTGACCTCCAATCCCGGCGACCAGGCCGGCCTCTGCTTCGAGCCGTTGTTTCAGTATGAGTCGGTGCTGGTGATGGGGAATGATCATCCGCTCAATGACCGGGCGCTGATCACGCCAGCGGACCTGGCGGGTGAGACGCTGATCACCTATCCGGTCGACCCCGAGCGGCTGGATGTTTTCCAGCACTTTCTGATGCCGGCGGGTGTTAGGCCGGCCGGTATCCGCCACACCGAAATGACGCTGATGATGGTGCAGCTGGTGGCCAGCGGACGCGGCGTTTGCGCGTTGCCGAGCTGGGCCGCGGCCGAGTACGTGGGGCGCGGTTGGGTGAAGACACGGCCGCTGGGCGAGGGTGTCTGGTGCACGCTTTACGCTGCGCTGCGCGCGGATGAGCGCGAGCGCCCCTACGTGCGCGATTTGCTGATGACCATCCGAGAGACCAGTCAGCGCTTTCTGGCCGGTGTGCGCGCGGTGGCGGGGCCGATGCCGTCCTGAGCGCCGGATGACTCTCTGGTCTGCCGCAGGGCGGCTGGTTTCCGCTGCCTGTCAGATGTCACTTGACATCATTCATTGTCAGATATAACTTGCCAGCGTTCGATGTCACCATACAGGCCAAACACGATGAAAGATTTCCAGAACAAGGTTGCTGCAATCACTGGCGCCGGCTCCGGCATGGGCCGTTCCCTCGCCATCCTGCTCGCCCAGCGTGGCTGCCACGTCGCCATCAGCGACATCAATGAGGCCGGTCTGGCTGAAACCCTGCAGCTGCTGAAGCCGTATGGTGTCAAAGTGACCTCGCAGAAGCTCGACGTGGCCAACAAGGAAGCCGTATTTGCCTGGGCCGACCAGGTCGCCAAGGACCACGGCAAGGTCAACCTGATCTTCAACAACGCCGGCGTTGCGCTGGGCAGCACCGTCGATGGCGGCAGCTATGAAGACATGGAATGGATCATGGGCATCAATTTCTGGGGCGTGGTGCACGGCACCAAGGCTTTCCTGCCCTACCTGAAGGACTCCGGTGACGGTCATGTCATCAACACCTCCAGCGTCTTCGGCTTGTTCGCTGTGCCGTCGCAGAGCGCCTACAACGCCTCCAAGTTCGCGGTCCGCGGCTTCACCGAAGCCCTGCGTCAGGAGCTGGAGCTGCAGAAGATCAAGGTCAGCGCCACCAGCGTTCATCCCGGCGGCATCAAGACCAACATCGCCCGTGCTGCCCGCATGGACGAGTCGATCACCCAGATCGGCATGAACACCAACAGCACCGAGAAGTTCGAGAAGCTGTTCACCACGACGGCCGATCAGGCTGCTGCGGTCATCATCAAGGCCGTCGAGCGTAACTCGCGTCGCGTGCTGATCGGTACCGATGCCAAGGTGCTTGACCTGATGGTGCGTCTGCTGCCGTCGGCTTACCAGAAGCTGGTGTCGCTCAGCACCAAGACGATGAAGTAAGTAGCCCGGGCCCGCTTCAGGGCGGGCCCGGCGCGAGATCCCTGCCATGCCATTCGTGAAAATGCGCGACGGCCAGTCGCTGTTCGTGCGTGTCATTGGACGCGGTCAGCCTGTCATGATGCTGCCGGGCCTGGGCATGAGCAGTGTGTCCTGGCTCCCGTTCATCCTGCCGTCTCTGCACCGTTTCCGTTTTTATCTCCCGGACTTCCGGGGTGCCGGCGCATCGTCCGCGGTAGCGCTCAAGCCGGGCGACGTATTCCAGTCCCATATGGAGGACGTTCAGGATATCGTGGCGCATTTCGGGCTGCGGGACTTCCTGCTGGCGGGCATTTCGCTGGGGGCCTCGACGGCGCTGCATCTGCAGCGTGAGGGCGGTTTCGGTGGCGTGCGGCGCTATCTCCACATTGATCAGTCGCCCTGTGTCGGTAACCGCGAAGACTGGCCGCATGGCCTTTTCGGCCCGCGTCAGGAAGAACTGTTTGGCAAGATGCGCAGCGTGCTGTCAGTGATCGACGCCCATCCGGCCTGCGTCCACTTTGCCGATTTGCCCGAGGATGCCCGGCGCCGAGCTGCCGGCACGCTGTCCGAGGTCCTGGCCATGATGGCGGGGGCGGGCGGGGCGCAGCCGCTGATCCGGCGCGCACTGATGCTGCCGCGGGCGCTGCTGGGCTTCATGCCGATGGGGCGTCTCGCTGACATGCGGGCCTACCTCTCGGCCTATGTCGCGGGAGGGCATGATTACCGGCCCAGCCTGCGCGAGGGCCGCACGCCCATCACCGTCATGGTCGGCATGCGTTCACCGCTCTACGCTGCCGAAGGTCAGGCCGATATCGCCCGGTATCGCGCGGATTCCCGCGTGGTGCGTTTCGAGCGCTCCGGCCACGTACCGCTCAAGGATGAGCCGCTGAAGTTCGCGCGTGAGCTCGGTCGTTTCCTGCGGGAATGAGTGCAGCAATCAAAAAGGGCCCGACAGGGCCCTTTTTCATTCACCGCATTCGACTCACTCGCTGTCGAGGAACGAACGCAGGTGTTCCGAGCGGCTCGGGTGGCGCAGCTTGCGCAGGGCCTTGGCTTCGATCTGACGGATACGTTCGCGGGTGACGTCGAACTGCTTGCCGACTTCCTCCAGCGTGTGGTCCGTGTTCATGTCGATGCCGAAGCGCATGCGCAGCACCTTGGCTTCGCGCGGGGTCAGGTTCTCCAGCACTTCGCGGGTGGCTTCGCGCAGGCCTTCGGCCGTGGCGGCGTCGATCGGGGACACCATCAGCGTGTCCTCGATGAAGTCACCCAGGTGGCTGTCTTCATCGTCGCCGATCGGCGTTTCCATCGAGATCGGTTCCTTGGCGATCTTGAGCACCTTGCGCACCTTGTCTTCCGGCATTTCCAGGCGCACGCCCAGTTCTTCCGGCGTCGGCTCGCGGCCCATTTCCTGCAGCATCTGACGCGACACACGATTGAGCTTGTTGATGGTCTCAATCATGTGCACCGGGATACGGATGGTGCGCGCCTGGTCGGCGATGGAGCGGGTGATGGCCTGACGGATCCACCAGGTCGCGTAGGTCGAGAACTTGAAGCCGCGACGGTACTCGAACTTGTCGACCGCTTTCATCAGACCGATGTTGCCTTCCTGGATGAGGTCGAGGAACTGCAGGCCGCGGTTGGTGTACTTCTTGGCGATGGAGATGACGAGACGCAGGTTGGCCTCGACCATTTCTTTCTTGGCGCGACGGGCCTTGGCCTCACCGACGCTGACGCGACGACTGATGTCCTTGATCTCGGCGATGCTCAGCGCATGATCAGTCTCGACATCGACCAGACGCTGCTGAGCGCGGATGATGTCTTCGCGCTGGGCGTCGAGCGCCTTGGCCAGCGACTTGCGCTTGACCAGTTCCTGATCCAGCCATTCCAGGTTGGTTTCGTTGCCCGGGAAGTCGACCAGGAACATGGCGCGGTCCATGCGGGCGCGGCGTACGCAGGCCAGCATGATGGCGCGTTCCTGGGCGCGCACGGTGTCGACGCTTTCACGGATGTGATCGGAGATGCCGTCGTAAACACGCGGGGTCATCTTGAACATCATGAACAGGTCGGCCGTTTCAGCCATGTTGGTCTGCCAGGACTTGGAGTCGCGGCCGTACCGCTTCTCGGCGGCTTCGGTCTTGGCCAGCTGCTTGCGCAGGGCATCGAAGCGGCCGCGGACCATTTCCATGTCGAGCCCGGTATCGGCTTCGCTGTCCTCATCGCTGTCGCCTTCGGCCTCTTCTTCCTCTTCGGCGGCGCCCTCCACCTTGGTCTTGGCGCCTTCGAGGGCAGCGAGTGCAGCCTCTTCATCGATCTCGGCAGCAGCGGCCGCGCCGTTGTCATCGGGGTCGAGGAAGCCGGCGATGACGTCGCCGATGCGGCGTTCGCCAGCTTCGACCGCGTCGAACTCGTTGACCAGCAGCTCGACAGCACCCGGCCAGTAAGCCATGGCGTTGAGCACATCGCGGATGCCTTCCTCGATGCGCTTGGCGATGGCGATTTCACCCTCGCGGGTCAGCAGCTCGACCGTGCCCATTTCGCGCATGTACATGCGGACGGGGTCAGTGGTCCGGCCCGGCTCGTTTTCCACCGAGGCCAGCACGGCGGCGGCTTCTTCAGCGGCAAGATCGTCGTCGCTGGCTTCCGGCGTTTCCTCGCGCATCAGGTCATCAGCTTCCGGCGCGCGTTCGTGCACGGGAATGCCAAGGTCGTTGAGCATCTGGATGATGTCTTCGATCTGCTCGCTTTCGGTGACCGATTCGGGCAGGTGATCGTTGACTTCGGCATAGGTCAGGAAGCCCTGTTCCTTGCCTTTGGCGATCAGCGCTGCGAGTTGGGAGTTGCGCTTATCCCGATCAAGCGGCTCGCCTTCGGTGGCGTCGTGCTCCGGCTTGTTCTGGTCTCGCGTGTCGTGATGGTTGGTGCTCATCGGGCCCCCGGCGCAACTGTGCAAAATAAGAGCGGAATTATAGTCGTTTGAGGGGCTGCTTGTCAGCAAAACATCAATCAACTGTCTGACTTGATACTGCGTTCGAGTTCCGCGTGCTGCTGTTTGGTGCGGGTCAGTGCCTGCAGCGTCTCGCGATCCGGCTGTACTTGCAGCTGCCGGTGCAGGCGCGCGATTTCCGCCTCCAGCCCGCGCAGTTGCAGGCGGTGGCGCAGCGCCTCGGCATCCAGTGCCGGATCGCTGCTGGGTGTCAGGGTTTCCAGGGCCGCCAGTGCGCCCAGCGCTTCGCCATCCTCGGTGCCGTGCCAGCTGCCCAGCAGGGCGGCGATAGACTGCTCCGGGCGGGTCTGCAGGGCGGCAACAAGCGCCTGCAGCAGCGGAGTTTCCGGGTCGCCCAGGCCTTCCAGCAGCGAGGGCGGCCAGTTGGCGGCCTGGCTGGCATCGCGCAGCAGGACCAGGATGGCTTGTGCAGACAGCGAGCGCAGTGCCGGCGACGGGCCGCGCTGATAGCGCTCGGGTCGCTCCGCGCGGCGGAACGGACCTTTGCCTTTGTGGTCACGGCCCTGGCCGTATGCCGCCCCGCCCTGACCCCGGGCCTGGCCGCGACCCTGGCCGCGCGGGTGGTCGTGATAGCCCGATGCCGGCTCGTCGTCGTGATAGCCCGCGTCGGGCGCGAATTCGTAGTCGGGCGGCTCCTCGCTGGGCAGCCACCCCGTAGGCTGGCTGTGCACCGGCTCCGGTGCAGGCGCTGGCTGGCTGCGGGCGATGGCGGCCTGGGCGTTGCTGGCCATCTGCTTTTCGAGCACCTCGACCGACAGCGCGGTGAGCTCGCTCAGACGCTGCACCAGAAGCGTCCGGAACAGGCTTTCGGGCACCAGGGCGAGCAGTGGCATGGCCTCGGTGGCGAGCTTGGAGCGGCCCTCCAGCGAATTCATCTCGATGCCTTCGCACAGGTGGCGGAAGAGCTGGTCGGCGAGGGGCACGGCATCGGCATCGATGCGGGCGCGGAACAGATCCGGGCCTTCACGGCGCACCAGGGAGTCGGGGTCTTCACCGTCGGGCAAAAACAGGAAGCGCGCGCCGACGCCATCCTTGAGGGCGGGCAGGGCGCTTTCGAGCGCACGCCAGGCGGCACGGCGGCCGGCCGCGTCGCCATCGAAGCAGAACACCACCTCGGGTACGACACGGAAAAGGCGTTCGACGTGGATCGTGCTGGTGGCTGTGCCCAGCGTGGCGACGGCCTCGGGGATGCCGAACTGTGCGAGCGCGACGACATCCATATAACCCTCAACCACCAGCAGGCGGCTGAGCTTGCCGGACTGGCGCGCTTCGTAAAGGCCGTAGAGTTCCTGACCCTTGTGGAAGATCGGAGACTCCGGCGAGTTCAGATACTTGGGCTTGTCATCGTTGAGTACGCGGCCGCCGAAGGCGATGACGCGGCCACGGAAGTCGCGGATCGGAAAGATCACGCGGTCGCGCATGG
Organism: uncultured Paraperlucidibaca sp.; assembly: GCA_964511255.1. Classification (GTDB taxonomy): domain Bacteria; phylum Pseudomonadota; class Gammaproteobacteria; order Pseudomonadales; family Moraxellaceae; genus Perlucidibaca. Next base: position 16,997 of record CAZEEQ010000004.1, read on the forward strand.
CATCGTAGACGGACTGGCGCTGCTCGTTGCGGATCAGCAGACCGGCCTGCAGCAGCAGATCGCGCTGGGCCGGCTCGCGGCCGAGCTGCTGCAGCATGTTGTCCCAGCCGGGGGGCGCATAGCCGAGCCGGAAGGATTTGGCGACGGCGCCGGTGACGCCGCGCTTCTTGAGGTACTGCACGGCGCGATCACGCGCGGAGGCCGTGCGCAGTTGCTGCTCGAAGTGTTTCGCGGCGTTTTCCAGCACATCGAACAGCGGCTGGTGCGATTCGCGTGGCCCGTTGTTGTCGCGTGTTTCCGGCAGGGTCAGGCCGGCGGCGGAAGCGAGCTGCTTGAGGCCATCGATGAAATCCATGCGGTCGTACTCCATCAGGAAGCTGATGGCATTGCCGCTGGCGCCGCAACCGAAGCAGTAATAAAACTGCTTTTCACGGTTGACCGTGAATGAGGGGGATTTTTCCTGATGGAAGGGGCAGCAGGCCGAGTAGTTCTTGCCGGCACGCTTGAGTTTTACACGTGCGTCAACGAGGTCGACGATATCGGTGCGCAACAGCACTTCGTCGATGAATGACTGCGGGATGCGACCTTCAGACATGCGTGCTCGGCGGTCGGGTGACTGACGGGTGAGTGTGCGTCAGGCCGGAGACTGGCGCAACGACCTGCAGGGTCAGACGATGTGCGGGTTGTCCGGAAGGCCGATCAGCCCAGACGGGCTTTGACCTGCTGCGACAGCGCACCCACATCGGCGCGACCAGCCACCATGGGGCGCAGCAGATTCATGACCTTGCCCATGTCACGGGCGCTCGTGGCGCCAGCTTCGGCGATGGCGGCTGAAATCAGCGAGAGCAGCTCGGCCTCGGACAGCGGTTCGGGCAGAAAGTCCGCGAGCACGGCGATTTCGGCCAGTTCACGGGCAGCCAGATCAGCGCGTCCGCCCTGCTCGAAGGCAGAGGCTGACTCGCGACGTTGTTTCACGAGCTTTTCAACCACGGCCAGTGCGCGGGCGTCATCGACTTCGACGCGTTCGTCGACTTCGATCTGCTTGAACGCCGCGAGCGCCATGCGAATCACGCCCAGGCGCTCTTTGTCCTGGGCTCGCATGGCGGTCTTCATGGCATCGGTGAGGCGTGCTTTCAGGGCAGACATGCTGTTACCGCAAGAGGAGGTCGCAATGAAGAGAGCAGTCCGGGGCGACCTGTGAGGGGCGCCCGACCGATCAATACAGACGCGTGGTCTTGACGGCTTCGCGCTGAACCTTCTTGGCGTGACGCTTCACAGCAGCGGCAGCCTTGCGCTTGCGCTCCTGGGTCGGCTTTTCAAAGAATTCGCGCTTGCGCACGTCAGCCAGGACACCGGCCTTTTCGCAGGAACGCTTGAAACGACGCAGGGCGACGTCAAACGGTTCGCCTTCTTTCACTTTGACCTGGGGCATGAATGCTCACCTGTTTCAGAAATTCGGTACGCCGGACGGGCGTGGGGCGCGGATTTTAGCCAGATATCTGCAGAATGGCAAACCCCCTGTGCCCGGCGTTACACTGCGCGCCTTGAAAACGGCCTGGCAACAGGCGGGCTGTCAGTACAAAAGGAGAGTCGGATGCGCGTTCTGGGCATAGAAACCTCATGTGATGAGACCGGCGTCGCCATTTTTGACGACACCGCGCCGAGCGGCCATGGCCTGCTGGCACATCGTCTCTACAGCCAGATTGATATGCATGCCGACTATGGTGGCGTGGTGCCGGAGCTGGCCTCGCGTGATCACATCCGCAAGCTCGTGCCGCTGGTGCGTGAAGTCATGACGGCTGCCGGTTGCCAGCCGCAGGACATCGGCGGCATCGCCTATACCGCCGGGCCGGGGCTGGCCGGGGCACTGCTGACCGGCGCTTTGATGGCACGCGCACTGGCCTATGCCTGGGGCATTCCGGCGGTGCCGGTGCATCACATGGAAGGCCATCTGCTGGCACCGTTGCTGGAGCCGGAGCCGCCGCAGTTCCCCTTCGTGGCGCTGCTGGTTTCGGGGGGGCACACCCAGCTCATGCGCGTGGATGGCATCGGGCGCTACGAGCTGCTCGGCGAATCCATTGATGACGCGGCCGGCGAGGCCTTCGATAAAGTCGCCAAGATGCTGGGCCTGAATTATCCCGGTGGTCCCGAAGTGTCGCGCATGGCTCAGCAGGGGCGCGATGATGCCTTTGCCTTTCCTCGTCCCATGCTCGATCGTCCGGGGCTGGACTTCTCATTCAGCGGCCTCAAGACCGCCGTTCTCACGGCGCGTGAGCAGACAGCGGATTATCCGCAGAAGGTGGCTGATATTTGTGCCAGCTTTGAGGCAGCGGCGGTGGATACGCTGATCCGCAAGTGCATCCGTGCGCTCAAGCAGACCGGCCTCAAGCGCATCGTGCTGGCGGGTGGCGTCAGCGCCAACCGCCGCCTGCGCGCTGATCTGGCTGCCGCACTCAAGCCCATGCGCGCTCAGGCGTTTTATCCAGCGCCGGCATTCTGTACCGACAATGGCGCGATGATCGCGTTTGCCGGCAGCCAGCGTTTACGGGCCGGCGAATCGACGGGTTTGGGTGTGAGCGTCAGGGCACGCTGGCCGATGACCGAGCTGGCGCCAGTCTGATCCGGCGCCGGGTGGCGCGCCGGTGAGGCGTTATTTTTTGCCGAACCGGCGTTCAGTCCCATTGAGCAGGGCTTTGATATTCCCGCGATGCCGCCAGAGCAGGAGCAGGCTCATGGCGACAACCCCCAGGGTGGCGGCCGGCATGAAATAGGCGGTCAGTACCGGCGCCAGCACGAAGGCCGTGAGCGCACCGACCGAGGAAATGCGGGTCAGCGCGAAAGCAGCGACCCAGAGCAGGACGATGGCGAGACCGAGCCCCCAGTGCAGTGCGATCAGCACGCCCAGTGCCGTGGCGACGCCTTTCCCGCCTTCGAAGCGGAAAAAGACCGGGTAGAGATGACCCAGGAAGGCCGCCAGGCCGACGGCGCTCAGCAGCAGGTCATCGAGTCCGTAATGACGGGCCAGCACCACGGGGATGACGCCTTTCAGCATATCGCCTGCCAGTGTCAGGGCCGCTGCCGGCTTGCCGCCCAGGCGCAGAACATTGGTGGTTCCGGGGTTGCGCGAGCCGTCCGTGCGCGGGTCGGGCAGGTTCATGGCGCGGCAGACGAGAATCGCAGCCGAGACAGATCCCAGCAGATAAGCGAGAATCAGCGCCGCGATGGCGATCAGGTCAGGGCTCAAGTCGGGCTCCAGGGTTTTGGTCTGTCGCGATCCTAGCAAGACCACGCACAGGCGACGAGGCAATCTTTGGACATTGTGTACATCCGCGATTACAAGATCGAGACCGTGATCGGCATGTTCCAGTGGGAACGCCGCATCCGGCAGACACTCTGTCTGGATATCGAGATGGCCTGGGATATTCGCCCGGCGGCGGCCAGCGATGCCATCTGTGATGCGCTCGATTACCGTGCCGTGGCCGTGCGCCTGAAGTCACATGTCGAGACGGCTGAGTTCCAGCTGGTCGAGACCCTCGCTGAGTCGATCTGGGTCATCCTGCGTGATGAGTTCCATGTGCCCTGGCTGCGCCTGCGTGTCAGCAAGCCGGGTGCCGTGCGCGGAGCCTTCGATGTCGGCGTGCTGATCGAGCGCGGCAGCAAGCCGGCCTGAGCCGCGGCGCCGATCCGATTGTCTGGCGTCAGCCCCAGACCGAGCGCCCGCCATCCACGGCCAGGATCTGGCCATTGACATAATCGGTGCCGGTGATCAGGAAAGCGATCGCCGTGGCAATGGCATCTACCCCACCGATACGCCCGAGCGGAACACTCGCCAGCACGGCTGCCTGCGTCTTGGCATCCATTTCGCCCTGACCTTCCGGCCACAGAATGGCGCCCGGCGAGATGCCGTTGACGCGCACGGCGGGCGCCAGTTCCTTGGCCAGCGAACGCGTCATGGCAGCCAGTGCTGCCTTGGCCATACAGTAGATCGTATGCCCAGCCAGCGGGTAATCCGCATGGATGTCGATGAGGTTGACCACGCAGCCCCGGCCGCTGGCGCTGAGTGCCGGCACCAGAGCCTGGGTGAGGAAGAATGGTGCGCGCGCGTTGCTGGCGAACAGCGTGTCCCAGTCGGCATCGCTGGCACTACCGATGGCCGTGGGGAAAAAGCTGGAGGCGTTGTTGACGAGGGCATCCAGGCGTCCCCAGACGGCCAGGGCTTCCTGCGCCAGTCTCTGCACATCGGTGCCGAGATCGAGGTCGGCACTGAGCACGTAGGCTGAGCCCTGACGCAAGTGGTTGAGTTCATCAGCCAGTGCTTCGGTGATGGCCCGATTGCTGCGGTAGTGCAGTAGCACCGACCAGCCCTGCGCATGCAGGCGGCGGGCGGTGGCGGCGCCGACGCGTTTGCCGGCGCCGGTGATGAGTACAACGGGATGAGGGTAGCTCACGTCTTGAGTCGCTCCGCACGGAACTGATCCCGGTATCGGGTGATGTGTGCCAGACGCGTGGCGCGAATGGCCGCCGCCATCTCGGGGCCTTTCAAACCCTGGGCGCTGAGCATACGGGCATCGACCTGGCTGACGGCAAAGGCCCCCCGCCAATAGCCGGCCTGCCAGTAAGGCACCTCTTCAAGGCCGGTGCGGCCGCGGGCATCCGCCTCGCAGGCTTGCAGGAACTCATCGAAACGTTCGGGTCTGCGCCAGGCGTCCAGTGTCTCCAGACGCTTGAGCAGGGTGTCGGCGCGCAGTTCGTCCGCGCGATGACAGTCAAGGTGGAACTCGCCGACCAGCAGGGCAAGGTCCATCCAGGCGCGCGGCACACGCAGGCGCTCGCCCATCCTGCGGATCAGCGGCAGGCCGCGCGCCTCATGGCCGGTGTGGCGTGGCAGGACGGGGTCAGGTGTCAGTGCCTTGCCGAGATCATGCACCAGCACGGCGAAACGCACGCGTGCCTCGGGGCTGATGCGCACGGCCTGTTCGAGGCAGAGCAGAATGTGTACGCCGGTATCGACTTCCGGGTGGTAGTCGGCGCGCTGCGGTACACCAAAAAGACGGCTGATTTCGGGGAAAAGCACAGCCAGGGCACCGCATTGACGCAGTACGCGGAAGTACTCTGCCGGGTTGGCGCCGCCAAGGGCTCGCTCGGTCTCCATCCAGACCCGTTCTGGCGTCAATGTCTGCAGCTCGCCGCCATGACTGAGCTGCTGCATCAGCGCCAGGGTCTCAGGAGCGATGCGGAAACCGAGATGTTTGTAGCGTGCGGCAAACCGGGCCACCCGCAGCACACGCAGCGGGTCCTCGACGAACGCCGGTGAAACATGACGGAGCAGGCGCTCGGCGAGGTCACGCTGACCGCCGCAGGGGTCGATCACGGCACCGTCGGCAGTCTCGGCCATGGCATTGATGGTGAGGTCTCGGCGCTGCAGGTCCTCTGCCAGCGTGACATCCGGCGTGAAGTCGCAGACAAAGCCATGGTAGCCGCTGCCGCTTTTGCGTTCGGTGCGCGCGAGGGCGTACTCCTCCTGCGTTTGTGGGTGCAGAAATACCGGGAAGTCCTTGCCGACCTGACGATAGCCCTGGGTCAGCAGCCAGTCCGGTGTGGCACCGACAACAACCCAGTCGATTTCGTGAAAAGGCACGCCCAGCAGGCGGTCGCGCACGGCACCACCGACCCGGTAAATCTGGGGCAGACGGCTCATTTCAACCCCGGCCGGCTGTGGAAGCGCTGGCCATCTTCGAGCCGGTAGGCGCAGAGCGATGCGCCCCAGACGCAGCCGGTATCAATGGCGATATGACGCGGACTGCCTGTCCAGCCCTGCAGTGCCGCCCAGTGTCCGAAGATCTGGCGTGTCTCGCCCAGCGTCGGTGCGGGCATGTCGAACCAGGCACGCAAGCCGGGCGGCGCGGTATCCAGTTCGCCCTTGTGGGAGAAGTCGAGGGTGCCGTCGGCGGCGATCAGGCGCATGCGGGTGAAAATGTTGGTGATCACGCGCAGGCGTGTGGTGCCCTCCAGCGCATCCGACCAGCCTGCCGGCTCATTGCCGTACATGTCGGCCAGGAAATCGCGCAAGCCGGGGCCGCGCAAGGCCGCCTCGACTGCACGGGCGCAGGCGCGCGCAGTGGCCAGGTCCCAGCCTGGCAAAATGCCGGCATGGGTCAGGACATGCTGCAGCGGCAGGTCGATCAGCAGCGGACGCTGCAGCAGCCAGTGCATGAGCTGCCCGCCATCGGGCGCGGCCAGGATGGGGCTGGTGCCATCCTTGGTTTTGAGCGGCGCCAGGCCCTGCCAGGCCGCGATGAGGTGCAGGTCATGGTTGCCGAGGACACTGTCGGCACATTCGCCCAGGTTGCGGATCAGACGCAGGGTGCCCAGAGAGTCGGGGCCGCGCGCGACCAGATCGCCGGCGAACCAGAGCTGGTCGCCGGCGGGATCGAAGCGGATGCGCTCCAGCAAGTCTTCAAGTGCGGCGCGACAACCCTGGACATCACCGATCGCATAGTGAGCCATCAGTCGCGCGCCATCAGTTCAGGACACGCGGTATGGCCAGGGTGAAGGCCGGGATGGGTGACTCGAAGCGCTCACCGACCTCGTCGATCATGCCGTAAGAGCCGTGCATGCTGCCCACCGGTGTCTCCAGCACAGTCCCGCTGGTGTATTCGAAGAACTCGCCCGGCGCCAGGGTCGGCTGTTCGCCGATGACGCCATCGCCGCGGACTTCCTGCACGCGCGCTTCGGCATCGGTGATGATCCAGTGCCGGGTCAGCAGGCGTGCGGTGTGGCGGCCTTCATTGCTGATCCGGATGTGATAGGCGAAAACATAGCGGTTCTCTGTCGGGCTCGAAGGCTCCGGCAGGTATTCGCTGCGCACCCGGACGCTGATGCCGTGTTCATCCACGGCGTGCACGGACTGACTCATGTCGGCATGTCCACAACGGCATTGGTGATGTTCACGTAGTCTGCCACGGAGAGGGTTTCGGGGCGACTGCCCATATCAACTCCCGCGACGAGCAGCGCGGCTTCCGGATAACGCTTGAGGGCATTGCGCAGGGTCTTGCGGCGCATGGTGAAGGCCGAGGTGACGATCTCGCCCAGCAGCTTTTCGTCGCGGCAGGGATACGGCAGCACGGCATGCGGCGTCAGGCGGACGATAGCCGAGGTGACCTTGGGCGGCGGGGTGAACGCCTCCGGCGGCACGTCGAACAGCCATTCGGCCTGGCAGCGGTACTGCACCATGATGGTCAGGCGGCCGTAGTCATTGCTGCCCGGCTCGGCGCAGAGGCGGTCGATCACTTCCTTCTGCAACATGAAGTGCATGTCGCGGATGACGCCGCTGTGCGAGAGCAGGTGAAAAATCAGTGGTGTCGAGATGTTGTAGGGCAGGTTGCCGATGACGCGCAGGTCGGAAGCTCCCGGCGTGTCGGCGAGCTGCGAAAAATCGAACTGCAGGGCATCACCACTGTGGATGTCGAGTTCGCCGAGGCCAGCCAGGGTGTTGGGCAGACGGGCGGCGAGATCGCGGTCGAGCTCGACGACCTTGAGATGACCAAGCGCCGGTAGCAGCTCCTTGGTCAGCGCGCCGAGGCCGGGCCCGATCTCGACCACGTTCTGGCCGGGGGCCGGCTGGAAGCTGGCGACGATCTGGCGGATGACACGGTCATCGTTGAGAAAGTTCTGGCCGAAGCGTTTGCGCGCGAGATGGCCGTCGACGACCTTGCTGTGACGGGGGCTGTTCATGATGGGGTTCCGGAAAGGGCTTCAGAGTGACGGCGCGCAGCGATCATGAGCAGGGCTTCGCTGACCGCCGCGCGCAGGCTGCCGTCTTCGGCCTGACCGCTGCCGGCCAGCGACAAGGCTGTCCCGTGATCGACCGAGGTGCGGATGATGGGCAGTCCGAGGGTGATGTTGACGGCATTGCCGAAGCCGGCGTGCTTGAGCACCGGCAGGCCCTGGTCGTGATACATGGCGAGCACGGCGTCAGCGCCGGCGAGCAGGCGCGGCGTGAACAGGGTGTCGGCCGGCAGCGGGCCGGACAGGTGGAGGCCTTCGCGCCGCAGTGCCTCCAGCGTCGGCGTGATGACTTCGATTTCCTCGCGGCCGAGGTGGCCATCCTCACCGGCATGCGGATTAAGCCCGGTCACCAGGATGTGCGGACGGGCGATGCCGAACTGGGTGCGCAGATCGGCATCGAGGATGGTCAGTACCTGGGTCAGACGTTCAGGCGTGATGGCATCGGGTACGTCACGCAGCGGCAGATGCGTGGTGGCGAGGGCGACGCGCAGGCCCGGGCAGGCCAGCAGCATGACCACGCGGGCGACACCGCAGCGCTCCTGCAGAAACTCGGTGTGGCCGCTGAACGGTATGCCGGCATCGTTGATGACCGATTTCTGCACCGGCGCCGTGACCATGGCGGCGAACTCGCCGGACAGGCAGCCATCGCAGGCGCGCGTGAGCGTGGCGAGCACGGCGCCGGCATTGCGGATATCAAGCTGACCTGGCGTTTCGGTGACCGTCAGCGGCACGGCGGCAACGCGCAAGGTGCCAGGCACATGGGCCCGGGCCGGGTGAGCGGGATCGTGGGGCAAACATTGCAGGGGCAGACCGAGGCGTTGCGCGGCACGCGCGAGCAGCGCAGGATCTGTGATGGCGACCAGCTCGACCGGCCACGCGGACTGGGCAATCTGTACCAGGAGGTCAGGGCCGATGCCTGCGGGTTCACCCGGAGTCAGGGCGAGACGGGGAATCATGGGGAGGTTCACATCCTGGGCGTCGGTCATCCACTCCATTGTGCCATAGCCAACCTGAGAGGGGAGTGGACGCCGACGTCGGACGCGCTGCACGCTGGGCCTGCCGCAAAGGCCGTGTACAGGTTCCCGGGGCCGGTTGACGCTGCCGGGGACAGTTGGCATTGTCAGGCCGTGCCCGGGTCGGGCCAAGTAAAAATCCCGTAAAAAGAATTTATCCCCCTTCAGTCAGGCATCCGAGATGCCGGGAGCTCCGCCATCCGCTTCAGCTGGCCTGTCGTGCGCCCTTATCTGCTGGCTGTGACCATCATGTCGCTGGCCATGCTGCTGGCCTGGTTGCTGCAGCCCTATGTGTCGCTGCCCAATCTGGTGCTGCTGTTTGTGCTGGCGGTGGTCTGCGTGGCTTTTGTCGCCGGGCAGGGCCCCTCGGTGCTGGCCTCGGTGCTGGCCAGCCTGGCCTATGGCGTGCTCTATGTGCCCTGGACTTTTCTTGATGCCGCCGAGTACGGGCAGTACCTGCTGACGGCGTTGCTGACCATGATGCTCAGCCTGTTCATCAGCCAGCTCACCACGCGTTGGCGTGACAAGGCCATGGAGTCGGCCGAGCGCGCCCGCGAACTCGATCGTCTGTACCGCTACACGCGCGAACTGGAAACCGAGCGCCTGCGCAACTCGGTACTGAGCGCGCTGTCACATGACTTGCGCACGCCGCTGGCCAGCCTTGTCGGCGCATCCTCGTCGTTGCTGTCGGAAGAGATTTCGCTGCGTCCGGAGGCGAGGCAAGAGCTGGCCGGCATGATTTATGACGAATCTCGGCGCATGCAGGTGCTGGTCGAGAACTTGCTGGAGATGGCCCGCCTGGAGACCGGCCCGGTGCTGTTGCAGCAGGATTGGGAGGCACTGGAAGAGATCGTCGGGGCCGTGCTGCCGGTCTGGCGGCGGCAGCTGGCCCCGCGCGAGATACGGGTGAGTCTCCCGGCCGAACTGCCGTTGCTGCGTTTCGATCCGCGCCTGATTGAGCGCGTGCTCGCCAACCTGCTGGAAAACATCGGGAAGTACACGCCGGAGACAACGCTGGTGGAGATCACGGCGCGCGTGCTGGATGACACGGTCGAGCTCAGTGTGGCGGACGACGGACCGGGCTTTCATGATGACCCGGATCTGTTGTTTCAGAAGTTCTATCGCGGCGACAGCGCCGGCCCGGCAGTGGGTGCCGGTCTCGGACTGGCGATCTGCCGCTCCGTGCTGGAGGCCCATGGTGGCCATATTCGCGCCGGGCACCGGCAGCCGCATGGCGCCTGCTTTACACTGAGTCTGCCCCGCTCGATCGAGCCGCAGGAGGATAGACCCGAGGTGCCGGAGACATGAGTGTCGATATCCTGATTATCGAGGATGAACCCAGCCTTTCACGCCTGCTCGCAACCACGCTCAGTGCCCAGGGCTATGTCGTGACCACGGCGATGCGCGCGGATGAGGCACTGGCCCGTGTCGCGGTCGATGATCCCGCGCTGATCCTGCTGGATCTCGGCCTGCCGGATCGCGATGGCCTGACTTTGCTGCCCTTGCTCAAGGCGCGTTGCCAGGCCCAGGTCATCATCGTTTCGGCGCGTGCGCAGGAAAGCGAGAAAATCGCTGCGCTTGATGCCGGTGCCGAGGATTATCTGACCAAGCCGTTCAGTGTCGCCGAGCTGCTGGCGCGCTTGCGTGTGGCGCAGCGCCGGCGCCTGGAGTCGGTGCCGGTGACGCAACGCTATGTCGTGGGTGAGCTCGAGATAGATCTCGAACAGCGGCAGGTCATGCTGGCGGGAGAGAGCATCAAGCTGACGCCGAAGGAGTATCAGTTGCTGGCCATTCTGGCGCAGTCAGGTGGACGCGTGGTGACGCATGCCCAGCTGCTGCAGGCGATCTGGGGGCGGCACCACAGTGACGACACGCACTATCTGCGTATCTACCTCAGGCAGCTGCGGCAGAAACTGGAGCGCGACCCGGGCGAGCCGCGCTACCTGATCACCGAGCCTGGCGTGGGTTACCGGCTCGGAGAGTGATGCGGGGCTGGCGTTCGCCGGCCCCCGGTCGCGCTGTCGCGGGGTTGGGCGTGATCGCTCAGCGCTGGCCGCGGAAATCCACGTAAGCTTCGGCTCGCAGTTCGCGCAGCCAGGCACCCAGCTCTTCATCATAGGCGCGTGCGAAGAGAATCTGGCGAGCGCGATCCTTGAGGATGGACTCGCGCATATCCTGCTTGCGTTCGCCATCGACACGCAGAATGTGCCAGCCGTAGGTGCTCTGGAACGGTTCGCTGATGGCGCCGATGGCTGTCTTGCCGATCATGCGGTCGAACTCGGGGACCATGTCGCCCGGTGACACCCAGCCGAGGTCTCCACCCTTGACGGCCGAGCCCGGGTCCTGTGACTTGAGGCGGGCAATTTCGGCGAAGTCGCCGCCGGCCTTGAGCTGGGCGTAGATCGCGGTCATGGCCTGCTTGACGTCATCGTTGGACTGCAGGTCGTTCGGGCGCATGAGGATGTGACGGACTTCGCGCTGGGTCACGACGGTGGTCGGTGCCGGCGGCGGCGGCGGCAGCGAGGCATCCGGCGACTTCAGTTCGCGACGGTCGACCAGCCAGAGCAGATGCCAGCCGCGCGGCGAGCGGATCAGCTCGGGCTTTTCTCCGGCCAGCGTTTTCTTCAGCGGCTCGACCAGCAACGTCGGGATCTGCTCTTCTGCACGCCAGCCCAGCTCCTCGATTGCGGCCTCTGCTGTCTTGCTCTTGAGGCTGTCGAGGGCCTCTTCCGGCGACATGCCGCTGCGCTGGGCGGCGAGCAGTCGCTGCGCCAGATCGCTCAGACGTGCTTGCTGCTTGCTGGAAAGTTCCTCTTCAACCGGCACCGTGATCTGTGTGATCAGATATTGCGATACGGCAGCCTTCGGCGCGGCAGGGGCTTCGGTCTGGGCGCCCGGCTTGAGCTGAGCATCGAGCTGGCGGTTGAGTTCGGTGCCGGCAGGTGTGGCCATGAACTGGGCGATATCGGCCTCGGTGATGCGGATGCGTTCCCCCATGCGACGCTGTCGCAGGCGCTCGATGACCTGCTCGCGCTGCACGGCGTTGCGCACGCTGGCGAAACTGGTGCCCGGCGTGGTGTCAAGCCGGGCCCGGAAGGCGTCCAGCGTCAGGCCGTTCTGGCGGGCCATGGCGGTCAACGTGGCATTGACGGCGGCGTCATCGGCGCGAATGCCGTTACGCTCGGCCAGTTGCAGCTGCAGGGCTTCGAGGATGAGCTGCTCACGGGCCTGACTGCGCAGTTGCGCCGCCGCCGGCACAGCCGACTTGCGCTGTTCGAGCTGGAAGCGCAGGTCCGCGACACGGGTATCGACATCCGAGTTGAGGATGACGCCGTCATTGACGATGACGGCAATCTGGTCGAGAGGACTGGGTGCGGCAGCGGCAGACTGGACCATGGCCAGTGCAGATGACGCCAACAACAAGGCTGACAGGTGACGCCGCATCAGAAGCTTTCCTCTTTGTGCAATTGGGTATAGCCGAAGACATTTTTTTCGAACAGTGAATCCACGCCGCTGTTGAGTCCGGCCAGCCCCTTCAGGGTGATCTCGACATAGATGGCATCACGTTCGCGATCCGAGCTGCTGCTGATGCTGGCGGCATCAGCCAGGAATTTGCGCTTGAACAGACGCACCTGCCAGCAGCATGCCTCGTAGGAGAGACCGAACAGGGCCTCCTGGGACTCGCGGGCCTTGATGTCGTAGTTCCACAGACCGAGCGCTTTCCAGTGAACACCGAGGGGTTGAACGAAGGACAGCTGCGTCTGGCTTACAGCCTTCTGGCCAATCGTGGGATCGTCGCGCCGGAATCGGTAGCCGGCGTTGTAGAGGCGGTCACCGCGTTGCGGCAGGACGCTGATGGCGCCGCTGTACTGGGACAGCTTGCCGCCCTCGGGGTCCATCAGGAAGTCACCGAAGACGGAAACCTCTTCATTGAGACGAATGGTGGTGTTGCCGGCAAAGCTGGAGCTGGGCGAGGTGGCTACCGGCGGCACGACCAGCCCGGTAATCGGCAGACGGACCTGGCGATCACGCAGATAGACGATCTGACCGAGCGAGGCCTGCACGCGCTCAAAGCCCTCGCTGTTGATCCAGCGGGACGTCAGGCCCAGGGAGACCTGATTGGCATCATCGATGCGGTCACTGCCGGAGAAGCGCGAATCACGAAACAGCTGCTCGTAGCTGAATGTGGTGTTGGCGGTGTCGAAATTGGGCAGTGCTACCTGATCCTTGTACGGTGAATACAGGTAGAACAGACGCGGCTCGATGGTCTGCATGCTGCCATTGTCAGCGATGCGCTCGAAATAGAGGCCGGAGTCGAGGCTGATCGTGGGAATGGTCAGCGAGGGCGTTTCATCCCCGGCAACGCCACTGCCATCGAGCGCGTACTGCAGATAGCTGAGTTTGGCCCCGGGACGGATATAGCCCCAGGGTTGGGCGAATTCGTATCGCAGCTCGGGGTCCAGTCGCAGACGGGTGCCATTGATCTCAGGGGCGCTGCCGTCGTCAATCGAGCGCTGGAAGTTGGCGATTTCGGCGCGGAGGCTGCGCTGCCAGCCGGGCAGCCGTGCCCGCTCGGTCGTCAGCAGCAGCTGCGGAAGACGGGAGTAGGGTCGGTCGGCATCAAGCAGGCTGGTGTCGATGGTCTGAAAGCCTTGAACGCGTCCGAGCAGATGCCAGTAATCCGTGTCAAAGCGGACTTCACCGACGCGTTCCTGATGCGTCTGGTTCGCCTGCGCCAGATCCGTTCCGAGGTCGGTGAAGTAGGCATTGTCAGACACATAATTGAGCGAGGTGCGGGCGCTCCAGCCATTGCCCCAGCTGGCGTCATGATTATACGAGGCGCGTTTGCGGTCGGCGTCGGCGAGCCTGTCCTGCGGCAGGATAGCGGCGTTCAGGCTGCCCTGTCCGAAATCCTGGGTCAGATAGCGAAACTCGCTTTCCACCATGGCGCCACGGCTGCTGAGCAGGCGCGGCGTGATGGTGGCATCGTACTGCGGCGCCAGATTCAGATAGAGCGGCAGCGAGAAGTCAAAGCCGCCATCATTGGTGTTGCCGAAGCGGGGCACGAGCATGCCGCTCTGGCGACGGTCATCAATCGGAAAACGGAAGTAAGGCAGGTACAGCACAGGCACATCGCCGACGCGCAGCTTGGCATCGTGAACCTTGCCAACCCCGGTGTTGGGATTGAGCTCGATGTCCTTGGCTTCGAATGACCAGCTGCGATTGCCCGGCGCACAGGTGGTGTAGATGCCGCGGTCGATGGCCATGACGCCATCGGCGTAACGGCGGATACGTTCCGCGCGGCCATGGGCATGCATCTGGCTGGAGACAAACTCGCTGCTGAGCAACTGGCCGGCGGTGGAATTGATATTGACCACCGCCTGTTCGCCGGTCAGCAGCAGCCCGGGTTCGGCAAGGCGGATATTGCCGTCAAAGCGGCCATACTCGCGATTCTGGGTGATCGAGCCGCTGTCAGCTTCCAGCAGGCGCCCGGCCTGCTTGATCCGTACCTGGCCATCGAGCATGGCCTCGCCATCGTTGTTGTACGACAGGCTGTTGGCAAAGGCGGAGATGTCGCTGGCATTGATGTCGCCGACAACGACATTCGGGCTGATGGGCGTGACCCAGGCACCGGCGCAGGTGGCGTCAATGCGCGGCTGATCCTCGGCAGGGAGTCTGGCGATCTCTTCGGCCGTCATCCAGCCCAGACGATCACCGGCGGAGTTCATGCTGGGGAGGGCCCGATTGGCGGATGCTGTGAGCACAGGTTCGCTCGGGCTGCTGGCAGCGGCGTTGTCGGCTGCGGACGGCACCGTGCCGGACGGCGTCGTAACCGGCGGCAATGCCGGCGCAGGCATCAGTTCAGGAGCCGGCACAGGCTCTGGCGTAACGGTCAGTGCAGGAGCCGGCACAGGCTCTGGCGCAACAGTCAGTGCAGGGGCGGCGCGCTGGCGCACAAGTTCCGGTGGCTCGACATACTGCGGGTCGGTAAAGCCTTCCTCGGCCGCGAAAACCGGCAGGCCGGCATTGGATTCAACACCATAGCCCGCGGCGGGTTCTCGGGCCATGGCGTGGCCACTCGCGAGGGCAAGCAGGGCGGCCGTGAGCGGCGTCAGCTTCCAGAGTCCGGCGGTCGGTTGAGCGTCACGACACGAGTCAGTCATGGCTAAGGAATCATTGGGTCAAAATCGGTATTTGCCGGATAATAGAATCTTTCGCCATGTTTCAGCTAGGAAAATCCCATGACGGCAGCAGATCCCCGAGCCGAGCGCCTCGGGCAGTGGGTGGAGAAGTGGTTGGTGCGGCAGCAGGCCTGGCCGCAGCCGGCAGGACGGTTGACGGTGGTCTCCGGTGATGCCAGCTTTCGGCGCTATTTCCGCCAGCCCTTGACACAGGGCAGCCTGATCGCCGTCGATGCCCCGCCCGAGAAAGAGGACTGCCGTCCTTTTGTCGCCATTGCTGATGCCCTGCACCAGCAGGGTTTGTGTGTTCCGGAGGTGCTGGCCTGGTCATCGCAGGAAGGCTTCATGCTGCTGACGGACCTTGGCGATACCCTGCTGCGGCCGCAGCTGGATTCGGCGTCGGCCAATACCCTGTATGGCGCCGCCATGCTGGCGCTCGTGCAACTGCAGGGTACCCCGGCCCCGACCGGCTACTTTCTCCCGCGTTATGACCGCGAGCGCCTGCTCACCGAAATGCGTCTGCTCACGGACTGGTTCATTCCGAAATATCTTGGTCTGACCCTGGAGGCCGAGCAGGCCGATCTGATCGAGCAGCAATTCGCACTGATCGCTGACCACGTGCTCGAACAGCCCACGGTCTTCGTGCACCGCGACTACCATTCTCGCAACCTCATGCTGACGCCCGAAGGCGAGCTGGGCATCATCGATTTTCAGGATGCGGTCACCGGTCCCATTACCTACGACCTGGCCTCACTGCTGCGCGATGCCTATGTGTCCTGGCCGTTGGCGGATGTCCAGCGCTGGGTTCAGCAGTTCCGCGACGAGCTGGTCGCCCAGGGCGCGCTGGCGGATGCCGTATCGCCGCAGCAGTTCCAGACCTGGTTTGACTGGATGGCGGCACAGCGCCATCTCAAGGTAGTCGGCATTTTCGCCCGTCTCAGCCTGCGCGACGGCAAGCATGGCTATCTTGATGACATTCCGCTGGTCTACCGCTATCTGATTGATGAGATCGCCGGATATGACGCGCTGCAGCCCTTGCATCAGCTACTGATCTCGCTGCTGCCGTCCTATCTTGCGCGCTATCCGGCCGGGCAGGCGCTGCTGGGAGATCTACTGTGAAGGCGATGATCCTTGCGGCCGGACTCGGCAACCGCATGCGCCCGCTCACCGAGCACACGCCCAAGCCTCTGCTCAAGGTTGGCGGCAAGCCGCTGATCGTCTGGCACCTGGAGGCTCTGCGCGCGGCCAGCATTACCGAGGTGGTGATCAATACGGCCTGGCTGGGGCGCAAGCTCGAAGCCGAGCTCGGCGATGGCCGCCGCTATGGCGTCAATATCCGCTGGTCGCACGAGCCGGATGGCAAACCTCTGGAGACGGCTGGCGGGATTGTCCAGGCGTTGCCTTTGCTGGGCCACGAGCCCTTTCTGCTGGTCAATGGCGACATCTGGCTGCGCCAGCGTTTCACCCCCCTGCGCGATGCCCTCGGCGCGGGTCGCCAGGCGCATCTGGTGCTGGTCGACAACCCGGCGCACCACCCGGAAGGTGACTTCCTGCTCGCCTGTGGCGACCACGCGCCCGAGGCGGGCGAGCGCCACGCACTGAGCGCCGTGCCAGGCGCTGCCGGTCGTCGTCTCACGTATGCCGGGCTTGCCGTCTACAGCCCGACGCTGTTTCAGGGCCTGCCGCGCGGCGTGCGCCCGCTGGCTCCGCTGCTGAAGGAGGCCATCGCCGACAACCTCGTCACCGGAGAGTATTCGCGCGGGCCCTGGGTAGATGTCGGTACCCCGGCGCGACTCAATGAACTGGATGCGGCTATCATGGCCGGCACCATCTGATTAACTCCACAGGATGCCGCTGCGATGGCCAAGACCGATTTCCTGATTGCCCCCTCTATCCTGTCTGCTGATTTCGCCCGTCTTGGCGAAGAGGTCGACCATGTCCTGGCCGCCGGCGCCGATGTCGTCCATTTTGATGTCATGGACAATCACTACGTGCCCAATCTCACCATCGGGCCCATGGTCTGCAAGGCGCTGCGCAAGCACGGCATCACCGCGCCCATCGATGCCCATCTCATGGTGCGGCCGGTCGATCGCCTGATTGGTGATTTCATCGAAGCGGGGGCCAGCATCATCACCTTCCATCCGGAAGCCTCCGACCACATCGACCGTTCGCTGCAGATGATCCGGGATGGCGGTGCCCAGTGCGGTCTGGTGTTCAATCCGGCGACGCCGCTGCACTTCCTGGACCATGTCATGGACAAGGTTGATGTGATTCTGCTGATGAGCGTCAATCCCGGCTTCGGTGGCCAGAAGTTTATTCCGTCGACGCTGGACAAGCTGCGTGCCGTGCGCGAGCGCATCAGGGCTTCCGGTCGCGACATCCGGCTGGAGATTGATGGCGGCGTGGGCGTGAAGAACATCCGCGAAATCGCCGAGGCGGGTGCCGACATGTTTGTTGCCGGTTCGGCCATTTTCAATGCCCCGGGCGGTTCCAATGCGCAGGGCTATGCCGAGGTCATCCGTCAGATGCGTGCCGAGCTGGCGCTCGCCGCCACCGGTGCGGGAGCTTCCGCATGACCGCCCTCACGGGGCGGGCGCTGCAGGGACTGCACGAGTGGCTGGGTGAGTTGCCGCAAGTCATTCTCATGGACCTCGATGGCACGCTGATCGACAGTGCGGCCGATATCGCGCTTTCGCTCAACCGCAGTCTCGATGACCTGGGATTGCCACCTGTCAGCGAGCTGCAGGTGCGCGACTGGGTCGGCCGCGGTGCCGGTCGTCTGATCGAGGTGGTGCTGCAGCATGTCGTGCCGCACCATGCCGCCAATCCACAGCGGCACGAAGCCGAGGCGCGCCTGCTGGAGCGTTTCATGGCGCGCTATCAGGACTCGGTCTGCGAGGCCAGCACGGTCTATCCGGGCGTGCGCGAGTTCATCGATGCCGCCCGTGCGGCTGGCATACGTCTCGCCTGCGTCACCAACAAACCCTACAAGCCGGCCGTGGCGCTGCTGGCGGCGCTGAATCTGCTGGATGACTTCGAACTGCTGATCGGCGGCGATACGCTGGCGCACAAGAAGCCGCACCCCGGCCCGCTGCTGCATTGCCTGCAGCACTTCGAGGTCACGGCGGCGCAGGCGCTCATGGTCGGCGACTCGCGCAACGATGTGGATGCCGCCAAGGCGGCCGGCATCCGCGTGGTTGCCGTGCCCTATGGCTATAACCATGGCGAGCCGATTGCCGATTGTGCGCCGGATCGCCTGGTTGCGTCGCTGGCCGAGTTACTTTAACGTCAGCGTATTCCCGATTCAGGCTACAGCCATGTGTGACCAGCTCCTCAAGCTCGGCAGCATCCGTTGGCGATGGTGAGTTCACCGTCGTCACGAATTGTGCTGTCCTGAATGTGTTTGAGTGAGTGTTATGAACGCTGAAGCTTTCGCTGCGCTGGCAGCCCAGGGTTACAACCGCATTCCGGTTGTGCGTGAAATCCTGGCCGATCTCGATACCCCGCTGTCCTGCTATCTGAAAGTGGCCGACCAGCCCTATACCTATCTCTTCGAGTCGGTCCACGGCGGCGAGCAGTGGGGGCGTTACTCGATCATCGGCCTGCCAGCCCGCACCATCCTGCGTATCAGCGGTCATGCCGCCACGGTGCACGTCGATGGCGTCCTCAGCGAGTCGTCGACAGAAGCCGATCCGCTGGCCTGTGTCGAGGCTTTTCAGCATCGCTACCGCGTACCCGAGCTCGACGGTCTGCCGCGTTTCAGCGGCGGCCTGGTCGGCTATTTCGGCTACGACACGGTGCGTTATGTCGAGAAGCGTCTGGCGGCTACGCAGAAGCCCGACCCGATCGGTACGCCAGACATCTTCTTCATGGTCTCGGACGAGATCATGGTGTTTGACAACATCAAGGGCACGCTGTTCCTGATCGTGCACGCCGACCCGGCGACGCCGGATGCCCTGGCGCAGGCCGAGCGCCGTCTCGACGACCTGGTGGCCGGCATTCATGCCCGCCTCGGCAGCAGCTCTATCGACGCCTTCGTGCCGGGCCGCCCGACGCGTGAGGCCGACTTCGTGTCCAGCTATGGCGAGCAGAACTTCCATGCCGCGGTGAATCGCATCAAGGAATACGTGCTCTCCGGCGACATCATGCAGGTGGTGCCGTCGCAGCGCCTGAGCGCGCCGTTCGTGCAGCCGCCGCTGACGCTGTATCGCGCGCTGCGTCATCTCAATCCGTCGCCGTACATGTATTTCATGCACTGCGGCGACTTCCACATCGTCGGCTCCAGCCCGGAAATCCTGGCGCGTGTCGAACAGGGGGAAGTTTCGGTGCGCCCGATCGCCGGCACCCGCAAGCGGGGTGCCACGCCAGAGCGTGACCGCGAGCTGGAAGCCGAGCTGCTGTCCGACCCGAAGGAAATCGCCGAGCACCTCATGCTTATCGACCTCGGACGCAATGATGTCGGCCGTGTTGCCCAGGTGGGTCAGGTGCGGGTCACCGAGAAGATGGTGGTCGAGCGTTATTCGCATGTCATGCATATCGTCTCCAACGTCGAGGCGACGCTGAAGCCGGGCGTGACTTCTCTCGATGTGCTCAAGGCCACGCTGCCTGCCGGTACGCTCTCGGGCGCGCCCAAGGTGCGTGCGATGGAGATCATCGACGAGCTGGAACCGGTCAAGCGCGGCATCTACGGCGGTGCCATCGGGTATCTCGCCTGGAATGGCGCCATGGACACGGCCATCGCCATCCGTACTGCCATTCTCAAGGATGGCCGGATGCATGTGCAGGCTGGTGCCGGGGTGGTCGCCGACTCGGTGCCGGAGCTGGAGTGGATGGAGACCCTGAACAAGGCGCGAGCCCTGATGCGTGCGGCCGAGCTGGCCTCGACCAACCTCTCCGAGACCGGGGTTTAATCATGCTGCTCATGATCGACAATTACGACTCCTTCACCTACAACCTCGTGCAGTATTTCGGCGAGCTGGGTGAGGAAGTCCAGGTACACCGCAACGACGAGATCACGCTCGACGAAATCGCGCGTCTGCGCCCGTCGCGACTGGTGATCTCGCCGGGACCCTGCACGCCCAACGAGGCCGGCATTTCGATGGCCGCCATCCAGCGCTTCGCCGGCGAGATTCCGCTGCTCGGCGTCTGCCTCGGTCACCAGAGCATCGGACAGGTCTATGGCGGGGATGTCGTGCGTGCGCGTCAGGTCATGCATGGCAAGACCTCGCCCATCCATCATCGTGATCAGGGCGTCTTCAAGGGGCTCAACAATCCGCTGACCGCGACCCGCTACCACTCGCTGGTGGTCAAGCGCGAGACGCTGCCGGACTGTCTGGAAATCACGGCCTGGACGCAGACCGAGGATGGCGCGATTGACGAGATCATGGGCCTGCGCCACAAGACCCTGGCGGTCGAGGGCGTGCAGTTCCATCCCGAGTCCATCCTGACTGAGCAGGGGCATGCCCTGCTCAGGAATTTCCTGCTGCAGACGCGCTGAGGACTTCGCCGAATCATGGATATCAAGCAAGCCCTGTCACGGGTGGTCGAGCGCATCGACCTCAACAGCGCCGAGATGCAGGACGTGATGCAGGCCATCATGAGCGGGCAGTGCAGCGACGCCCAGATCGCCGCTTTTTTGGTGGCGCTGCGCATGAAGGGCGAGTCCATCGACGAGATCGAAGGCGCGGCGCGCGTCATGCGTGACCTCGCCACGCCGGTCACCATCAGCAATACCCGCTATCTGGTCGATATCGTCGGTACCGGTGGCGATGGTGCCAACCTCTTCAATGTCTCCACCGCGGCTGCGGTCGTGGTGGCTGCGGCCGGCGGCCGTGTCGCCAAGCATGGCAATCGCGCGGTGTCATCGAAGAGTGGCAGCGCCGATCTGCTGGAGGCCGCGGGCGTCAATCTCGCGCTGACCGGTGAGCAGGTCGCCCGCTGTGTCGACAGCATCGGTGTCGGTTTTCTGTTCGCGGTCAATCATCACGGTGCCATGAAGCATGCCATCGCGGCCCGTCGCGAAGTCGGCCTGCGCACCCTGTTCAACATGCTCGGTCCGCTGACCAATCCCGCCTTTGTTCAGCGCCAGGTCGTCGGGGTCTTCAATCCGGCCCTGTGTCGCCCCATGGCCGAGGTGCTCGGACGGCTCGGCAGCGTGCATGCGCTGGTGGTCTGCGCCAGTGACGGTCTCGACGAGATCTCGCTGGCGACCCGCACCCTGGTGGCTGAACTCAAGGATGGCGTGGTGCGCGAGTACAGCATCACGCCGGAGGACCTGGGTGTGGCCAGCCAGAGTCTGGTCGGCCTCACGGTCGATGCCGCCAGCGAGTCGCTGGCGCTGATACAGGATGCCCTCGGCAAGCGCGCCAGCGATGCCGGACGCAAGGCGGCGGACATCATCCGGCTCAATGCCGGTGCTGCCATCTATGTCGCTGGCGTGACCGCAACCTGGAAGCAGGGCGTGGCGCTGGCCGATGACGTCATCTGCGGCGGCCAGGCTTTGGAGAAACTCAACGACCTGCGCCTGTTCACGCGTGCGCTGGCTTCTGACACCGCTGCCCCGGATGCCAAGGCATGAGCACGATTCTCGATCAGATCATGGCGCGCAAGCGCGAAGAAGTGGCGGCCCGTCGCAAGCGTCATTCGCTCGCCGATCAGGAGGCCTTTGCCCGCGAGGCCTTGCCAGTGCGTGGCTTCGCGCGTTCATTGCAGACCGCTGTCGCGGCCGGCAAGCCCGCTGTCATCGCCGAGATCAAGAAGGCGTCTCCGTCCAAGGGCGTGATTCGCGCTGACTTTCAGCCGGCCGCGATTGCGGCTTCCTATCAGCAGGGCGGTGCGTCCTGCCTGTCGGTGCTGACGGATGTCGACTTCTTTCAGGGTGCCGATGCCTACCTGCAGCAGGCGCGAGCCGCCTGCGACCTCCCCGTGATCCGCAAGGATTTTCTCTATGACCCGTATCAGGTCATTGAAGCCCGTGCGATTCATGCCGACTGCGTGCTGCTCATCGTCGCCGCGCTCTCGGACGCCCAGCTCCAGGAGTTGCACGCCTGTGCGCTCGAGCAGGGCATGGATGTGCTCATCGAGGTCCACGACCGCGATGAGCTGCTGCGGTGCCTGCCGCTGGGCAACCCGCTGATCGGCATCAACAACCGCAATCTGCACACCTTTGATGTCACGCTGCAGACCACGCTGGATTTGCTGACGGATATCCCGGCGGATCGCACGGTGATCACCGAGAGCGGCATTCTCGAACGCGGTGATGTGGCGCGCATGCGCGATCACAACGTCAATGGTTTCCTGGTCGGCGAGGCCTTCATGCGCGCCGCCGAGCCGGGCGAAAAACTGGCCGAACTTTTCTTCTGACCTTATCCGGAGAGCATGAGGATGGATGCACGCATCAAGTGGAATGGTGAAGTCAGCTTCATCGCCGAATCAGGCAGTGGTCACCAGGTCGTGATCGACGGCCCGCCTGACCATGGCGGCCGCAATCTGGGCGCGCGGCCCATGGAGCTGATGCTGATGGGCATGGGCGGCTGTACGTCTTTCGACGTCATGAGCATTCTCAAGAAGTCGCGACAGGATGTGACGCGCTGCGAGGCTGTGCTCAAGGCCGAGCGTGCCGATGCGGTGCCGGCAGTGTTCACGAAGATTCATATCCACTTCATCGTGGAAGGCAACGGTATCAAGGAAGCGCAGGTCAAACGCGCCGTTGAGCTGTCTGCCGAGAAGTACTGTTCGGCTTCCATCATGCTGCAGGCCGGCGGCGTAGCCATCACCCACAGTTACGAGATTCTCGTGGCCGCCTGACGCCTTCCCGCCCGGGCGGTCAGCCCGGGGGTGGCGATTCAGAGGTAGTAGGTGGTGCGGGTCATCACCCGTGCCATCAGGCGCATGGCATGCTGCACCGGCGGTGGCAACGCGGCTGCCCCGGCACGCAGCGCCATCTCCCGGTGTTCAGACTCGTCCTGATGCATTTGCGCCAGTACCGCACGCGTGCGCTGGTCGTTCAGCGGCAGGCGGGAGAGATGACTTTGCAGGTGTTCACACACCTGCTGCTCGGTCTCCGCGACAAACCCCAGACTCCATTTGTCGCCGGCCATGCCGGCCACGGCGCCGATGCCGAATGACATCGCATACCACAGCGGGTTGAGCAGGCTGGGTGGTGCGCTGAGTGCCGCCAGGCGCTCATTGCACCAGGCCAGATGATCAGCTTCTTCCTGTGCAGCGCGCGCCATCTCGTCGCGAACAGCAGGCAGGCGCGCAGTTAGTGCCTGTCCCTGATACAGCGCCTGGGCGCAGACTTCCCCGGTGTGGTTGATGCGCATGAAGCCGGCAATCTGGCGGCGCTCAGCGTCGTTGAGGCCAGCTTCCGGCAAACCTGCCGCCGGCGAGGGGCGGTTCGGTTGAATGCTGTCAGAAGCCAGAGTGCGCAACACCTTGTCGGCTTCACCGACAAGGCGGTCGAAAAAATTGTAGCGACGCATGGCGTATCCTCGCTCAGCCGGGTGGCCAGGTCAGCTTGCGGCCTGCGAGCAGGTGCAGGTGAATGTGGTAAACGCTCTGGCCGCCATCCGGATTGCAGTTCATCACGACACGATAGCCATCCTCGGCCAGGTTGTTGTCCTTGGCGAGCTGGGTTGCGGTGCTGATCAGCTCTCCGAGCAGCGCAGCCTGGTCGGCAGGCACGTCATTGAGGGTGGCGTAGTGCTGGCGCGGCACGATCAGCACATGGGTGGGCGCGGCCGGAAACAGGTCGTGGAAGGCCACGACGCGCTCGTTCTCGAAAACAATGCGCGAGTTCACTTCATGGTTGGCAATCTTGCAGAAAATGCAGTCGGTCATGCGGCCCGGCCTCTGGTGGCGATGAGTATGTCGACAAGACTACGGGCTCTGCTGTCCGGACTCAATCAGTGGTATCTTATGCCGCCGATGGATGTTCAATTCGTGTCTTCTGCATAGGGCGGCACCAAATTGGTGCGAAATTAAAATTTTCGCACTCTTATGGATCATTATGCTTGTTTTGCGCACTGAATTGGCGCAAAACCCCCCTGTGCAGACGGTCTCCGGCTGCTCTGATTGAGTGGCATGGAAATTGCTCGTCTCGTGCCTGAACTGCGGAAGGTTTGTATTCCCCGTGAATGCTCCTGATCCGCGTGCTGACGAATTTCTGAACCGTTGTGTGAATTGCTCTCTGGAGGAGCCCACCATGTCGAACAAGGTGTTGCAGCTGATCAAAGAAAACGAGGCAAAGTGGGTCGACTTCCGCTTTACCGATACCAAGGGCAAGGAACAGCACGTGTCCTACCCGTCCTACACGGTCGATGAAGACACCTTCGTCAACGGCAAGATGTTCGACGGTTCCTCGATCGCCGGCTGGAAGGGCATCGAAGCCTCCGACATGATCCTCATGCCGGACGCCGAAACCGCATTCATGGACCCGTTCTTCGAAGAGTCCACCGTTGTCGTCACCTGTGACGTCATCGAGCCGTCGACCGGCCAGGGCTACGAACGCGATCCGCGCTCCATCGCTCGCCGCGCCGAGGCCTATCTGAAGTCCACCGGTATCGGTGACACCGCTTTCTTCGGCCCGGAGCCGGAATTCTTCGTGTTTGACGAAGTGAAGTGGGACATCGGCATGGGTGGCGTTTCGCACCAGATCATCGCCGAAGAAGCTGCCTGGTCGACCAACAAGGACTACGAAGGTGGTAACAGCGGTCACCGTCCGCGCGTCAAGGGCGGCTACTTCCCGGTTCCCCCGATCGACTCCCAGCAGGACCTGCGTGCTGCCATGTGTGGCGCCATCGAAGCCATGATGGGCCCGGGTCGTGTTGAAGTGCAGCACCACGAAGTGGCGTCCTGCCAGTCGGAAATCGGTGTCTCCTTCAACACGCTGGTGCGCAAGGCTGACGAAGTCCAGGTGCTCAAGTACGCCGTGCACAATGTTGCTCACGCCTATGGCAAGACGGCCACCTTCATGCCGAAGCCGCTGGTTGGCGACAACGGCTCCGGTATGCATGTTCACATGTCCATCTCCAAGGATGGCAAGAACCTGTTCGCGGGCGACCAGTATGCCGGTCTCTCGGAAATGGCCCTGTTCTTCATCGGCGGCATCATCAAGCATGCCCGTTCGCTGAATGCCATCACCAACCCGGCCACGAACTCGTACAAGCGTCTCGTGCCGCATTACGAAGCGCCGATCATGATGGCCTACTCGGCCCGCAACCGTTCGGCTTCGATCCGTATTCCCTACGTGTCGAGCCCGAAGGGTCGTCGTATCGAAGCCCGCTTCCCGGATCCGGTTGCCAACCCGTACCTGGCCTTCGCCGCGCTGCTGATGGCCGGCCTTGACGGCATCCAGAACAAGATCCACCCGGGCGAAGCAGCCGACAAGAACCTGTACGATCTGCCGCCGGAAGAAGAGGCCAAGATCCCGACCGTGGCTCACAGCCTCGAAATGGCGCTTGACGCACTCAAGGCTGATCACGACTACCTGCTGAAGGGCGGCGTGTTCACTTCGGAAATGCTCGATGCCTACATCGAGCTGAAGACGGAAGAAGCGCGTCGTGTGAGCACCTCGGTGCACCCGATCGAGTTTGATCTGTACTACAGCTGCTAAGTCTTCCGTGCCGGGCTGCCATCACAGGCGGCCCGGCGGGAGTCTGACCAAAGGCCTGCTCGCAAGAGCGGGCCTTTTGTTTTTGTGTCGGCTGTTGCGGAGCAGGAAGGCGGGTAGCGAGTGATTTGGTTCCGTGGCTTTAATCAAGTGACAGGTGAGCCGGGCAATGGAATGGCCGGCATGCCATTAACCAGGTTTTGTGTCAGGTTTAAGCTGACTTTGCGTGGGCTCTCAGTGCTGCCTGTACCGCCTCCAGATAGCGATAGCCATGTGTCTTGTCGGGTTCAAGATAAGTGCCCTCGCTCCACTCGTTCCAAGCGTTCAGAAAAACAAAGTCTTCAGGAAGGTTGCGCGCGGGCATGGAGTCGGCAAGACGAGACATCCAGTATTGAAAGCGTTCAGGTGTGGCGCCTTTGAATATGGTGGCGCGATTTTTGTACCTGGCGGTATTATCCCAGTCTATAAAGGCGCCGGGGTATATTTTCAGTGAGGGGTCGCTTTTGACTGAAACGATTTTTTTCCAAGTGCTTTCATAGTCATATATTTTGTGGCTTTTTCGGCCAGTTAAGGCCAATAAATTATGTAGTATGCTGCTGAGGCGATTGCGAGCCCTTTCTATAGATTTGCAATGGCCTTCGGGGATTGAGAATATGGCTTCGAAAGGCTGAAATTGAAAGATGCCATCAAACGATGCGGTATATTTTTCACTGCCGGAGAAATCATACTGCTTCTGATGGATGATATAAATTCCGGGTAAGCCCTCTTCGATCGACCACTTTTTCCACATGGCAATCATTTCATCAATATGAAGTATTGTTTGCGGGCGATAAATTACAAAAACAGGCTTCCCATCAATTTTTATGGCGCGCGGGTCTTTCCAGGCTTTTATAAGATATTCGAAGTGCTGCCGCCAGCTCTCAACCTGAGGGGGGTGGGTCTGTTGAATCAAGATATGGTGATCAAGACCGTCCCAGCGTCTGGACCATGTCTCGTTGGCCCATGAAAGACAGAACGGCATATCAATATCATGGTTTTCCAGCATGAGATTCGTTGGCGCTTCGAGTAACTGTTTTCCATCGAACCAGTAGTGATAATGGCAAAAACCATAGATTCCATATTTACGTGCCAGCGCAGCTTGCCATCGTAATGTCGTCAGCTCCGACTGATCATAATAATTTCCGTCGTGTGGCATTCGCGGCTGATGATGTCCATCGAACAGAGGCTTGGCGCTTCTTACATTATTCCAGTCAGTAAAGCCTTCGCCCCACCAGTCATCGTTTTCTTTTATGCGGTGAAACTGAGGGAAATAAAGGGCAATGACTTTCATTGATGCGTCCGTGATGAGTTCCCGAGTATGGCCAGGATTTTTTTGATGCGCGAAATGCCTCTGGCACCCAGGCGACGCTTTAAAAATCGCTTTGCCAGAGTAATCAGGCCAGGTCTTGGCGGAGGAGGGACTGACGTTGAAAAAATATCAACTGACTCTCCAGGGTGATCATTTCGTGCTGCTTTGAAAACTACCTGATAAACAAAGCCATGCCTGCTTTTGGCCAGCGCCTTCTTGAGTTCATCCGGAAGGGCTGCCCATTGCTCAGAAAACTCAGTGTCTTCCGGGCGGGCGGTAACAAATTCTACTTCAATGATCTTGAGCCCGGCGTCTGCAAAAAGGGTTTGAATATTCTTTAGTGAAAAAAATCGTATATGAGTTTTGTCGAGCAGGCCAAAATTTGAATATTTAAAG
This sequence comes from uncultured Paraperlucidibaca sp., assembly GCA_964511255.1. Classification (GTDB taxonomy): domain Bacteria; phylum Pseudomonadota; class Gammaproteobacteria; order Pseudomonadales; family Moraxellaceae; genus Perlucidibaca. The sequence goes on from CAZEEQ010000004.1 coordinate 44,336, forward strand.
TCGCAGTTGTAAAGACAGGCAGATATGGACATATGGCCGATGTTCGGCAGTGAAATCACCATGTATGTATCCTGCCGCAGGAACGATTTCATTGCAGAAAGGGTTTTCAGTGGCTCCTGCAGATGTTCAAGAACATCAGTGCAAACAACAACATCATAATCAGGCTCATGTTGCAACAGTAAGGGCCATGCCGGATCGTTCAAGTCTGCCCTGAACACTTTCTGGCAATAGGGCTTGAGTTGTTCAATGGCCGCTGTGTCGAACTCAAGTGCGGTGACTTCGCAATCAAATCGCTCCTTAAGTACCCGTGTGATCGAGCCTGGGCCTGCGCCCACTTCCAGAACACGTTTTTTGCTACCGACCATGTGAATGGCGCGGGCAGGGCCTGTGTTGCTGTCAATATTGATCTGGTAGTCGTATGTATGCCGATTTTCAGCCATTAATAGATCTTCTATTTAATTAGGTGTTGCGTCGGCTGGGCGGCTCATGTTTGTGTCGGATTAAAGCTTTTTGAATACGGCGGCCAGGAAAAAACTGAGGCTACCCATGAGGGTCTGCATGTAGACCCCCGCATTTTTCAGGGCGATCAGTCGCATAAGAAGTGGTTTTTGCCGAGCAGCCGAAAATTCGTCAAGTATGCGCTGGTTTTCTTCAGTCAGACGCCTTCTCGAGTTTTGCAGTGCCGCAATATTGCGATCATTCCAATGCTGACGCTGGCCTTTCCATAGCATGTACATGCGACTGATCCGGGCAGGCCATGTCGAGTCCATTCCGACGAGATTACCGCCGTGCTGACGGTAACGGACCGAGGGATAGGGGTCGTAAAAAACTTGGCCGCCGCATCCGCTCACCACCAGGTATGCCCACCAGTCATGACTGATCACGGATGCGCCTTGCCGGGTCTCTCTCAGCAGGACTCTGGCTGCATTATTGAAGACCATCGTGTTGCCTCCGCCAACGTTTTGCAGGAGTGCATTGGCAAAGCCCGGTGGCCGACGGAAGAGTGGTGAAAACCCGATATGCTGGTTGTCGGCGTTGACCAGCCGTGTTCGCGAGCAATATAGCAGCGGCTGGTGAGGGTCTGACTGGCTGAGGTTTGCCAGTGCACGCTCAAGCTTGTCGTTCTCCCAGATATCATCCTGATCAGAGTAGGCAAAGTAATCTGCTTCGATATCGGCACGGCAAGTCAGTGATAGAAAATTGTCTGCAAACCCCTCAGACGGGCCGAGATGAATTGAGAGCTTCTGAACGCCCCATTTTTCCTGATACTTCAGCAAAATATTATGGGTGTCGTCGCTGGAGCTGTCATCCGATGCCCAGATATGCCAGTTGGTGTGGGATTGCGAGTAGATCGAATCGAGCTGCTCGGCAAGGTAGCGCTGTCCATGGTAGGTACAGAGCAGGACAGCAACTTTTGACTGGGAGATTGGCGCCATGAGCTAGGTATCTACTCTTGCTTTCACAGAAATGTGTGTCGCGTGGTCTTCCCATGTGAGGAGCAAGAAGAGCGCATGTATATTGGCAGTATGTTGTCGGGGCGTCCGCGAGCATACTCGCGCGTGCACTTTAGCGAACTATGCTGACCTTCTCCATAAGACATATTGCATGATTTACTGACGTTTGGCTTGTCTATGGTTCCGGTGCTTCGGGAGCAGAGCATGAACTGGGGGTGTTCAGGAGTTGTTGACGATGATGGCGTTGCTTGAAAGTTCGCCCTGGCTGATTGAGCGTTTGCAGCGCCTTGGTGCTGATGGCTTGGCTGCGTTTCGCGCTGCCTGTCTTCGGCCCATTGAGTCGTCAGACTGGCGCTCACGGATACAGCATGAGCTTAAGGGCTTGCCGGTGCCGGGCTCGCGCCCGCTGGCCGAGCTGGCCCGCCTGCCTGACAGCCAGTGGCAGGCCGCGCTTCGACGGTTGCGGGAGCGTGAGCAAATGCGCTTCATCGCGCGTGATCTCGGGCGACTCTGTTCGCTCAGTGAACTCACCCGTGAGCTGTCGGATTTTGCCGACACCATGCTGGAGGTCGTGCTGGCGGCCGCGCATGCCGAGATGGTGGCGCTGTATGGCGAGCCCCTCGGGGAAAGCGCCGGCAGGCCGCAGCAGCTGGTGATTCTGGGCATGGGCAAGCTGGGCGGGCAAGAGCTCAATCTCTCCTCCGACATCGACCTGATCTTTGCCTATCCGGAAGAGGGCGAGACCGCCGGTCCGCGCGTGATCAGCAATCAGGAGTTTTTCATCAAGGTAGGGCAGCGTCTGATCCAGCTGCTCGACCCGGTCACGGCAGACGGCTTTGTCTTTCGCGTCGATATGCGACTGCGTCCGTGGGGGGATGGTTCTGCGCTGGCCTGCAGCTTTGATGCCATGGAGTCTTACTATGAACGCCATGGGCGCGAATGGGAGCGCTATGCCTTTATCAAGGCGCGGGTCTGTGCCGGTGATCATGCCGCCGGCGAGCAATTGCTGAAAGCGCTGCGACCCTTTGTGTTCAGGCGCTACATCGATTTTGGCGCCTTTGAGTCGCTGCGTGACATGAAGGGCATGATCGAGCGTGAAGTGCGCCGTTATGATCGTGATGACAACATCAAACTGGGTGCCGGTGGTATCCGCGAGATCGAGTTCATCGCGCAGGCGTTCCAGCTGATTCGCGGAGGGGTTGATACGGCGCTGCAGGAGCGCCAGTTGCTCCGTGTGCTGCCGCTGCTGGCCGAACGCCAGCTGCTGCCGGCCCGGGCGGTTGCCGAGCTCACGGAGGCCTACCACTTTTTGCGCGAAAGCGAACATCGTATCCAGGCGCTGCATGATCGTCAGACGCAGACACTGCCCGGCCAGGGCGAGGATCAGCTTCGGCTGGCGCGGGCCATGGACTTCGCCGACTGGCCGGCTTATCTCTCGGCCTTGACGCGACAGCGTGACATTGTGCATCGGCACTTCCAGGACGTCATCGTGGCCCGCGAGGAGCGCCAGGGGGCGGCCATGGTGCCCGAGGTCTGGCCCGAGCCGGTGCAGGCGCTGCTGGCCAGCCGGGCTGTCGGCCAGCTCAGCGCCGCCGCGCGAGACCGCCTGGATCGTTTGTTGCCGGCGCTGGTGCGAGCCTGCCAGGACCACGAGCATGGCGAGCTGGCCCTGACGCGTGTCATGCCGCTGATTGAAACCACACTCAAGCGTTCGGCGTATCTGGTGCTTCTCATCGAGAACCCGGAGGCGCTGCAGCGGCTCATTGATCTCTGCGCTGCCAGCCCATGGATCGCCGATGCCCTGGCCCGTCACCCGGTGCTGCTGGATGAATTGCTCAATGCCGCCACGCTGTTCGCCCCACCGACGCGTGATGAGCTGGCCGCTGACCTGCGGGCGCAGCTCGCGCGCGTCCCGGAAGATGATCTTGAGCGGCAGATGGATATTCTGCGTATTTTCCAGAAGGGGCAGGTCTTGCGTGTGGCGGCCTCCGACCTCAAGGGCACGCTGCCCCTGATGAAGATCAGCGACTCGCTGACCTGGATTGCCGAGGCCGTGCTGCAAGAAGTGCTCAATCTCTGCTGGCGCCAGCTGGTGGCCCGCCATGGGCAGCCGGTGCGTGAGGACGGCTCGCTCTGTGACCCCGGCTTCATCATCGTCGGCTATGGCAAGCTGGGTGGTCTCGAGCTGGGTTACGGCTCTGACCTGGATCTGGTCTTCATTCACGACGCCGATCCGCAGCGCGATACCAACGGTGACAAGCCTCTGGATGGCGCCAGCTTTTTTGCGCGCCTCGGTCAGAAAATCATTCATATGCTCACCACGGCGATGTCCAGCGGCCAGCTCTACGATGTCGACATGCGTTTGCGTCCGTCAGGCGCCTCGGGGCTGCTGGTGACATCGCTCACCGGCTTCGGGCAATACCAGCGCGAGCATGCCTGGACCTGGGAGCATCAGGCGCTGGTGCGGGCCCGCGTGGTGGCTGGCGATGCCCGTCTCGCAGAGCGCTTCAATGTCGTGCGTGCCGCCGTGCTGGAGCGTCCGCGCGATGTCCTGGCGCTGCGCAGGGAGGTGGTCGAGATGCGCGACAAAATGCGCGCCCATCTGGCGCCCAAGGATCCGTCCGTGATCGACCTCAAGCACAGCCCCGGCGGGCTGGTCGATATCGAATTCCTGGTCCAGTTCCTGACCCTGGCGCATGCGGCGCGGCAGCCGGCACTGACGACCTGGCCGGACAATGTCAGACTGCTGGATACCCTGGCGCAATCGGGTGAGCTGACCAGTGGCGATGCGGAGGCGCTCAAGGCATCCTATTTGGCGCTGAGAGCGCGGGGGCATCGCCAGGCGTTGGCACATGCGGACCGCGCCATGGCGCCGGATGCGCTGCGGACGGAGCGGGATGTGGTGCAGGAAATATGGCGAAAGGTCATGACTTGACCTGTGTCATCCGCAGGTTCTGTTTTTTTGGCTTATCATGTTTTTTTGACCGACACAGAAAGCGTTCAGATGACCACTTTTCTCATTACCGGCGGTGCCGGCTTCATCGGCTCTGCCGTGGTGCGCGAACTGATATCGGCCAGCGGGCATCGTGTTGTCAATGTTGACAGCCTGACCTATGCCGGCAATCTGGACTCACTGGCGCCGGTCGCTGACAGCGAACGCTACGTCTTCGAGCAGGTCAGTATTACCGATCGTGCCGGACTGGATCGTGTGTTTGCGACGCATCAGCCTGATGTCGTGATGCACCTGGCCGCCGAGTCCCATGTCGACCGCTCCATTGATGGTCCGGGCGAATTCATCCAGACCAACATTCAGGGTACCTACACCCTGCTGGAAGCGGCGCGGGCCTATTGGTCGGCGCTGCCGGCAGCGCGCCGGCCGGCTTTCCGTTTCCATCACATCTCCACTGACGAGGTGTATGGCGACCTGCATGGCACTGATGATCTGTTTCTCGAAACCACCCCGTATGCCCCCAGCTCGCCTTACTCGGCGAGCAAGGCCGCCAGTGATCATCTCGTGCGAGCCTGGCAAAGAACCTATGGCCTGCCGACGCTGGTGACCAACTGCTCCAACAATTACGGTCCGTATCACTTTCCCGAGAAGCTGATCCCGCACATGATCCTCAATGCCCTGCATGGGAAGCCGCTGCCGGTTTACGGTGATGGCTCGCAGATCCGTGACTGGCTCTATGTCGAGGATCACGCCCGCGCACTGATTGCCGTGGTGACCCGGGGTCAAGTCGGCGAAACCTATAATATCGGCGGGCATAACGAACAGAAGAATCTGCAGGTGGTGCAGGAGATCTGCGCGCTGCTGGAAACGCTGGCACCTGAGCGCAAACCGGCCGGGCTTGCACACTATCGTGACCTGATCACCTTTGTCACCGACCGCCCCGGTCATGATGCGCGCTATGCCATCGATGCCGGCAAGATCGAGCGCGAGCTCGGCTGGCGCCCGCAGGAAACCTTCGACACCGGGTTGCGCAAGACCGTGCAGTGGTATCTGGACCATGAGGACTGGTGGCAGCGGGTGCTCAATGGCAGTTATCGTCTGGAACGGATCGGCAGCTAGGTTTTGCGCAGGCAGTACAACAAGAACAAGGACCAGCAATGAAAGGCATTATTCTCGCCGGCGGCTCCGGCACCCGACTGCATCCGATCACGCGTGGCCTGTCCAAACAGCTGCTCCCGATCTATGACAAGCCGATGATCTATTACCCGCTGTCGGTGCTCATGCTGGCCGGGATCCGTGACATCCTGATCATTTCGACGCCGGACGACCTGCCGGGTTATCAGCGTCTGCTGGGCAGCGGCGACTCGTTTGGCATTTCCCTGAGCTATGCCGAGCAGCCCAGTCCCGATGGTCTGGCGCAGGCCTTTCTGATCGGTGAGGCGTTTATCGGCACCGATAAGGTCTGCCTGATTCTGGGTGACAACATTTTCTACGGACAGTCCTTCGGCGCCCAGCTCAAGGCAGCATCGGAGCGGACGACCGGGGCCACCGTTTTTGGTTATCACGTGTCGGATCCGGAGCGGTTTGGTGTCGTTGAGTTCGATGCCGGCGGCAAGGCCATTTCCATCGAGGAAAAGCCGCTCAAACCGAAGTCCAGCTATGCCGTGACCGGTCTGTATTTCTATGACAACGATGTCGTCGCGATCGCCAAGGCGGTGAAGCCGTCACATCGCGGCGAGCTCGAGATTACCGATGTCAACAATGCCTATCTGCAGCGTGGCGATTTGTCAGTGGAGTTGCTCGGCCGCGGCTTTGCCTGGCTGGATACGGGCACGCACGACTCGCTGATGGAAGCCGGCTCTTTTGTTCAGACCATCGAGAAGCGCCAGGGCCTGAAGGTTGCCTGCCTCGAAGAGATTGGCTACCACCAGGGCTGGCTGAGCCGCGAGCGTTTGCTGGCGGAGGCTGAAGCGCTGAAGAAGACGGGTTATGGTCAGTATCTGCTGCAACTGGCGAGCGAAGGCTGAGGAGTCCGCATGCAAGTCATCAAGACAGCCATCCCTGAGGTGCTGATCCTGGAGCCCAAGGTGTTTGGCGATGATCGTGGCTTCTTCATGGAAGCCTTTAACGTTCGTACCTTTGCTGAAGTCACGGGTCTGCAGCGTACTTTTGTGCAGGATAACCACTCACGCTCTCAGAAGGGTGTGCTGCGTGGTATGCATTACCAGCTGGAAAACACGCAGGGCAAGCTGGTGCGTGTGGTCAGTGGCCGCGTCTTTGATGTCGCGGTGGACGCCCGTCGCAGTTCGCCAACGTTCGGTCAATGGGTGGGTGTCGAGCTGAGTGCCGAGAATCAGCGCATTTTCTGGGTGCCCGAAGGTTTTGCGCACGGCTTCCTGACACTCTCCGATTCGGTGGACTTTCTCTACAAGACCACTCATCACTACCATCCGGCCTCGGATCGCACGCTGCAGTGGAATGATCCGGCGATCGGCATCGAATGGCCGTTGCACGAGCTTGATGGCGAGCCAATGCTCTCGCCCAAGGATCAGGTCGGCCTGCCGCTGAGTCAGATAGAGACTTTCGCATGAGGGTGCTGCTGCTCGGCTGCAATGGGCAGGTGGGTCATGAGCTGCAGCGCAGCCTGGCAGACTTTGGCGAGGTCATCGCCCTGGGGTCGCAGCTGGTGGGCGGGCGCTGTGGCGATCTCACCCGCATTGACGATCTGCGCGCGACCATTCGCGAGCTGGCGCCGGATGTCATCGTCAATGCCGCTGCGTATACCGCGGTCGACAAGGCCGAGGCCGAGCTGGCGCGCGCCGAGGCGATCAATGCCATCGCGCCCGGCGTGCTGGCCGAGGAGGCGCTGCGTCTGGATGCCTGGCTGGTGCACTATTCGACCGATTACGTCTTCGATGGCAGCGGCGACCAGCCTCGCCGCGAGGATGCCGTCACCGCGCCGCTCAACGCCTATGGCCGTACCAAGCTGGCTGGCGAGCAGGCCATCCGGGCGGTCGGTGGCAAGTACCTCATCTTTCGCACCAGCTGGGTCTATGGCCGGCATGGCAACAATTTCGCCAAGACCATGTTGCGGCTGGCGCAGGAGCGTGACGAGCTCAAGGTCATCGATGACCAGATCGGGGCCCCCACCGGTGCCGATCTCATTGCCGATGTCACCGCTGCAGCCCTGCACGCCGTGATGCAGCAGCCCGGGCTGGGGGGGCTCTATCATCTCGCGGCGACGGGCGAGACCAGCTGGCATGGTTATGCCCGCTACGTCATCGCGCAGGCGGCCAGCGCGGGATGGCCGCTGAAAGTCGCTCCGGAGCAGGTGCAGGCCATCCCGACCAGCGCCTATCCCACACCGGCGCAGCGGCCGCACAATTCGCGACTGGCGCTGGATCGCATCCAGCGGGCCTTCGGTGTGGAGCTGCCGGCCTGGGAGGCCGGCGTCGGCGAGCTGGTGGCCGGGCTGTCGCCGGCGCTCTGAGGCGACCCGAGACCTGCCCGGGATGTACCGCTGATCACGATTTTGTGATCCAATATGCGACTTTCCCGGGTCTCCGATGACAGGCACTGACCGACTTCCGCGCAGCGGACTGGCGGCTCTGTCCGTGCCACGGGCCCGTTCTGAATCTGCTGTTTTGAACTCGCTGGAGTAATGTGATGTCGATGTCCGACCGTGATGGCGTGATCTGGTTCGACGGCAAGCTGGTGCCGTGGCGCGAAGCCCAGACACATGTGCTGACCCACACCCTGCATTACGGCATGGGTGTCTTCGAGGGTGTCCGCGCCTACGCCACCGAGCAGGGCGCGTCGATCTTCCGCCTCAAGGAGCACACGGACCGTCTCTTCAAGTCGGCGCACATCATGAACATGGCGATGCCGTTCAGCCAGGCGGAGATCAACGAGGCTCACCGCACCGTGGTGCGCGAGAACAACCTGCCGCACGCCTACCTGCGCCCGATGGCCTTCTACGGCAGCGAAGGCATGGGTCTGCGCGCCAGCAACCTCAAGGTGCACGTGATCGTTGCTGCCTGGGAATGGCCGGCCTACATGGGCAAGGAAGCGCTGGAAACCGGCATCAAGGTGCGCACGTCGAGCTACACCCGTCATCACGTCAACATCGCGATGACCCGTGCCAAGGCTAACGGCAATTACATCAACTCCATGCTGGCCCTGCAGGAAGCCATCTCCGGCGGTGCTGAAGAAGCGCTTCTGCTGGATCCGGAGGGCTATGTGGCGGAAGGCTCGGGCGAGAACGTGTTCATCGTGCGCGATGGCGTGATCTATACCCCGGACGTGACCTCCTGCCTGGATGGCATCACCCGCAAGACGGTGATCCAGCTCGCCGAAGAGCAGGGTTACAAGGTCAAGGAAAAGCGCATCACCCGTGACGAGGTCTACATCGCGGATGAAGCCTTCTTCACTGGCACCGCTGCCGAAGTGACCCCGATCCGCGAGCTCGACGGCCGAGTCATCGGCGCCGGTCGTCGCGGTCCGATCACCACCGTGCTGCAAAAGACCTACTTTGATACCGTCAACGGCCTGCGCAAGGAACATGCGGAGTGGCTGACGCCGGTGGCCTGAGGCCTGTGCCGGTCCGCAAGAAGCCCGTCCTCGTGACGGGCTTTTTTATGGCTTGTCGCTATCTTCATTCCGCTTGCGCATTTGCGATGCCCCTCAGACCGACGCTTATTTTCTCGGGCGTCAGTGTTGTCAGTGCGGTGCAGACAAGCAGTGTGGCTGCACATGATGCTGTCGCGAGCCATGAGAAGCCGCTCCTCGGGCCTGTTGCCCCGTCCGCTTTGCTGGCGAGCGATATGATCAGGCGGCGGGCAGGTTGCTCGATGCCCAGATACAGCAGTCCGGAAAACAAGATGCAGAAAGCAATGTATGCGTAGAGTCCCGTGGCGCCCAACAAGTCAAGGTCACTCTTGTACGGATAGAGGAAATGCAGAATGACGAGGTGGGACAGATAAAGCGCGAAGCTCGCATTGCCGAGGAAAATGAAGGCCGGTGTGGAGAGTATTCTGGCGATGATGCCCGTGCTTCGGGAGAGTATGGCGATCACGGGGCATAGTGCGATGGCGAGTCCCGAGATGCCCAGATAGTGACCCATAGCGCTCTCTAGCCCCAGGATATGGATGACGGTTATCAATTGCATGAGCAGGGCATACAGTAGGCCTGTGGTCGTCAATTCAATCAGCGTCCACTGTCCGCTCGAATAGTGGTGACTCCGGGCAGGCTGGCGCTGTACGACGGTCGCGGTGGCCATGCCAAGGGCGAACTCGAACAGGCGCGCGCAAGGGTTGAACTGGGTCAGGAAGCTTGCGGTGCCGCTGATGTCACGGTGGGCATCCAGCCACGTCATGCTGATGACGACGGCGGCCAGCCCTGCGAACAGGCCGCGGGGGTTGCGCTGCAGCAGGATGGTCAGCAGCGGGAAGCAGAGGTAGAAGAATATCTCGGCGGACAGGCTCCAGGCGACGGCATTGAACGAGAAGTTCCATGTCAGGTCGGGGACCCAGGCCTGTAGTAGCAGCGCATTGGCGGCAAGCATGCCCGGCGTGTCTGTGATGGTGGCTTTTGTCAGCCGGCCATGGCCCGTGATCAGCCAGAGCCAGATGAGCAGCATGAACAGGTGAAGAGGCCAGATGCGTGCGATACGCGAAACATAGAATTTGCGCAGGCTGTCTCCCTGCAGGTGGTCGGTGTAGTTGTAGCGCAGCACGAAGCCGCTGAGCAGGAAGAAGAAGCTGACCGCTGGGCCGGCGAGGCTGAGCAGCAGTGGTGCGTCGACCACGAAAATCGCGTTGGCATGGAATATCAGCACGATCATGGCGGTAACGAAGCGGGCGCCTGTCAGTGCGGGCAGGCTATTTCTCATGCGCTTTCTCTGGCTCGCTGATGATCGGCTTTGTCGCAGCCCATTTGTCGCTGTGCTTGCGTGCTGTCCGGAATATGATAGCAACTATCTGCGCGGCTGATGAAGGTGTGCTAATGGTCTGTGCTGACACTCAGTCAGACAGACGCTGGTCTCTCATCGAAACATTCCGTTCAAACGGATAAACTGCCGACAACACGAAATGGCTGGCCCCTCATGCTGAATGACTCGCCGCAATCACTGGTCGTCTGGCGCCTGCTCGATGGCAAGCCTGGTCACGAGAGCCAGACCCTGGGCCTGGCGCGTGCGCTGGATCGTCAGCGCATGGCTGCCGGTATGGGTTCGGTGCGCTGTGAGGACATTCCTGTGGCCGGCTTGAGCCTGGGGCCCCTGGACTGGGTCGCCGGCCGCTTCCCGCCTGGCTTGGCCAGGCTCAGGCCTGATCTGATCATCGGCGCCGGCCATGCCACCCACTGGCCGTTGTTGTGTGCGCGCCGTGCCTATGGTGGCCTCACGCTCGCTCTTATGAAGCCTTCCCTGCCGAAGCGCTGGTTCCACTGGGTCGTGGCGCCGGCGCATGATGATGTCAGCGGTGACAATGTCATCGTCACCGAGGGCGTACTCAATGCCATGCGCCCTGGCCGCAAGCAGCCGGGTAGGGTGCTGGTGCTGGTGGGGGGTGTCAGCAAGCACTTCCTCTGGGATGACGCGCGCGTCATGGCTCAGATCGATGCCATACTTGCCGCTTTTCCGCAGGCGCTTATTACCGACTCCCGCCGTACGCCCGATGCCATCCGGCAGGATCTGGCCAGTCGCTACGCCGACTTCTACCACCCCTGGGATCGTTGCCCGCCGGGCTGGCTGGCGGATGAGCTGGCCGTCGCCGAATGCGTCTGGGTCAGCGAGGACAGTGTTTCCATGATCTACGAGTCGCTCACGGCCGGTTGTGCGGTTGGTCTGATCGGCCTGCAACGTCTGGACAAGCCTGCCGGCCGTCTGGTTCGTGGCATTGAGACGCTGGTGCAGGCTGGCCGGGTGGTACGCTTTGACGACTGGCATGCCGGCCACGCCCTGCGCCCTGCCAATCCCCCTCTGCGTGAGGCGGAGCGGGTGGCTCAGCAGGTGGCGGCGGTACTGGCGGCAGGGGAGTCGACGGCATGATGTGGCAGGTGGTTGCGGGTGTGTGCGCCATTGCGGTGGTCTGGTTTTCCCACCGCTACGCCTGGTGGCGTCCGGCCGTGGATTGGCGGCGTCCGCGCATCCTCATGTATCACATGGTGCAACCCCACCGCGCGGGAGCCCGTTTCAACGGCCTGCGCGTAACGCCGGCGCATTTCGAGGCGCAGGTACGCTGGCTGCGCAAGCACGGCTTTACCTTTTTCACCCTGAGCGAACTGTGGTCGCAGCGTCAGCAACTGCCGGCCCGGGCGGTGGCGATCACCTTCGATGACGGCTACGCCGATAACTTGCACCAGGCCCTGCCCATCCTCGAGCGTTATGACGCCAAAGCCACGATCTATGTTGTGGTCGATCGCCATGATCGTGACTGGTCGACTTACAAGAAGGCCCATCACAATTCCGGAGAGCTTGCGCGCGAACCCAAGCTGAGCGATGCCGAGCTGCGTCAGCTGGTCGCTAGCGGCCGCATCGAAATCGGGTCTCATACGCTCACGCACTGCAATCTCGCCAGGACCCCCGAGCCCGTCAAGCGGGTCGAGATGACCGAGTCCCGGCGTCTGCTTGGCGAGTTGCTGGCGCAGCCCATACACAGCTTTGCCTATCCTTTCGGGATCTATGGTCCGGATGATATCCGCCTGGCAAGGGAAGCGGGTTACGAGACCGCCGTGACCACGGTGGAGGGGATCGACAGCGTCTCGCCTGATCTCGATCCGCTGGACCTCAAGCGGGTCAAGATCAGTGGCAAGGACGGCATGCTCGCCTTCGTGATGAGAATGCGCGGAGGGCGACGCGGATGGAAAAAATGAAGCTCGTGCTGGTCATGGCCGGCGATGAAGAGGGCGGCCTGGAAAAGCATGTGGTCGAGCTGGCCAATGGTTTCGCGGGTCGTGGTCATGCGGTCAGTGTCATTGCCCATGCCCGGTATGGCGATCGCTTCGATAACCGCGTGCGTTTTCTCCCGGTCAATCTGGCACGTGGTCGCCGCAACCTGCTTGCACTCTGGCAGCTCTGGATGGCTTTGCGTGCGAGCGCTGCCGACGTGGTGCATGCTCACGGCAGCAAGGCCGCCAGTATGGTCGGTGTCCTGTTGCCCTGGCTGCGTATGGGCAGTGTCGCGACACTGCACAGCCGCAAGAAAAAAGTCGGCATGTTCCGCCGCTTTCAGCGCGTGATTGCGGTCAGCCGCATCTCGACACTGAATCTTGATCATCCTGGTATTCGCGTCATCCACAATGGCATCGTGCCACCGGCGCCGGTCTCGGCGCCGGCCTTCGATGCCTGGGCCGGGCTGAGCGGAAGCCGGCGCGTGCTGGCGGTGGGCCGGTTGGTGCCGGTCAAGGGCTATGATGTGCTGCTGCGGGCCTGTGAGCGTCTTGATGTCAGTCTCGCCATCGCGGGCGATGGTTTCGAGAAGGCTGCGCTGGCGCAGCAGATCGGGTCACAGCCGCTGGCTGGCAAGGTCCGGTTGCTCGGGCATCGTGAGGATATTTCTGCACTGATGGCGGCGGCCGATCTGTTTGTGATTTCGTCGCATTACGAAGGTTGTCCTTACACCCTGGTTGAGGCCCTGCACATGCATCTGCCGGTGGTGTCGACAGCAGTCGGCGCCATGCCGGAAATCCTGCCTGCACAATATCTCTGCCCACCGGGAGATGCTGCGGCACTGGGTACGCGAATGGCTGCGGCGCTGGCCGATGCGGATGCCCTGCGCGCCGATTTCGGACCGGTTTTTGAGCATGCGGGAAACCGTCTGACATTCAGTACCCTGCTCGATCAGACCGAAGCAGTCTACCGGGAGTTGGGCGCATGAGGCGCATGGATGGGAATGCAAGCGTATGACTGATCTTTTCTGGGGTTTCACCACCCGCGTTCAGGTGCGCCTGGTGCAGGATGATCGCCGGCAGGGCCGGCCATCACTTTGGGTGGGCAAACACAGGGAGTGCGATTTTGATATCTCGGCGTTTCATGACCTGAAAGGCCCTGCCGGCATGACAGAGCGGCATCCCGTCAATGGCGAGATACTGAATCTGGTGCTTTCCATGTTTCAGCGCAGCATTCCGGCTTACGCCATGTCCTGCCAGACCAAAGTGGCATTGGCCGAGTCCTATGCGGCCTGGTTCCGCCGGCTGATCCGGGAGCGAAATCTGCAGCGGGTGTTTTTCACGCATGTGCCGCATCTTGGCGCTGAACTGCTGTTGCTCGATGCCTGCCGCGAGCTGGGCGTATCGGTTTTCATGTTTTATCAGTCGCTGTTTCCGGATGCGTTCTTCATCGCCAGAGATTTCGATGAAATCGGTCATTTCGTGATCGAAAATACAACGGCGGAGCCGCGACGGATCGAGGTGGAGCTGGGCGTGGCCGAGAAGGATCTGTTCTACATGAACAGCATCCCGGCCCGAACTGGCAGCGTGAGCTGGGTGTTGTCAATTTTCATGCGCAGACTGAGCAAGTATCTGCGCGGGAAGTCGGGCGGTCTGGCGTTGTCCGGCCTGTACCGGGCATATCTTGCACGCCGCCGCTATGAGCAGCTGCCGCAGTTCTTTATTGATCAGGAGCTGCCGGAAAAGTTTGTCTATTTTGGGCTGCATATGCAGCCTGAACTGACCACAAATCCCCTGGGCGGAGTGTTTGATGACCAGGTCGCTGCGATCGAGGCCATGCGGGAGTGGTTGCCGGCGGATATTGCGATTGTGGTGAAGGAAAACCCCAAGCAGGATTTTGAACAGCGGCCGGGTGATTTCTATAGGCGCCTGGCGACACTTGATCATGTCATTCTCGCCGGCCGAGATGTTAATACCTATGATCTGATCCGGAACAGCCTGTTTGTGTCGACTGTTACGGGCACTCTGGGCTGGGAAGCCGTAACCCATGGCAAGGCGGCACTGGTTTTTGGCCATGCCTGGTACGGGGAGTTGCCGGGGGTTTTTCAGCTGACACCCGACCTGGCGGTATCGGAGCTGATTTCGTTCCGGCAGGATTTCACCCTGCTGCGCCAGAAGCTTGACGAGCTTCAGGGCAAGCTCTTTCCCGGGTTGCTTGACATGGGTTATCTGGAGCTGGTGCCGGACTACGATTTTGATCTGAATCTTGAAAAAATCGCCTGCGCCATTGCGGCGTGCCGTGAGCATTCGAACAGGGCGGGTCTGCGATGACTTCGAGAGAGCAGTTGCTGAGCGGATTTGATGCCAGTCACCCGATGCTGGCCAGGCAGCCCCTGACCCAGGCCGCATACCAGTTTTTCATCGCCCGATTGCCCGCCTATCTGATGCTGGCCGATGATTTTGTCAGCAGCCGCGGCGGGGACTGCCAGAATTATTATGAGGTACGTGACCAGCTGGCTTATTGGTTCCGCATCGCCTACGCAGCCCTGGTATCAGCCTCGACGGCGCCGGCCTTGAGTGATCATCCATTGCTGATTCAAATGTGTCGCGACATCGCCGAGCTGCGGGCCGGTTAAAACTCCATCGACAGATTCATATAAAGAGAGCGCAAGACATGTTGACAAATAAAACCATTATGGTGACTGGTGGTACGGGGTCGTTTGGCAACACCTTCGTGCCCATGACGCTGGCCAAGTACAACCCCAAGCGCATCATCATTTTTTCCCGTGATGAAATGAAGCAATGGGAAATGGCCAAGAACTACCAGAATGACCCGCGTGTACGCTTCTTCATCGGCGATGTGCGTGACCGTGAGCGTTTGTATCGCGCGCTGGATGGTGTCGATTATGTGGTTCATGCCGCCGCCACCAAAATTGTGCCGACGGCTGAGTACAATCCGTTTGAGTGCATCAAGACCAATATCAACGGCGCCATGAATCTGATCGATGCCTGTATCGACAAGGGCATCAAGCGCGTGGTCGCGCTCTCGACGGACAAGGCCAGCAGTCCCATTAACCTCTACGGCGCCACCAAGCTGGCATCGGACAAGCTGTTCGTGGCGGGCAACTCCTATGCCGGTGGTCATGACACGCGTTTTGCGGTGGTACGTTATGGCAATGTCATGGGGTCGCGCGGTTCGGTAATTCCGTTTTTCATGTCAATCCGGGACAAAGGTGTGCTGCCGATCACAGATGAGCGCATGACACGCTTCATGATTTCCCTGGAGGAGGGTGTCGAGCTGGTCTGGCATGCCTTTGATGACATGGAGGGCGGAGAGATCTACGTCAAGAAGATCCCCTCGATGAAGGTGACGGACCTGGCGCGTGTTGTCGCGCCGGAGGCTCGGCAGGAGATCGTGGGCATTCGTCCCGGCGAAAAGCTGCACGAGCAGATGATCAGCGCCGAAGATGCCTACTACACCTATGAGTATTCGGAGCATTTCAAGATTCTGCCCGTCATTAACAACTGGAGTGCCGATCCGGCCCGCATCAAGGATGGCAAGCGGGTGCCTGAAAACTTCGTGTATGCCAGTGACAACAATTCCGAATGGATGAGTGATGACCAGCTCAGGGCCTGGATCGACCTCAACCGCGAGAAGATCGGGAGCATCTGATCATGATTCCCTACGGCCGGCAGGAGATCAGTCAGGCGGACATCGATGCGGTGGTGGATGTGCTGCGCTCGGACTTCCTGACCCAGGGACCGATGGTTCCGCGCTTCGAGCAGTCTGTTGCGGCGCATGTCGGCGCCCGCCATGCCCTCGCGGTCAACAGTGCGACGTCTGCGTTGCACATCGCCTGTCTGGCGCTGGGGCTGGGCCCCGGGGACTGGCTCTGGACCAGCCCGGTGACTTTCGTGGCATCGGCCAACTGCGGTCTGTATTGCGGTGCCCGCGTGGACTTTGTCGATATCGACCCGCGCACGTTCAATCTGTGTCCGCAGGCGCTGGCCCGCAAGCTGGAGCAAGCCGAGCGCGAAGGACGACTGCCCAAGGTGGTGGTGCCGGTGCACCTCTGTGGCCAACCGGCCGATATGGCGGCGATTCACGCGCTGGCCCAGCGTTACGGCTTCAAGGTGATTGAGGATGCCTCTCATGCCATCGGGGGCAAGTACCGCAGTGACTTCATCGGCTCGGGTCGCTACAGCGATATCACCATATTCAGCTTTCATCCGGTGAAGATCATCACGACCGCCGAAGGTGGCATGGCGCTGACCAACGACGATGAGCTGGCGCGGCGCATGGCATTGTTGCGCAGCCATGGCATTACCCGCGATCCCGCGCAGATGACGCATGCGGCGGATGGCCCTTGGTACTATCAGCAGATTGATCTGGGTTTCAACTATCGCATGACTGAGCTGCAGGCTGCGCTGGGTGTCAGCCAGATGCAGCGGCTGGATGATTTCGTGGCGCGCCGTCACCAGCTGGCCCGCCGGTATGACGAGTTACTGGCCGGGTTGCCACTGAGCACGCCCTGGCAGCATCCGGATGGATACTCCGGTCTCCACCTGTACGTGATCCGCCTGGATGCCGCAGTGCCGGGGCCGCGGCATCTTGATGTCTTCGAGTCGCTGCGCGCCCAGGGTATTGGCGTCAACCTGCATTACATTCCCGTTCATAGCCAACCCTATTATCAGGGCCTGGGGTTCCAGGCGGGCGACTTCCCCGAGGCTGAACAGTATTACCGCGAAGCCATCAGTTTGCCGATGTACCACCTGCTGACCTATGAGCAGCAGGATGAAGTCGTATCGGCCGTGAAAAAGGCGCTGGCATCATGAGGGTTGCCATCATCCCGGCGCGCGGTGGCAGCAAGCGCATCCCGCGCAAGAACATCCGGACTTTTGGTGGCCTGCCCATGATTGCGCACAGCATCCGGGCGGCTCGGGAGAGTGCCTGCTTCGATCGCATCATTGTGTCGACTGATGATGCCGAGATTGCCGAGGTTTCGCGGCAGTACGGTGCGGAAACGCCGTTTTTCCGGCCTGCGGAGCTCGCCAATGATTATGCCGGAACCACGGCGGTCGTGGCGCACGCGGTAAGCTGGCTGACGTCGCAGAACGCCCCCCCCGGATTGACCTGCTGTCTCTATGCCACGGCACCGTTCGTTCGTGCTGAGGATATCCGGGCAGGCGTCGGCATTTTCGGGCAGGACCGCTGGCGTTATGTTTTCTCGGCCAGCACGTATGATTTTCCGGTGTTCCGTGGCTTTACGGCTGAGGTGGACACCGGTCTGGCAATGATTTTCCCCGAGCATGCCAATACCCGTTCTCAGGACCTGCCGGAGGCCTTTCATGATGCCGGCCAGTTCTATATCGCTGACGCCGTGACATGGGCGAGGCAGGATCCGATTTTTGATGCGCACTCGACCTTTGTCAGACTGCCTCGCTGGCGGGTTCAGGATATAGATACCGAAGAAGACTGGGTTCGCGCCGAACACATGTATCAGGCGTTAGCCGGACAACAATAATTTTGCTCTCTCGATTGTAAAGGACCGCATCATGCTCAAGTACTGTGTCAAATGTGTCATGCCTAACACCAAACCGGATCTGCATCTTGATGCTGAGGGCGTCTGCAATGCCTGCCGCAGCTTCGAAAATCGCAAGGAAATTGACTGGGATGTGCGCAAGAAGGAGTTGCTCACCATTCTTGACAAGTACCGGTCGAAAACTGGTGCCGAGTATGACTGCATCGTGCCGGTGTCCGGCGGCAAGGACAGCACGTATCAGGTCGTGAAAATGCTGCAGCTGGGTCTGAACCCGCTGTGTGTGACGGCGACGACCTGCGACCTTTCCGATATCGGCCGCAAGAACATCGAGAACCTGAAGCAGCTGGGCGTCGATTATATCGAGGTGTCACCGAACCCGACGGTACGCGCGAAGCTCAACCGCATTGGCCTGGTTCAGGTCGGTGATATCTCATGGCCTGAGCATGTGGGCATTTTCACCATCCCGGTTCGTGCCGCAGTCCAGTTCAATATCCCGCTCATCATCTGGGGCGAGAACTCGCAGAATGAATATGGCGGCCCGGCGGCAGCATCTGACAACAATGTGCTCAACCGGCGCTGGCTGGAAGAGTTTGGCGGCCTGCTCGGGCTGCGTGTTTCCGATCTGGTCGGTCAGGAGGGGATAGAGCACAAGCACCTCATTCCCTATACCTATCCGAGTGATGAAGAGCTGGCTCGGGTGGGTGTCACCGGTCTGTTCCTCGGGCACTACATGCCCTGGGATGGCCTCAGCAATGTCCTGATTTCCCAGGCTCATGGCTTCAATTCGTATCACACCTCCGTTGAAGGGGCGATGGTCAACTACGAGAACCTGGATAATTACTATCACGGGATCCACGACTACTTCAAATTCATCAAGTTCGGCTTCGGGCGTGCGACTGACCATGCCTGCCTCCACCTCAGGCGTGGCCGCATCACGCGCGAGGATGCCATTGATATCGTCAAGCGCCTCGATGGCAAGTTTCCTTCGGAGTATCTCGGCAAGCCGCTGGAGAAGATGCTGGAGCAGATCGACATGACGCGTGATGAGTTCATCCGTCTCACGGACAAGTTCACCAACAAGAAAATCTTCCTCAAGGATGCGAGTGGTGCGCTGCTCAAGGACAAGTACATGAACCTGACGAAGATCAATTACGACAACGTATGAAAATCGCCGTCATCGATTATGGAATGGGCAACCTCGGTTCGGTTTGCCGGGCCGTTGCCGAGGTGGGCGCGGTGCCCGTGATCGCCGACTCACCGGCGCAGGCGCTGCAGGCGGATCGCATGATTCTGCCGGGCGTCGGCAGTTTTGCCGATGGCATGGCGCACCTTCGTGCGGCGGGCTGGGTTGATGCACTGCGCGATGCCGTCTTGTCCGATGGCAAGCCCCTGCTGGGCATTTGCCTGGGCATGCAGTTGCTGGCCGACTCCGGTGACGAGGGCGGGGCGGGTGAGCCTGTCCAGGGGCTGGGGCTCATCCCGGGGAGTATCCATCGCCTGGATGTGCTGGGATGTGACTTGCGGATTCCGCATGTGGGCTGGAACGCCATTCAGCCGACCAAAAACGCGCATCCGATACTGGCCGGGATTGTCAGTCAGACAGATTGCTATTTTGTGCACAGCTACGCGTTCAAAGCCGCCAGCAGGTCGCATGTGCTGGCCTGCGCCGATTATGGTTTCGAGCTGACAGCCATCGTGGCATCGGGTGCTGCCACGGGTGTGCAGTTCCATCCCGAGAAAAGCTCCAAGGCGGGCCTGCGCCTGCTGCGCAATTTCATCGAGTCACCGATATGCTGAAAGTAAGAGTCATTCCGACCATGCTGTGGAAGGACTTCGGGCTGGTCAAAGGCGTCGGGTTCGATAGCTGGCGTCGCGTCGGCCCGGTCATGCCGGCAGTCAAGGTCTACAACCGGCGTGATGTTGACGAGCTGATGCTGCTGGACATCCTGGCAACACGCGAAGGCAACCTGCCGGACTATGACTCGGTGCGTGACTTTGCTGATGAGTGCTTCGTGCCCTTCACCGTCGGGGGCGGGATATCAAGGCTTGAGCATGTCACCGAGCTGTTGCGGGCCGGCGCCGACAAAGTCAGCCTGAATACTGCCTGCTATCTGAACCCTTCGATAGTCGAGGACATCGCCCAGCGTTTCGGCGCCCAGTGCATCGTCGGCAGCATTGATGCCCGCCGCATGGCAGACGGACGTTATGAGTGCTTCAGCCACTCCGGCACGATTGCGACCGGTCTGCATCCGGTGCAGTGGGCGCGTGAGCTGGAGTCACGCGGCGCCGGCGAGATCCTGATCACATCGATTGACAAGGATGGCACCATGGAAGGCTATGACCTTGAGCTGACGGCGATGGTGGCGCAAGCGGTCAACTTGCCGGTGATTGCCTCGGGCGGCGCCGGGAATTACGAGCACATGCGCCAGGCCGTGCAGGAGGCAGGTGCTTCTGCTGTCGCGGCTGCCAGTATTTTCCACTTCACTGAGCAGACGCCTGCCGAGGCCCGTCTGGCGTTGGCGCGGGCGGGCATTCCGGTGCGCGCTTCCTTTGTCTGACGCGGGCATGCCATGACGACGTTGGCCATCAGAGCGGATGCCTCGCTCATCATCGGGGGCGGACATGTCATGCGCTGCCTGGCGCTGGCGGCCGGTCTGCGTGAGGCAGGGTTCAACTGCCATTTCATCTGCCGGGCTGGGAGTATCCAGTCCGCCATCCGCGACCGGGGGTTTCCGGTTCATGAACTGCCAGTGCCGGAATCGTCGGTGGCAGAATACCGTGAGTCGGACGCGCAAAATGCCTGGCTCGGGACGGACTGGCGTACGGATGCCGAGCAGACTGCGGTCGTGCTTGCCGCGCTGCAGCCGTCCATGGTGCTGGTTGATCACTATGCCCTGGACGAGCGCTGGGAGGCGTATGTCAGGCCATATGTCCAGCATGTCCTGGTCATTGATGATCTGGCGGATCGCCGGCATGACTGCTCGCTGCTGCTCGATCAGAATCTCGGACGCAACGACAGCGATTATGCCGGCCTGCTGCCGGCGCGCTGCCAGGTGCTGACCGGGCCGCGCTATGCGCTCTTGCGACCTGAGTTTGCGGGTTTGCGCGCAGCCAGCCTGGACAGGCGCAAGGTCCCCGGATTGCGGCGCCTGCTCATCAGCCTGGGTGCTGTCGACAAGGATAATGTGACTTGCCGCGTGCTGTACGCGTTGAGGTCATGCGCCTTGCCCGCGGACTGTCATATCACCATTGTCCTGGGCGCTTATGCGCCGGGTCTGGCCCAGGTTCGTGAGGTGGCGGCGGCCCTGCCATGGCAGACAGAGGTGCGCGTCGAGGTCGCAGATATGGCAGCGCTCATGAGCGTCAGCGATCTGGCCATTGGCGCGGCCGGTAGCACGGCCTGGGAGCGTTGCTGTCTTGGCCTGCCGGCTTTGATGGTTGTGCTGGCCGATAATCAGTGGCCCGGTGCAACGGCGCTGGCCACGGAGCAGGCGGCCTGGCTGGTGGGTCAGCCGCAGGATATAGCGGACCGGCTGCCGGCCCTCATCGACAGTCTGGCCCAGCCAGCGGCGCTGGCCGGCATGAGTGCCCGGGCGAGTAGCCTGTGTGACGGCCTGGGTGTTGACCGGGTCATGGCCGGCATCAGGAGGATCGATGTCTGACGAGCTGAGCGGCAATATCCGGCGCATGGTGCCGGATGACCTCGAGCGTGTTCTGGCCTGGCGCAACCACCCCGAGGTGCGCAAGTACATGTACACCCAGCACGAAATCTCACTGGCTGAGCATGCGCGCTGGTTCGAACGCGCCAGCCAGGATGCGCGCAAACATCTGCTGATTGTCGAGCGCAACGGCGATGCGCTGGGGTTTGTCAATTTCAGCCTTGCCGGTGCTGCGGCGATTGCGGATTGGGGATTTTATGTTTCTCCTGATGCTCCCGGAGGCAGTGGTCGTCTGCTTGGTCAGACCGCGCTGGCACATGCTTTCGGCCCCTTGGCCCTGCACAAGGTCTGCGGTCAGGCACTGGCCTATAATGAGCGTTCGATCAGGTTTCATTTACGTCAGGGCTTTCAGCAGGAAGGCGTTTTGCGTCATCAACATTACGACGGTCAGAGCTATCACGATGTGGTCTGCTTTGGCCTGCTGGCCAGCGAATGGCCGCTGCCCACATGAGAGGAATCACCATGTCGTCCATTCCCAGCATCGCCATCGCGGGGCGCCGCATTGCACAAGATGCGCCGCCCTACATTATTGCCGAGCTTTCAGCCAATCATAACGGCAAGCTGGAGACAGCTCTGCGCATTGTCGAGGAGGCCAGCAAGGCGGGTGCGGATGCCATCAAGCTGCAGACCTATACGGCAGACACCATCACGCTTGACAGTGATGCCGAAGAGTTTCAGATCCGCGGCGGGCTTTGGGATGGCAAGTCGCTGTACCAGTTGTATCAGGAAGCACATATGCCGTGGGCGTGGCACAAGCCACTGTTCGAGCGTGCTCGCCAGCTCGGCATTACCATGTTCAGTTCGCCCTTCGATAATACGGCAGTCGATCTGCTGGAAGATCTCAATGCGCCAGCCTACAAGATCGCCTCCTTCGAGGCTGTGGACCTGCCGTTGATCCGGTATGTCGCCGGCACCGGCAAACCCATGATCATCTCGACCGGCATGGCGGATGTGGAAGAGATCCTGGAGGCCGTGACGGCGGCCCGCGAGGGCGGGTGCAAGGAGCTGGCCATTTTGCATTGCGTCAGCGGATATCCGGCGCCGTCCGAGGACTACAACCTGCGCACCATCCCCGACATGATGCAGCGCTTCGGCCTGGTGACGGGGCTGTCGGACCACACCCTCGACAATACGACAGCGATCAGCAGTGT
Source organism: uncultured Paraperlucidibaca sp. (assembly GCA_964511255.1). Lineage (GTDB taxonomy): Bacteria > Pseudomonadota > Gammaproteobacteria > Pseudomonadales > Moraxellaceae > Perlucidibaca. The sequence goes on from CAZEEQ010000004.1 coordinate 67,040, forward strand.
GGTGCTGGGCGCCTCGATCATCGAGAAGCATTTCACGCTGGATCGCCGTGGTGGCGGCCCGGATGACAGCTTTTCTCTGGAGCCAGCTGAGCTGCTGGCATTGTGTCGTGACAGCAAGACCGCATGGGCGGCGCTCGGTCGGATTGATTACGGGCGCAAGTCGAGCGAGCAGGGCAATGCCCAGTTCAGGCGTTCACTGTACTTCGTGAAGGATCTGAAAGCGGGAGAGGTCGTGACTGCCGATGCCGTCCGCAGTGTCCGGCCGGGCTTCGGACTGGCTCCCAAGCATCTGGCGGCGGTTATTGGCAGCCGGGTTGTCCGGGATGTAGCAGCGGGGTCCGCCGTCACTTTCCCGGCGCTTGGCCTGCCTGGCTGAGCGGTCTTCAGGGTGTCTTGCCGGTCAGCTGCTCCAGCGCGGTCCTGAGGCTGCTGTAATCGATTTGTCGTGTCGGCGGCAGGCTGCCGATGTCGACAGAGGCGAGCTGCGCGATACTGGAGCGGCTGATGCCATATGACCCCAGCTTGTCGAGAAAGTTGTTGTAAAACGGGGTATTCGAGACATTGTCCGGGCGGAAGCTGAGCACTGGCTTGGCGTAGTTCAGCGACTCGGTGAGCATGCTGCCCGAGTCCTCGCTGCAGAGGATGGCGGAGGCCTGCCGGGAATACTGGCTGGCTGTCGGTCTGGGCGTATCGCCATACCACGTGGCGTCAATCAGGTATTCCGGCAGGATGGTAGACCTGAGTATCTGCTCCCCGGCGCTGCCGGTCCGGCGTGATGTGGTCAGCAGAAGCCGCAGTGCTTGGTCGGCGCAAAGCGTGTTGAGCGCTTGCCCCAGTTGTTCGTAGTCGCGGGTTTCATAGTGATATTCCTGACTGTCTCCCCCGATCAGCACGGCCAGGGAGCCGGGCAGAGGCTGCGTGCTGCTCTCATCGCCATGGCGTAGCACCGGAGCAAACGGAATGACCAGCACGCGCCGAGGCACGGGGCTGCCGACGGTTGTCACCAGCAGGCTGACCTGCGCGTCGGTATGTTTTGAGCGACGCCCGATGAATACATTGGGGGTGTGCCATAACCGCGCCAGGATCATGTTGGCCAGCAGCGTGTCTCCGCCAGTTGAAACCAGCTGCGCGGCTGACGTTGGTGGCGGCGGATTGACGCCGTAATAGCAGCGAAAGAGCAGCCTGAGAAAGGCCGGGTGCTGTCCGGCCAGACCCAGCAGAAACTGCAGCGGGCGCTTGAGGACGCTACGGGGTGCGGGCAGGCGATAACGTGGCACCTGTGCCGGATCGATGGACAGCACCTGCAACAGCCCCAGTGACTGGTTGATATGCCCGGGTCGTCCGTCTTCCAGCACCAGCCAGCGCAGGGACTCAGTCATTGAGTTTGCTCACGACCTTGTCGGCCAGCAACTGGAGCGCATCGTGATTGAGATGGGTGCCATCATCGAAAAACATGCGATTGCGCGCTTGGTAAATCTCGTCGTAGGCATCGACATAGAGGCAGTTGGCGTACCCGGCGGCAAGATCGGCCAGTGACTGATTGTAACGGCGGATGCGCGGATTGCGGGGTTCATCGAGATTGGGTGCCGTGCCGATCAGGACAAAGCGTGTGTCCGGAGCGCTTTCCACGACCTGGCGGATGTTCTGCAGATACTCCTCGATGGGCACGACCTCGACCGCGCCCCAGCGCTCCTGCAGGCGCAGGACACGGGCATACTTTTTGATTTTCTTGACCAGTTTGCGCAGAAACTTGCGCCAGGGGCTGTCGGGATAATAGGCAACATAGGGCGAATGCCGGAAGGTGAGCCACGAGTCGACCAGGCCGTATTGCAGCAGCGCCACATCGTACTGGCTGGGCGGGAAGTCGTGGGCATAGGCCAGCAGCTCCCGTGTGGTGCTCATGGTGTGACCAAAATTGCTGACCTGCATGCCCAGCTGACGCCCGATGATTTCGGGGTAGCCGTTACCTTCTTCCTCAAGGAAGCCCAGAGTGTTGCAGTCACCATAGGCGACCAGTTTCTTCTGTGGCGTGACATTGCTCATGAGGGACCAATCCTGTCTGCTGTGCTTCGGATATTCTCACACAGCTGATGGCTGCCTTGCATGACCGGGTTTGGCGCCGGAATCGTATTCGTCGGATTATGCTTTTGCCGCCAGTCCGGCATAGATGTCCAGTGTCTGCGCGCACATGTCGTCGAGCCTGAAACGGTCAACCGCTGCGGCGCGGGGGCCAGCGGCCAGTGCAGTCTCCACTGCCTGCTCCAGTGCGCCGGTGTCATTGGTGGTGACCGCGCCTTGCGGGTGACAGACCCGCAGAATCTCGCCCACCCCCCCCTGCGCCCAGCCCACCACAGGCACGCCCAGGCTCAGTGCCTCAAGCACTGTGCGCCCGAACGTTTCGGGCTGGGTCGACAGCGACAGCACCAGATGGGATTGCGTGAATACTTCACGGATATCACTGCGCAAACCGGTGAAGCTGATGTCTTCCGACAGACCGAGACGGGTGACGCGTGCCTGCAGCTCGACGAGATAAGGCTTCTTCTTCTCTTCCACGCCACCGACGATGAGGCCGTGCACGGGCAGGCCGCGGGCCTTGAGTGCGGCGATCAGACCCATGAAGGTTTCATGGCCCTTGAGCCGCGTAATGCGCCCGGGCAGGCACAAGACCAGCTTGCCGGTCAGCTGCGGGTAGTCCTGCCGCCAGCGCGCCAGCCACTCGGGCGAGGGCTGGTGGCGGAATGGAAACTCAGCCGGATCGACCCCGCGATAGACCAGCTGGATACGCTCCGGCGGGCACGCCGGATAGTTGCGCAGGATGTATTCGCGGACCGTCTCCGAGACGGCGATCACGACCTCACCCCGGGTCATGATGGCGCTGTACGGGCTGACCGAATACAGGCCATGAACGGTGGTGACCAGCCGTGGTCGCGTTGCCGGATCCATCTTGCGCAAGGCCAGCCAGGTGATCCACGCCGGGACGCGCGAGCGGGCATGCACAATGTCCGGACGCAGTTCCTGCAGGAGGCGACGCAGCGGTCGGACCTGGAACAGGCTGGCCAGCGATTTGCGGTGCACGGGCAGGGTGATGTGCTCACTACCCTCCTGCTCCAGCTGCGCCACCAGCCGTCCGCCATGCGAGACCACGATGGAGCGGTGGCCGGCCGCGACAAGCGCCCGCGCGATTTCCAGTGTGCCGCGTTCGACGCCACCGCTGTGCAGAGCGGGGAGCGTTTGCAGGATGGTCAGTGGGCGCTGGTTGGCAGGCATGGCAGGGTCTCAGCGTGTTGATCGGCGGTAGGTCAGCAGGGCCAGGATGAGCAGCAAGGGCATGGTCATTTCCAGGCTTTCCTCCATGACGACTACCATCTGGCGAATACCGGCAGAGATTTCGATCTGGAAAAATTGATACATCTGCGAGCTGAAGCGATCCAGCGCCTTGCTGACGGTACCGAGAGCCAGGCCGCAGAGCAGGAGCAGCGCAGGGGTGTCGCCAATGCCGTGGCGGCGCAGATGCCGGACCATCCTGATGAGCAAGTACAACGCCAGTACCAGCATGATCAGCAGGATGCTTCCGCCTTGCAGCTTGTCCTGCAGGGGGATGTCATGGCTCTGGTAGAAGTTGGTCTTGATGAAACTCATGCTGAATGGCGACTTGTGCATGTCCAGCTCGCGGGCCCCCATGAGCAGGGCGGTCAGGCCGGCAGCGAAACGGGTGCGCGGCTGCAGCGCCGGGCTGAACAGTGTCATGCAGGCGAGCAGCAGCCAGAGCCAGGCGCTGAAGACCTCGTAAGGACCTTCTTCGCTGTAAAGGAAGGCGGTGACCTCGGGCGGCGCCTGAGTCGCGATATAAGCGGCCAGTCCGAGGTAAATCCCCAGCAGCATGAGCAGGATGCGTAAGGTGGGCGTCGGGCTGGGCACGTAGTCATCCTGATGATTGCCGGACAGCAGCCGCTCAGCGCTGCTTCCGTTTCTTGCGATAGGGTGAGGCTTCGCCGGGCGGGCGCGTCTTGAAGCGTCGATGGAACCACATGTACTGCGTGGGCGCACGCTGTATCAGCATTTCGAGCTCACGGTTCACGCGGGTTGCGTCGACCACGTCATCGCCGCTCGGGTAGTCTTCCATCGGCGCGGTGAACAGCAGGCTGTAGGTACGTTCGTCCGGGTTGCGGAAGAAGTGCACGAATACCACCGGAGACTGGTTGATGCGCGCCATGCGCGAAGTCGCGGTCAGCGTGGCGGCCGGATAACCGAAGAAGGGCGCCATGACGCCCTGCTTGAGGCCGAAGTCCTGGTCCACCGATGTCCATACGGTTTCACCGCCCTTGAGGGCTTTGAACAGCGAGCGCATGTCGGCGTGATCAATCTGGCCGCTGTAGGTGCGGCGACGGCGGACACGAATCAGCCAGTCGAGTACCGGGTTATTCTGCGGGCGGTAGATGACCTGCAGCGGGAAGTAGAGCGATGCCGCTGCGCCATTGAGGTCGAGGCCGCTGTAGTGGGCGCCGAGAATAATGACGCCGCGCCCCTGCCGGGAGGCCTCGAGCACATGCTCGACGCCGCTGACCTGGATGCGCCGGCGGTACCACGACATGGGCACGAACCAGGCATTGGCGGTCTCGAAGATACCGATGCCGCCCTGGCGGAAGATATCGCGCACCATGGCTTCCTGCTCGTCGTCATCGAGGTTGGGGAAGCACAGCCGGAGATTGACGCGGGTGTCTTCGACCCGCTGTCTGATCAGGCGGTAGGCCAGCCAGCCCAGCCCGGCGCCCAGCCGTCGCTGCACAGGCCAGGGCAGCCAGGCGAGCAGGAAAATGAGGGCGCAGGCCAGCCAGGATGGCCAGTAGCGCGGATGCAGCCATTGCCATTGCAGGCCGTCGTCGGCTCGAACCAGTTTAGCCATGATGCATCCTGCTGACCTTGTCATGACGTGTGTCGGGCCGCCAGAGGCTGGCCATGCCGTTGTCGGAAATCACAGTGCCGGGGTTATGAGTGCGCATGGGAAATGAGTGTATGCGAGGTAGAATCCGCCACTCTAGTGCTTTTTGACCGGGAGATGTCTGTGCCGCGCTGGCTATACACCGCTTTCTTGCGAACGCTGCTGCCGCTGGTGTTCGTGCGCCTGTGGCTGCGCGGCCGCCAGTCCCCGGCCTATCGTCTGCGCTGGCGTGAGCGCCTGGGCTGGGCTCCGGTGCGGGAGGCGATGGCCGGCGCGCCGGAACGTCCGCCGTTCGTCGGGCGACCGCTGTGGATCCATGCGGTCTCGGTGGGCGAGACGCTGGCGGCGTTGCCGCTGGTTCAGGCATTGCGCCGGCAATATCCCGACTTGCCGCTGCTGATCACGACCATGACGCCGACTGGCTCGGAACGGGTGCGCGCGATTTGGGGTGACGATGTGCTGCATGTCTATGCGCCTTACGACGTGCCCGGAGCCATTACCCGCTTTCTCGCGCACTGGCAGCCGCGTGCGCTGGTGGTGATGGAAACCGAGTTGTGGCCTAACTGGCTGGCTGCGGCCCGCAGTCGCGGTCTGCCCGTGATGCTGGCCAATGCGCGCCTGTCCGAACGCTCGGCGAAGGGCTATGCCCGTCTTGGCCGCATGACGCAGGAGCTGATGGCCAGCCTCACGGTCGTCGCTGCCCAGGATGCGCCGACCGCCGAGCGTTTCCGCCAGCTTGGCGTGCCGGCGAATCAGGTCATTCAGACCGGCAGTCTCAAGTTCGATATCAGCATCCCTGACGAGGTCACCACCGAGGCTGCGCGCTGGCGGGTCGCCTGGGCGCTCTATGGCCGTCCGGTCTGGGTGGCGGCCAGCACACACGCGGGTGAGGATGGCCTCATGCTGGAGGCACATCAGCTGCTGCGCCAGACCCAGCCGGATGCACTACTGATTCTGGTGCCGCGCCATCCCGAGCGTTTCGAGTCGGTGGCGCAGCAGGTGCGCGATGCCGGTCTGACGATGGCCCGTCGCAGTCAGGGCGATGTGGTGACGCCGGACACGGCCGTGCTGCTGGGCGACAGCATGGGGGAGCTGTTGTGCTGGTTTGCGCTCTCGCAGGCGGCCTTCGTGGGGGGGTCACTGGTGCCGACGGGCGGTCACAATGCGCTGGAGCCCCTCGCGCTCGGCGTTCCTGCCCTGACGGGTCCGCATTTCTTCAACTTCGAGGCCATTAATCAGGCGCTGCTGGCCGCCGGCGCGCTCGCGGTGGTCAGCGATGCCGATGAGCTCGCGCGGGCACTCACGCAGTTGTTCACCGAGCCGGCCCTGGTGCAGACACGCCGTGAGGCCGGGCTGGCGGTGCTGGCGACCAACCGCGGGGCGGTCGCGCGTCAGTTGGCTTTGCTTGCGCCCTGGCTGGGCGAAGCATCGTGAGCAGGATCTGGTGAGTATGGTGCGATGAATCTGATCCTGCTTGACGCCGCCGACTTCACGGCACCTGATGAGGTCTCCCTGCAAGGCCGGCGCCTGCAGCATGTGCTGGCAGTTCATCGCGCCGCAGTCGGTGATCGCCTGCGGGTCGGCGTGCTCGACGGCCTCATGGGTGAAGGCGAGATCATCCGTCTTGATGACGTGCGGCTGGATCTGCGCGTGCGGCTAGACACCCCGCCGCCGACCAAGGCCCCTGTCATCCTGCTGCTGGCGCTGCCGCGCCCCAAGATGCTCAAGCGCATCCTGCAGATGGTCACCACGCTGGGTATCGAGGAGCTGGTGCTGATCAACAGCTACCGTGTCGAGAAAAGTTTCTGGAATAGTCCCTGGCTGCAACCCGAAGCCATTCGCGAGCAGCTGATTCTGGGTCTTGAGCAAGCGCGCGATACGGTATTGCCCCGCGTCACGCTGGCGCCGCGCTTCAAACCTTTTGTCGAGGATGTGCTGCCGGTACTGATGGCTGATGGCCGCTGCGGCCTGCTGGCGCATCCCGTGGCGGACATGTCATGCCCGGCTGATGTGGCCGGGCCATTGCTGCTGGCTATCGGGCCGGAGGGCGGCTTTATCCCCTATGAGGTAGCGAAGCTGCAGGAGGCGGGTCTTTCAGTTTTCGAGCTGGGTGTTCGTATTCTGCGCGTGGAAACGGCTGTCGCGGTTGCCTTGGGGCGCATAAAGTGTCGTATCTGAATGAAAACCAGTGAGCAGGCTTGCCCGGCAAGGATGGATATGTGAGTGCTGACGTGAGACCGGGCCCTGCAGACGAAAAAATTGTCAGGCTGGAAGCGGCCAGAGGACTGGCTTCCATCGTGGTTTTTTTCGGACACTTTCTGCTGGCATTCGCCCCGGGATTGCTGCCTGTAGGGCAGTGGTATTTCTTTCTGCTCAGCGGCAAGGCCGCCGTCATGTTCTTCTTTGTGTTGTCGGGGTATGTCCTCTGCATCAAGCCACTGACCAGCAGAAATGCCGGCCAGATCAAGTTGTCACTGATCCGGCGCTGGCCACGATTGGTTCCTGTGGTGTTGATCAGCGTGCTGGCGTCATGGCTTTTGTACGTGCTTGATTTGTACTCGTTTCATGAGGCCGCCAGGCTCAGTGGCTCGGTGTGGCATGCAGACTGGGCTCTGGCGGAAAAGGCGCCCTCGCTCGCGGACGCCGTGCTTCAGGGCGTGTTCATGGCCTTCTTCACTTCAGAGTTCTATCTGAACACCAATCTCTGGACCATGGGCAAGGAGATGCAGGGCAGCCTGTATGTGTTTGCGCTGACCGCGCTGTTGTTGTTTCGGCGACGCCATGCGCTGATGGGCATGCTGCTGGTTGCCGCCTTGCTGGCGGGTACCAGCAATGCTTTGCTGCCGTTCTTGCTGGGCTTTCTGCTGGCGGCATTGAAGGTGGCCAACGGACTGTCTCTGACACTCGCGTGGCGAATGCCGGCGCTGGTCACAGGTCTGTATATGCTGGGCTATCACAGCGCCATCATGGACTATCACTGGATATCTTACCTGCCGTCCTGGGCGCAGGCGCTCTGCCATCGGCTGATGCTGCCCTTGGGCAGTACGCTGATTCTGATTTTCCTGCTTTCAGGCAGCGTTCCGCGCTGGATGGATGGCGCACTCGGACGCTGGCTCGGGGATCTCTCTTTTCCGTTCTACGTCATGCACACCATCATCATTCTGTCTTTCTCCAGCAGCCTGTACCTGATGGCTCCGGATCAGCTGGTGTTGAATCTGCTGCTGACCCTGGGCCTGGTCATCCTGGTCTGCCTGCCGCTCATGCATCTGGACGCGGCCTGGGTCCGGTGGCTCAAGGCGAAGACACGGCGTTTTGTTGCGCCGGAGCCTCCACCAGCCAGTCATTGATCGCGGTCACCACGGCCTCGTTCAGCATGCCCGCTGCCGCCTGCAGGCGCAGGCTGTTGATCACGTAGTCATAGCGCGCATTGGCATAGTCACGTTTGGCCGAGTAAAGGTTGGTTTCGGCCAGCAGCATGTCGACGATGTTACGGGTGCCCACGGAGTATCCGGCCTGGGTGGCTTCGTAGGCGAGCTGTGCTGATGCCTGCGCCCGCTGGCGCGCCTGCAGGCGGGCACTGTCGGCCTTGACCGTGAGATAGCCGGTGCGGGCATTGTTGACCACCTGGTGCTCACGTGCTTCGGCTTGCTGGCGGGCGGCTTCAGCCTGGTATTCGGTCTGCCTGACGCTGGCCAGGGTGCGACCGCTGGCAAACAACTCCCAGTTGGCCTCTATGCCGACAACCCGGGTACTGCCGGAGTTCAGGGTCACGGATGGATTGCTGGTGCTGCCGTTGTCACGATCACTATAGCTGGCAAAAAGGTCGATCTGTGGCAGGTAGGCGCCGCGCTGAGCTTGTTTGACAGCGGCGGCGGCACTGGCGTTGTAGCGTGCCGACACCAGCCCCGGATTGCTTTGGCGTGCCAGATCGGCCCAGGCCTCGGCACTGTCTGGCACGGGCGCCGGTGTGGGCAGGGTTTCCTGAAGACGGGCAAGGCTTCCGATGGTGCTGCCCAGCGCGGCATTGAGGGTTTCGCGGGCGCTGCTGAGGGCGATCTCGGCCGTCAGGCGTTGCGCCGTTGCATTGTCCCGTTGGGCCTCGGCCTCGATGACATCGGTGCGCGCGATGAGACCGACCTGGAAGCGGGCCTCGGCTTGATCGCGCTGGCGATTGAAGGCGGTCTCCTGTGACTGCGCCAGGCTCAGGCTGTCTTCTGCGCGCAGCACATTGAAGTAGGCTTCGGCGATGCTCATGAAGAGCCCTTGGGTCTGCTCGTCAGCCGCCGCTTCGGCCTGCGAGCGTTGTGACCGTGCCGCTTCATGCTGGTACCAGGCATCCCAGCGAAACAGCGGTTGGGACAGCTTGGCGGTCCACTGACTGCTGCGGTATTCGGTTTCACCGCTGTTGCTCTGGGTCAGTGTGTTTTCCGCCATGCTGCCGCTGGCGACCATGCGCGGCAGGAGGGCGGCGCGCGCGATCAGGGTGCCCTGGCCGGCCGCCAGACGGCTGGCCCGCACGGCGGCCAGGTTGGGGTCATGCTGCGCTGCCAGATGGAGCGCGGCCAGCAGATCCATGGCTGCGGCCGGGGCCGGCAGACTGAAGAGGGCGGCAGCCAGGGTCAGGTAGCGCAGGTGCATGCAAGATACTCGCCGGTATGTTGTGGTGTGGCGAGCCTATGCCTGACGCCGACGAATCGCAAGTGCCTGATTGGCTTGAGCTGCCGGCGCATCTGTCGACTGTATACGGCGAATTGTCAGCTGCCGCCGTGTTGTTCCACCTCCGGCCCCGCTATATAGTGGTGTATCGCATGACGGCAGCATGACGCGCCGTTTTCGCTTGTCGCAGGATACCCGCATGAACTCGCCAGAAACCGCCTTCCTGAGCGCAAACGCCCAGGTGGATGACGCCGCCATTCAACCCTTGCCGAACTCGCGCAAGGTCTATGTCACCGGCTCACGTGCCGACATTCGCGTACCGCAGCGCGAGATCAGCCTCGCCGATACGCCGACGGCCATGGGCGGCGAAAAAAATGCGCCGGTCATCGTGTATGACACCTCGGGCGCGTACACCGACCCGGCAGTGAAGATCGACATTCGTCAGGGGCTGCCGTCGGTGCGCGCCGGCTGGATCGACGAGCGCGGTGATGTCGACCTGCTCGGCGGCGTGAGTTCGGTGTTCGGCTTGCAGCGCGAAAAAGACATTGCCACCGCGCATCTGCGTTTCGGCCATATTCGCCAGCCGCGCCGCGCCAAGGCCGGTGCCAATGTCACGCAGATGCACTACGCACGCAAAGGCATCATCACGCCGGAAATGGAATATGTGGCGATTCGCGAGACCATGCGCCGCGAACACCTCGCCGATGCCGGCCTGATGAATCACCAGCACCCGGGCCAGAGCTTCGGTGCCGCCATCCCGAAGATCATCACGCCCGAATTCGTGCGTGACGAGATCGCCCGCGGTCGCGCCATCATCCCGGCCAACATCAACCACACCGAGCTGGAGCCGATGATCATCGGCCGCAATTTCCTGGTGAAGATCAACGCCAACATCGGCAACTCGGCGCTGGGCTCGTCCATCGACGAGGAAGTCGAGAAGATGACCTGGGCCATCCGCTGGGGCGGCGATACGGTCATGGATCTGTCGACCGGCAAAAACATCCATGAGACCCGTGAGTGGATCATCCGCAACTCACCGGTGCCGATCGGCACGGTGCCGGTGTATCAGGCGCTGGAAAAGGTCGGCGGTGTGGCCGAGGACCTGACCTGGGAGTTGTTCCGCGACACGCTGATCGAGCAGGCCGAGCAGGGTGTGGACTACTTCACGATCCATGCCGGCGTGCTGCTCCGTCATGTGCCGCTGACGGCCAAGCGCATGACCGGCATCGTCTCCCGTGGCGGCTCGATCATGGCCAAGTGGTGTCTGGCGCATCACAAGGAAAACTTCCTCTACACGCATTTCGAAGACATCTGCGACATCATGAAGGCCTATGACGTGTCCTTCTCGCTCGGCGACGGTCTGCGTCCGGGCTCGATCGCCGATGCCAACGATGCCGCGCAGTTCGGTGAGCTGGAAGCGCTCGGCGAGCTGACCAAGATCGCCTGGAAGCACGATGTGCAGACCATGATCGAAGGGCCGGGCCATGTGCCCATGCACCTCATCAAGGAAAACATGGAGAAGCAGCTCGAATGCTGTGACGAGGCCCCGTTCTATACGCTCGGCCCGCTGACCACAGACATCGCGCCGGGCTACGACCACATCACCTCCGGCATTGGTGCCGCCATGATCGGCTGGTTCGGCTGCGCCATGCTCTGCTACGTCACGCCGAAGGAGCATCTGGGCCTGCCCAACAAGAAGGATGTCAAGGACGGCATCATCACCTACAAGATCGCTGCTCATGCTGCCGACCTGGCCAAGGGCCACCCCGGTGCGCAGATCCGCGACAACGCACTGAGCAAGGCGCGCTTCGAGTTCCGTTGGGACGACCAGTTCAATCTGGCGCTGGACCCGGACACCGCGCGTGACTTCCATGATGAGACCCTGCCCAAGGAAGCGCACAAGGTCGCGCACTTCTGCTCCATGTGTGGCCCCAAGTTCTGTTCCATGAAGATCACCCAGGACGTGCGTGACTATGCTGCAGGCCTGGAAGCCGCCGACGCGCTGACGGTGAATGCCGAGGCGCTGGCTGAGGCCGAGCGCGGCATGGCCGAGAAGTCCGCTGAGTTCCTCAGGCAGGGTGCTGAAATCTATAAGGTGGTGTAATTCATGAGCGCTGGCGATTTCACCCGTGACGACATTGAGATTCGTGACCGCCAGACCCTGTTCCAGGGCTTCTACCGCGTCGACAAGTTCTGGCTGCGGCACCGTCAGTTTGATGGCAGCATGGGGCCGGAGATCAGTCGCGAGATGTTTGTGCGTCCTCCCGCCGTCGGTGTTCTGGTCTACGACGCCGGCAGCGATGATGTGCTGCTGATCGAGCAGTTCCGTGTCGGCGCGATTGATGACAAGCATCCCTGGCAGTACGAGGTGGTGGCCGGCCTGGTCGAGCCGGGGGAGTCGCTGGAGGCGGTGGCCCGTCGTGAGACACTGGAAGAGTCCGGTGTGGTAATTAACGAGCTCGAGAAGGTCTTCGAGTTCATGCCCAGTGCCGGCGGCTCTGATGAGCGCTTCACGCTGTTCGTCGCGCCTGCCGACCTGTCGCGGGCCGGCGGTGTCCATGGCGTGCCGGAGGAAGGCGAGAATATTCGTGTCAACGTGATCAGCCTCAATCAGGCCCTGCAGCTGGTGAACAATGGGCGCATCAATAACGCGCCCTGCATCCTGGCCCTGCAATGGCTGGCGCTCAACAAGGCCCGCCTGCATGCACGATGGGGGCGCTGACCCCGATGCTGCCACGCTATACCGTCGATCTGGCGGCCATGCACGCCCTCTACGAATGGAATTACGCGCGCTTGCAGAAGCTGCTCCGGGGCGCCGGTGCGCATGAACGTATCGGCATGATGTCTCCGCTCGAATACGCCTGGTCACCGGAGATGCCCGCAACAGTTGCCGACACCGCCATGACCGGCGAGCCTGCCGAGGGGTTGCTGGCGGGAAACGGGGTGCAGCCGGTGCTGCAGCTGGCCCGCGTCGAACGCACGCGCTACACCGAGACCTGGCGACTGGCGCAGATGACCCAGACCATGCCCTGGTGCCCTGAGCTCGACATGGAAGTGCGCATCTATCACGACGCGCGCATGGCGGATGTCCTGCGCTTCCAGACTGCCCGCCGCATCCCGGCCATTGTGCCGGCCGCGCACGCCGGGGGCTGGCGCGTCAACGAAAAGCAGCTGGTCAACCAGTTCCTGGGCGACTGCCTGCAGCACTGTCTGAGCCATGGCCTGCCGCGTGACCCTGTGCTGCGTCCTGATTACAGTGTCTGGGATGCGCGCGGACTGACGGGACACAAGGCTGTTGACCACAAGAACAACGCAGAAGATCTGGAACCGGAGGATGTTGAATGACCGGCTATACCGCCGCCTCCATCGAGGTGCTGTCAGGCCTTGACCCGGTGCGCAAGCGCCCCGGGATGTACACCGATACCACCCGTCCCAATCACCTGATTCAGGAAATTCTCGACAACTCGGTCGACGAGGCCCTGGGCGGCTTCGCCGATGAGGTCCGTGTCGTGCTCAACGCCGACGGCTCCATTGAGGTCAGTGACAACGGTCGCGGCATGCCGGTGGATATCCATCCCGAGCATGGCGTGTCGGGCATCGAGCTTATCCTCACGCGTCTGCATGCCGGCGGTAAGTTCTCCGGCAAGAATTACAAATATTCCGGCGGCCTTCATGGTGTCGGCGCCTCGGTGGTGAACGCCCTGTCGTCCTTTCTGGAGGTCACGGTCAAACGCAACGGCCAGCTCTTCCGCATGACCTTCGCCGGTGGCGAGAAGGTCTCGGACCTGGCGGTGGTCGGCGAGTGCGGCAAGCGCGCCACCGGCACCATCGTGCGCTTCCTGCCGGACCCCAAGTATTTCGATTCGCCCAAGGTCTCGGTCAGCAAGCTCAAGCATGTGCTGCGCGCCAAGGCCGTGCTCTGTCCCGGTCTGCACCTGTTCTTCGAAGACAAGGCCGGCGGCGAAAGCATCGAATGGCATTACCAGGATGGTCTCAAGGACTATCTGATGGAGGCCACCAGCGAGTGGCCGCGCCTGCCCGACCAGCCTTTCCTGGGCAAGCTCGAAGGCAAGTCTGAAGCGGTGGACTGGGCCGTGTTGTGGTTGCCGGAGGGCGGGGATCTGACCCAGGAGTCCTACGTCAACCTGATCCCGACGGTCCAGGGCGGCACGCATGTCAACGGCCTGCGCACCGGTCTGCTGGAGGCCTTGCGCGAGTTCTGCGAGTTCCGCAATCTGCTGCCGCGCGGTATCAAGCTGGCCCCCGAGGACCTCTGGGATCGCTGCGCCTTTGTGCTCTCGCTCAAGATGCAGGACCCCCAGTTTGCCGGCCAGACCAAGGAGCGTCTGTCCTCGCGCGAGTCTGCAGCTTTTGTGTCGGGCGTGGTCAAGGATGCGTTCTCGCTTTATCTGAACCACCATACCGATGTCGCCGAACAGCTGGCGCAACTGGTGATCAGTTCGGCCCAGCGTCGCCTCAAGCAGAGCAAGCAGGTCGCGCGCAAGAAAATCACGGCCGGCCCGGCACTGCCGGGCAAGCTGGCGGACTGCTCCGGCAGTGACATTGCGCGCAGCGAATTGTTCCTGGTCGAAGGCGACTCCGCCGGCGGCTCCGCCAAGCAGGCCCGCGACCGCGAGTTCCAGGCCGTCATGCCGTTGCGCGGCAAGATTCTCAATACCTGGGAAGTGGCCTCCGAGGAAATTCTGGCGTCGCAGGAAGTGCATGACATCGCGGTCGCCCTTGGCGTCGACCCCGGCTCGGCCGACCTCAGCGGTCTGCGCTATGGCAAGGTCTGCATCCTCGCGGACGCTGACTCCGACGGTCTGCATATCGCCACGTTGCTGTGTGCGTTGTTCGTGCGCCACTTCCCGGCGCTGGTGCTGGGTGGCCATGTCTGCGTCGCCATGCCGCCGCTGTTCCGCATCGACCTCGGCAAGCAGGTGTTCTACGCCCTCGACGAGGCCGAGAAGCAGGGCATCCTGGATCGCCTGGAGGCCGAGAACAAGCGTGGCAAACCGCAGGTCACGCGCTTCAAGGGTCTGGGTGAAATGAACCCGCTGCAGCTGCGTGAGACCACCATGGCCACGGATACCCGCCGGCTCATCCAGCTGGTGCTCGACGAGCCGGTGTCGACCACGGAAATGATGGACATGCTGCTGGCCAAGAAGCGCTCCGGCGATCGCAAGAGCTGGCTGGAAACCAAGGGCAACCTGGCTGACGTCGAGGTCTGAGCGTCAGCCAGGCGGGACTTACTCGATGAAGAACTGCACGCGGGTCACTACGCGCACTTTTTTCATCAGTGAGGACTCGGCGTCGTAGTCGGACACCGGGGAACTGATCGCGAAGAGGCCCTGGTTGGCGCTCTTGATGCTGCCGACGGTCACGCCGGAGTCCTTGGCGAAAGTCGCAGCAGCTTCGCGGGCATTGGCGGTGGCGGCCTTGAGCATGCCCGGCTTGATGCGGTTGAGGTCAGTGAAGAAGTAGCGGACATAGCTGTTGTCGAGCACGACGCCGGCGGCCACGAAGGCCTCGGTTTCACGGCTGGCCTGATCGATGCGATCGACCGCGGCGGTCTCGACGACGACACCGCCGTTGGCGCGGAAGCGCTGGGCGGCCGGCGGCAGGTTGCCACCGTTGCCGTAGCTGTCGGTGAGCGACAACGGCAGGCGGCGGATGTCCTTGTCGCCGAAGCCCTTGGCTTTGAGCTGCGTTTCGAGCGCCGTCATCTTTTCGGCCCAGGCGCGGTTGGCCGCCGCGGCATCGGCGCCAAAAGTCGTGAAGTTGAGCTGCCAGCTGGCTTGGTCTGATTTGACGACCTGCTCGGCCAGGCCGCGAACTTCGACGGACTGGTCGAAGTGACGGGCATCGCGAATCGCGCTGGCAATCAGGGCGCCACCGGCAGTGGTACCGAGCGCGAGGATGAGCGCAAAAAGCAGGGCGACGCCGCTGCGGGGTGGGGCGGAAGAGTCGGACATGGCAGCCTCCTGGTGGCTGAGCGCAACAAATTTCATGCTGGCTGAACAGGCCTTGTCTGTCCAGCCGGCAGTGGGGGTGTGGGCCCGTGGCGTTTTGCCGGGGCTCACGGAACAGGCTCACGCTCGACGGGCGTGTACGATGACAAGAATGACAGGCTGAATTCATGACAGATACGTTGCTGCCCGTCGCAGGCGATGGCACCGAGCTGGTCCCGCTGCGCACCTATACCGAGCAGGCCTATCTCAACTACTCGATGTACGTGATCAAGGACCGTGCCCTGCCGCATATCGGCGACGGCCTCAAGCCGGTCCAGCGCCGCATCGTCTATGCCATGAGCGAGCTCGGCCTGAAGAACTCGGCCAAGCACAAGAAATCCGCCCGCACCGTCGGCGACGTGCTCGGCAAGTACCATCCGCATGGGGACTCGGCCTGTTATGAAGCCATGGTGCTGATGGCCCAGCCGTTCAGCTACCGCTACCCGCTGGTCGATGGCCAGGGCAACTGGGGCTCGCCGGACGACCCCAAGTCCTTCGCCGCCATGCGCTACACCGAAGCCCGTCTCTCGCCTTATGCCGACACGCTGCTGGCCGAACTGGAGCAGGGCACGGTCGACTGGCAGCCCAACTTCGACGGCACCTTGGATGAGCCCTGCGTGCTGCCGGCGCGCCTGCCCAACCTGCTGCTCAACGGCACCACCGGCATCGCCGTCGGCATGGCCACCGACATCCCGGCGCACAACCTGCGCGAGATTGCCACGGCCTGCATCGCTCTGCTGCAGGACCCCGGCATTTCGCTCGATGAGCTGTGCGGGATCGTGCAGGGGCCGGATCTCGCCACTGCCGCTGAAATCATCACGCCGCGTCACGAGCTGATCCAGATGTATGCCTCCGGTCGCGGCGGCTTCAAGATGCGCGCGGTCTATGAAATCGAGGATGGTGATATCGTCGTTACGGCGCTGCCGCATCAGGTCTCCGGCGCCAAGATCCTGACCCAGATTGCCGATCAGATGCAGGCCAAGAAGCTGCCCTGGGTCGCCGATCTGCGCGACGAATCCGATCACGAGAACCCGACCCGTCTGGTCATCGTGCCTCGCTCCAACCGTATTGATCTCGAACAGCTCATGAGCCACCTGTTCGCGACCACCGACCTCGAAACCAGCTATCGCGTCAACATGAACGTGATCGGGCTTGATGGCCGCCCCAAGGTCAAGGGCCTGCGTGACATCCTCAGCGAATGGCTGGAGTTCCGCACGCTGACTGTGCGGCGCCGTCTCCAGCACCGTCTCGACAAGGTCAACGCGCGCCTGCACATCCTCGACGGCCTGCTCATCGCCTTCCTCAATATTGATGAAGTCATCCGCATCATCCGCTACGAGGACGAGCCCAAAGCCGAGCTCATGCTCCGCTTCGGGCTCAGTGACCTGCAAGCTGAGGCCATCCTCGAGCTCAAGCTGCGCCACCTCGCCAAGCTTGAGGAAATGCGTATTCGCGGCGAGCAGGATGAGCTGGCCAAAGAGCGCGATCAGCTGGAAAAAATTCTCGGCTCGAACGCGCTGCTCAAGCGGCTGCTGATCAAGGAACTCGAAGCCGATGCCGCCAAGTACGGCGATGCCCGGCGCTCGCCGTTGGTTGAGCGCCGTGAGGCGGCGGCGCTCAGTGAAACCGATCTGGCGCCGGCCGAACCGGTGACGGTGGTGCTCTCGGAGAAAGGCTGGGTACGTACCGCCAAGGGCCATGAGGTCGATGCCGCCGGACTCAGCTACAAGGCTGGCGACAGCTATCTCGGCAAAGCCGAGGGCAAGAGCAATCAGCTCGCGCACTTCCTGGACTCGGCTGGGCGCAGCTACTCGGTTCCGGCCAATGCCCTGCCGTCGGCACGTGGCCAGGGTGAGCCGCTGACGACCAAGCTCAATCCGCCGGCCGGGGCGCAGTTCCTGGCCGTGATCATGGGCGACAACAGCCAGCCGGTGCTGCTGACCAGCTCGGCCGGGTATGGCTTCATTGCCGTGTTGGCCGACCTGGAGGCTGGTAACCGCAATGGCAAGGCGCTGCTCAGTGTGCCGGATGCTGCCAAGGTGCTGCCGCCGGCCAAGCTGGCCGATGTCGCCCATGACAATCTGGCGGTGCTGAGCAATACCGGACGCCTCTTGGTATTCCCCGCGGCCGATCTGCCCCGCCTGTCCAAGGGCAAGGGCAACAAGCTCATGAATCTGGTGGCCAGCGAAAATGAGGAAGTGGTGAAGGTGCTGCCGCTGCGCGCCGGTGAAAAGCTCACGGTGCATGCCGGTGCGCGCCATATGACGCTCACGGCGAAGGATCTTGAGCACTATCAGGGCGAACGGGGTCGTCGCGGCCAGAAGTTGCCGCGCGGCTTCCAGAAGGTGGATGACCTCAGCGTGAGCTGAGGCGGACCAGCAGGCGAAGGGGCGTCAGACCAAGGCTGCGGGCTGGCGTTCGCCTTGCTCGTGCAATGGCACCAGACGCTCGGCCTGGGCCAGAATCGCGGCTTCGGTCTCGGCGCCCAGGCGCTGGAGAGGCGTGGTCTGCAGCTGTCCCAGCTCGGCGATATCAAGCGTGACCGGACGTCCCCAGTGCGCCCGCCGGCGGGCCGACTCGGGCAGCGCCGGCGACCCGCTGACCAGCAGCTGCTGTGCCGGTGCGGCCCATGCCAGCAGGCCGGCAATGTCCACGGGGTCCTGGGTGCCGGTCGGGCGCCAGTGCAAGCCGGCCTTCATCGGCAGCCACAGCAGCGCCTCCCGGTGACGGACCTGGCCGGCACGCTCGGCCAGTTGCAATGACAGTACGGCAGCGCTCAGCGCCTGCCAGGCGCGGTCGCTCTGTTCGCAACCCTCGAAGCGCAGCAAGGCGCCATCGGCAGCCTGCATCGGTCGCACCACCGTGCCGTCGCAGAGGCGGGCCACACGTTCAAGCAGCTGATTCATGACGTCAAAGATATCGGCCTGAAGATGATGGCTGATGCGGTCCAGCAGCTGTCGCGGATCATCCGGCTGTATACAGAGCAGGGCCTCATGAGGCTGGGGCTGCGCTGACGGCACAAAGAGAGACGGCGGCACGACCACAGCCACCGGCACCGCGTCCGAGTCCGCGGGTTTCTGCTCGCGCTGGGAGTCGCGGGGCTGCCGGCCGGCGAGCACGAAGCAGAGCAGTTGCAAGGCGGCGACCAGGGTCAGCGGCCCGAGATGATGGTTCAGCCAGATCAGCCATTGCGGCTCGTGCAGGGTCAGCCGCAGCTCACCCAGGCGTTGTTGTCCGATCATGATGGGGCGCACAATCTGCTGCCCTGGCAGACCGTTAAGCGAGGTGACGGCCAGACGACGCCCTGCGGTGTCGGCGATCTCGATCCGGGCCAGGCCCGGGCGCGCGTCCAGTCCGCTCAGCAGCAGATTCAGGCTGGTCATGTCCTCGTTGAGGATCCACGGTGCCGTGCTGGCCGCCAGCTGGGCTGCCAGCTCCTGACCAAGCTGCCGCTGTTCGCGGGCGACATCGCTGCGATGGGCCAGCCAGCCGACGGCGACCGTCAGCATCACACTCAGCAACCAGTAAAACCAGACGCGCCGCGCCATTATTCAAATCCCCGCCAAACCTGCGCAAAAGAGTAACCGAGGCGATGGCGGACGTCAGCACAGCAATGTCACTTGCTGACCTTTTCGCTACAATCGCGCCAAGACCATTCCCGCAAGGACACCCCGGTGCGCGAAATCCTGCTCGTCTCCATTGCCGGCCCTGACCGTCCCGGCATCAGCGCTGTACTCACCCATGCGCTGGCCGCGCATCAGGTCAATATCCTCGATGTCAGCCAGGCCGTGATTCATGATCAGCTCACCCTCGGGCTGGTCATCGAGACAGGGGGGGAGGATGACTCGGCACGCCTGATGCGTGCGGTCCTGTTCGAGGCGCATGCGCTGGGTTTGCATGCCCGTTTCACGCCGATCAGTGGCGACAGTTATCACCAGTGGGTTTCCGGGCAGGGCAAGGCGCGACATATCGTGACCCTGCTGGCGCGCAAAATCACCGCCGAGCACCTTGCCGAACTGACCCGGTTGATTGCCGACCAGGGCCTCAATATTGATGGTTTACAGCGTCTTTCCGGGCGTGTCGCGCTCGATGGCGAGGCCGCCTCGCCGGAGCAGGCCAAGGCTTGTGTCGAATTCTCCGTGCGCGGTGAGCCGCGCGACCTCGATGCCATGCGTGCCGAATTCCTGCGGCTGGCCGGGGAGCTGGGCATCGACATCGCCTTCCAGAAGGACAATGCCTTCCGTCGTAACCGCCGCCTGGTCTGTTTTGACATGGACTCGACGCTGATCGAGCATGAGGTCATCGACGAGCTGGCCAAGGCGGCCGGTGTCGGCGAGCAGGTTGCCGCCATCACCGAACGCGCCATGCAGGGTGAGCTCGACTTCATCCAGAGTTTCGAGGCGCGTGTCGCGCTGCTCAAGGGGCTGGATGCCTCGGTGCTGGAGTCGATTGCGCAATCGCTCAAGCTCACCGAAGGCGCCGAGCACCTCATGCGCACGCTCAAGGCGCTGGGCTACAAGACGGCCATCCTGTCCGGCGGTTTCACCTACTTCGGCGAGTATCTGCAGAACAAGCTCGGCATCGACTATGTCTACGCCAATGCCCTGGAGATCGAGCATGGCCGGGTCACCGGTCGTGTCGTCGGGCGTGTCGTGGATGGCAAGCGCAAGGCCGAGCTACTGCGTGAAATCGCGGCTAGTGAGGGCGTCAATCTGGAGCAGGTCATCGCCGTCGGCGATGGCGCCAATGACCTGCCCATGCTGTCGATCGCTGGCCTCGGCATCGCTTTCCGCGCCAAGCCGCTGGTGCGTGCCAGTGCTCGCCAGGCCATCTCGACGCTGGGTCTGGATGGCATTCTCTACTTGCTCGGGGTCCGCGATCGTGACCTCGATGGCATGCGCTCCTGACCTCAGGCGAGCTCTTGCGGGGATGTATCCGGCTGCCCGCAGGTGCTCAGGAACTGCTGCATCCCGCGTGTCTGATACTTGTTGCGATGGCGCAGGATGAACAGCGAACGGCGCAGGTTCAGAAAGGGTGTTGCCAGGACTTTCACGCGCCCCTGATCGAGGCTCTCCTGGAGTGTCAGCCGGGAGGCGCAACCGAGTCCGATACCGGCTTCGACAGCGCGTCGTATGGCTTCGGTGTGACTCAGTTCCAGCCTGACTTTGAGTGTGGGCAGTTTGCCGGCCACGGCATTGTCAAAGACTTCGCGTGTTCCTGAGCCGGGCTCGCGCAGGATCCAGTGCGCCTGCGCCAGATCATCGGCGCTGACCTTGTCCTGCTGCGCCAGCGCATGATCCTGACCGGCAAAGATGACCAGCTCATCCTCGATCCAGGGCAGAAGATCGATGTCCGGCTCATGGCAGAAGCCTTCGATGAAGCCGATATCGCAGGTGAACTGCTTCACGGCCTCGATGACATGACGGGTGTTGCCGACATCCAGACTGATTTCGGCATCCGGGTGCGTTTTCATGTAGTCGCCGATGAGTTGCGGCATGAGGTAATTGCCGATGCTCAGACTGGCGCCGATACGCAGGCGCCCGACACCCGGCTGATCGCCACTGGCGATGTCCTCGATCTCGCTGGCCCGTGCCACGGTCTCCTGGGCCAGTGGTAGCAGACGGGCGCCGAGCTCATTGAGCTGCAGACGACGACCGACCCGATCAAAGAGTTTGGCACCGAGCTGAGTCTCGAGATCGGAGAGCGCCATGCTGGTCGCGCTCTGGGTCAGGTTGAGCCAGGCCGAAGCCCTGGTCACGCTACCCTCGCGGGCGACAGCGGAGAACACATCGAGTTGTTTCAGGGTGATGCGCATGGTGATGGTCGGGCCTGTGACGATGGTGCCAACTTACCGCAGCGGATGAAGAACATGCAAAAGAAAACCCCCGCACGTGGGCGGGGGTTTTCAGGACAGCGTGTTACGTGAAGCGTATCGCGATCAGCAACCGAGCAGGCCGCAGAGCGCGTCGGTCAGGGGGTTGGCCGGCAGCTGGCCGAGCAGATCATCGGGGGTCGGTACAGCACCGGCACCACCAGCACCGCCGAGGATGCTGTTGAGCTGATTGATCAGCGGGGTCAGGGCGCTGTTGTTCTCACCCACCAGCGCTTCGACCAGCTGGTTGAGGGCGGCCAGGGCTTCCGGGTCGGAGGTCACGGCATCGAGCTGGCTGGTCAGGGCTCCCAGAGCGCCGGACTGCGGATCAACCAGGGTGTTGACCAGGTCACTGACCGGCTGCAGGCCGGTGGTGCCGACGAGACCATTGACAGTGTCCTGAACGGTCGCGATCAGGCCGCTGGCGTCGCCGCTGCCACCTGCACCGGTGCCGCCACAGCTTGCACCGGCAGCGCCGGCCAGCTGCGGGCCGAGAACCGGAATGGCGCAAAGCTGCGAGGCATCAACCGGGGAGCCGCCACCAGCGCCGCCACAGGTGCTGCCAGCGGCGCTGGCGAGTTGCGGGCCAATGCCCGGCAGTGCGCAGAGGGCGCTGGCATCGAGTGCCGGAACACCCGGAATCGGACCATTGCCACCGGTGCCGCCGGCGCCGCCGAGGACGCCGTTGAGCGCAACAATCAGCGGGGTCAGGGCGCTGTTGTTCTCGCCCACCAGCTGGTTCACGATGTCGTTGAGCTGGCCGAGGGCCGCGGCGTTACCTGTGATTTCATCGAGCGGGCCGGTCAGCGCGGCGAGGCCGCCCGAATTCGGATCAAGCAGGCCGTCGATCAGTTCCTGGACCGGTGCCAGCGGGGTGCCATTGGTGGCCTGGTCAACGACGTTCTGGACGGTGCAGATCAGACCGCTGTTCGGCGTGCAGGTGTTGCCCGGGCCGTTGGGGTTGCCGCCATTGTTGTTCGTGCCATCGCCACCACCGTTGGCGCCGCAGGCGGCCAGGCCGACCGCCACAACCATGTAGGCCGCCAGTCGAGTCATCTTGTATTTCTGCATGGTATTCCTCTTCGGCTTGTCGGCCGGGATAAGCAAATGGGGTAGGACACAAAGTCGCTGTATATAGCGTAAGCTATTGTGAAACGTAACTAAAGGTATACGTGAGCCTGTATTTGTTAACTATTGTAAAGGCTGGGCGTTTATTTCAAAAGCGCTGGCCGAGTTTTTGGCCCATGCGTGTCGGGGTGCCAGCCTGGAAAGCGGAATCCCAGCGCATGACATCCGGCCCGAACAGCACGATAGCGGTTGAACCGAGGCGGAATCGGCCCATTTCGTCACCGGCGGCCAGGCTGACCGGCTGGTCGCTGTAATCGGTGATGCGGACTTCACGGCCGATCGGTTCGATCCCGCCCCAGACGGTTTCAATGCTGGCCACGATCATGGCGCCCACCAGGATCACCACCATCGGGCCGATAGCGGTATCGAAATGAGCGACCAGGCGCTCATTGCGGGCGAAAAGATTGGGGACCTGCTCGGCGGTTCGGGTGTTGACCGAGAACAGGTCGCCAGGGATGTAGACCGACTTCATCAGGCGGCCGGCCAGCGGCATGTGGACGCGGTGGTAGTCACGCGGCGAGAGGTAGATGGTGGCGAACTGGCCGCCGACATAAGGCGCGATATCCGCCTCGCTGGCCAGCAGATCACTCAGGGAGTAGCGGTGGCCTTTGGCCTGGAAGACCTGATCCTGGGTGATCGGGCCGAGCTGCGAGACGGCGCCGTCGGCCGGGCAAAGAATGCTGTCTTCGCGGGCATCCAGGGGGCGCACACCCGGCTTGAGGGCGCGTGTAAAGAAGGCATTGAAGTTTTCGTAGGCCGTCAGGTCCGGCTCGGCGGCTTCATCCATGTCGACCTGATAGCGTGCCGCAAACTTCTGGATGAATGCATCCTTGATCCAGGGCGTACGGCTGTCGGCGAGGCTGCCGACAAGACGGGACAGGCCATGCTGCGGCAGCAGATATTGCGGCAGGGTAAGCAGGCGGTCGCGCGACAGGGCCATGGGGGCATCCTTCATTCAATGGTCAATCAGGAGCGCAATGGTAATTCAGTGCGCTCCTGCCACAAAGCAGCAACATTGTCTGTTTGCTGCGATGCCGGCTCAGGCGGCCGGTTTCAGGGCCCTCACCCAGAAGCCGTTGAGGACCGCGACACCATTGATCGGATCCAGTGTCTGGTCGTCCGTGAGGTCATTGAGGCTGGCGCCGGCATGCTGTGCGGCGACCGACAGCCGGGTGCCCGGACGGTCGTGCCCCCAGCCATGCGGCACACTGGCAACGCCCGGCATGATGCCGTCGCTGATGTGAACCGGCAGCCGGATCTCCCCGACCCGACTTTGCAGTGAAATCTGGTCACCATCCCGGAGGGCGAGTGCCTCGGCGTCATCAGGGTGCAGGATGACGGTGCAGCGATCCTTGCCTTTCACCAGGCGGTGCGAATTATGCAGCCAGGAATTGTTGCTGCGGACATGGCGACGGCCGATGACCAGCAAGCGCCGCCCCGGCCCTTTGGGTGCTTCGCTGACCGGTACCTGAAGCAACGCCGTCAGACCATCGATGAACTCGGGCGGACTCAGCTGAATGCTTTTGTCAGCGGTAAACAGGCGCTCCGGCAGGACGCGCTTGAGCGGCCCCAGGTCGAGTCCGTGCGGGTGCTGCTTGAGCACTTTCAGGCTGAGGTCGCGGGCATGCGGGCTGAGCGGGCCGAAGCCGCTCAGGACCTGATCAAGATGGCCGCGTTGCTTGACCCGCTGCAGCAGCTTGGCCTTGACCTGCGAGAACAGCGGGGCGGTCAGCGGATTGCCTGCGAGCAGGTCCGCGGCGCGGCGCAGCCAGGCGGGCTGCTGACCGTAAGGGCCGGCGCGCAGCAGGATGTCGAGCAGGCCTTCGAGGCCGAGGCGCTCGACCAGGCGCTGGGCGGCGCGGGCCTGCCAGCGCTCGGCGCCGGGTTCGGTCGTCAGGCGCAGGCTCAGCTCGAGCAGAATCTGCCAGTCGTGGCGGGCATCCGGCGCTTTGGCGATCAGTGCCGGCGAGTACTTGGCGACATTGCGCACGGCCAGGGCATTGAACACCAGGTCGTAGTACGGGCGCTCCAGCGGCCCCGTCGGCGGCAGAATGAAATGGGCGTGGCGCGTGGTTTCGTTGAGGTAGTAATCGATGGCGACATAGCACTCCAGTCCGCCCAGTGCGGTGTCGAGCTGGCGGCCGTTAGGGGTGGACAGTACCGGGTTGCCGGCATGTGTCAGCAGGCCGCGGATCTGGCCATCGCCCGGTGTCAGGATTTCTTCGGCCAGTGCCGCCACCGGCAATTCGCCGCCAAATTCGGGGAGACCGCGCACCCGTGAACGGAAACGGCCGAAGGAGCCTTGCAGGCTGCGGTTGGTGGCGCTGAGCGCAACCAGGTCGATGGCCGGGCGGGTGAACATCATGCCGCCTTCGTGATCGAGGTTGCCGGTGATGACATTGAGTGCGCACACCAGCCAGGTGGTGATCTGGCCATTGACCTGCATGGAGGTGCCGCAACGCGAGTAGGCGCAGGCATGCGGCGTGGTGGCGAACTCGCGGGCGATCTGGCGGATGACATCGGCCTTGATCCCCGTGCGGCGAGAGGCGACGGCAGGGGTGATCCCGGCGACGGCGGCCTTGAGGGCGTCGAGTCCGTCGATCATGGCAGCGAGATGGCGCGGCCGGGCCAGTCGCTCGGCGAAAATCACCTGCAGCAGCGCGCCGACGAAGAAGGCATCGCTGCCCGGACGGATGAAGACATGGCGGTCGGCCTTGTCAGCCGTCTCGGTGCGGCGCGGATCAACCACCACCACCTGGCCGCCCCGCTGACGTATGCCCTTGATGCGGCCCATGGGGTCGCCGGCCGACATCAGGCTGCCATTGGAGGCAGCCGGGTTGGCGCCGATCACCAGCAGGTATTCGCAGCGGTCCAGATCGGGAATGGTGAACAGGGTCTGGTTGCCGAACATGCGATAGCTGGTCAGCATGTGCGGCAGCTGGTCAACGCTGGTGGCGCTGAAGCGATTGCGGCCGCCGACGGCACGGATCAGGTTGGGCAGGAACAGCAGGGCGCCGGTGCTGTGTGCGGTCGGGTTGCCGGCATAGACCGCCAGGCTGTTTTTGCCATGTGCCGCGCGGATGGCTTTGAAGCGGACCTCGATTTCTTCGTAGGCCGACTCCCAGCTCACGGGTACCCATTCGGCATGAGTGCCTTCGCCAATGCGTTTGAGGGGTTGGCGGATGCGATCCGGGTCATCCTGCAGGTCCTGCAGTGCGACAGCCTTCGGGCAGATGTGGCCGCGGCTGAGCGGATCGTCTGGATCCCCTTTGATCGAGACGATCTGGGTGTCGCGATGCTCAATCACGATGCCGCACATGGCTTCGCAGAGGGTGCAGGTGCGGTGATGACGCTGGATCTCGCTCATGAGCGGAATTCCTTTCTTGTTTTGAGATGTGATGCGGCGGTGCAGCGTGCCTGTCAGGCACGCCAGCTGACACTCAGCACGGCATCGGCGAGGTCATGGCTGTGCACATGCCAGCAGCCCAGATCCGCATGCTGCACCCGGTCGTCACGGGTGTCCAGTGTGTTCAGTTGCAGCCGCAGACCGAGACCATGGGCCTTGAGCACCGCCTCCTTGCGGGTCCAGGTGCGCAGCCATTGCCGTTCGCGCCGGTCGCTTGCCGTCGCGTGCCAGAGCGTGCATTCGCCCGGGTGGAAATAACGTTGTGCCAGCGCAGCGAAGGCCTGACCACGACCGGTGTCTTCGATATCGACGCCAATGGCCTGTGCCTCCCGCGACCATGCGAGTGCCAGCCACTGGCGGCTGTGCGAGACATTGAAGGCGAGATCGTGGCCGGGCAGCCAGGGCTTTCCCTGCGGATGGCTGGCGAGCGGGACTTGCGACGGTGGGCAGTTCAGCAGCTCACTCAGCCAGTGCCTTAGCAGGGCATGGGCCAGGCGGCGCTCGGGCAGGGCGGTGGGGAGCAGGTCCGGGAAGTCGCGCAGCAGGGCCGCGCGGCTGGCCGTGTCGAGATCGGCATGGCGCAGCAGCCAGACCCGGATCTCACTGCCGGGGATCGTGCAAAGCAAACGGCCGCTGGCAGCGGGGTGCTGTCCAGCGGCCGTTGCCGTCATGGCGGTCAGGCTCAGAAGAGTACGCGGGTGCGGATCGTCCCGTTGACCTGCTGCAGCTTGGACAATGCCAGCTCCGAGTATTCGGCATCGACATCCATCACCAGGTAGCCAATGGCGTCGTTGGTCATCAGCGACTGGGCGCTGATGTTGATGCCGTTCTCGGCGAACACCAGGTTGATGGCGGACAGTACGCCCGGCACATTGTTGTGGATGTGGAGCAGACGGTGCTTGCCGGCGGCCTGCGGCAGCGCCACTTCCGGGAAGTTTACGGCGGTGATGGTGGCGCCGGAGTCGGAGTAGCGCGCGAATTTCTCGGCCACTTCCAGCCCGATGTTGGCCTGGGCTTCCAGCGTCGAGCCGCCGATGTGCGGGGTCAGGATGACATTTTCGAGGCCGCGCAGCTCGGATTCGAAGATCTCATCATTGCCCTTGGGCTCCTTCGGGAACACGTCAATCGCCGCGCCGTTCAGGTGCTTGGACTTGATGGCGTCGGCCAGCGCCGGAATATCGACCGTCGTGCCGCGGGCGGCATTGATGAAGATGGCACCTTGCTTCATCTTGGCGAATTCGGCAGCGCCCATCATGTTCTTCGTCGACGGCAGTTCGGGCACGTGCAGCGAGACCACGTCGGCAGTAGCCAGCAGCTCATCCATGCTGGTGACCTGGCGGGCATTGCCCAGCGGCAGCTTGGTGATGACATCGAAATAGATGACGCGCATGCCCAGCGATTCGGCCAGCACAGAGAGCTGGGAGCCGATCGAGCCATAGCCGACGATGCCGAGGGTCTTGCCGCGGGTTTCGAACGAGCCCTCTGCCGACTTCGACCAACCGCCGCGATGCACCAGGAAGTTCTTCTCGGGGATGCCGCGCAGCAGCAGAATCAGCTGACCCAGCACCAGTTCGGCGACCGAACGGGTATTGGAATAGGGCGCGTTGAAGACCGGGATGCCGCGCTGCATGGCGGCCTTGAGGTTGACCTGGTTGGTGCCGATGCAGAAGCAGCCGGCCGCGATCAGCTTGTTGGCCGCGGCAAAGACCTTTTCAGTCAGCTGCGTGCGCGAGCGGATGCCGATGAAGTGGACGTCCTTGATCTTCTCGATCAGGGCGTCTTCGTCGAGCGCGCCACGCAGATATTCGATGTTGGTGTAGCCATTCGCGCTGAGCACGTCGAGGGCGTTTTTGTGCACGCCCTCCAGCAGCAGGAAGCGGATCTTGGCTTTTTCGAGGGAGAACTGGCTCATGGCGGCGAGGACTCAAAGGCTGAAATTTAAGGCGCGAATGGTAGCACACGGCAGGCTTTGCAGCACATCAGGAGCGACTCCCGGGTCAGCTCGCGGCAGCGCATCGGCGTCGGGACTGGTAGAATGCGGGCAATCCGTTCTGCCGCCCTTTGCCTTCCGCTGGAGCACTGCATGAGTCTCGCGCCGCAAACCCTCTCCCGTCTGGCCGCCATTGTCGGTGAAAACCGGGTCCGTACCGATGCCGACAGCCTCAGGACCTGGGGTTGTGACTGGACCAAGATGTACACGCCGGCCCCTGGCGCTATCGTGTTCCCGTCGAGCATCGAGCAGGTGCGTGATGTCGTGCTGCTGGCCAACGAAGCCGGCTTCGCCATTGTGCCGTCGGGCGGCCGCACCGGTCTGTCGGCTGGCGCCGTTGCCGCGCAGGGTGAAGTCGTCATCAGTTTCGACTACATGAACAAGGTGCTGGAGTTCATTCCGGAAGATCGCGCCGTGCGCATCCAGGCCGGCGTCGTCACCGAGCAGCTGCAGAATTTCGCGGAAGAACAGGGCTTGTATTACCCGGTCGATTTCGCCTCCGCCGGCTCTTCGCAGTTGGGCGGCAACATCGGCACCAATGCCGGTGGCATCAAGGTCATCAAGTACGGCATGACGCGCAACTGGGTGCTGGGGCTGAAGGTCGTGACCGGCAAGGGCGACATCCTCGAACTCAACAAGGACATGATCAAGAACGCCACCGGCTACGACTTGCGCCATCTGTTCATCGGCGCCGAGGGCACGCTGGGTCTGGTCGTGGAAGCCACCATGAAGCTGGAGCGCGCACCGCGCAACCTGCAGGTCATGGTGCTGGGTACGCCCGATTTTCCGTCGGTGATGAATGTGCTCAAGGCCTTCCAGGCACGCCTGGATCTGACCGCTTTCGAGTTCTTCTCGGAGCTCTCGGTGCAGCTGGTCACCGCGCATCAGGGCATTCCGCGACCGTTCGAGACCGCGACGCCGTTCTATGCGCTGCTGGAATTCGAGGCGTTGTCGGAGGCCATGAGCGATGACGCCATGGCGATCTTCGAGCAGTGCGTTGCCGAGGGCTGGGTGGTCGATGGCGTGCTCGGCCAGTCCGAGACGCAGGCGAAGAATCTCTGGCGTCTGCGTGAAGACATCTCCGAGACCATCGCGCAGTTCACGCCGTACAAGAACGATATTTCGGTGCTGATCCAGCGTGTGCCGGCTTTCATCACCGACATCGACGCCATTGTCGCTGCGCAGTATCCCGATTTCCGCGTGGTCTGGTTCGGCCACATCGGCGATGGCAATCTGCATCTGAACATCCTCAAGCCGGCAGATCTGGCGAAGGAAGACTTTTTCGCCAAGTGCAAGACCGTCAACGTGCAGGTTTTCGAAACAGTGCAGAAGTACAACGGGTCGGTCTCCGCCGAACATGGTGTCGGCATGACCAAGAAACCCTACCTGACCTATACCCGCTCCGAGGTCGAGGTCGAGTACCTGAAAGCGGTCAAGCGCGTATTCGATCCGAACAACGTGATGAATCCGGGCAAGATCTTCGATCTGTGAACGCGGCTTTGGGTGACGTGATATGAGCTATCAGCATCAGTGGGCGGATGGCAGTGTGATTGCGCTGCCGGTCGGCAAGGTGGTGTGTGTCGGCCGCAACTACGCGGCACATGCCCGCGAGCTGGGCAATGCCGTGCCCGAAACGCCGATGCTGTTCCTCAAGCCGGCGACCGCCCTGGTGCCGCTGATGCCGAACTTCTCCATTCCCGCCGATCGCGGTGAGTGTCATCACGAGACCGAAATCACAGTGCTGATCGGCAGCCCGCTGAGCGGGATGGTGACTGATGCGGAGGCGCAGGCGGCGATCGCCGGCATCGGTCTCGGCCGCGTCCTGACCCTGCGTGTTGTGCAGAACGTGCTCAAGCAGAAATGGCACCCCAGGGAGGTCGCCAAGGCTTTCGATGGCGCTGCGCCGATGGGGCCGTTCCTGCCGCCGACCGGTTTCGCCAATCTCGCCGCGATCAGCATCGGGCTCACGGTCAATGGCGAGCAGCGCCAGTCCGGCAGCAGTGCTGACATGATCACCGGCATTGTGCCGCTGCTGCGCTTCATCGCCACGATCTTCACGCTGCAGCCGGGTGACATCGTCATGACCGGCACGCCGGAGGGCGTCGCGGCGCTGCGCTCGGGTGACCGGCTGATGCCGACGTTATCCGGCCATTTCTGGCAGACCCGGGTGCGCTGAGCAGCGGCCGTCGTCTGCCGGTGACGCAGCCTAATCGCTCCAGCCTTTCTGGAAGCGATGGATCTGACGCCGTTCCTTCTTGTTCGGCCGGTGGTCCGGGTGCGCCAGGTTCATGCTCTTGCGTTGCTCGGCGAGTGCTGCGCGCGCCGCGATACTCTCTTCGGTTTCCTCATAGAGCTGCTGCGCCACAGGCGCCGGGCCGCGTACCTCACTCGCGGCCTTCACCCGCACGGTCTTGTGCTCGTTGCCCTGGCGGATGGTCAGCGTCATGCCGGGCATGATCTCGCGGCTGACCTTCATGCGCTGGCCCTCGCAGTGCACATGCCCGCCTTCGATGGCCGCCTTGGCCAGCGACCGGGTCTTGAAGAAGCGTGCTGCCCACAGCCATTTGTCGATGCGGACGCGGTTGGCCTCGTGATCAATGTCCGGGCTCATCGCGTGATATCCGATGATTCCGGCAGCAGTCCCAGTTCGGCAAAGTCGTCAATGGCCGGGTAGCGGAGGCCCTGTCGTGCCGGCTTCCGGCTGTCCGGCGTGGCGATGGTGAGCAACTGACCGATGCCGAAGCGGGCGGCGCTGTCGAGCACCGCTTCGCTGTCATCGATGAACAGTGCGCGCGCCGGATCGAAGGGGTGCGCGGTCTGCAGCGCTTGCCAGAAGGTCTGATCTTCCTTGGGGGCGCCGTAGTCATGCGAGCTCACCACGACATCGAAGTAGCGGCCCATGGTGGTTTCCGCCAGTTTCAGTTCAAGGCTGGCGCGATGCGCATTGGTCGCCAGCCAGAGCCGGCGTCCGCTGGCCTGGACCGCGGCCAGAAAGCGGAAGGCATCGTTGCGCTCGCGGATGAGGTGTTTGAGGGCGGGTTTGAGCCCGGCGACATCGAAGCCGACCTGCTGGCTCCAGTAGTCGGTGCAGTACCAGTTGAGCGAGCCCTGCTGGCCGGCGAAGAGGCCCACCAGATGCGTCAGGGCGGCCTCGTGGCTCAACCCGTTGCGCTCGGCATAGACCGCCGGCAGATGGTGCAGCCAGAAGCGGTTGTCGAAGTGCAGGTCGAGCACGGTGCCATCCATGTCGAGAATGACGGTGTCGATGCGGGACCAGTCGATCATTGCAGTATCCTGTTTCATGATGTCCAGTATGACAAAGCGCGGCTGATTGCGCATGACAGTCTCGCCGCCCACAGGAGAAGAAGGGATGACAGCAGGTATCGCTGCGGTGATTGATCGCCGGTTGCTGAGTGAGGTGCTGGCGCTGGCCGGGCGTGCCGGCGAGGCCATCATGGCGATCTACGGCGACGCCTCGTGCTGGCAGGTGCAGCACAAGCCGGATGCCTCTCCGCTGACGGCGGCCGATCTGGCTGCGCATGCCGTTATTGCCGAGGGCCTGGCGGCACTGACGTTGCCCGCGCCGCTGCTGTCCGAAGAGTCGTCGCCGGACGAGTTGACCGGCCGGCGTTCCTGGTCGCGTTTCTGGCTGGTGGATCCGCTCGATGGCACCAAGGAGTTCCTGGCGCGCAATGGCGAGTTCAGCGTCAATATTGCCCTGGTCGAAGGCGATGCTGCGGTGCTGGGGGTGGTGCACGGCCCGGTGACCGGGGTCAGCTATGTCGCAGCTCGCGGACTGGGGGCATTTCGTGTCGAGCAGGGTATCTGGCAGCCGATCCGGGTGGCGGCATTGCCGCAGGCCGGTGACCGGAGCGTACAGCTGACGGTGAGCCGAAGTCATGGTCACAATGAGCTGGCGCGTTTCGAGCAGGCTGTGGCGGAGGCCATCGGCCCGGTGCAGTCGGTGCCGGCCGGTTCGGCGTTCAAAATTTGTGCGGTGGCCGAGGGCGCAGCAGATGCCTATCCGCGCTTTGGTCCCACCAGTGAGTGGGATACCGCGGCGGCACAGGTGGTGCTGGAAGAGGCCGGCGGCTGCCTGCTGGCGCCGGATGGGCGGCCGTTCCGCTACAACGCGCGCGAAACACTGCTCAATGGCAGCTTTCTCGCGGTTGGCGCGGAACCGGCGCGCTGGCTGGCCTGCTGGCCGGGGTGATCAGCCCCAGGCCTTTTCCAGGATGGCCATGACCTGTCCGAGGTCGGTTTCCTTGGGGTTCATGATGATGGCGCCGTCATCCAGCGTCAGGCGTGCGATCTGGTCAAGCTGATCGCGGCTGACCTTGCCGGTTTCCTGCAGCGTGCGGGGCAGTTTGCAGCGGGCATGGATCTCGTCACGAAGACGCTTGAGCGTGGCAATGGCGCGGTCGGCGCGCTCGACAGCCGGCGTGGCGGCATAGACGTCGGCGCCCGCCAGCGGCAACAGCAGATCGGCGATGCGGTCACCGTTCTTGTCCTTGTTGTACTCCAGCACGTAAGGCAGGAACAGGTTCATGCAGAGGCCATGCGGCAGATGGCAGACTGCGCCCAGCGAGTGACCCAGGGCATGCACCAGGCCGACCATGGCGTTCGAGAAGGCGACGCCGGCCATGGTTGAAGCCTGCGCCAGTTCAAGGCGGCCATCGGCGTCGGACGGATTGTCGAGCACGTTGAGCAGGTTGTCGGCAATCTTGCGGATGGCGCCCTGGGCATAGGCGTCGCTGATCGGGTTGTGTGCCAGGCAGGTGAAGGCCTCGACGGCATGCGTCATGGCATCCATGCCGGTCATGGCCGTGATGTGCGGCGGCAGGGTCAGCGTCATGCGGGAGTCGAGGACGGCGGCATTCGGCATCAGGAAGTAGGACATGAAGGGCATTTTCACGCCTTTCTCGGTGTCCGAGATCACCGCGATGGCGGTGGTTTCGGAGCCGGTGCCCGAAGTCGTCGGCACCACGAAAAGGGGCTTCAGCGGACGCTTGAGCACGTGCGCGCCGGAGTAGGCGAGCAGGTCATCGCCACCTTCCGACACCAGGATATTGACGGCCTTGCTGGTGTCGATCACCGAGCCGCCACCCACGGCAATGAGGGCATCGCAGCCGGCATCGCGATAGGCCTGTGCGGCAGCGCGCACGGTCTGCAGCGAGCTGTCGGGCGGGACGTCATCAAAAATGGTCGCGATCTGCGCGCCGGCGGCGGCAAAGGCGGCTTCAATATGGCTGAGCAGACCCACGGCACGCACGCCCTTGTCCGTGATGACCATGGGTCGCTTGGCCCCGAGGATGTCGAGCTCGAACGGCACGTGCTCAAGCGCTGCGTGACCGGCGATGACTTTGACCGGGCAGAAGAATTCGTAGTAAGGCTTGCTCATGATCAGTTTCCTGCAACAAAGGACTTGGCCACCAGGCCGTAGATACGGATTGCCTTGCCAAGCTTTTCGCTCAGCGGCAGGTCGTCGTAGCGCTTGACGGCGCGGGCCGCGACCAGCTTGGGCAGAATCAGGGTTTCCATCTTGTTCAGACAGCGCACCAGACGGATGGAGTGCGAGACATTGCCATCAGCGACCATGCGGTCGTTGGCAAAAGCCTGAGCGGTGCCTTCCTGAAAGGAGAAAACCAGAAAAGCGTGCGCCATGTGTTTGAAGCGGATGGTCAGATCCGGTTTGCCTTCTGCCGCAGGGACCAGGTCGGCAATGCCGCCATCCTGCATGCGCAGGTTGAAGGCGGGGCCGGCGGGAAAGACGGTCATGCAGATTTGATAGCCGGCCGGAAAGGCCGCCAGTTCCTGACGCACCGCCTCGTCGACGCGGCTGGTCGCAGCCAGGCCGCGACCGACGACCTGCATCATGGTGGTTACGTAGGCTTTCTGGGCTTCATAGCCCAGGGATTCCTTGTTCATTATGGTTACTCGCGCGTCATTTCAGGACAACGGCGGCGAGTTTAGAGCGATTACTCTATATTTGCCAGCCAGCGGGTATTCCAACTGCGTTGCGGGTGCTCCGACAGACGGTCAGTGAGCCAGGCCAGCGTCTTGCGCGCCTCGTTGTCAAAGCCCCAGGGCGGATTCACCACGATCAGACCGGAGCCGTTGAGGCCGAGCGCATTGTCATCCGGCTGGATCAGCAGTTCGCAGGTCAGCAGCTTGGGAATGCCGCTGTTCATGAGTTCCCGGTAGAAGCGGACGATCGGTGCGCGCTGCTTGATCGGAAACCAGATGGCATAGACCCCGGTCGGCCATTTGGCATAGGCGGTCTTGATCAGCTGGGTTATCTGCGGGTAGTTGTCCCGTTCGATTTCGTAAGGCGGATCAATGAGCACCAGCCCGCGCTTCTCTTTGGGCGGAATCAGTGCGGTCAGGCCTTCGTAGGCGTTGCGCTGATGCACGGCGACGCGGGTATCGGCCTTGAAGTGATGGCGCAGGCTGGCGATTTCGGCATGCTGCACATCCATCAGGATGGCGCGGTCCTGGGCACGCAGCTTGTTCACGGCCAGCCAGGGCGAGCCCGGGTAATCGCTGCGAGCTCCCTGCGCCTGACGCGCGAGCACACCCTGCAGATATTCCGCGACCCAGGCGGGCGCGCCGCGGTGGTCGTCGAGGCGGTTGAAGCCCTCGAGGTACTCACCGGTTTTCTGGGCCTGCGTGCCATGAAGGTCGTAGACGCCCGCACCGGCATGCGTGTCGACATAGCAGAAGGCAGTATCCTTCTTCTGCAAGGCGGACAGCAGGCCCATGAGCAGGCTGTGTTTCATGACGTCGGCGAAGTTGCCGGCGTGGAAATGGTGACGGTATTTCATGACAGACGCTTCAGATGACGAATTCGCGATGATACCCGCTTTGGCGGACGAGGGCTGGGCTGCCTTGCTGGCGCCGGTGCTGGATCCGCTGCTCGCCGTGCTGCCCGAGCCGGGCTTTCTGGTCTGGCCGGGCTTTCTGCCACCCGAGCAGGTGGAGGCGTTGCGCGACGAATTGCGTCGGCAGGACGCTGCCGGTGTCTTTCATGCCGCCGGCATTGGGCGCGGCCGGGGGCAGCAGGTCGAGCGCCGTGTCCGCGGTGACCGCATCGCCTGGCTGCAGCACCACTGGCCGGCAGCCAGCGCCTATCTCCGGCTCATGGACAGCCTCCGCATGACACTCAACCGCACCTGCTTTCTGGGGCTGGCCGAGTATGAGGCCCATTACGCCTGCTATCAGCCGGGCGGTTTCTATCGTCGGCATGTCGATCGCCATGCGGATGCCGCGGGCGCCGGGCAGGGCCAGCGTGTGATCTCGACCGTGTGTTATCTCAACGAGCCGGGCTGGCCGGCGGACGCTGGCGGTGAGCTGGTGATGTATCCGCCGGACGGGCCACCGCTACCGGTACGACCCGAGTCCGGTACGCTGGTGGTGTTCCGCAGTGACAGCATGCCGCATGAGGTACTGGAGAGCAGGCGGGAGCGCCTCAGTATCGCGGGCTGGATGCGTACCCGCGACTGACAATCGGATGCCCCGCCACCTGCCGTCGGGCAACGGGCAGGCGCCGGCTTACCGGAGTACCGAGGCCGGGACTACCGGCAGCACCACGCTCGACGGACGGGCGGCATCGTTGTAGACGGTGATCGCCCCCACGGCACTGCCCACCAGCGTCGGGACCGGCGGCAGGCCCTGGGCCAGGTTGCTGGCCGCGATGGACAGTCGTAGCTGGTGGCCTTTGGCGATGAGTGCGCTGGTCGGAAAAATTTCCACCGGCACCAGCATCGGCTCGCCGGACTTCACCGGCAGCACCGAGGCCTTGGTGAACGGATGCCAGGGCTGGATCATCTCGTTGCCGATGAAACGTGAGCGCTGGTTGTCGACGGCGCGCATGGAGGCGGTCAGCAGGCCATTGCTGAGCGGTGTCGACTTGCCGGTGGCCGGATCGTAGTCGGAGATGCGCACCGACACGCCGGCATCCAGCGAGGTGGTCGACATCCAGATATCCGCCTGAATCGGACCATTGAGGTAGTAATCGGCGGCCAGAACCGGGGTGCTGAATGTCGCTGACGGGATCTGGTCGAAGGTGTCATCGCTGAAGCAGGGGATGGGCAGCAGCCCGGCGAGGCCTGCAGTCCACTGCGACAGGCTTTGCGAGCACAGGCCCTCGATCGGAATCTGCGCAATGATGGCGCTGGCCTCATCGGCGCCCGGACGGGCAGTGCCCATGGACTTGTCGCCACGCAGGAACAGACGCTCAGCCTTGATGGCCGGGTGCGGCCAGTCGGTGGTGGTGGCGTAGTGGCCATGGCCGGTGACGAACTGGGTCACATTCGGCAGCTTGTCAGCACCGACATTCATGCCCTTGACGTACTGATCGAACCACATGAGCTGAATATGGTTCAGCGGCGGCACGCCATCGGCGGGCAGGCCATTGCTGGGAATGCCGGCAGTGGCGATGTGGTTCCACGGGCCGATCAGCAGTTTGGTCGGTACGCGGCCCTTGAGGCGCTCGAACCAGAGCGGTTCGCTGCGCTGGAAGAGGTCGTTGAGGCCGCCCACGACAAAAGTCGGGACGTTGATGCGGTCGGCCCGCTCGATGGGCGAGCGGATGCGCCAGAAGTCGCTGTCAAATGCGGTTTCTTCGTCACCCAGCAGGGCCTTGAGGATGGTGGGGACCTGGAAGTGGGTCACCGCGCCGACCAGATGTTCCAGCAGGGTCTGCAAACCCGTGAGCGGGTCGGCCCTAAGCCCGTCGAAGTTGATGATGCCAAGGCCCGTGACCAGACCCATCCAGATCGGAATGAAGGTCGGATTGACCTGGCCGCCGGTGAAGACAATGTCGCGGTAGCCGTCACCGATGGGCACGATCGGGAAAGCGGCCTTGACGGCCGGCTTCTGCAGTTCGGCGGTGAGCACGGCGGTGATGCCGAGGTAGGAAACGCCGAAAAGGCCGATGCGGCCGTCCGACCACGCTTGGCTGGCGGCCCAGTCGACCACTTCGCCGTAGTCCGCCTGCTCGTCTTCGCCAAAGGCCTCCCAGTTGCCCTGGGAGTTCCCGGTTCCGCGGACATCGACCACGACCGTGGCATAACCATGGCGCACGATGAAGGGGTCGGCGCCGCCGATGGCTGCGGCATTCTGGCCGATGCTGAGGTTATAGGAAGTCTGGATCAGGACGACCGGGAATGTGCCGGGCACGGCCTGGCCAGCGGCATCCGCAGGCAGGGTGACGCTGGCGGCGAGCTTGACGCCATCGCGCAGGGTGATGAATTGCGTGGGCAGCGTCACCATGCCCTCGTGCAGCATGGGCGGGTTGTAGTCCTGCCAGACGGCGCCGACATTGCCGGCGCTGCTGCCGTAGTTTTTGCTGACTTCGCCGCGCGTACCCAGGGTGCTGACCTGGGGGGACGAGGTTCCCGGCGTTACGCTGCCGGCACCACTGGTGGACGAATTGTCAGAAGCGCCGCCGCAGGCGGAAAGGCCGCTGATCAGGAGCGTGGCGACGAGCAGGCGCAGCGTAGGACGGGTAAGCATGGTCTTTTGTCTCTTATTGTTCGCTTTTCGTCGGCATAAAATGCCGCT
Organism: uncultured Paraperlucidibaca sp.; assembly: GCA_964511255.1. Classification (GTDB taxonomy): domain Bacteria; phylum Pseudomonadota; class Gammaproteobacteria; order Pseudomonadales; family Moraxellaceae; genus Perlucidibaca. The sequence goes on from CAZEEQ010000004.1 coordinate 104,606, forward strand.
GGTCGCTTTTTTGTCCAGGCGCCGATGCTAGTGACGGCGATTCTGGATGTCAAACCCCGGTCAGCCCTGGCGCAGGCCGCATCGCGTGCCGGCTCAGAACTGGCGACTGCGCAGGAGGACCAGGGTGCAGGCATCCTCGGTGCGGATCCCGGCTTTTTCCAGCTGCGCGGCAATGCGCGGATGTTCAGCCCCCGGATTGAAAATCACGCGTGCCGGCTTGAGGGCGAGCAGGTCATTCAGTAGCGGTTCGAGATGGTTCGGGCTGACATAGACCGTGACCGTATCCACCGGTTTTCTGATGGCCTGCAGTGACGGGGCCACGGGGAGGCCGGCGATTTCCTGCTGGATGGGATTCACCGGAATCACGGCATGGCCGTACTCACGCAGCATGTGGATGGCGCGGTTGCTGTAGCGCTCAGGCTTGGGACTGGCCCCCAGGACGACGACGGTCTCGCTCATGCGGTGTGCTCCGGTTGCGCCGCCAGGCTGGTGGCCAGTGTCATGTCGTGCAGTGCATCTTCGATGACCCAGAGGCGATCCTGGCCCCAGGTGGCGCAGAGCGTGCGGTCATCGAGGCGCAGGACCAGTCCGGGAACGCCCCACAGACCGGCGTCGGAAAGACCCTGGCGGTTGCGCTCCGTGTCCAGGCGCCAGCGCGTATCGTCGAGGGCATCGGCGACATCGGAGGCCTTGAGACCGGCGGCTGCAGCGACTTGCTGCAGGGTGCTGTCCTGTGTCATGTCGGCGCCGGCAGACCATATCGCGGTGGCGGCTGCCTCGGCAAAGTCGAGGTCGCGGCCGCGCTGCTGCGCGAACGCGCAGACCGCCAGGCAGCGCTCGACGCCGGGGCCGACCGGATCGCAGATGCGGCCAAAGGGGATATCCAGCCGCTCGGCCTCGCGTTTGGCATCCTGCAGGATGTAGAGGCGTTTGATGTCGGGCACCGGCAACCCGCGCATGACCATGGGCAGCACCGGTTTGAGCGCGAGCGTGAGGCCGTAATGCTCGGCGAGATCGCGTACGCGGCGCAGGGCCAGATAGGAGTAGGGGCTGCGGAAGGAGAAGTAGAAATCCAGGCTGGCCCCGAGGCTGCGGATGGGGGTCAGCTGCTCCGGCTCGTTGACCAGGAAGTGGCCATCGATGTCGCCCGACCAGCGCATGCAGATACTGCCGACACCGAGTTGCTGCAGGCGTTCGGCCAGGTGATCGAGACGGTCCAGTCCCCAGTACCACTCCCCGGCGTAATGCAGCATGGCGCTGGCGTAATGTCGTCGCTCACGCTGCTCTTCGCGGTTGGCGGCAAAGTGCCGGGCCAGTTCGGCATCGGTCAGTGGCTCGCTTGCATAGGCCGTCTCCAGCGACCCGAGCGTCGCGTCATCCTGACACCAGAGCGCGCGCAGGATGGCCAGTGCGGTCTCGTGGATATCGTCGTCCTGCTCACCCGTGGTGAGGCTGACCAGCAGGCGTTCGGCACGCGCCAGATGATCGGCGCGCAGGGCAGGCTGCGTCGGGAACTCCAGACCATGCCAGTGTGACAGCCGGAGGGCGTCTGCCTCGGCGTAGCGTGCCAGCTTGTCGGGCTCGGGCGTGGTCTCCGGTTCGCTGCCCTGCAGGAGACGCAGCTGGAGGCTGACCGGAAATTGCGCCAGGAAGCCAGGCAGTGCCTGCAGCAGGAGATAGGCGTAGGGATCGTCGGCGCGCAGCCAGAGCGTAACGCGATGGGGGTAGCGCCCGAGCCGGCGCCAGGTCTCCAGCCCCTGCCGGCGCAGCTCACGCAGGCGGGGGCTGGTCAGCAGCGTGCTGAGTCGGGGTTGAATCAGACGCTGCAGCTGGCCCATGGCTTCCTCTTACTTGTCAGTGACGGCGCCTTCGGAAGCGCTCGATACCAGTTTCGCGTACTTGGCCAGCACGCCGCGCGTGTAGTTCGGCTTCGGCTGCACCCACTTCGTCTTGCGCTCAGCCATCACGGCATCGGACACCCCGACGCTGATTTCGCGGGTTTCGGCGTCGATGATGATCTTGTCGCCGTTTTCCAGCAGCGCGATCGGGCCGCCATCGAAGGCTTCCGGCGTGATGTGACCGACCACGAAGCCGTGCGAGCCGCCGGAGAAGCGGCCGTCGGTGATGAGTGCGACTTCCTTGCCGAGGCCCTTGCCCATGACGGCCGAGGTCGGCGAGAGCATTTCACGCATGCCCGGACCGCCCTTGGGGCCTTCGTAGCGGATCACGATGACATCGCCGGCGACCACTTCGCCGTTGAGGATGCCGGCCAGTGCCGCTTCCTCGCCATGGTAGACGCGGGCGGTGCCTTCGAAGCGCAGACCTTCCTTGCCGGTGATCTTGGCGACGGCCCCGGTGGGCGACAGGTTGCCGTGCAGGATGACCAGGTGCGAGTCTTTCTTGATCGGGTTGTCGAAGGGACGAATGATGTCCTGACCCGCCGGGTAGTCGGCGACATGGGCGAGGTTTTCGGCCAGCGTCTTGCCGGTGACAGTGAGCACATCGCCGTGCAGCAGGCCGGCGTCGAGCATGCGCTTCATCAGCGGCTGAATGCCGCCGATGGCGACCAGTTCCGACATCATGTACTTGCCGGACGGACGCAGGTCGGCCAGCACCGGCGTGGTCTTGCCGATTTCCACGAAATCATCCAGCGTGAGTTTCACGTCCACGGCGTGGGCCATGGCGAGCAGATGCAGCACGCCGTTGGTCGAGCCGGCGAGGGCGATGATGACGCGGATGGCGTTCTCGAAGGCCTTGCGGGTCATGATGTCGCGCGGCTTGATGTCGCGCGCGAGCAGCTCCAGTACCTGCTGACCGGCGCGGAAGCAGTCCGAGGCCTTGTCGGAGGAGATGGCATCCTGCGCCGACGAGCCCGGCAGCGACATGCCCAGGGCTTCGATGGCCGAGGCCATGGTGTTGGCGGTATACATGCCGCCACAGGAGCCCGGGCCGGGGATGGCGGTGTCTTCGATCTGCTTGACCTGGATCAGGTCGATGTCGCCCTTGGCGTGCTGACCGACGGCCTCGAATACCGAGATGATATCGGTGTGGCCGTAGCCGGGTTTGATGGTGCCGCCGTAGACGAAGATCGACGGGCGGTTGAGGCGTGCCATGCCGATGAGGCAGCCCGGCATGTTCTTGTCGCAGCCCCCGACGGCGACGATGCCGTCGAAGCCTTCGCAGCCGGCCACGGTTTCAATGGAGTCGGCGATGACTTCACGCGACACCAGCGAATACTTCATGCCTTCGGTGCCGTTGGCGATGCCGTCCGATACGGTGATGGTGTTGAACACCACACCCTTGCCGCCGGCTGCGTTGGCGCCTTTCTCGGCCTCTTCGGCGAGCTTGTTGATGTGCATGTTGCACGGGGTCACATTGGCCCAGGTCGAGGCGATGCCGATCTGCGGCTTCTTGAAGTCTTCGTCGGTGAAGCCGACGGCGCGCAGCATGGCGCGGCCGGGAGCGGCCTCAACGCCATCCACCACCTGGGAGGAGTACTTGCGCATGTTGTCGGTGATGTCTGTCATGTCGTGAATCCTTAAAGCGGTTTGCTGAACACCAGCGAGTTGCGCTGGTAGTTGTAAAGGGACTGGCGGTGCTTGGGCAGATCGTCCACCGAAGCCGGCACGAAGCCATGCTCCTGAAACCAGAGGCCGGTGCGCGTGGTCAGCACGAAGAGCTTGCGCAACCCCTTGCTGGTAGCGCGTTTTTCGAGGAACTCCATGAGTTCGCTGCCGCGGTCGCTCTTGCGGTAATTCGGGTGGATGGCGACGCAGGCGATTTCGCCGGCGGGTTCCTCCCCCTTGATCACCGGCAGCGGATAGAGCGCCGCACAGCCAATGATCATGCCGTCGCGCTCAATGACGGCGAACTGCGAGATTTCGTTCTCCAGCTTCTCGCGCTCGCGGCGCACGAGGATGCCTTCTTCCTCCAGCGGCTCGATCAGCTCGATGATGCCGCCGACGTCTTCGATCTCCGCGGTCCGGATTTCTTCGTATGGGTCATGGGTGATCAGTGTGCCCGAGCCATCACGGGTGAACAGCTCCTGCAGCAACGCGCCATCACGCACATAGGAAATGATGTGAACGCGCTTGACGCCTTCGCGGCAGGCTTCGCGCGCGGCATTCATGTGCCGCAGCAGTTCGGTATCCAGGGACTTGTTGCGCAGGTACTGATCGACCTCATTGGGGATCATTTCACGCAGCAGGCGGTCATCGTTGTCATCGACGATGCCTTCGCGCTCGCCCAGGCAGATCAGCTTGTCGGCCTGCAGCGCGGTGGCCACGGAGACCGCGACATCTTCCGCCAGCAGGTTGAAGACTTCGCCGGTGGTCGAGTAGCCGGTCGGGCCCAGGATGACGATGTGGTGGTTGGCGAGGTTTTTGTTGATGACCTCGGTATCGACTGCCCGCACTTCGCCGGTCAGGCAGAAGTCGACGCCGTCACGCACACCGTAAGGTTTGGCGGTGATGAAGTTGCCGGAGACCGCATCGATCTTGGCGCCGAACATGGGCGAGTTCGACAGGCCCATGGAAAGCAGCGCCTCGATTTCCAGACGGATGGCGCCGACCGCATCCATGACGCAACGCAGCGCTTCGCGCGTGGTCACGCGCAGACCGTTGTGATACGGCGTGGTCAGGCCGTACTCGACGAGGTTTTCGTCGATCTGCGGGCGTGCGCCATGGACCAGCACGAGCTTGATGCCCAGCGAATAAAGCAGGGCGATGTCATGGACGATGTAGCGGAAGTTCTCGTGGTTGACGGCTTCGCCACCGAACAGCAGCACGAAGGTTTTGCCCCGATGCGCATTGATGTACGGCGCGGAGTTGCGGAACCAGTGCACATACTGTTCCGACATGGTGTCCTGGAAGGGATTCTGGCTGCTCAAGGTCATTGCCCTGCAACGTGAGGTGGGGACGGCATTTCCGTCCGGGAAAGCCGCTGATTGTATAGGGCCATTCGCCCTACAGGCAAAAGCGTCGGATCAGTTGCTGCAACAGCGTGATGGTCGGCTGCAGGCTGGCCAGTTCGAGATGCTCGTCAGGCTGGTGCGCGGTTTCGATGGCACCCGGCCCGAGGATCACGGCATCCATGCCGAGCTCGTTGAGGTAGGGACCTTCGGTGCCGAACGCTGCGGCGCCGGCGGCCTGTCCGGTGAGCTGCTCGGCGGCCAGCACCAGCGGTGAGTCGGCCGGGGTTTCCATGGCCGGCGTGCCGCTGAACAGTGACTCGTTCACGATACTGACCTGATGGCTTTCGGCCAGCGGCTGCAGACGCCGGCGGATTTCGCCGCGCAGTTCATCCATCTCCATGCCGGGCAGCGGGCGCAGGTCGTATTGTAGTTCGCAACGGGCACAGATGCGGTTGGGATTGTCGCCTCCGTGAATACAGCCGAGGTTGAGCGTCGGCACCGGGACGGTGAACAGCGGGTTGTGATGCGCCGCCGCCAGTTCGCGACGGTAGTCGATCAGCTCACTGATGACGGCATGCATGGCATCGAGCGCATTGTGGCCCAGTGAGGGATCGCTGGAGTGGCCGCTGCGGCCCTCGATCACGATCCGCTCCATCATCACGCCTTTCTGCAGACGCAGCGGCTTGAGGCCGGTGGGCTCGCCGATGACGGCGAAACGTGCCCGCGGACGGCCGGCGCTGACCAGCGCCTTGGCGCCGGCCATGCTGGTCTCCTCGTCACAGGTGGCGAGGATGATCAGCGGTGCGCTCAGCGCCTTGCCGGCGCGCACCTGAGCGGCGGCTTCGCTGGCAGCGGCCAGCACCAGCGGGAAGAAGCCTTTCATGTCGGCGGTGCCGAGGCCATAGAGACGGCCATCACGCTCGCTCAGTGTGAACGGGTCGCTTTGCCAGCTGGCGGCATCATAGGGCACGGTGTCGGTATGGCCGGAGAGCACCAGTCCGCCCGGGCCTTCGCCCAGGGTGGCAATCAGGTTGGCCTTGCCGGGCGCGACCGCCAGCACTTCGCAGCGGAAGCCAAGGGCTTCGGCCCATTCCGCGAGGTGCGTGATGACGCCGGCATTGCCCTGGTCCCAGGCCGGATCGGTGCAGCTGATGCTGGGTGTGGCAATCAGGGTGCGAAGCTGGTGCAGCAGGGTGGTGTTCATGGCGTTGTTTGGCTTGCGGTCAGCTTTCTACCTTACACCGGCGGGCGCGAGAGTGGTACCCGTTGACCGGCTCGGCAGGGCATGAAAAAAGGGCTGGCGCAGAGGTTGCCTGCGCCAGCCCTTCAGCTCATGACCCGAATCTGCGGTCAGGCGCCGATGATGCCGCCATCATTCTTGGTGATGACAATGGTTGCCGAGCGCGGGCGGGCACTCGCGCTGCCGGCACCGTAGCCGGCATTGCCCGGCCAGTGACTGGTGTACTTGGTCGGGTCGGCAATGTCCGAGGCCTTGGTGTTCTCGCCCGGGTGCTGGATGTTGACGAAGATCGTTTTGCCGTCGGGGGTTTCGCAGAGGCCGGTGATCTCGCAGGCCGCGGGACCGACGAGGAAGCGCTTGAGCGTGTCCGCTGTCGGCAGCTTGCCTCGCTGGGTGGTGATGCCGGTGCCCGATACCGTCACGGCTTCGCCATCGCCCACCTGACCGGGCAGGGCGGCCAGCATCATGCAGTTGCTGACGTCGGTGTAAGCGCCATCGTCGGTCTGGATCCAGCACAGGTTGCTGGAGCGCGTGAAGACCAGTCCGTCCGGGCTGGAGAAATCCTGGTCATTGGTCAGGGCGGAGAGATTGATTGCCGAGCTGGCGCCTGCCTCGGCGCCAAACAGGTAGATGTCCCAGGTGAAGGTCGTCGCGGCCGGCTCATTGCCGGTTTCCTTGATGCGGATGATGTGCCCGTTGACGTTGCCCGACTGCACGGTGGATGTGCCCTTGATGTCGGTGTAGACGCGCGGATTGGGTGCATCTGCCGGCTGTGAGCCACTGCCGCGGCCACTGTTGTTGGTGAGGGCGATGTAGACCTCGCCGGTGGCCGGGTTGACAGCACCCCATTCCGGGCGGTCCATCTTGGTGGCGCCGACTTTGTCGCCAGCCAGACGGGAGTTGACGCTGACATCCGCCTGATCGGCGAAGGGATAGGCGGCGTTGGTGGCATCCAGCCCGTTGCTGCCGAAGCTCAGCTCGATCCAGGTGCCGCTGCCGTCGGCAGCGAACTTCGCGACATACAGCTTGCCGCTATCAAGATACTTGTTCCCGGTGGCCAGGCGATCAGCCGCAGTGGCATCTGCCGCGACCCAGTTTTCTGCCGATACCCACTTGTAGATGTACTCACCGCGCGAGTCATCGCCCTGGTAGACCGCCAGCGGCTTGCCCACGACCGGCCGGGAAAAGGCGGCCGCTTCATGCGCGAATCGACCGAGTGCGGTGCGCTTGCGGGCTGCCTTGGTCTTGTCATATGGGTCGACTTCGACGATGTAGCCGAAAGTGTTCATTTCATTGCGATAGTCATCCGAGCCATCGGCCGAGGCACCGGTCTTGCTGATGTTCCAGCGCACATATTTGTCATCGACGCCGGCGGACTCCCAGGCATGACGGCTGGCGGCGCCCTGGTTGCGGCCGTAGCGCTTGAGCGATGTCACGCTCTTGGCGTCACGTGCCGCATCATCGGTGCCGGCGCGGGTGAAATAGCCGGACCAGTTCTCTTCGCCGGTCAGCAGCGTGCCCCAGGGGGTGTGACCCGTGCCGCAGTTGTTCAGCGTGCCGCGAGTTTGTTCACCGGCAGGCGAGAACCGGGTGATGGCCAGCGCATGGCCCTGAAGCGGGCCGTAGAGATCGACCGGGGTGTTCTGGTGGATGCGGAAGTTGAATGCCGAGTTCTGCACATAGCTGAACTGACCGCCGGCCTTGCTGATTTCAAAGACGGAGATGCCGTGAATGGCCATTTCCTTGTCCACTTCAGCCGACGGACGTGGCAGGGTGTTGGTGCCGCCATCGGCATGCAGGAAGAACGATGACAGGGCTTCGTTCGTCGTGGCTTCATGATTCATGCCGATCAGTGCACGGTTGCTGCTGGCGGGGTCCGGCATGCCGGACGCGGAGAGACCGAAGTATTCCATCCCGTCATGATGGTCGCCGAAGCGGTTTTCGTAGTCGCTGTCGGTCCAGTCGTTCTTGTAGGCCGCGGTGGCCGCCGCCAGCGGATCGCCGAGCGCGCACAGCACCTTGAAGCTGTAGCCGGCTGGCAGGGATACGGCATCCGCGAGGCTCTTGGCCACCGGCGTGAAGCCCAGCAGTTTGGGTGCGGTGGCGGCCGAGGCGCTGCTGCCACCACAGGCGGTCAATGCCAGGCTGCCGAAAACGGCTGTGGCGCCGGTGCCGACAGCGCCGAGCATGAAGTTGCGGCGGCTGACGCGGGCCGCCAGCACGGCATTGAAGGTTTCGTTCCGGGAAGTGTTGTAGCCCATGTCATCGGGATCGGCAGCGATCGGGAAGTGTTTTTGTTCAGTCATGATCTGGCCTCGGGTTGGCGTGAGGAAAGCCCGTCGGGGCTTCCTCGGGGCATGACCGGAACCTAAGGCACAGATATTGCGGGGACATTAAGGGGGTATGCGATTTTCGTGACAGAGGGGCTCCCCCTGCCACGCGACGCTCAGTGTGCCGAGGCCGTGAGCTCAGGCATCGCGGTCGGCGCGGGCCTGGCGCTGATTTTCGAGTATGCGTCCGAAGAACAGGCCGAGTTCGAAGAGCAGCCACATGGGCACGGCCAGCATGGTCATCGACAGGGCATCCGGCGGTGTCAGGAACATGGCCACGAAGAAGCAGCCGACGATGATGTAGCGGCGCTTTTCGGCCATCGCGGTGCTGCCGATGACGCCGGCGGCGATCAGCACCAGTACGGCGACGGGAATTTCAAAGGTAAAACCGAAGACCAGGAAAAGCTTGAGTGCGAAATCAAGATAAAGGTTGATGTCGGTCATGATGGCCACGCCTTCAGGGCCCACGCCGGTGAAAAAACCGAGGATGGCCGGGAGGGTGACAAAGTAGGCAAAAGCGATGCCGGCATAGAACAGCACCACGCTGGAGATCACCAGTGGTACGGCGATGCGGCGCTCGTGCTTGTAAAGGGCGGGCGCGATGAAGCCCCATATTTGCACCAGGATGTAAGGGACACTGGCGAACAGGGCGACGAAAAACGTCAGCTTGAACGGCGCCATGAAGGGCGATGTGACATCGGTCGCGATCATCGTGCTGCCCGGCGGCAGCAGGGCGCGCAGCGGCGCTGACAGCCAGGCATAGATGTCGTTGGCGAAATAGGCCAGCGACAGGAACATCACGAAGAGCACCCCGATGATGCGCACCAGGCGCGTACGCAGCTCGATGAGGTGGCCGACCAGCGGCATCTCGGGTTCGGGCAGTTCCGGCGATTGACTCATGGCTTCTCGGTGGGCGACGGGGCGTCGTTCTGGGCGGGTGCGGCATCGCGCAGGGCGGCGCCGATGCGCGATTCGGTTTCCATGACCGAGTCCTTGATGTCGCTGGCCATGCCTTCAATGACATGGATGCCGCTGTCAGCTTTCGCCTTCTCCAGCTCCTTCCGGATGCGCTCGCGCATCTCGGCTGCGGCCACCTCGTTCTCGATGTCAGCCTGCACGCTGATCAGCATGCGTCGTATGCGGGCAACCCAAGCGCCGGCCATGCGTGCGGCATGGGGCAGTTTCTCCGGGCCGAGCACGACCAGCGCGATGACCGCGAGCAGAAGCAGTTCACTGAAGCCGACATCAAACATGAGGCATTTTGCTCGCAGTCTGCATCAGGGTTTACTGACCCTGGCGCGGTTCGTTGTGTGTGGCGGGCTGCTGGCTGTTCTGGGCCGGCGGCGTCTGCTGCTGGTTGAGCTGGGCTGGCGGGGCAGGCGGCGCCGCCGGGGTGTCGTCTTCGTTCTTCATGGACTCCTTGAAGCCCTTGATGGCGCCGCCGAGGTCCTTGCCCAGGTTCTTCAGCTTGGACGTGCCGAAGACCAGGACCACGATAACCAGCAGAAGCAGAATGTGGGGCAGTGAAATTCCGGACAACATGATGATTCTCCTCGCCCGCAGGCGCGCTATAGGGGTGTCAGTCGCCGCTGCCGCGCGCAGCCTTTTCGGCCAGGCCCGACAGATTGAAACGGCGTGCCAGTTCGGCCAGCACCTGATCCGGATGCACATTCAACTGGCTCAGCATGACCAGCGTGTGAAACCAGAGGTCGGCCGTTTCATAAACCACATCATCGGTATTGCCACTGCGTTCGGCATCTTTCGCTGCCAGCAGCGTTTCCGTGCATTCCTCGCCGACCTTTTCCAGAATCTTGTTGAGACCCTTGTGGTAGAGGCTGGCGACATAGGAGCTGTCAGGTGAAGCTGACTTGCGCTCGGTCAGGACATCGGCCAGGGCCGAAAGCACATCGCTCATGACTTGTAGATCTCTTCCGGTTGTTTCTGCACGGCATCCACAGTCTGCCAGGCACCATTGTCATAGCGGCGGTAGAAGCAGGATTCGCGGCCGGTATGGCAGGCAATGCCGCCGAGCTGCTCAATCTGCAGAATGACGACGTCGCCGTCACAGTCCAGGCGCAGTTCCTTGAGCAACTGCACATGCCCGGACTCCTCGCCCTTGCGCCAGAGACGGCCGCGTGAGCGTGACCAGTAAATGCCGCGCTGTTCAGCGACCGTCAGGCTGAGTGCCTCGCGGTTCATCCAGGCGACCATGAGCACGCGGCCGGTGAGGTGGTCCTGGGCAATGGCCGGCACCAGGCCATCCGCATCCCAGCGCACCGCATCCAGCCAGGATATCGACTCAGACATGCATGACACCGTGTTTCTGATTCATCGTGGCAACAGCATACCGGAAAGCCATGGGCAGCGTCATTTAGCGAGCAAGCGCCATGCCAGGCTCAGGCCGGCCAGGCTGAGACCCAGCGGCAGGGCGGCCGGCAGCGACAGTGCGCTGGTGCCGGCCGCGAGCGCGATGGCGCCGCCGCTGAGCATGCCGGTCCAGGCCAGGAAGTCCTGGCGCCGGCCATCGCGCAGCTGACGCTGCAGCAGCTTGAGCTCGGCGAGCTGCCGGCTTTGCCATTGACCGGTCTGGCGCATCTGGGTGAGGGCGTCGAAGATCAGCTGCGGCATGTCCGGCAGGCCGGCGAGCAGGATGGGGGTGTCTTCGGTGAAGCGCTTGAGGAGGGCGCGCGGGCCGAGACGATCCTGCAGCCATTGTTTGAGCAAGGGTTGCGCCAGACTCCAGATGTCGAGCTGGGGGTAGAGGTCGCGCCCCAGTCCTTCAACGTGGATCAGTGTCTTCAGCAGCAGCACGAACTGAGGCGGAATCTGCAGCTCGTGAGTCCGGGCAAGGTCCAGCAGCCCGGCCAGGATCGGAGCCAGCTGGACCTGATCAATCGGTTTGGACAACACCGGTTCAACAAGGCGACGGACTTCCTGTACCAGCAGGTCCATGGGCGCGCCGGCTGGAATCCAGCCGGCCTGGGCGGCAATGCGGATCAGCTGGCTGAAATCGCGCTGGATCAGGCTGAGCGCGATCTGCGCGATGGTGAGCTGGTCATCGGTGGGCAGCGAGCCGACGATGGCGCAGTCGAGACCGATGAAGCGAGGGTCGGCAGGGTTGCCGGTCTCCACATAGACATTGCCCGGATGCATGTCGGCATGGAAGAAGTTGTCGCGGAAAACCTGGGTGAAGAAGATGGTCAGGCCTTTTTCAGCCAGGCGCTTGCGGTCGATGCCGAGGCGCGCGAAGGTGGCGTGATCGGTGATCGGCACACCCTCGATGCGCTCGGCGATCATGACTTCGCTGCTGCCGTTGGCGTCATGCACTTCCGGCACATAGAACAGCGGCGAGTTGGCAAAATTCAGGCGCAGCTGACGCGTGTTGTCGGCTTCGCGGGCCAGGTCGGTCTCGTCCAGCAGGGTGCGTTCGTAATCGGAAACAATGCGCTGCAAAGGCAGCACGCGCATGTGCAGGCGCTCTTCGGCGATCTGGGCGAGGTCCTTGAGCAGGGCCATGTCGGTGCGTATGCGGTCGGCCACGCCAGGCCGCAGGATCTTGACGATGACTTCGCGGCCATCCCGCAAGGCGGCCGTATGGACCTGGGCGATTGACGCGGCGGCCAGCGGTTCGTCATCAAAGCGGGCGAAGTGCTGGCTGAGCGCCACGCCCAGCGCACGTTCGACAATCGCGCGGGCCTCGTCGGTCGGAAACGGCGGTACATTTTCCTGCAGGCGCGACAGTTCGTCGATCAGCGCCGGATCCAGCAGGTCGCGGCGTGTCGAGATCAGCTGGCCGAGCTTGATGAACAGGGGGCCCAGCGCCTCGAAGGCGAGGCGGACATGATCCGGCTGGCGGGCACGGCCTGCGCCTGTCCACCAGGCCGGGTGCAGGCGGAAGGCGAGCAGGGCGAAGCGGGCCAGCACACTCGGCGGAGGCGGCAGCAGGGTATCGAGGCGATAGCGGGCGAAAACGGTCCAGAGCTGCAGCAGGCGCGGCCAGTGTCGAATCATGCCGAGGTTTCCGGGCTGTTGTTGATCAGGGCGGGTTGACGGGCCGCAAGGCTGGCGGCGCGCTGCTGCAGGCGCTGGGTGCGCGCTTCCAGGCGTTCGACATCGGCACGCAGATCCTGGCTCTCTTCGATGAATTCCTCGATTTCCCAGCGCACCGGCAGCATCTCCTGCTCCTGCTGCAGATATTCGCTGCTGTTCATCAAAAAGGTTTTAGCCGCTTTGCGAGCGAAGCCGAAAAGGCCGCGCACCTGCTGTCCGAGCTGATGGCTGGCGATGTCACCAAAGAGCATCGACAACGGCTCTTCCCAGTCAATGTCGAGCTGCTTGCCGATGGCGTGCAGTTGTTCGATGAGCTGGACCTGACCATGCACGCGCAGGGGGCCGCCGATGAGTTGCGGCTGCTGCGCCAGCGCGAGCTTCAGCAAGGCCACGCTGTGCGCCTCGATGGTGGCATGCGGACGCTGGTCCGACTCGGCGCCGAGGCGGATGCGGCCGGGCCGGATCTGAACCATCAGACTCAGGCGCGGTGCTTCGGTCTCGATGTAGATGCACTTACCTTCCAGCGCCGCCAGTCGCTGCTGGGTTGCCGGGTCAAAGCGCAAGGCCTGGTTGATCAGGCTCTCGACGGCGCGCAGGGCGAGAACATAGGGCAGCGATGGCATGGTGAACTCCCGGGGCGCTTTCACGGCCGGCCTCAGAACTTGAAGCCGCGGTGCAGGGCGACAATGCCGCCGGTGAGGTTGTGGTAGTCACAGCGTTCAAAGCCGGCGTTCTGCATCATGCCCTTGAGGGTTTCCTGGTCGGGATGCATGCGGATGGACTCGGCGAGATAACGATAGCTTTCGGCATCATTGGCAACCAGCTTGCCCATCAACGGCAGCAGCGAGAATGAGTAGGCGTCGTAGACCTTGGCCAGCGGCTCGATGACCGGTTTGGAAAACTCGAGCACCAGCAGGCGGCCGCCAGGCTTCAGCGACTGGTACATGGAACGCAGGGCGGCATCCTTGTCGGTCACGTTGCGCAGGCCGAAGGCGATGGTGATGAGATCGAAGCTGCCAGGGGCGAACGGCAGGCATTCGGCGTTGGCCTGGACGAACTCGATCTGTCCGGCGACCCCGACATCAAGCAGCTTGTCGCGGCCGACAGCGAGCATGGAGGCATTGATGTCGGCGAGCACGACACGACCGCCCGTGCCGACTTCCTTCTGGAAGGCGCGCGCAAGGTCACCCGTGCCGCCGGCGATATCCAGGACCTGCTGTCCGGGACGTACACCTGACATTTCAATGGTGAAGCGTTTCCAGAGACGATGGATGCCCAGCGACATGAGGTCGTTCATCATGTCGTATTTGGCGGCGACCGAGTGGAACACCTCGGCGACCTTTTCGGCCTTCTCTTCCTTGCGCACCGTCTGATAGCCGAAGTGCGTGGTCTCACCGGATGCCGGCTTGACCGGCATGGCTTCGCCACGGGCCATCGGACCGTTGGCGGGGGGCAGGGAGGCGCGGCGGTCAGTCATTCTGGGTCTCACAGGCAAAAGGGTTGTCGCTGCCATTTTCCAGCCTGTCGAGGATACGACTTTCATGGCCGATGAAGATATCCAGGAAGTCAGCGACCGATTTCATCGGCTTCATGACGGCAAAGCCCTGGCCCATGAAGTCATAGAGGCCCGCGAGGCCGGCCATGCGGGCCGGACGGGCGGCCATCTTGAAGGTGGCGGTGATCAGGCGTGAGCGCACATAGCGGTCGAGGCCCAGGCCCAGCTCACGCAGCAGACGCATCTGTTCGCGGCGCTCGGCAAAGTGACCGCAGCGGCGATAGGCCGCGATGACATCGGTATCGGTCGGTCTCGTGATGCCGTGGGCCAGCAGGTCGCTGGCGACTTCTTCGTCCAGCTCGCCGGTCAGGGCATTGAGTTCGACGGCGATCGCGGCGGTGCGCATGACCGAGTCCGGCAGCATGCGGGTGGCCACCGGCAGCGCTTTTTCGATTTCACGCGCCAGCTCGGCGATGTCGAGACCGGTATAGATCTCGCTCAGGAAGAACTCGGTGATGGGCTGATAGCGGGCGTCGGCCAGCTCATCGGCATGGGTCACACGCAGGCGCGCGATCTGGGCATCCTGCAAATGCTGGACGGCGTCCAGCAGCGCGCTGTCCTGGTGGCGGTTCCAGGCGCGGTAGCGGGCAATGCCGGCGCGGATGCGGTCGGCGGTACGGGGTTCGGCGGCCTTGGTGTCGGCAGTCGTCGGCATGATGTCTTCCTCTGCGTTGTAGCCCGCATCCATGCGGTGAGCCAATGCATTGCTGCTCATGTGATCCCCTTGCTTACAAAATGAAGCGGCTCAGGTCTTCGTCCTGAACCAGTGCCCCGAGATGTTCTTCAACATCCTGCGGGGTGATGACGAGCGTCTCCGCGCCCTGTTTGGCCGCCAGATCGGCAGCATCAAATCCGATACGTTCAAGCAAACGCTCGAGTACGGTATGCAGACGACGTGCCCCGATGTTTTCTGTCCGTTCGTTGACGCGCCAGGCCACTTCCGCGAGGCGGGTGATGGTCTCCGGCGCGAACGCGATGGTGAGCCCTTCAGTGGCCAGCAGCGCTTTGTATTGTTCGGTTAGCGAGAAATTGGGTTCGGTCAGGATGCGTTCGAAGTCGGCTGCACTCAGCGCCTCCAGCTCGACGCGGATGGGCAGGCGCCCCTGCAGTTCCGGAATCAGATCGGATGGCTTCGCGAGGTGGAAGGCGCCCGAGCAGATGAACAGGATGTGATCGGTCTTGACCATGCCGTACTTGGTGTTGACGGTGCAGCCTTCGATCAGCGGCAGCAGATCGCGCTGCACGCCTTCGCGTGAGACATCCGCACCACTGGTCTCTCCGCGCCGGCAAACCTTGTCGATTTCGTCAATGAACACGATCCCCTGCTGCTCGACGGCTTGCAAGGCGCGGCTCTTGAGGTCGTCTTCACCGACCAGCTTGCCGGCCTCCTCGGCCCTGGCGCGCTTGAGTGCCTCGCGGATGGTCATGCGCTGGGTCTTGCTCTTGCCGCCGCCGAGATTGGCAAACAGCTTCTGCAGCTGATTACCCATGTCTTCCATGCCGGGCGGTGTCATCAGTTCGACATCGGGGCTGATGGCGTTCAGCTCGATCTCGATTTCCTGGTCGTCGAGCTCGCCGTTACGGAGCTTGCGGCGGAACAGCTGGCGGGTGGCGCTGTCGGCGCTGGCGGCCGGGGCGGAGTCCTTCTGCCATTCGTTGCTGCGCGCCGGGCGCAGCAACACGTCGAGGATGCGGTCTTCGGCGGCATCATCGGCGCGCTGGCCAACCTGGGCGACGGCCTGCTCGCGCACCATTTTCAGCGCCATGTCGGCGAGGTCACGGATGATGGTTTCGACATCGCGTCCGACATAACCGACTTCAGTGAACTTGGTGGCCTCGACCTTGATGAACGGGGCATTGGCCAGTTTGGCGAGACGGCGTGCGATCTCGGTTTTGCCGACCCCGGTCGGACCGATCATCAGGATATTCTTGGGCGTGACTTCGTGTCGCAGACTCTCGTCGAGCTGCATGCGGCGCCAGCGGTTGCGCAGGGCCAGCGCGACGGCGCGCTTGGCGGCCGTCTGGCCGACGATGTGACGATCCAGTTCATGGACGATTTCGCGTGGGGTCATGGCGGTCATAGGGCGTTACCAGCTCAGGCTTTCCAGCGTGTGTTGATGATTGGTGAAGACACAGATGTCGCCGGCCGTGGACAAGCCGTATCTGACGATCTCCTCGGCCGAAAGCTGGCTGTGATCCATCAGCGCGCGGGCAGCGGCCAGGGCGTAGTTGCCGCCAGAGCCGATGGCGATGATGCCGTGCTCGGGCTCAAGCACATCGCCATTGCCGGTAATGATCAGCGAGGCGCTCTTGTCGGCCACGGCAAGCAGGGCCTCCAGACGACGCAGCGTGCGGTCGGTGCGCCAGTCCTTGGCCATTTCGACTGCCGCCCGCGTGAGATGACCGCCGTGCTTCTCGAGTTTGGCCTCGAAATATTCAAAGAGTGTGAACGCATCGGCGGTGCCGCCGGCAAAGCCGGCAATCACCTGGTCGCGGTAAAGGCGGCGGACCTTGCGGGCATTGCCCTTCATCACGGTGTTACCGAGTGAAACCTGGCCGTCACCGCCCAGCACGACGCTGTTGCCGCGACGCACAGAAAGAATGGTCGTCATGGTTGCTGTGCTCCTGTTGGATGCTCGGGCTGGCTGCTCAGGGGAATCGCATCGAGGCCGGCCGCGGCCAGGGTGCGGCGGGCGGCATCCAGGGCGGCAGCGGCATTGAACGGGCCGGCGAGCACGCGGTGCAGTGCCTGGCCCTGGCCATCGCTGCCGGTCTGGACGCGTGCCGGCAGGCCGAGCAAACGGATCTGGGCGCGGCGGCGGTCAGCCTCTTCCGGACTGCGGAAGGCCCCGGTCTGCAGCCAGCGTGGCGCCTCGTTAGCCGCTGCCGGCGGCTGAGTCGTATGGGCCGGCAGCGGGCGTGGTGCCGGCCGGCTCTCGATCTGGCGGGTCGGTAGCACCTGCTGGTTGGGCAGGATGTCGTAGAACTCGAACCGCTCCGGGTCGCCGGCAGCTTTCGCGGCATCTTCCGGCTTTTTATCCGACGATGCCCCGGCACCGGACTGGCCCGGCTTCTCCTGGGCGAGCGCCGGCGGCACCGTGTCGACACTTTTGCCGTGATGTTTCTTGACGAACCAGATGAGTGCGGCGAGACCGATGGCAAGCAGCACCGCCAGGATCAGGCGGCCCTTGCGGATGCCGCTGCCGGACTTGCGGGCCGGCGATTTGGCGCGGACCGCGGGCTTGCGGCCGCCGCTGGCGGTCGAACGTGATGCATTGCCGCTCCCCTGGCGGGGTGATCGGCTGGCCCCGCGAGGGGGTGGACGACGGGTGCTCATGACAGGTCAGGACTCCGGCGGGCTCTTTGGCTCACATGCGTTCCGGCGCGGCGACGCCGAGCAAGGTTAGGCCATTGGCCAGAATCTTCTGTACCGCCAGGCTCAGGGTCAGGCGGCCATTGCGCTGATCGGCATCCTCTACAAGCATCTTGTTGCTGTTGTAGTAGGTGTGGAAGTCCTGGGCGAGCTCACGCAGCACATGGGTGAGCTGATGGGGCGCATGGTGGCGGGCGGCCGCGGCCACCGCTTCCGGCCAGGCCGACAGGCGCTTGACCAGGTCTTCGACGCCCTCATCCGGCAGGCTCGGCAGCACCTTCAGGCCCGCTTCGGCATCGTGCGTCCAGCCCCGGATGGCCAGCTCACGGAAGATGCTGCAGATGCGGGCGTGGGCGTACTGCAGGTAGTACACGGGGTTGTCAGCGGTCTGTGAACGCGCGAGATCGATATCGAACTCCAGGTGCTGTTCCGGCGAGCGCGTCAGATAGAAGAAGCGGGTGGCATCGTTGCCGGCCTCTTCGATCAGCTGCTTGAGCGTGACAAAATTGCCCGAGCGCTTGCCCATGCGGCCCGACGACAGCGTCACGAACTGGATGAGCGCGACATGGAATTTGTCGCCATGGCCGGTCAGGGCCTCGATGGCGGCGCGGACACGGGCGATGTAGCCATGGTGATCGGCGCCCCAGACATCGATGAGGGTATCGAAGCCGCGGTCCAGCTTGTTCAGGTGGTAGGCGACATCGGCCGCGAAATAGGTGTGGATGCCGTTGTCACGGACCAGCACGCGATCCTTTTCATCGCCCAGTTGCGAGGTCGCCAGCCAGATCGCGCCATTCTTTTCGTAAACGTGGCCACGTTGGCGCAGGCGCTCAATGGCCTGCTCGATGGCGCCGCTCTCGGCCAGACTGCGTTCGGAGAACCACTGATCGAAGCCGACGTTGAACGCCTGCAGCGTTTCCCGGATGGCCGCGAGCTGGGTGTTCAGGCCGAAGTCCAGCACCGCGCGGTAGTCGTCGCCGAGCAAGCCGCGGACGCTGCTGATCAGCGAGTCGAGATGCGCTTCCCGGGCGGACTTGGCTTCGTCGGTGTCACCTTCGCCATCCGGAAGTACCCCGGCAATGACGTCGGCATAGGCGTGGAAGTAGCGGCGGCCATCGCGTTCGGCCAGCGCCAGTGCGCAGTCGCGGATGTAGTCGGCCGGGTAGGCGCGTGACGGGATACGCACGCTTTCGCCCAGGACTTCCAGGTAGCGCAGATAGACCGAGACGGCAAGGATGTCGGCCTGACGCCCGGCATCGTTGATGTAGTACTCGCGATGGACCTGATAGCCGGTGGCCGTCAGCAGATTGGCCAGGGTCGAGCCGTAGGCGGCACCGCGACCGTGGCCGACATGCATCGGGCCGGTCGGGTTGGCCGAAACGTACTCCAGCAGCACCTTCTCGCCCTGCCCGATGTCGGGCGACGAGAATGCCGTGGCATCCGCGAGGATGCGCTGCACTGCTTCGAAGCGGCTGTCGCTGGAGAGGAAGAAATTGATGAAGCCGGGCCCGGCGATCTCCACACGGACCACGCCCGCAGCAGCACGGGCCTCGACGGGCAGCGCAGCCACCAGGGCATCAGCCACTTCACGCGGCTTGCGACCTGCCGCCTTGGCAGAAACCAGGGCGAGGTTGGTGGCCCAGTCGCCGTGGCTCTTGTCGCGCGTGCGGTCGAGCTGGATGGCGGGGGCGAAATCGGCGGGTAGCAGGCCATCGTCGCGCAAAGTGGCGAGGGCGGCGGAAAGTAGGGTATCGAGCGCGTGCTTCATCAAGGGATCCGGACCGGTGAGGCGGTAAATCGGCGGCGATTGTAGCAATAAAAGCGGGTGGCCATAAAAATGACCATGCAATGAAAAAGGCGGACCTTCCGGTCAGGGAAGAGTCCGCCTTTCAGGCAGTCCACGACGGGCGTGGCAGGCCGGCGCTTACTTCTTGAAGCTGCGGGCGCCGAAACGCTGCTTGAACTTGTCGATACGACCGCCGGTGTCGACGACTTTCTGGGTGCCGGTGTAGAACGGGTGGCAGGCCGAGCAGACGTCGATCAGGAAGTTCTTGCAGGTCGTGGAACGGGTCTGGAACACGTTGCCGCAGGAGCAGGTAACGGTCACATCTTCATATTTCGGGTGGATATCAGCACGCATGGTCATCACCTATCAAGGAACGGGTTGAGGTGGTCTCGCGCTCCCGGCGGGTCCTGCGCCGCTGAGCGGCAACGGCAGGGCAGACGCGCGGGTACGAAACCGGGCCATTCTCTTGGCCTACCGTGAAGGTCTCTTCATCACAGCCAGGCACAACAAGGCGGCGGATTATAGAGGGTGTTCAGGAAATAGCCAAGCGCTTCCCCGGGCGATACCGTCGCTCAGGCCGGCAAGGCGTTTCCGGCGCGCAGGGTGGGGTGCCGGATGCTACGCTTGCGGCCCATGACCATTCTGCATCTTGCCCTGCCCTCGCCGCTGCGGCAGCTTTTCGATTACCGGCTGCCGGCCGGCCTGCCCGTGCCGGCGGCCGGGGTGCGCGTGCGCGTGCCCTTCGGGCGTCAGCAGCTGGTCGGCATGGTGATCAGTCAGGGTGAGCACAGCGATGTGCCGTCCGCCAAGCTCAAGGCCATCCAGGAGGTCCTGGATGAGGAGCCGGCGCTGCCGCCGGCACTGTGGCGGCTGGCGCTGTGGGTGGCGCAGTATTATCAGCACCCCTTGGGAGATGCCCTCAGTCAGATGCTGCCGGTGCTGGTACGGCAGGGCGAGCCGTTGCACTGCGAGCCACCACGAGTCTGGCAGCTGACGGCGCGAGGCCGGGCGCTGGCGCCGACGGCTTTGCAGCGCGCGCGCAGGCAACAGGAAGCCTGGCAATTGCTGCATGACCATCCGCAGGGGCTCAGCGATGCCGCCCTCAAGGCTTTCGCGGTCACCCGCGACAGCATGCAGGCGCTGTGGGTGAAAGAGCTGGTGGTGCCGGTGGCGGGGGCTGCCACCGCCAGTCATGATTTTGCCCGGGGCATGGCGCCAGACCTGGCGAAGGGGCGAGGGGGCGCTTTGCTGGCTGAGCCGCCACTGGTGGCTGGTAGCGAGCAGGCCGCTGCCATCGCCGCGCTGACCGGGGCCGGGCCGGGCTTCAGGGCCTGGCTGCTGCAGGGCATCACCGGCAGCGGCAAGACTGAGGTCTATCTGCAAACCATGGCGGCGGTGCTGGCGGATGGCCGTCAGGTGCTGGTGCTGGTGCCTGAAATCGGTCTGACGCCGCAGACCGTGGCGCGTTTCCAGGCGCGTTTCCGCTGTCCCATCGCGGTCCTGCATTCCGGTCTTGGCGATCGTGAGCGTTTGCAGGCCTGGCGCGCAGCGCGCGCCGGCGAGGTGGGCATCGTCATCGGGACCCGCTCGGCGGTGTTCACGCCGCTGGCGCGGCCGGGACTGATCATCATCGACGAAGAGCACGATCTCTCGTTCAAGCAGCAGGAAGGCTTTCGCTATCACGGGCGCGATGTCGCCGTGCGTCGCGCCCAGCTCGAAAACATCCCTATTGTGCTGGGCACGGCGACACCGGCGCTGGAGACGCTGGCCAACGTCCAGGCCGGGCGTTATCAGCGTCTGGCGCTGACCCAGCGAGCAGGTCAGGCGCGGCCGCCGACGGTGCAGCGCATCGATATCCGTGGCCAGAAGCTGGTCGAGGGCCTGAGCGCAACGGTGCGGACCCGCATGAGCGAGACGCTGGCACGAGGCGAGCAGGTGCTGGTGTTCATGAACCGCCGCGGCTATGCCCCGGTGCTGCTCTGCCATGACTGTGGCTGGCAGGCCGATTGCCCCCGGTGTGATGCGCGGCCGACCTTGCACCGTGATCCTGTGCGCCTGCATTGTCATCACTGTGGCAGCGAGCGACCGCCGCCCCGTGTGTGCCCCGATTGCGCGAGTACTGACCTGAGACCGGTCGGACTCGGCACCGAGCGGCTTGAAGAGGCGCTGGTCGAGCAGTTTCCGTCGGTGCCGGTGCATCGCGTAGACCGGGACAGTACGCGCCGTAAGGGTGCCATGCAGGCGCTCATCTCCCGTATTCACGAGGGCGGTCCGGCCATCCTGGTGGGGACCCAGATGCTGGCCAAGGGGCATCATTTCCCGAATGTCACGCTGGTGGTGATCCCGGACAGTGACAGTGGCTTGTTCAGCGCCGATTTCCGCGGCCCCGAGCGGCTGGCGCAGTTGCTGGTGCAGGTGGCCGGCCGTGCCGGCCGCGCCGAACGCGCTGGTCAGGTGCTGTTGCAAACGCACCAGCCCGATCATCCTTTGCTGGAAACCTTGCTGACGCGCGGATATATCGCCTGTGCCCGCGACTTGTTGCAGGAGCGCCAGTTGCTGGGATTGCCGCCGGCAGGCTACCTCGCGCTGCTGCGTGCTGAGGCAACGCGGGCAGAACTGCCGCTGGCTTTTCTGCAGCAGGCGGCCATGACAGTGGTGCAGGGTGGTTTCGGTGTGCAGGCCTGGGGCCCGGTGCCCGCGCCGCTGGCGCGCAAAGCGGGCAAGTCACGTGTCCATCTCCTGCTCAAAAGTGAGGACAGGCGGTCGTTGCATGGGTTGCTGGATGTGTTGGTGCCGTGGCTCGAACAGTTGCCGGAGGCGCGTCAGGTGCGCTGGTCGCTGGATGTTGATCCGCAGGAGCTGGTCTGAGCTGTCTGGTCCGGCCCAGTGCAGGAGCGCACCGGGCCGGCGGCCAGGGTCAGGGCAGGACTGGCGCCGGGACGGCCGGGATGGTGACTGATGCCGGCGGCGGGACAGTGCCGGCGGCTGCCGGCGGCTGCTCTGCGGGGAACAGTTCGTCGATAGCTTCCGGATCATCATCACCGGCAGCTTCGCCGGTCAGGCGGTTGATGCGGGCGGTGGTCAGGCCTGCTGGTGTCGGCGGCACGCTGTACGGGATGCTGCGCAGAGCCGTCGCCATGAACTGATTCCACAATGGCAGTGCGGCGAAGCCGCCGTATTCGACCTTGCCCAGACTTTGCGGTTCATCGAAGCCGACCCAGGTCACAGCCACGATGCCGGCATTGAAGCCGGCAAACCAGGCATCACGGGCATCATTGGTGGTCCCGGTCTTGCCGGCCAGGTCGCTGCGGCCGAGACTCAGTGCCCCACGGCCGGTGCCATGCCGGATCACATCCTGCAGAATCGAATACATCTGGCGCGCGGCGCGCGGACGCATGATGCGCAAAGCCACCGGATAGTCGGGGACGAAGGCGGCGGGCGCGGTCACGGCGATGTTGTCGCCGGTGCCATTGATGCTGCCGGCGGCGTTGGCCGCAATCACGGTTTCCGGGGCTTCAGCGATGCCGTCGGCATTGATCACCGGTGCCGGTGCCGGCAACTCGCAGGGACGGCAGACGCGCTTCGGCTCGGCCTGGAACACCACGTTGCCATTGCGATCCAGTACCTTCTCGATGAAGTAGGGATTCACGCGCAATCCGCCATTGGCGATGGCGGCATAGGCGGTGGCCATCTGGATCGGCAGCACCTCGGCAGAGCCCAGGGCGAGCGTGAGGTCACGCGGCATACGGCTGCGCTCGAGACCGAAGCGGCCCAGATACTCGCGGGCATTCTCGACGCCGATGGACTGCAGCAGGCGGATGGAGACCAGGTTGCGCGAGAGATAGAGCGCGCGCCGCAAAGTGATCGGCCCCATGAACTCGCCGTCCGAATTGCTCGGCGTCCAGTCGCCGAAGGTCAGCGGGGCGTCGTCGATCAGGCTGGCCGGCGTAAAGCCACGCTCCAGTGCCTTGCTGTAGATCAGCGGCTTGATGGTCGACCCGGCCTGGCGCCAGCCCTGTACGGCACGGTTGAACTTGCTCTGGCCGAAGTCGAAACCGCCGACCACGGCTTCCAGCGCGCCGGTGTCGGGGTTGAGCGCGATCAGCTGGCCCTGCACCTTGGGGATCTGCGCCAGGCGCCAGCGCTTGCCGACGGGTTGCAGGCGGATGATGTCATCGACCGCGACAACGTCGCGGGCGCTCTGCGGCACCGGACCGATGCTGTTGACGTTGATGAACTTGCGCGCCCAGCGGATGGCATCCCAGCCGAGGACCACGCGCTCGCCGCTGCGCAATTCCGCGGTGATGCTCTGGGCGCCCACCGCCACCACCCGTGCCGGTTCCAGGCTGCCGACCCGACTCAGCGATTTCAGCGGCGTGGTGGCGCTTTTGGCTTCGGCACCGCGCCAGCCATGCCGCTGGTCGTAGGCGAGCAGGCCATTGATCACGGCTTCGGTGGCGGCATTCTGATTGCGCGAGTCGACGGTGGTGTAGACCTTGTAGCCGGTGTCGTAGACCGCCTTGCCGAAACGCTCGAGCAAGGACTCACGCACCATTTCGGAGAGATAGGGGGCCTGCACATCCTGCATGCTGCCTTTGAAGTTCAGCCCCACCGGAGCTTGCCGCGCCTTGTCGTGCGCCGCCTGGGTGATGTAGCCGAGCTTGAGCATGCGGCCGATGATCCAGTCGCGACGGATCAGGGCACGCTCGGGATTGGCGATCGGGTTGTACTTCGATGGCGCCTTGGGCAGGCCGGCGATCATCGCCATCTCGGCCAGGGTCAGCTGACTGACCGTTTTTCCGTAGTAGATCTTGGCGGCGGCACCGATCCCGTAGGCACGCTGGCCGAGATAGATCTTGTTGAGGTACAGCTCGAGGATTTCCTGCTTGGTCAGCGAGTCTTCGATGCGCTTGGCGAGCATGATCTCAGTGAACTTGCGGCTGAACGTGCGTTCGCTGCTGAGAAAGTAATTCTTTGCGACCTGCATGGTGATGGTGGATCCGCCGGAGCGGATGCTGCCGCTGGTGACGAGTTCACCGAAGGCGCGGCCGAGGCTGCTGTAGTCGATGCCCTCATGCTGGAAGAAGCGGTCATCCTCGGCGGCGAGGAAGGCCTGCACGAAGGTCTTGGGGATTTCCTTGTAGCGCAGCGGAATGGTGTGCTTGAGGCCGAATTCGCTGATCAGCTTGCCGTCGCGGGTGTAAACCTGAAGCGGTGTTTCGTACTGGACCTGCTTGAGCGTCGAAATGTCCGGCAGTTCAGGGGTCAGGGCCAGGTAGGAGCCACTGGCGCCGAGCGTGATACCGGTCAGGGCAAGACCCAGCCAGCGCATGAGGCGAAACGAATTCGGGGCAGCAGTCATCGGGGCAACCTGGAAACAGTCCGGCCACGGACAAGGGCCGACAGTATAAGCCGTGGGCCGGGAGACTTCATTGCGTTTGCGCAACTCCCGGGTCATTGCTACATCTGATGCATCGGGGTGCCGACAAGGAGGTCGCGCATGATTAGCCAGAAACGGGTGGCCGGATATCCGGTGCACCGCCGCCGTGATCTCTGCGCGGCCCTGCTCCTGCTGTGCCTGCTGTGCGGACTTTCGGCAGCTCCCGTCCGGGCTGAAAACCGGGCGCATATCAGCCTGTCAGTGCAGGATGCCGAGCTGCGCCAGGTTTTGCACCAGCTGGCCGCTGCTGTCCGTCTGAATCTGGTGCTCAGCGAGGGGGTTCAGGGGCGCATCAGTCTGCAGGTCAGGCAGCAGCCTCCGCTGGCAGTGCTCGACAGCATCCTGCAGGTGCGCGGGCTCGGGCGCGAACAGGTCGGTGACAGCGTGCTGGTGGCCAGTCTGGAGGAGCTGACAGCACGTGCGCGACAGGCACGCGAGTGGGAGCAGGCGCGTGAGGCAAGGGAGCCTGTGGAGACGCGCTTGTTGCCGCTGCAGCATGCGCGTGCCGGTGAGCTGGCCAAAATGTTCGAGGCGGGTGCCGGCGCGGCTGGCGAGCGCTTGCTCGGGCCACGCGGCCGGCTGGAAGTCGATCTGCGCACCAACACGCTGTTGCTGACCGATAATGCCATGCGGTTGGCACGCTGGCCGGCGTGGCTGGCGGCGCTCGACCGGCCGGGTCGCCAGGTGGTGATCGAGACTCGCCTGGCGGCCGTGTCTCGGACCAGGGCGCAGCAGCTGGGTGTGCAATGGCGGCTGCAGCGGCCCGACATGAGTGCCCTGGTGCCACTGGCGGCGGGAGGTGCCGATGTCTCGGTGCTGACCTATGGGCTGATCGGTCTGGATGGCAAGGCGCTGGATCTGGCGCTGTCGGCGCTGGAGAGCGACGGCGAGGGCGAGGTCATTGCACGACCCAGCGTGATGACCGCTGAGCAGCAGATGGCCCGCATCTCGTCCGGTCAGCAGATACCCTATCAGGAGACCACCCACAGCGGCGCCAGCACGACCCGTTTCGTCAATGCCGAGCTCAGTCTGGAGGTGACGCCGGCGATTGCTCCTGATGGTGAAATCGCCCTCGACCTCAAGCTCAGCCATGACAGTCCCGGCGAAATTCAGCCTTCGGGTGCCCGCGCCATCGAGACCAACCGGTTGGCGACCCAGGTGAGGTTGCTGAATGGCCAGACTCTCATGCTGGGTGGAATTTTTCGCACGCAGGTGGTGAACAGTGTCAGCAAGGTGCCCGGACTGGGTAATATCCCGTTATTGGGCTACCTGTTCCGCCGCCATGTCATGCGCGAGGACAAGCAGGAGCTTCTGATTTTCGTGACGCCACGACTGGTCGCCGATTCGGCGGCAGTCACTGTGGCAGAGATGGCAGATGGGTCAGACAGTTCACAACATATTTCTGGTCGGGCCGATGGGCGCCGGCAAGACCACGATTGGCCGCCAGCTGGCCGACCTCCTGCGCTGGGAGTTCGTGGACTCTGATCATGAGATCGAGGCCCGTACCGGCGCCAATATTCCTTGGATCTTCGATATCGAGGGTGAGGATGGCTTTCGCCAGCGCGAGGAGCAGGTCATCGATATCCTGACCCAGCGTCGACATATCGTGCTGGCCACCGGTGGCGGTGCGGTCATGCGCGAAGAGAACCGGCGCCATCTGCAGGCCCGCGGCACCGTGGTGTATCTTGAAACGCCGGTCGAGCGTCAGCTGGAGCGGACCGCTCGTGATCACAACAGGCCCTTGTTGCAGACGCCGAATCCGCGGGCGCGCCTCACCGAGTTGCTGCGTATCCGCGACCCCTTGTATCGCGAGGTGGCGCATCACATCATGCCGACCGAACGTGCCAGTGCCCGGGATGTGGCCTGGCATATCCTGCAGGCACTGGGTCTGCGCTGAGCGCGGCGATCGGACAACGGAAGGGAACAATGCAGACGCTGGAAGTGCAACTGGGAGAGCGCAGCTACCCGATTTTCATTGGCGAGTCGCTGCTGGCAAAGCCCGACTGCCTGTTGCCGTGGATACGCGGCAAGCAGGTGCTG
Organism: uncultured Paraperlucidibaca sp.; assembly: GCA_964511255.1. Taxonomy (GTDB): domain Bacteria; phylum Pseudomonadota; class Gammaproteobacteria; order Pseudomonadales; family Moraxellaceae; genus Perlucidibaca. Next base: position 131,332 of record CAZEEQ010000004.1, read on the forward strand.
GTCGTCAGTAACAGCACCGTGGCGCCACTCTATGCCGCACAGATCCTGGAGACCTTGCGCGCCAACGGTCTGACCGTGGCGGATGTCACGCTCCCTGACGGTGAGCAGTTCAAGGACTGGCAGCATCTCAACCTGATTTTTGATGCCCTGCTGACCGCCCGCTTCAGCCGCAAGGCGACCCTGATCGCCCTCGGGGGCGGCGTCGTCGGTGACATGACCGGCTTCGCTGCGGCCTGTTATCAGCGCGGTGTCGATTTCATCCAGATTCCGACCACGCTGCTGTCACAGGTCGACTCCTCGGTGGGGGGCAAGACCGGCATCAACCATCCCCTCGGCAAGAACATGATTGGCGCCTTTCAGCAGCCGCTCGCCGTGCTCGCCGATACCAGTGTGCTGCGCACGCTACCGGCCCGCGAGCTGTCCGCGGGCCTGGCCGAGGTCATCAAATACGGCCTGATTCGTGATGTGCCTTTTCTGGCCTGGCTCGAAGAGCACATGGAGGGCCTGGTGGCGCGGGATCCGGTCCTGCTGGCCGAGGCCATCCGCCGCTCCTGCCAGAACAAAGCCGATGTCGTGGCCGCCGACGAGCTGGAGCAGAATGATGTCCGCGCGCTGCTCAATCTCGGGCACACTTTCGGCCATGCCATCGAGACCGGCATGGGGTATGGCAGCTGGCTGCATGGTGAGGCGGTAGGAGCCGGCATGCTCATGGCGGCGGATCTGTCGTGGCGCGAAGGCTGGCTGAGTGCCGGTGATGTGGCCCGGGTGCGGGCGCTGCTGATTCGTGCCGGTCTGCCCGTGGTGCCGCCTGCCGAGTTGTCGGCTGACGAATTCCTGCGCCATATGGCGGTGGACAAGAAAAATGTCGATGGCCGTCTGCGCCTCGTGCTGCTGCGTCGCCTCGGCGAGGCCTGGGTCACCGATGCGGCGGACCCGCAACGTTTGCGTGCAACCTTGCAGGCGGGCGCTACACTCGGCATCGCGCCGGCTTGAGAGGATGACCTGATGCATTGGCGGACACAGCAAACTTTCGGCAAGGCGCTGGTCATGGCCTTCGTGGCGGCGATTGCGCTGCTCTGGCTGATCACGCCGGTCCGCAATCTGATCACGGAAAAGCTGCTGGGCAATATTGCGCTGTCCGGGGAGAGCGGCTTCGACGAGCGCTTTGGTGCGTTCCCCGAGCTGGTCAAGGATCAGGGGGGCTCCACGCCGGTGCCTCTGGCGCCCGATGCACCGCTGCGCCTGCCGCAGTATCGCGGTCTGGCCTGGTTGCAGTCGCAGGATGCCAAGGCGTATACCCTGCAGGTCATGTCACTGTCCGATGAGCGCGCCGTGGGCAATTTTCTCTCGACGCGCCAGGATCGTGACCAGTTTGTCTATTTCAAGCTGCCGGAACTGCCTGACCCGGCCGTGCCGGATGCCGCGGTCACGGTTCGCTTCGTGATCAGCTATGGCAGTTTCTCGACCCGCGGCGAAGCGGAAGAAGTGGCCGCCGCCCTGTCCGGCCTGTCGGGCGCCGTGATGCCCCGTACCTGGGGCAGCTATCAGGCGATCTATGCTGCCATGCCTGAGCCGGCACCGGTTTCGGCGCCCTCGTCGTTGCCCGATACCGGCGCGCCGGCATCGGATTCGAACGTGCCGCCGCCTGAGGCGCCGCCGCTCAGTGCCCTGCCTGTGCCGGCGGGCTCCGAAAAAGTCTCACCACCGTTGTAAGCTGGCGGGTGTCAGAAGGACATTGCTGGCCCGAAAATTGCCTCAAATCGTTGTATTGATGGAAAAGCGGGTGATTTGTACGGGTTCTGCATTTGAGTGAATACCGCTTTTCACCTACTATACGCGTCCCTTTTTTGTGCACGGCGCTCAGTCGGCGTGCGCAAGAAATTTATAAACCTTTGTTTCCCAAGGTAAACCTGATGCAAGAGCAGCCGGTCGTCCACGCGGGTCTGTACCACCCGGATGAGTTTCGTGACAACTGCGGCTTCGGCCTCATCGCGCAGATGAAGGGTGAAGCCAGTCACCATCTGGTTCAGACAGCGATTCATTCCCTCAGTTGCATGACCCATCGCGGGGCCATTGCTGCTGACGGCAAGACCGGTGACGGCTGCGGCCTGTTGCTGGCGATGCCCCGTGCCTTTTTCCGTGCCGTCGCGCAGGAAGAGCTGAAAGTCACGCTGGATGACACGTTCGCTGTCGGTCTGGTTTTCCTGAATACCGACCCGGCGCTAGCCGCTCATGCACGCGCCATCCTGAGTGCCGAGTTGGCTGCTGAAGGCCTGGTGCTGGCCGGCTGGCGCCCGGTGCCGACCGACAACAGCATCCTGGGTGAAATCGCACTGCGCTCGCTGCCGGTGTTCGAACAGGTGCTGGTGAATGCCGGCGACCTCGATGACGTGACGGTCAACCGCAAGCTGTTCCTGGCGCGCCGTCGTGCCGAACAGCAGCTCAAGAGCGACCCGCTGTTCTACATCACCACGCTGTCGACCCAGGTCATTTCGTACAAGGGCCTGGTGATGCCGGCTGACCTGCCGAACTTCTACAAGGACCTCGGCGACGACCGCATGGCCACGCATATCTGCGTGTTCCACCAGCGCTTTTCGACCAATACGCTGCCGCGCTGGCCGCTGGCTCAGCCGTTCCGCTATCTCGCCCACAACGGCGAAATCAACACGGTCAGCGGCAACCGCAACTGGGCCGTGGCGCGCACCCCGAAATTTGACAGCCCGCTGCTGCCAGGCCTGACCTCGCTGACGCCGCTGGTCAACCGCACCGGTTCCGACTCTTCCAGCATGGACAACATGCTGGAAATCCTGCTCGGTGGCGGCATGAGCCTGTTCCGTGCCCTGCGCATGCTGGTGCCGCCGGCCTGGCAGAATGTCGAGTCGATGGACGCCGATCTGCGCGCGTTCTACGAGTACAACGCCAAGCACATGGAAGCCTGGGACGGTCCTGCCGGCCTGGTCATCACCGACGGCCGCTATGCCGTCTGCATGCTGGATCGCAACGGTCTGCGTCCGGCCCGTTGGGTCATCACCAAGAACGGCTACATCACGCTGGCGTCGGAAATCGGCGTCTGGGATTACGCACCGGAAGACGTGGTGTCCAAGGGCCGTGTCGGTCCGGGCAAGATCGTCGCGGTCGACACCCAGACCGGCGAGCTGCTTGAAACCGAAGATGTCGACAACCTGCTCAAGACCGCGCAGCCCTACAAGCAGTGGCTGCGCGCCGAAGCCCGTCGTGTCGAAACGGATTCCGAGCTCGAGCGGCAGCTCCTGGGCCAGGTCGACAAGGCTGCGCTCAACACGTACCAGAAGATGTTCCTGGTCACCAACGAAGAGCGTGACCAGATCATCCGTCCGCTCGCCGAGTCCGGCCAGGAAGCCGTCGGCTCCATGGGCGACGATACCCCGATGGCGGTGCTGTCGCGTCGCGTTCGTCACCAGGCCGACTATTTCCGCCAGCAGTTCGCGCAGGTCACCAACCCGCCGATCGATCCGCTGCGCGAAGCCATCGTGATGTCGCTCGAGACCGCTTTTGGCCCCGAGATGAACATCTTCGAGGAAACGCCGGAGCACGCGCGTCGCGTCATCGTGTCATCGCCGGTGCTGTCGCATTCGAAGTTCGCCCAGCTCAAGCAGGTCGATCTGCCGGGTTATGGTTTTGAGGTCATCGACCTCAACTATCCGGAAGCCGAAGGGCTGCAGGCCGCCATCCAGCGCATCTGCGTCCAGGCTGAAGCGGCTGTCCGCGACGGTCGCTCGCAGCTGGTGCTGTCCGATCGCGCCATCCGGGCCGGCTATCTGCCGATGGGTGCGTTGATGGCCACCGGTGCCGTGCATCACCACCTGATGAACGCCGGCTGGCGCTGCGATGCCAACCTGATTGTGGAAACCGGCTTCGCCCGTGACCCGCATCACTTTGCCGTGCTCATCGGTTTCGGCGCCAGTGCCGTCTACCCGTATCTGGCCTACGACATCATCGCCGACATGGCGCGCAACGGCGAGGTCCTGGGCGACCCGCTGGAAGCGCAGAGCTATTTCCGCAAGGGCATCGACAAGGGCTTGCTCAAGATCATGTCGAAGATGGGCATTTCCACCATCGCGTCCTACCGCGGTGCGCAGCTGTTCGAGGCCGTGGGTCTCGACAGTGTGGTTGTGGAGACTTGCTTCAAGGGCGTGCCGAGTCGCATCCAGGGCGCCAACTTCGCCGATATCGAAGGCGATCAGCGCCTGCTCGCCGACGATGCCTGGAAGGCCCGCAAGGCCCTCGATCAGGGTGGTCTGCTCAAGTTCGTCTACGGCAAGGAATATCACGCCTTCAATCCGGATGTGATCAACACCCTGCACACGGCCGTGCGTTCGGGCGACTATGCCGATTACCAGGCTTATGCAGACCTGGTTAACCAGCGTCCGGTGGCGACCATCCGTGACCTGCTCAAGGTCAAGGCTGCCGCCCAGCCGCTGGCCATCCATGAGGTCGAGCCGCTGGAAGCCATCCTGATGCGCTTCGATTCGGCCGGCATGTCGCTGGGTGCGTTGTCGCCGGAAGCCCACGAATCGATCGCCATTGCCATGAACACACTGGGCGGTCGTTCGAACTCGGGTGAGGGCGGTGAAGACCCGGTGCGCTACGGCACGCTGAAGAACTCCAAGATCAAGCAGGTCGCTTCCGGTCGCTTCGGTGTCACCCCGGCTTATCTGTCCAGTGCCGAAGTGCTGCAGATCAAGGTCGCCCAGGGTGCCAAGCCGGGTGAAGGCGGTCAGCTGCCGGGTGGCAAGGTCAATGCCCTGATTGCGCGTCTGCGTCACTCGGTGCCGGGCGTCACGCTGATCTCGCCGCCGCCGCATCATGACATCTACTCGATCGAAGACCTGTCGCAGCTGATTTTCGACCTCAAACAGGTCAATCCGCGCGCGCTGGTGTCGGTCAAGCTGGTGTCCGAGCCGGGTGTCGGCACGATTGCCGCCGGTGTTGCCAAGGCCTATGCCGACCTCATCACCATCTCCGGCTATGACGGTGGTACCGCGGCCTCGCCGCTGTCGTCGATCCACTACGCCGGTTCGCCGTGGGAACTCGGTCTGTCCGAAGCCCAGCAGGCGCTGCGTGCCAATGATCTGCGCGGCAAGGTGCGGGTTCAGACCGATGGCGGTCTCAAGACCGGCCTCGACGTCATCAAGGCGGCCATTCTGGGTGCCGAGAGCTTCGGCTTCGGCTCGACCCCGATGATTGCGCTGGGCTGCAAGTACCTGCGCATCTGTCATCTCAATAACTGCGCGACCGGTGTCGCCACTCAGCAGGACAAGCTGCGCCAGGACCACTACATCGGCGAGCCGGAAATGCTGATGAACTTCTTCAAGTTCATCGCTGCCGAAACCCGTGAGTGGCTGTCGGTGCTGGGTGTGGCTTCGCTGGCCGAGCTGATCGGTCGTACCGACCTGCTCGAAATGCTGCCCGGCGAAACCGGCAAGCAGTCGCGTCTCGACCTGATGCCGTTGCTGCGCAACGACCACATCTCGGCTGACAAGCCGCAGTACTGCCAGCAGTCGAAGAATGAACCCTTCGACCAGGGCGTGCTGGCCGAGAAGATCGTCGCTGCCGTGCTGCCTGCCATTGAGGGCAAGACCGGTGGCACCTTCGAGTTCCGCATCGGCAACTGCGACCGTTCCATCGGCGCCCGCGTGTCCGGCGAGATCGCCCAGCGTCATGGCGACCAGGGTATGGCTGACGCGCCGATTACGCTGAAGTTCACCGGCACCGCCGGCCAGAGTTTCGGTGTCTGGAACGCCGGCGGTCTCAATCTGTATCTCGAAGGTGATGCCAACGACTATGTCGGCAAGGGCATGGCGGGCGGCAGCGTCGTCATCCGTTCACCCCAGGGTTCGCCGTTCAAGTCGCAGGACACGGCCATCATCGGCAATACCTGCCTCTACGGCGCCACCGGTGGCAAGCTGCTGGCGGCAGGTACGGCCGGTGAGCGTTTCGCTGTGCGCAACTCCGGTTGCCACGCGGTCATCGAAGGCGCAGGCGACCACTGCTGCGAATACATGACGGGTGGTCTGGTCACCGTGCTCGGCAAGACCGGCCTCAACTTCGGTGCCGGCATGACGGGCGGTTTCGCCTATGTGCTGGACCTGGACAACAACTTCTTCGATCGCTGCAACCATGAGCTGATCGAGCTGCACCGCATCAGCACCGAGCCCATGGGCCCGCATCGTCAGCATCTCAAGGCCGTCCTGCAGGAATACGTGCAGGCCACCGAGAGTGACTGGGGACGCGAAGTTCTCGAACAGTTCGACGAATATTCCCGCAAGTTCTGGCTGGTGAAGCCGAAAGCGGCGAATATCAAGGAACTGTTGAAGAACACGGTGTCGAACCCGCAGTAAGCACGTACAGGTATTGAGGCAAGATCATGGCAGAACGCCTGAACAATGATTTCCAGTTCCTGGACGTGCCGCGCCAGGACCCGACGAAGAAGCCTATCGATGTGCGACAGGCCGAGTTCGTCGAGATTTACCAGCCTTTCGCCAAGCCGGAAGTGGAAGGGCAGTCGCATCGTTGTCTGAGCTGCGGCAACCCCTACTGCGAGTGGAAGTGCCCGGTGCACAACTACATTCCGAACTGGCTCAAGCTGATCTCGGAAGGCCGTATTTTCGAGGCCGCCGAGCTTTGCCACCAGACCAACACGCTGCCGGAAGTGTGCGGCCGCGTCTGTCCGCAGGATCGTCTCTGCGAAGGTGCCTGCACGCTCAATGACGGCTTCGGCGCGGTCACCATCGGCAACACCGAAAAGT
>CAZEEQ010000005.1:0-122870 GCA_964511255.1 uncultured Paraperlucidibaca sp.
CCTGCCGGCGGCGAAGTAAGACGGGGAGGGATCCGGGGCCGCAAGGCCCCGGGTCTGCATTGAAAGCGGCAAGAAGGCGCCCAAGGCGGGAGTGTCCGCACCGATTCCCAAGGCCTCGACCGGCCAGTCGCAGAAATTCATTCTGCGTCAGCGTCTGCTCTTTCCACCGCTCAATTTGGATGCCCATCAATAAAAGCGAGCAGCTTGATATAGCGCGTTCGTTTCTGTGACTAGCCTTGGAGGCCTCAGTGAACAAAGAGGCTTTCGTCGGCGCTCAAAAATCCTCTGACACTCACTGACGAATTGCTCTGACCTCGCCATTTCAGCCCGTGGCGGGAGCACACGATGATCAGGGGTGCTTGATCGCCCTGAGCAGATCCCGCTCATAGTACGCCACGGCCAGTGTATGCAGTTCTTCGTTGATCTGTTCACGCAGCTCCGCCAGGCTGAGCCCTGATACATCCAGTCTTTCCACGCCGAAGCGCGTCAGGTCAGGGGCCTGTCTGGCCATGTTCTTGAGCAGTACCTGCAGCCAGACCCAGGGGCCGGCCTCTTCCCGAAAGGGGATGCGCAGCGCACTCAGGCCCTGCTGCAGGCGCGCGGGATCAACGATATGAAAGTAGTTCGGCAGGACCTGTGCCTGGATGCCGTCGAGGCGCTGCCAGATCAGGCGCTTTTCACTGTCGCTGTAGCGGTTCCAGTCGATAACCTCATGCAGATAGCGGCGACAGCCACGGCAGACAGTGTCTCCGTAGGTGGTCGAGCAGATGCCCACGCAGGGTGTCGGGACGGCGCGAAACAGCATGACGATGAAACCGGATGGCAGGACAGGGACGGCAGACCATAGCAAAAAAAAGGGTGTCCGGGTCGCCTCTCGAACATCCTGCTTTACAAGCGGGGAGGGCTCTGCCAAAAAGGGCGGCGACATTTTGTCATTTTGCCTTTGATGGGAGAGTCCCGGCGTGAATACTTACATGGCCCTGAAGCATCTGCACATGCTGTCAGTCGCGCTGCTTGGCGTGCTTTTCCTGTTTCGCGGCGGGCTGCTGATCAGTGGTTCTGCGTTGCTGCAGGCCAGACTGCTGCGCGTGCTGCCGCATGTCATCAGCACCGTCCTGCTGGTGTCTGGCCTTGGCATGGTGATGGAGTTCGGGGCGCTGCCGGCCTGGGTGGTCACCAAAATCCTGCTGCTGGTGTGCTTTATCTTCTGTGGTGTCATGGCTTTCCAGCGTGCCGATAAACGGGCGGCCAAGCTAGGCTGGTTTGTCCTCGGTCTGTTAACCTATGCGTTCATTGCCAGCGTAGCGGTGACCCGTCAGCCTCTGGGCCTGCTGGGATAATTTTGAAGGGGCGCTGTCAACTGACGGCGCTCCCGTTCGTCATTGCGCCAATAGGAGACCCGTTGTCCGGGTTCGTCATCAGGAGATTCAACATGCGTATTCTCGTCGCGGCCGCTGCGGCCGGCTCCCTGCTCGTGGCAGGTTGCACCACCAATCCGTACACCGGTGAAAAGCAGGGTTCGAAGGCAGCCTATGGTGCTGTCATCGGTGCCGCCCTGGGTTGTGGCGTGGCCATGGCCACCACCAAGCATGGCGAACGCAATGAGCGTTGCGGTCAGGCGGCTGCCATCGGCGCCGTCGCCGGCGGCGGTGTCGGCGTCTACATGGATGTCCAGGAAAAGAAGCTGCGTGACCGTCTCGCCGGTGTCGGCGTGGGTGTGCAGCGTGACAAGGCCACGGGCGCCATCAACCTGGTGATGCCGGGCAACATCACGTTCCCGACCGCACAGGCTGCCGTACGCGCCGATTTCTACCCGGTGCTCGATGCCGTGGCCGATGTGCTCAAGGAGTACAAGGACACCTCCATCACCGTCAGCGGTCACACCGACAATGTCGGCGCCGATGCCTACAACCAGAAACTGTCGCAGGATCGCGCCAGCGCAGTGGCATCCTACCTGATCAACCGTGGCGTGGCTGACGGCCGCGTCTCGGCTGTCGGCTACGGCAAGTCCTACCCGATCGCTGCCAACACCAGCGAAGCCGGTCGTTCGCAGAACCGTCGCGTCGAAGTTCGCATCAACCCGCCCCAGCAGTAAGCTGACGGCGAGTGAAAAAGCGCGCCTGAGGGCGCGTTTTTTTTGCGGTAACCTGATTCGGCCCGCAAGGCGTTGTCATCTTCCAGCCGATGCGCTTGTGGCAGGCTGGGGCAAAGTTTGTCCTGTGACCGGTCGGCTCCGCCCGGTCAGGCGGCAGCAGTACTTTCACTGGCTCTGAACGGAGGCACGCATGCGGCTCGGGCTTGTCGGTCTTTTGATTTCTGCCCTGCTGACGGGCAATGCGGCGCAAGCGGCACTTACCATCGAAATCACTCAAACGCTGGATGACGCCAGGCCTATTGCCGTGGTGCCCTTCAGCGGAGTCCAGGCGGGTGAAAACCTGGGCAGCATCATTCTTTCCAACCTCAATCACTCGGCCTATTTCCGGGCGATCGGTCCCGAGGAGCAACAGGCGGTGCCCCCGTCCGAACCTCCGCCGGGCAGCACGGCTGAAGTTTGGCTGAGCCAGGCTGAGCTGGTGGTTCGCGGGACCACCAGCACACTGGCGGATGGCCGTCTGTCCTTTCAGTACACGCTGTCCAGACGGGGCCATGACGATGAGGTGCTGCTCAGTGAGTGGCTGACCGCCGGCAAAGGTCGCTGGCGCGATGTCGGTCACTACATCAGTGATCGCATTTATCAGAAAATGACTGGTGAGCGCGGTTTTTTCACCACGCACCTGCTGTATGTGAACCAGTATCGCCGCGATGGAAAAAGTCGCTACCGGCTGGGTATTTCCGACATGGATGGCAAGCGTCACGTCACGGCCCTGGACTCGGCGGAGCCCATCATGGCGCCGGCCTGGTCACCGGACTCTCGACAGATTGCCTATGTCTCGTTTGAAGGTGGGCGGCCAGCGATTTACACACAAAATCTGGCGACCCGTCAGCGGACGAAGCTGACCGATTTCGCGGGGCTCAACAGTGCGCCGGCGTGGTCGCCGGACGGCACGCAGATGGCAATGACGCTGTCGCGAGATGGCAATCCCGAGGTTTATGTCATGGATCTGGCGACCCGTGAACTCAGGCGCATCACCCATCACCCGGGCATAGATACAGAAGCACGCTGGAGTGAGGATGGCCAATCGCTGATCATGACCTCAGATCGCAGTGGCGGTCCCCAGATATACCGGGTCACACTGGCGACTGGCGAGACCCGGCGCCTGACGTTCAACGGTCGCTTCAATGCCCGTGCCGACCTGAGCCCTAACGGGCGCTACCTGGCCATGGTCAATGAATCCGGCGACGGTCAGTATCGTATTGCCATCCAGGACTTGAGCAATGGCATATTCAATCGCCTGACCTCGACGCCTCTGGACGCTTCGCCCAGCTTCGCCCCCAACAGCCGCATGCTGGTTTATGGCACGAGCCGTGCAGGCAAGGGTGTACTCGCCATCATGTCGCTGGATGGACGTTTCCGGCTGACGCTGCCGCCGGTCGAGGGCGAGATCCGCGAGCCGGTGTGGTCATCTTATCTGCGTTAAGCGTGCGGTTTTAAACATGACACTTGAGGAGACACCATGAACAAGCGCAAAACGGCAGCCCTGGCTGCCACCGGCCTGCTGACGCTGGCCATGACGGGCTGCTCCCTGTTCCAGTCCAAAGACCTGCAGAGCAACCCCGAGTACAGCTCGGACACGTTGCCGCCGGTACTGGCGGTGGGTTCGGTCGATGCCACGGCGGTCAAGCGCAAGCGCTGCAGCGAGGGTGAGCTGGCCAGTCTTTTCGGCAAGGCGGATCCGGCCTTGCTGGAGCTGCTGAAAATGCGTACGTATTTCTTCGGGACCGATTCCAGCGAGCTGTCCAATCTCTACACCAGCAGCCTGGATGCGCATGCGGCGCTGCTCGCCAAGCTTCCGGCCCGCATTCAGGTGTCCGGGCATACGGATGAGCGCGGGACGCATGATTACAACCTCGCCCTGGGCGAGCGTCGGGGCAATGCGATCGCGCGTTATCTGGTCAGTCATGGCGTGAGCAATGATCAGCTCGCTGTCGTCAGTTATGGCAAGGAAGAGCCGGCGGTTGACGGCCATGACGAGAAGGCCTGGTCCCAGAATCGTCGCGTCGAGATCGAATACACCGAGTGCAAGACCGGCAAGTGACGCCGGCAGGGATGGCGGGGCCGCTCAGCGGCCTTCGCCCTCCTGCATGCGGTAGATCGGCGGCAGCTGCCTGGCGGCGCTGTAGTGCAGATCCATGTCGCGCAGAATGCCGTCACGCACGCTGAAGATGAAACCGTGCACAGAGACATCCTGGCCGCGACGCCAGGCATTCTGGATGATGGTGGTGTGGCAGACGTTGGCGACCTGCTCGTGAACATTGAGTTCGCACATCAGATCAAGGCGCTGTTCGGCGTTGAGTCCGGCGAACTGACTCTCGTGCAGACGGTAGATGTCCTTGATGTGGCGCAGCCAGTTGTCGATCAGGCCGAACTCCTGATGTTCCATGGCCGCCTTGACGCCGCCACAACCGTAGTGGCCGGTCACCAGGATATGCTTTACCTGCAGCACTTCGACGGCATATTGCAGCACGGACAGACAGTTCATGTCGGTGTGTATGACCAGATTGGCGACGTTGCGGTGAACAAAAACCTCACCCGGCAACAGTCCCATGATTTCATTGGCCGGTACTCGGCTGTCGGCACAGCCGATCCAGAGAAACTCCGGGCTTTGTTGCTTGGCGAGTTTCTCGAAGAACTCGGGATCACGGGCCTTGACCGATTCCGACCAGGTCCGGTTGTTGCGAAACAGCTCATCCAGCATGACAGCCCCCAGCGACTTGACGGCGGCAGTATGCCATAGCTCGTGCTGGTCTTTCGCGTCGCTTTTGCCGATGATGCGGCTGAGCATCACAGAGAGTGAACCCTATGGCGCAAGCGCGCATGGCCTGGTCGCAGCTGCTTTCAGCGCGGCGTTTCAAGGTCAAGGATGGCGAGATTATCGGAACCCGCGCGGCGGCCAGTGAAGATGGCAGTGCCGGTCTGCGTTCCGAGTTTCACATTGACCACGACCGCATTGTTTTTTCCAGCGCCTTCCGGCGCCTTGGCCGCAAAACCCAGGTGCATCCGCTGGCCTTGCACGACCATACCCACAACCGTCTGACCCACAGTCTGGAAGTCGCCAGCGTCGGTCGCAGCCTGGGTAATCGTGTCGGTGCGATGCTGCGTGAAGGCGGGCATCTGCCGGTGCCTTACACACCGTACGATATCGGCTCGACGGTGCAGGTTGCCTGTCTCGCGCATGATCTGGGCAACCCGCCGTTCGGCCACACGGGTGAATACGCTCTGCGGGACTGGTTTCGTGAGCCGGCCCATCTGTCCTGGCTGGACGGGCTCAGCACGGGCGAGCGCCATGACATCCAGACTTACGAGGGCAACGCCCACGGTCTGCGCCAGGTCACCTCGCTGGAGATGTATGCCGGTGAGGGCGGCATGCGGCTGACCGCGGCCAGTCTCGGCGCGCTGGTCAAGTATCCCTGGACTGCGCAGACCTTTCCGGATCGCGGCAAGTTCAATATCTACCAGGCCGAGCTCCCGTACTTCCGGGTCGTGGCTGACGAGCTCGGCCTGCTGTCGCGCGGCAGCGAGTGCTGGGCGCGGCATCCGCTGTCCTACCTGATGGAGGCCGCAGACGACATCTGCTATGCCATCGTTGATCTCGAAGATGCTGTCGAGATGGGCATTCTCGACCTGCGTGAATTGCAGGCCCTGCTGACGCCCATCGTCGATCCTGACAAGGTCTGGCAGATCCGCGACCCGCGCCAGTATGCCGCGGCGTTGCGCGGCACCATGGTCGGGCGCTGCGTCAAGGACATCGCCGACACCTTCATGCGCTATCACGATGCGCTGCTGGCGGGTGATCTGCCGCTCAAGGACCTGATCGCCGGCGCCAGCCCGGAGGTGCGCGAAACCCTGGATGCCTCCAAGCAGCTGGCCAGCGACAAGGTTTATCGTCATCGCAGTAAAGTGGTGACCGAGGTCGCGGCCTATCCCTGCATGGCGGTGCTCCTCGACGCCCTGGTGCCGAATGTGCGGGCCTTCTGTCTGCAGGGCGAAGAAGGGCTCAATCACCGTCAGCGCACGCAGCTCGCGCTGCTGGAGAAACCCCTGGAGCCCGGGCTTTCGCTCTATGACGGTTATCTTCGGGTGCTGGATTTCGTGGGCAGCATGACGGACAACCATGCCGCACGTCTGGCACGAGAAATCTCGGGTATTGGCTTGATCTGAGTCTTGCCATGGGCTGGGGCAGTGGTATTCTCGCCAGCCGTGACCAATTGGTCGGAATTCACAGACAACCTATTTCAGGGGAATGCCATGCAGCTGCAAGACAAGATTGCCATCGTGACCGGTGGTGCTTCCGGTCTCGGCCTTGCCACCGTCAAGACCTATCTTACCCGTGGTGCCAAGGTCGCCATTTTTGACCTCAATGTCGATGTCGGTCAGGCGGTTGCCACCGAGCTGGGTGCCAACGCCCTGTTCTGCAAGGTCAATGTGTCGGACGAAGCTTCGGTGCAGGCTGCGCTGGCGGAAGTCGTGGCAAAGTGGGGCGGCGTGCATGTGGCAGTGAACTGCGCCGGCATCGGCAGTGCCGTGCGTACGGTCGGCAAGAATGGCCCGATGCCGCTGGAGCAGTTCAACAAGGTCATCACGGTCAACCTGATCGGCACCTTCAACATCACCCGTCTTGCAGCGGCTGAAATGGCGAAGAACGAACCGTCGGCTGACGGCGAGCGTGGCGTTGTCATCAACACCGCGTCGGTTGCCGCTTTTGATGGCCAGATCGGTCAGGTCGCTTACTCTGCCTCCAAGGGTGGCGTCGTCGGCATGACCCTGCCGCTGGCGCGTGACCTGGCCAGCATTGGCGTCCGCGTCAACACCATCGCACCGGGCATCTTCAATACGCCGCTGATGAATGCTGCGCCGGACGCCGTCAAGATGCCGCTGATCGAGATGACGCAGTTCCCTAAGCGCCTCGGTCATCCGGAAGAGTACGGGCAGCTGGCGGCTCACATCGTCGAAAACAGCTTCCTGAATGGCGAAACCATCCGCATCGACGGTGCTATCCGCATGGCTCCGCGCTGACCCCGAGATGCGTCGCGCTCCAGCTCAGCAGCGCGTCCAGCTCGGTGATCACGGCCTCGGCCATCGCTGCCTCCGGCAGCGGGGCCGTCGGCCCGTGACGACCTGACAGCGCCTCCTCCAGGCTGGCACGCAGTGCCGGTACGCCGCTGTAGCGGCAGGCGCCCAGAAGCCGGTGCGCTTCCTGCCACCACGCCTCGGCATCCCCTTCTGACATCGCGGTCAGCATGACCACCCGGCTGCGCGGCAGATCACTGACCAGCGCCTTCAGCACGTCCTCAGCGAGGTCGGTTTTGCCGGCAGCCAGCTGGCACGCCTCGGCCCAGTCCACGACCGGTACCGGTACTGAGACGAAGCGTGTCCACTGTTGCAGAATATGCATAAGCTGAGACTCCTGGAGCGGCTTGCTGACATAGTCGTCGATACCGCTACGCAACCAGAATTCGCGTTCGGAGCTGAGTGCATGCGCAGTCAGCGCAATGATGGGCACACGCTGTCCGCGTGACTCTCCCGCCCGTATCGCCTGTGCGGTCTCGAGACCGTTCATGCCGGGCATCTGGATATCCATGAAAACCAGGTCATAAGGGCTCTGGATGGCCGTGTTGATGGCCTCCAGACCGTTATCGGCGGTGGTGACCTCGATGCCGAATTCGCTCAGCCACGAGCGCAGCAACTTGAGATTGGCAGGATGGTCATCGACCACCAGCACGCGCAACGGCGGGTCGAGCCGTGCAAGTTGGCGCATGTCAGGCTGCTGTTGCGTTGGGCTCCGGCTCAATGCCAGGGTCTGAAAGGGGTCGAGCCGTGCCTGCCAGCGGACGGTGAAGGTCGAGCCCTGGCCGGGCTTGCTGCTGACACTGATGTCTCCGCCCATGAGCTGTACCAGCTGGCGGGTGATGGTGAGGCCGAGCCCGGTGCCGCCGAAGCGGCGTGAGGTCGAACTGTCGGCTTGCTGGAAGGCGTCGAACAGACCGGCGAGCTGGCGTGGCTGGATGCCGATGCCGGTATCCTGAACCGAGAGTGCCAGCCAGACAGCGGCAGCGTCCTGCCGTTCAGCCTGCAAATGAATGCGGATTTCGCCGCGTGGCGTGAACTTGATGGCATTGTTGATCAGGTTGGTCATGACCTGGCGCAGACGCAGAGGGTCGCCGAGCAGACTGTCGGGCACGGAGCTGTCGATGTCGCTGATCAGTTTCAGCGGCTTGTCGCCCACCAGCGGCGCCAGCATCGCCAGTGTGTCGGCGAGCAGTTCAGCGGGTGCGACCGGGGTCTCGTCGAGGACCAGGCGGCCGGCTTCGATTTTTGAAAGATCAAGGAGGTCATTGAGAATGGCCAGCAAATGCTCGGAAGCATGCACCAGCGAATCGACATAGTCTTTTTGCCGTGCCGACAAGGGCGAGCGTTCCAGCAGACGGGCAAAGCCGATGAGGCTGCTCAGCGGCGTCCGGATTTCGTGGCTGATATTGGCCAGGAACTCCGATTTCAGCTGATTGCTGGCCACGGCCTCGCGGCGTGCCGCATGCAGGTCGATGTTCTGGCGCTCAATGGTGTCCAGGGTTTCACGCAGCTCCTCTTCGGCGCGTTCGCTGTTGTTGCGGAGCTCGTCGAAGGCGAGCTTCCAGTTGACCAGGCTTTGTTCGAGATGGTTCGTGAAGTCGGGCCAGACCTGGCGCGCCGCCGCGCTGGGTGCGGGCAGGTCACCGGGCGCAAGCTGCCTCATGGCATGCCCGAGCTGAGCCAGCGGACGCAGCGAGCGCCGGATCTGCAGGCGGACCAGCAGGATCAGCATCATCAGGGCCACCACCACGATGACACTGAGCTCGGCGATGCGCTCATAGAAGGCTATGGTCTGCGGCTGACGGGACCCGGTCAGAATCAGCCAGCGCTCGCCCGGCAGCCAGGCCAGCCAGTGCATGCCGCTGTCACGGTCGATGCGGAGAATGATGGGCGTGGCGCGGAGCGCCGGTGAGGCCATGCGGCGCACGTCCGGGCGTGGCAGATCGCTCATCCCGGCTTCGGCGAGAAGCCGGCCCTGGCGGTCGACCAGACTGATCCGGCGCAGGCTGTCATCGCGCAGCTGGCGGGCCAGCCAGGCGTTGAGGCTGGCGCTGGCTGCAGGGCGCTGCTCCAGCGCGGTCGCGGTGGTTTCCAGGGTCATCCGGCCGAGCCGGTCGAACGCCATTTCGAGGTCCTGGCGGTGCTGGATCTGGGCCAGCATCGGGAGCAGCAGCAACAGCACAATGCTGGGCAGCAGCACAGCCAGAAGCAGGCGGTAATGCAGGGTCCACGGGAACATCCCGGCCTCCTGGGGGCATTTTCGGCAAGCCTAGCATGTTGGTGCCCATGCACCAGTTAGGGTCGCCGCGCGCTTTCCATTACAATCGTCGGTCATCTTTGTTCAGAGCGTCTGCGCGATGTCCTATCCCACCATTGCCGATACCGTCGGCAACACGCCGCTGGTTCGTCTCCAGCGCATGCCGGGCAACACCAGCAATACCCTGCTGGTGAAGCTGGAAGGCAACAACCCCGCGGGCTCGGTGAAAGATCGCCCGGCGCTGTCCATGATCGCGCACGCGGAGGCTCGGGGCGAGATCCGTCCTGGTGACACGCTGATCGAGGCCACCTCGGGCAATACCGGAATCGCGCTGGCCATGGCTGCTGCCATCAAGGGTTACCGCATGGTGCTGATCATGCCGGCCAACCAGAGTCAGGAACGTCGCGATGCCATGGCGGCCTATGGCGCCGAATTGATCTCGGTGACCCAGGAAGAAGGCATGGAGGGCGCGCGCGACCTCGCGCTGCGCCTGCAGGCCGAAGGCAAGGGCAAGGTGCTCAACCAGTTCGGCAACATGGACAACCCGCAGGCGCATTTCGAGGGCACCGGTCCCGAGATCTGGCGTCAGACGGGCGGACAAATCACCCACTTCGTCAGTTCCATGGGGACCACCGGGACCATCATGGGGACGTCGCGCTACCTCAAGGCGCAGAATCCGGCCATCGAGATCATCGGCCTGCAACCTGCGGATGGCGCGCAGATTCCCGGTATCCGCTGCTGGCCGCAGGAATACCTGCCGACCATTTTTGACCGCACGCGCGTCGATCAGGTCATCGATATTCCGCAGGTGGCCGCGGAGGAGACCATGCGCCGCCTGGCGCGCGAGGAAGGCATCTTCTGTGGTGTGTCCTCGGGCGGTTCGGTCTGGGCGGCGCTGGAGCTCAGCAAGCAGGTCGAGAACGCCCTCATCGTCGCCATCATCTGTGATCGCGGTGACCGCTATCTTTCCACCGGCGTGTTTTCGCCGGCCCCTTCACGCCGCTAACGGGCTGATGCCATGAATACGCTGGTGTTCGATATCGAAACCGTGCCGGACATTGCTGGCGGACGCCGTCTATACGGCCTCGCCGGTCTCGATGATGCCGCCGCTGCCGAAGCGCTGTTCAAGCTGCGTCGCCAGGAAACCGGCGGCTCCGACTTCATCCGCCATTCGCTGCAGCGTGTGGTCTGCATTTCGGCGGTTCTGCGCACGCGCGACGGTCTCAAGGTCTGGTCTCTGGGCGAGGAGTCATCCAGCGAGGCCGAGCTGATTCAGCGTTTCTTTGCCGGTCTTGAGCGTTACCAGCCGACCCTGGTGTCATGGAACGGCAGTGGTTTCGATCTGCCCGTGCTGCATTACCGCGCCCTGCTGCATGGTGTGCAGGCGCCGGCCTACTGGGATCAGGGCGAGTTCAACCGGGATGCCAAGTTCAACAACTATCTTGGCCGTTTCCATGCCCGTCACACCGACCTCATGGACCTGCTCGCCGGCTACCAGGCGCGCGCCGTGCAGCCGCTCGACCAGGTTGCCACGCTGCTCGGCTTCCCGGGCAAGATGGGCATGGATGGCAGCCAGGTCTGGCCGGCCTTCCTCGCCGGTGAGCTGGCCAAGATCCGTCAGTACTGTGAGACCGATGTGCTCAACACCTGGCTCGTCTTCCTGCGCTTTCAGCTCATGCGCGGCCTGCTCGACAGCGCCACCCTGGCCGCTGAGCTGGCCATGGTCCGCGATACGCTGCAGGCCTCCGGCCAACCGCATCTGCTCGAGTTCCTGAGCCAGTGGCAGGCTGCCGAAGCCGCCATGCCCACCTGCGATGCGCCGCTCAACGCGCCCATCGCCTGACGTTTTCCGAGTTCCCGAGTCCTGTATGGCGCGTATTAGCAAGAAAGAAAAACTCAAGGCCCAGCCGCCCGTCGAGCTGACCATCTCCCGCCTCAGCCACGAAGGGCGCGGCATTGCCCATCGCGAGGATGGCAAGCTGGTGTTCGTCGATGGCGCCTTGCCGGGCGAGCGCGTCAGCGCCCAGGTCACCTTTACCCACAAGAAATATGATGAGGCCAGCGTCGTCGAAGTCTTCGACGCCGCGAGCGATCGCGCCACGCCGCCCTGCGCGCATTTCGGCGTCTGTGGCGGCTGCTCGCTGCAACACATGGCTGCCAGCGCCCAAATCGCTTTCAAACAGACCGTTCTGGTGGATCATCTGCAGCATTTTGGCGGCCTCAGCCCGCAGTCCTGGCTGCCGCCGCTGACACACGATGACCATGCCTATCGCCGCAAGGCCCGCCTCGGCGTCCGCTATGTGTTCAAGAAGGAGAAGCTGCTGGTCGGTTTCCGCGAACGTCAGGCCAGCTATCTCGCCGATCTCGATGCCTGTGAGGTCATGGATCCGCGCCTGGGTCAGGCCATCACCCCGCTGCGCGAGCTGATCAGCGGCCTGGTGGCGCGCGACCACATTGCCCAGATCGAAGTCGCGGCGGGTGACGAGCTGCCCGGTCTCGCCGGTGTTGCGCTGATCTTTCGCCACCTCGTGCCGCTGGTCGAACCGGATGTCGCCGCGCTGGTGGCGTTCTGCCGCGACCGTGGCTGGCAGTGTTATCTGCAGCCGGGCAACTACGAGACCGTGCACCGGGTCTGGCCGGCGGAGGGCGTTGATCGCCTGTACTACCGTCTGCCGGATTTCAGTGCGCCGTCACGACCGGATGCCGGCATCACCATGGCGTTCCATCCCAATGACTTCACTCAGGTCAACGCCGGCATCAACCAGCGCATGGTGAAACTGGCACTGGATTTGCTGGACCCGCAGCCGGATGAGCGTGTACTCGACCTGTTCTGCGGTCTCGGCAACTTCACCCTGCCACTGGCCACGCGCGCGCGCGAAGTCGTGGGTGTCGAGGGGGTGCAGGCCATGGTTGAGCGGGGCTACGAGAATGCCCGTGCCAACGGATTGGGGAATGTGTCGTTTTATGCCCATGACCTGACACAGGATTTCCAGGCGCAACCCTGGGCCAGTCTGGGTTTCGACAAGATTCTGATCGATCCGCCACGCAGCGGCGCGCTGGAGGTGATTCCGCACCTGGCGCGTTTGGGTGCGCAACGCGTGGTCTATGTGTCATGCAATCCGGCGACACTGGCGCGCGATGCCGGCGAGATGGCCAAGGCCGGTTATGATCTGGTGCAAGCAGGTGTGATGGACATGTTCACCCATACCACGCATGTGGAATCCATCGCTGTATTTGAAAAACGCCGTTAAACGCCCCATGTTGGTGCGAACGGCAGTCACAAGGCAGGCAGCATGGTAAAGGTCCGCGCAGATTATCCCACCCGGGTCGACGGCAGCGTCGACCTCGATGCGTGGTTGTCTCGCATCGAGGATCAGGTCGAGCTGCATAGCGGTGATGACCTGCTGCGCGCCTGTCGTTTCGCCGAACAGCTTGACCGTGAAGCGGCCGCGCGCCACAACGTCTGGTCCACGCGTACCTCCAGCTTTCTCACCGGGCTCGCGATGGCGGACATCCTGGCCGAGCTCAATCTTGACCAGGAGTCGCTGATCGCGGCTGTACTCTATCGTTCGGTGCGCGAAGGCCGCGTCGAACTCAAGCGCGTCGAGAAGGATTTCGGGCCGGACATCGCCCACCTCATTGATGGCGTGCTGCGCATGGCGGCCATCAGCCGCCTGATCAACCCGGACCATCGCGCCGCCGGCAGCGAAGAGCAGCAGCTCGACAATATCCGCAAGATGCTGATCGCGATGATCGACGATGTGCGCGTGCCGCTGATCAAGCTCGCCGAACGTACCTTCGCCATCCGCGAGCTCAAGGATGCCAGCGACGAGCGCAAGCGTCGCGTGGCGCGCGAAATCTTCGACATCTACGCGCCGCTGGCGCACCGTCTCGGCATCGGCCATATCAAGTGGGAGCTGGAGGACTTGTCCTTCCGTTACCTCGAACCCGAGTCCTACAAGCAGATCGCCAGCCTGCTCGACGAGAAGCGCCTCGATCGTGATGGCTATATCAATCAGGTCATTCAGACCCTGCGTGACAATCTGGACCGCATGGGCATGGGCGAGATTGAGGTCAGCGGCCGCGCCAAACATATCTATTCCATCTGGCGCAAAATGCAGCGCAAGGGCATCGGCTTCCATGAGGTCTATGATGTCCGTGCCGTGCGTATCCTGCTGCCGGAGGTGCGCGACTGCTATGCCGCGCTGGGTGTCGTGCACTCCCTCTGGAAGCATATTCCCAAGGAGTTCGACGACTACATCGCGACCCCCAAGGAGAATGGCTACCGCTCGCTGCACACGGCGGTGATCGGGCCTTCCGGCAAGCCGCTGGAAGTGCAGATCCGCACCTTCGACATGCACGCCGAGGCAGAGCTGGGCGTCTGCGCGCACTGGACCTACAAGGAGGGCAAGTCCTCCAAGTCCGATGCCCGCTATGAGAACAAGATCGCCTGGCTCCGTCAGGTGCTGGAATGGCAGGATGACATCGGTGATCAGGGGCTCGATGATCTCGCCGAGCAGATCAACCTGGCCATTCATGATGAGCGCATCTATGTGTTCACGCGTGACGGCCATGTCATCGACATGCAGGCCGGCGCCACGCCGCTGGACTTTGCCTACACCATCCATACCGAGGTCGGCCACGGCTGTCGCGGTGCCAAGGTGAATGGTCGCATCGTGCCGATCACCTACAAGCTCCAGACCGGCGAGCAGGTCGAGGTCATGACCACGCGCGGCGGCAGGCCCAGCCGCGACTGGATGAACCCGACGCTGGGGTATCTCGGCACCAGCCGTGCCCTGGCCAAGGTCAGACACTGGTTCAAGCAGCAGGACCGCGAAGGCAATCTGGCCGAAGGCCGCACATTGCTGGAGCGGGAGCTCAGCCGCCTCGGTCTGGCGGTGTCGCGCCAGGAGCTGGACCGCATCGCACCCCGCCTGAATGTGCGTACCGGCGAGGATGTGTTGGTCGGGCTCGGTGCCGGTGATCTGCCGCTGGCGCGCATCACCCATGCCCTCACCGATGACCTCGATCAGACGGCCCAGCAGGAGCTCGCGCTGGCGGATCTGCCGGTGCGACCGTCGCGGGCCAGTGATGCTGGGTCGGGCATCATCATCGAGGGCGTCGGCAATCTGCTGACCCATATCGCCAACTGCTGCAAGCCGGTGCCGGGAGAGCCCATTGTCGGCTATGTCACCCAGGGGCGCGGCGTCAGCATCCACGCGCGTGGTTGCCCGGACTATCTGCACATGGCGCAGGAGGACCCGGCGCGCACGGTCGACGTGCAGTGGCAGTCGCGTGATTCGGCGGCGTATCCTGTGGATATTATGGTGCGTGCCTGGGACCGCACCGGTCTGCTGCGCGACATCACCTCGGTGCTGGCCAACGAGCAGGTCAATGTCACCGGCGTGCAGACCCAGTCCGACAAGCAGGATGGCACTGCGACCATGCGCCTGACGCTGGAGGTGCCGGGCTTGTCGAAGCTGTCACGGGTGCTGACACGCATCGAACAGCTGCCTAATATCATGGAGGCCCGCCGCCTGACCGAGCACCGGGTCACCGACAAGCGCGAGATCAGTCATGACTGAGTCTGCTGTCGTGTCACTGCCGCCGTCCCCGGCGCATGCCGGGACGCCGGCCTTGCAGCGCCTGCTGCAGATCATGGCCCGTCTGCGCGACCCGCAGCAGGGCTGTGCCTGGGATCTCGAACAGGATGCCGCTTCGCTGGCGCCGTACACCATCGAGGAAGCCTACGAGGTGGTGGATGCGATTGCGTCCGGCAGCCTCACCGACTGGCGTGAGGAGCTGGGGGATCTGCTGCTGCAAGTGGTTTTCCAGGCCCGCATTGCGGAAGAGCAGGGTGCCTTCGATTTCGACGCGGTGGCGGCAGCGATTGCAGACAAGCTCATTCGCCGCCATCCGCATATTTTCCGTGAAGGTCGTCTCGACCTGCCTCGCCTGGAGCTCACGTCCGAGCAGGTCTCGGAGCAGTGGGGCCTGATCAAGGCCGAAGAGAAGGCGCTCAAGGTGGCGGCGTATCGCCAGGCCACGGGCGGCGAGCTGCCTGTGCCTGCCTTCCTCGATAAAATCGGCGGTGGCCTGCCGCCGCTGTTGCGCGCCGAGAAGCTGCAGGCGCGAGCCAGTGAGGTGGGCTATGACTGGCATGATCCGCGCGCCGTCATCGCCAAGCTGCGTGAAGAGATCGATGAACTGGAGGCTGCGCTCGACGAGCCGCTGCCCGCTGCCGAGCAGCAGGCGCATCTGCAGGATGAGCTGGGCGATATCCTGTTCTGCTGCGTGAACATCGGTCGTCATCTGCAGATTGACAGTGAGCAGGCGCTGCTCGGTGGGATCGCCAAATTCCGCCGCCGGTTCGGCCATATCGAGCAACAGCTGCAAGCTCGGGGTCTGACCCTGGACGGCGCCTCGCTGGACGATATGGAGGCGCTCTGGCAGGACGCCAAGCGGGCGGGGCTCTGACCATGACCGCGACCGCTGCAGCACCACTGCCTCAGGTCGCCCCGGCCCCACGACTGGTTGACGGCTTTGGTCGTGACATCACCTATCTGCGTTTGTCAGTCACTGACCGCTGCGACTTCCGCTGCGTCTACTGCATGGCCGAAGACATGACCTTCCTGCCGCGTAGCGCCGTGCTGTCGCTGGAAGAGATCGAGCGTCTGGCGCGGGTCTTCATCAGCCTCGGCATCCGCAAGATCCGCCTCACCGGTGGCGAGCCGTTGGTGCGCAAGGGGCTGCCGGAGCTGGTCGCCCGTCTGGGCAGTCTGTCCGGCCTGGACACCCTGGCGATGACCACCAATGGCGCACGGCTCGCTGCGCTGGCGCCGGCCTTGCGTGCCGGCGGCCTCCGGCAGATCAACATCAGTCTCGACAGCCTCGACCCTGTACGCTTCCGGGAGCTCACCCGCACCGGCGTGCTGGCGGATGTGCTGGCCGGTGTCGAGGCGGCCGTGGCGGCAGGGTTTCCGCGCATCCGGCTCAATAGTGTCATTCTCAAAGGGCGTAATGAGGATGACGTGCTGGCGCTGGTGGCCTATGCCGAACGTATGGGTGTCGATCTCGCCTTCATCGAAGAGATGCCGCTGGGCGTCATCAGCGAGCATGACCGCGCGCAGGCTCATGTCTCCGGGCAGGAGCTGCTGGCGACCATCGCGGCCAGCCGGCCCTTGCTGCCGGTGATCAGCGGCGAGGTTGGCGGTCCGGCGCGTTATCACCAGGTACAGGGCTCGCGCACACGCCTCGGCTTCATCACGCCGCACAGCGAAAACTTCTGTGCCACCTGCAACCGCATCCGTCTCACCGCCGAAGGACGTCTGCTGCTCTGCCTGGGTCACGAACACAGCCTCGACCTGCGCGCCCCGCTGCGCGAGGGCGCCAGCGATGCCGAGCTGGCGGCGCTGATCACCGGCGCCATGATGCGCAAGCCGGAGCGCCACGAGTTCGCGCTCGATGGCGAGCCGCAGATCGTCCGATTCATGAACATGACTGGAGGCTGACCCTGATGTCGCGCTCTGCCGAAAAAACCTTTGTCGCCCTGCAAGTCGCGGTGCTGACCGTGTCTGATACGCGCGACCTGGCCAGTGACACGTCGGGCGGCTATCTGGTCGAGCAGCTTGAGGCTGCCGGTCATCGGCTCGCTGATCGCGCCATTGTCATCGATGACATCTACCAGATCCGCGCCTGTGTCTCGGCCTGGATCGCCTCGGGCCATGTGCAGGCCGTCATCATCACGGGGGGGACCGGGTTCTCCGGTCGCGACAGCACGCCCGAGGCCATCCTGCCGTTGCTCGACAAGACCATCGATGGCTTCGGGGAATTGTTCCGTCACATTTCCTATGGCGAGATCGGCACCAGCACGCTGCAGTCACGCGCGCTCGCCGGGCTCGCCAACCGCACGGCGGTGTTCTGCCTGCCGGGCTCGACCAGCGCCTGCCGCACGGCCTGGGAAGGCATCCTCTCGCTGCAGCTCGATAACCGCACGCGGCCCTGCAACCTGGTGCCGCATCTGAAGCCGGTGTCGGCGCAAGCGGTGCCGGCCTGCGAAACCCGCGGCTGAGATGGCGCTGCTTCCGGTTGACGATGCCATCGCGCAGTTGCTGAGCGCGGCCGACGCCTGGCGCCAGAGGCATGGTGGCGTGCCTGTGTGGTATCCGCTGGCCGAGGCTGCCGGCAGCATTCTGGCGCAGGACATCATCGCCGCCATTCCAGTGCCGCCCGAGCCCAATAGCGCGATGGATGGCTATGCCATCTGCCATGCCGACCTGAGGGGGAGCGTTCCGCGGATACTTCCGGTCAGCCAGCGCATACCCGCCGGTCGGGCGCCGCAGCCGCTGACGGCGGGCACGGCGGCGCGCATCTTTACCGGTGCAGTCATGCCGGCCGGTGCGGATACCGTCGTCATGCAAGAGAACTGCGAGGCGGGCACGGATCAGGTCACTTTTCTGGTCATGCCGGCGCCCGGAGCCAATGTGCGCGCGGCAGGTCAGGATATCGGGCAGGGTGAGTGCGTGCTGCCGGCCGGCACGCGCCTGGGGCCGGCGCAGCTCGGTCTGCTGGCATCGGTCGGGATGGCCGTGGTGCCGGTCTGGCCTGCGCTGCGGGTGGCACTGCTGTGCACCGGCGATGAACTGGTCGAGCCCGGTCTGGCGCTGACCTCAGGACAGATCTACAACAGCAACCGGGTCGTCGTGACAACGTTGCTGCAGCGTCTGGGCATGACCGTGGTGGATCTCGGACCCGTAGCCGATACCCTTGCGGATACCGCCGATGCTCTGCGCCGGGCGCGCCAGCTCGGCGCCCACCTCATCCTCAGTACCGGTGGCGTGTCAGTCGGCGAAGAAGATCATGTTCGTGCGGCCGTGGCAGCGGAAGGCCAGCTGGATCTCTGGAAGGTCGGCATCAAGCCCGGCAAGCCGCTGGCGTTCGGTCATGTCGGCGATGCCCTGTTCCTCGGCCTGCCCGGCAATCCGCAGTCGGTCTGGGTGACTTTCTCGGTGCTCGGTCGGCCTTTCCTGCGCCGTCTGCAAGGGGAGGGTCATGTCCTACCGCAGCCGCTGTTCCTGCCGGCGGGTTTCACCCGAAGCCGCGCGCAGTCGCGTCGCGAGTATCTGCGTGTCCGCTATGTCGCCTCTGCCGATGGTGGCTGTCTGCAGCCCCATGGCAACCAGAGTAGCGGGGTGCTGTCGTCGGCGGTCTGGGCCGATGGGCTGGCGCTGGTCGAAGCCGGCCAGGCGGTGACGGAGGGGCAGTTGCTGGCGTTTTTTCCGGCGGATGCGGTCTGAGGCGGGGCGCCATCGGCCTGGCAGTGGCATTGAAAAAGGGCACCGGAGTGCCCTTTTTATGGTGTTGTCACCACCGTCGCTGTGATCACGTCACAGGCGGGCGACAGGGTCAGAAGTTGTAGCGGCCGCCGACACGGAGGGTATCGAGGTCAATGTCGTTGCCCAGGCCGTCGTCGTCCAGATTGGCCATGCGGTATTCAACAAAAGCGCCGATCTGCTTGTTGATGGCGTAATGCACGCCCGCTTCGTATTCAACGCCATTGAGCTCGTCGATATCGGTGTAAGCCACGCGTGCATAGACTGTCACATGATCGATCGGGGCGATGCTGGCGTGCGCATTGACCGAGTAACCGCGAAGGGCAATGCCCGGGCCGCCGTTATTGAGATCAACATCGACATTTTCGAGACCGGCGCCGAGGTTGATGCCATTGGTTTTGGTGTCATATGACAGGCCGATGCGGGTTTCCTTGAGGTTGGCATTGGCGTTGTCGAGTTCTGCGTCCTGATACAGTGCGGTCAGACTGACACCCTGGCCGAGCATGGCCTGACCGCGAAAGCCAATGCCATCGCCGTCGTCGTTACCGCCGCCCGAGATATCAATATCCTGATTGACATAAAACAGGTCCAGCGAGCCGCCGGCCATTGCCGTCATCGGGGCCAGAGCAATAGCGACCGCAACAAGAGTCTGCTTCAGCTTCATGAGGTATCTCCTTGTTATTTTATTCCCACGCACTGTGGGTGAGCACAACGTAGACCCGTGCGCCGTCATGGGGCAATCACATTTGCTAACATTTTGTAACATCACGGATGAGCGGCATCAAAAAGGGGATGAAGGGGGTGTTTCGGGCGAAAAAATTTTAGTTTTTGTGTCAACCGGCAGGTTGTGTCACGCAATCGTCATAAAAAATACGCTGGACTGTCATTTTTGGTCACGATACTGGCGCCAAGTTGTGGAGCGCCACGACTGCACCTCAAGCAAGTGTCTTAAGGAGACTCGAAATGAAGCGTACCCTGATCGCCCTGGGCGTTGCTGCTGCTGTTGTGGCCCCGATGGCCAATGCTGCTCCGAAGGTTTACGGCAAGATCAATGTGACTGTCGAAAACGCTGATCGTACTTTTTCGGGTGCCGGCGCCGCAGCGCTGATTGCCAAGGAGCGCGAAGAAACCCGCGTTTCGAGCAATGCTTCGCGTTTCGGTGTGAAGGGCGAAGATGAGCTGACGGCCAACATCAGCGCGATCTACCAGATCGAGTGGGAAGTCAATACGGACGACGCCGGTGCCGCCGGTGCCAAGACGGACCTCACCGCCCGCAATCGCTTTCTCGGTTTGAAGCATGCTGAGCTGGGTGCCATCAAAATCGGTCAGTACGACTCCTACTTCAAGCTCGCCGAAGGCAAAGTCGATCAGTTCAATGACTTCGCCAGCGACATGGAGTTTGCCGTTGGTGGCCAGGACCGCATCAAGAGCGCCATCGGCTATGAAAGCCCGAAGATTGCCGGTCTGCAGTTCAACATCATGACCCAGGGTCAGGATGCCGAAGGCACCAATGCCGCCGCTCGTGGCAAGAACGGTATCTCCTCTTCGGTGGTTTTCGATGACAAGGAAATCGGTCTTTACGCTGCACTGGCCTACAACAAGGGCGTTTACAGCAAGTCGCTGATCGCTGCCGCCGGCAATGGCGATCTCGCCACGGCCAGCCGCGAGCAGGATGCACTGCGTGCGGCCGCCAGCTTCACCGTGGCTGACCTGACCCTGGGTGCCCTGTACCAGCAGAGCGAGTCGACCAAGGACGTGGCCGTCGCTGCTGAAGACAAGGAAACGGCCTACCTGGTCAGCGCCGCATACAAGCTGGATGATCTCACCTTCAAGGCCCAGTATGTGATTGGCGAACGTGATGAAGATTCTGTGGCTGCCAGCAAGGTCAACAAGCGCACCATCGCCAGTGCAGGCGTTGATTACAACCTGACCTCCAAGACCCGCATCATCGGTTACTACAGCCAGCTTGAAGAAGAAGGTCTGAATGCTGCCGTTGCCGCTTACAAGGGCAAGGACAAGGTGGCTGCGATCGGCCTGGAACATTCGTTCTAAGTCATCCGCGTCTGATGCAGACAAAAGGGCCTTCGGGCCCTTTTGTGTTTCGGAGGTGGCGGCTTTTCACGTTGTCATGATCAGCGCGCATGCCTGAATATGCCCAACGCAGCAGAAGAGATTGTGCGTTGCAGCCGGAGCAGGCTGGCTTGTGCTGCATTTTCAATCTTCTGGCTGGCCCTTTCGCCTCTCCCCGCCTCAAGCGCTGCGTGGTAACATCCTGTCCCGTCTTTGTACCCGTTCTTCGGGTGCGCCGTGATCACGCAAGCTGTCTGGATTCTTCATGACCAAATTCATTTTTGTCACCGGTGGTGTGGTGTCGTCCCTGGGCAAGGGCATTTCGGCCGCGTCGCTGGCTGCGCTGCTGGAAGCGCGCGGTCTCTCGGTGACGCTGATCAAGATGGACCCATACATCAACGTCGATCCGGGCACCATGAGTCCGTATCAGCACGGAGAAGTCTTTGTCACCAGTGATGGTGCCGAGACAGACCTGGACCTCGGTTATTACGAGCGTTTCCTGCGTCACGGCAAGATGACCAAGAAGAATAACTTCACATCCGGCCGCATCTATCTCGATGTGTTGCAGAAAGAGCGTCGCGGCGATTACCTGGGTGGCACGGTGCAGGTCATTCCGCACATCACCGATGCCATCAAGCAGCGCGTCCGTGACGGCGCCCGCGGCCATGATGTGGCCATTGTCGAGATCGGCGGCACTGCCGGTGATATCGAGTCGCAGCCGTTCATGGAGGCCGTGCGCCAGCTGCGTATCGAGCTCGGCTATCAGGGCTCGCTGCTGATGCACCTGACCCTGATCCCGTACATCGCGTCGGCGGGCGAGCTCAAGACCAAGCCCACTCAGCACTCGGTCAAGGAGCTGCGCTCCATCGGCCTGCAACCGGACATCCTGATCTGCCGCTCCGAGCACCCGGTGCCGAACGACTCCAAACGCAAGATCTCGCTGTTCACCAACGTCGAAGAGCGCGCCGTCATCATCGCGGAAGATGCCCGTACCATTTATCAGATTCCGCGCCGCTTCCAGGAGCAGGGCCTGGATGATTTCGTCATCGAGCGTCTGGGCCTCAGCGCGCCGCAGGCCGATCTGCATGACTGGGATGCCGTGGTTGAAGGCCTGCTCAATCCTGAGCGCGAAGTGACCATCGCCATGGTCGGCAAGTACGTCGAGCTGGCGGATGCCTACAAGTCGATCAACGAAGCGCTGCTGCATGCCGGGATCAAGAACCTCACCAAGGTTCGCATCAATTACATCGATGCCGAGTCGATCGAGCAGAACGGCACCGCGGCCCTCGCGGATGTCGATGGCATCCTGGTGCCGGGCGGCTTCGGTGACCGCGGGACCGAAGGCAAGATTTCGACGGTGCGCTATGCCCGCGAGCAGGGCATTCCTTACCTGGGCATCTGCCTCGGTATGCAGGTGGCGGTGATCGAGTACGCGCGCCATGTCGCCGGCCTCGAAGGCGCCAACTCCAGCGAACTCAAAGCGGACTCCCCGCACCCGGTGATCGGTCTGATCACCGAATGGATGACCGAGACCGGCGAAGTCGAGCGCCGCGATGCCAGTTCAGACCTCGGCGGCACCATGCGCCTGGGCGCGCAGCTCTGCCACCTGGTGCCGGACACGCTGGCACGTGAAACCTATGGTGCCGACAGCATCACCGAGCGCCACCGTCATCGCTACGAGGTCAACAACCGTTACCTTCCGCAACTGGAAGCCGCCGGCCTCCGCATTTCCGGACGAAGTGCCGACAAGACGCTGGTCGAGATGGTCGAGATCCCGGATCATCCGTGGTTCCTGGCCTGCCAGTTCCACCCGGAATTCACCAGCTCGCCGCGCGAAGGTCATCCGTTGTTCTCGGGATTCGTGCGCGCAGCCATGAAGCAGGCCGATCGCAAGACCCGATAAAAGCAGACAAGAAAAAAGGGAAGCACCATGACGACGCAAAAGACCATCACGCTGCGCGGTATCGAGATCGCCAACGACAAGCCCTTCGTGCTCTTCGGCGGCATGAATGTGCTGGAGTCGCGCGACCTGGCGATGCAGATCTGCGAGACCTATGTGAAGGTCACCGAGAAGCTCGGCATCCCCTATGTATTCAAGGCGTCCTTTGACAAGGCCAACCGCTCCTCGGTCAGCTCCTATCGCGGCCCGGGCCTGGATGAAGGCCTGAAGATCTTCGAAGAGATCAAGAAGACCTTCAACGTGCCCATCATCACCGACGTTCACGAGCCGTATCAGTGTGCTCCGGTGGCGGAAGTCGCCGACATCATTCAGCTGCCGGCCTTCCTGTCGCGGCAGACCGATCTCGTGGTGGCCATGGCCAAGACCCAGGCCATCATCAATATCAAGAAGGCCCAGTTCCTGGCGCCGAAGGAGATGGGGCACATCCTCTCCAAGTTCGAAGAGGCCGGCAACGATCAGCTCATCCTGTGTGAGCGGGGCTCCTCGTTCGGCTACAACAACCTGGTGGTGGACATGCTCGGCTTCGGCATCATGAAGCAGTTCAACTATCCGGTGTTCTTCGACGTCACCCATGCCCTGCAGATGCCGGGCGGCCTGCCGAACGCCGCCGGCGGTCGTCGCGCCCAGGTCACCGAGCTGGCGCTGGCCGGCATGACCCAGAAGCTGGCGGGCCTGTTCCTGGAAGCCCATCCGGACCCCGAGAAGGCCAAGTGCGACGGCCCCTGTGCCCTCCGCCTGTCCCAGCTCGAAGCTTTCCTGACGCAGGTCAAGGCGGTGGATGATCTGGTCAAGAGCTTCCCGCTGCTGGATACCCACTGATTCCTATTGGCACCCGCTGAGGCGGGGCAACCGTTACCTGTAATTGGAGAGATGAGCATGGCCACCATCGTCGATATTCGCGGACGCGAAATCATGGATTCCCGCGGCAACCCGACGGTTGAAGCGGACGTCATCCTGGACAACGGCATCATCGGTCGCGCCACGGCGCCCAGCGGTGCTTCCACGGGTTCGCGTGAAGCGCTGGAACTGCGTGACGGCGACAAGTCGCGCTATCTCGGCAAGGGCGTGCTCAATGCCGTTGCCAATATCAACGGCGACATCCGTGAGCTGCTGGTCGGCAAGAGCGTGTTCGATCAGTCGGGGCTGGATCACGCCATGATCGACCTCGATGGCACCGAGACCAAGTCGAAGCTGGGCGCCAATGCCATCCTCGCGGTCTCGCTGGCGATTGCCAAGGCTGCGGCTCAGGCCAAGGGCCAGCCGCTGTACGCCTACATCGCCTCGCTGCGCAACCAGCAGCAGTTCACCATGCCGGTGCCGATGATGAACATCATCAACGGCGGCGAACATGCCGACAACACCGTCGATATTCAGGAGTTCATGATCGAGCCGGTGGGCTTTACGTCGTTTGCCGAAGCGCTGCGCTGCGGCGCCGAGATCTTCCATGCCCTCAAGGGCGTGCTGAAGAAGCGCGGCCTCAACACCGCCGTGGGTGACGAAGGCGGCTTCGCCCCCAACCTGAGCAGCAACGAAGAAGCGCTCCAGGTGATCGTCGAAGCCATCGCGATCGCCGGCTACAAGGCGGGCGAGAATGTCATGCTGGCGCTCGACTGTGCATCCTCCGAGTTCTATCACGACGGCAAGTACGTGCTCGAAGGCGAGGGCAACAAGTCCTTCACGTCGGCCGAATTCGTCGATTACCTGGCTGGCCTCTGCGACCGTTATCCGATCATCTCGATCGAAGACGGCCTCGACGAGTCCGACTGGGCGGGCTGGAAAATCCTCACTGATAAACTCGGTCACCGCATCCAGCTCGTGGGCGATGACCTGTTCGTGACCAATCCCAAGATCCTGCAGAAGGGCATTGACCAGGGCGTGGGCAACTCCATCCTGATCAAGTTCAACCAGATCGGCTCGCTGACCGAAACGCTTGATGCCATTTACCTGGCCAAGGCCAACGGCTACACCACCGTGATCTCGCACCGTTCGGGTGAAACCGAAGACGCCACCATCGCCGACCTTGCCGTCGCGACCGGCGCCGGCCAGATCAAGACCGGCTCGCTCTGCCGCTCCGACCGCGTGGCCAAGTACAACCAGCTGCTGCGTATTGAGCAGGAACTGGATTACAGCGCACCGTACCGCGGCAAGGCCGAGTTCAAGGGCCTCAACTGAGCATGATGCCGGCCTCCAGCCTTGGTCGTTTGCTGCTTTGGCTGGCTGCCGGCATCTTTCTGATCCTGCAGCTCAGCCTCTGGTTTGGCGAGGGCGGCATTCTTGATGTTCACCGGCTGAAGACGGCGGTGGCTCAGCAGCAGGCTGAGAACCTCAAGCTGCGCCAGCGCAATCAGGTGCTGGAAGCCGAGGTCAATGACCTCAAGAACGGGCGCGATGCCATTGAGGAGCGCGCCCGTCTCGATCTCGGCATGATCAAGGACGACGAAACTTTCTATCTGGTGACCGGCAAGGCGCTGGCCGGATCGGCCACCGCAGCGTCGGATGCCGCGCACCCGGCGACACCGTCGGTGGTGGGGCCCGGCAAGACGCCGGCAGCGGCCGCTGGGCCGGCGCCTGCCGCCGCCCCGTCCTCCGCATCAGGCGTGCGCTGACTGATGCCTGCCCATGCGGTGATTCCTGCCGCAGGCGCCGGCAAGCGCTTCGGTGCCGATCTGCCCAAACAGTATCTGCCGCTTGCCGGCAAGGCCATCCAGCAGCACACGCTTGACCGTCTGGCCGGCATGCCCGAGCTGAGCCGCGTGGTTGTCGCCATCGCCGCCGATGACGACCGAGCCCGCGCGCTGCCTTATGCGTATCCCGAGCGTCTGCAGTTCGTGACCGGGGGCGGCGAGCGCATGGATTCGGTACTGGCGGGCCTGGAGGCGCTGCAGGCGGCGGGCGCGGACGATGATGACTGGGTGCTGGTGCATGATGTGGCGCGGCCCTTGTTGCGTCCGGCCGATGTCCGGCACCTGCTGGTCGCGCTGGCCGATGACGCGGTCGGCGGCCTGCTCGCCAATCCGGTACGCGATACCATGAAGCGTGGCGATGCCGGCGCGCGCATCGACAGCACGGTCTGCCGCGAGCAGCTCTGGCATGCCCTGACGCCGCAGATGTTCCGTCTCGGCCTGCTGCTGCGCGCGCTGCGCTCGGCCCGAGCGGATGACGTCGTGGTCACCGACGAGGCGGCGGCCATCGAGCGCCTGGGTCTGCGCCCGCGTCTCATCAGCGGCGCCCGCGACAACCTCAAGATCACCTTTCCCGATGACCTGCCGCTGGCCGAGGCCTTGCTGCTGGCCCAGCAGCAGACAGGAGCTATGACATGAGCACTGCTGCAAACCCGCAAGGCCTGCGTCCGCGCATCGGCCACGGCATCGATGTCCATCGCTTCGGCGAGGGCACCCAGGTCACCCTGGGCGGGGTCGTGATTCCGCATGATCAGGGCCTGGTCGCGCATTCTGATGGCGATGTCGCACTTCATGCCCTGGCCGATGCTCTGCTGGGCGCACTGGCGCTGGGTGATATCGGCAAGCACTTTCCGGATACCGATGCGGCATACCGTGGTGCCGACAGCCGTGTGCTGCTGCGCCATGTCGTGGCACTGATCCATGCCCGCGGCTATGTCGTCGGCAATGCCGATGTCACTGTGCTGGCCGAGCGCCCCAAGCTGGCTTCTCACATCCTGCTCATGCGCGAGCGCATCGCCGCAGATCTCCGCGTGCCGGCGGACCAGGTCAGCGTCAAGGCCACGACCACCGAGAAGCTCGGTTTCGTGGGTCGCCGTGAAGGTATCGAAGCGCATGCCATGGTGATGTTGTGGCCACAGAACTGACGCCGGGGCCTTGCCCCTCCCCCTGGGGCGCTCCGGTTGCGCGCGCCCGATTCAAGGCGACGCCGGAAGACTTCATCGTCGAGGAACTGCTGGGTTTCGAGCCCGAAGCTGCTACCGATGCCGGTGCCGGCGAGCACCTCTGGCTCTGGGTCGAGAAGCGCGGGCTGAATACCGATCAGGTGGGGGCCGAGCTGGCCCGTGAGCTGGGTGTTGAGCGCTCGCTGGTCAGCTACTCCGGACTCAAGGATCGCCACGCCCTGACCCGGCAGTGGTTCAGCATTCACTGGCATGGCCAGGGCTGCTGGAGCGCGGGGGATGACTGGCAGCTCGTGCCGGCCCGCGAGGCCAGCGACGAGCCCGGCCGCTACCGTGTGCTCGCGCAGTTGCGCAGCGGGCGCAAGCTGCGCCGTGGCACCCATGCCGGCAACCGCTTTGTCATTACCCTGCGTGATGTGACGCTCCGTGATCCCGGTCTGGCTGCACAGGCAGGAAGTCGCGCCGAGATCGAGGCTCGCCTGCAGCAGCTGGCGGATGAGGGTGTGGCCAATTATTTCGGCCTGCAGCGCTTCGGTCATGGTGGCCGCAATATCGTGCAGGGACTGGGCTTGCTGGCCGACCGCCGTGCCGGCCGCCGCCGCCGTCGCGACAACCGCGAAAGCCTGTGGATCTCTGCACTGCGCTCGGCGCTCTTCAATCAGGTGCTGGCCGCCCGCGTCAATGCCGGCCACTGGAATCGCTGCCTGCCCGGAGACGTGCTGCAGCTCGATGGCCGCGGCAGCTTCTTTCAGCCTGATCCGGCCGATCCGGAATGGCAATCCCGCTTGCTGACCGGCGAGATTCATCCCACCGGTCCGATGCCTGGTGATGGCGCGGCCGTGGTTCACGCCCAGGTGGCCGAACTCGAGGCCGCCGTACTGGCGCCCTGGCAGGCCATATGCGATGACCTGGCTGCGCTGCGCGTACCGGCCCTGCGTCGTGCTCTGCGCTTGCGCGTCGAAGGTCTGCAATGGCACTGGCCGGAGCCGCAGGTGCTGACCCTGTCTTTTGCCTTGACCTCTGGCGCCTTTGCCACCAGCGTGCTGCAATCTCTGGCCGAGCTGCAGGAGGGAGAGGGTGATGCGTTTTCTGCTATCGAATGATGATGGTGTTCATGCCCCTGGCCTGGCGGCCATGGCTGACGTGCTGGCGCGCCTGGGCGAGGTCACTGTGGTGGCCCCCGACGGTGAGCGCAGCGCATTTTCCAGCGCATTGACGCTGGATCGCCCGCTCAGGCCGCAGCGCCTCGACAACGGCTTCATCGCCATCAACGGCACGCCAGCCGACTGTGTCCACATCGCGCTCAACGGTCTGCTTGATTTCGTGCCCGACATCATCGTTTCCGGCATCAATTCCGGCGCTAATCTGGGCGATGACGTGATCTATTCCGGTACCGTGGCCGCCGCGCTCGAAGGGCGCTTTCTCGGCCGGCCGGCGATCGCCGTATCGCTGGTCGCCGGCAACGCCAAGGCGCTGGGCATCGAGGCCTACCGCCCGGCTGCCGAGCGTGTCGGCGAGCTGCTGCAGCGCTGGGCTGGTCTGGCGTTGCCGCCGCGCACGCTGCTCAACATCAATGTGCCGGCGGGTCGTCTCGACAGCCATCGCGGCTTCCGCGTGACCCGTCTCGGCCATCGCGCGCCCAGCCAGGATGTGCTCCGGCTGCAGGATCCGCGCGGACAGGAAGTATTCTGGATTGGCGCTTCGGGCGACCCGCTGGACAATGCCGAAGGCACCGACTTCCATGCGGTGCAGGAGGGCTATGTCAGCGTCACACCACTGGATTCCGACATGACCCGCTACGCCGTACTGGATGTCGTCGGAGACTGGCTGCCAGCCGTCGCGCCCGCTGTCACGCCCGCCGCCTCGTGATACAGTCGACGCTTGCCGTCGCACAGAACAAGATCTCAATGAACACTGGCTCCACTTTCGATTTCCACGGCTCCGGGTTTACCTCGGCACGCACGCGCGACCGTCTGATCACCCGTCTCATGAGCCAGGGCATCCGCGATGCCCGCGTGCTCGATGTCATGCGCCAGACGCCGCGCCACATTTTCCTGGATGAAGCCCTGGCGCATCGCGCCTACGAAGACACGGCGCTGCCCATCGGCCACAGCCAGACCCTGTCGCAGCCTTACATTGTCGCCCGCATGACCGAAATCCTGCTGACGGCCGGTCCGCTCGGCAAGGTGCTGGAAATCGGCACCGGCTCCGGCTATCAGACCGCCGTCCTGGCGCAGCTGGCCGGCACGGTGCACTCCATCGAGCGTATCAAGCCGTTGCAGGACAAGGCCCGTGAGCGCCTGACCGGCCTTGGTCTGCACAACGTCCGCCTGCGCCATGCCGACGGCCTCCAGGGCTGGCCGGGCGAGGGCAACTATGACGGCATCATCGGCACCGCGGCTGCGCTGGGGGTGCCGGCCGCCCTGACCGATCTGCTCGCGGTTGGCGGCCGTCTGGTGCTGCCGGTCGGCGGGACACAGAATCAGTCCCTGGTACTGGTCACGCGCACGGAAGAGGGGTTGCGGCAGGAAGTCATCGAGCCAGTGCACTTCGTGCCCATGCTGGGTGGTGTGGTCGGCTGACTGGCGTCTGCGGGTCAGCCGTACTGAGCATGAAAAGAGCGCCGTGAGCGCTCTTTTTCTGGATGGTGCCCTCGAGACGATTCGAACGTCCGACCTGCCCCTTAGGAGGGGGCCGCTCTATCCGGCTGAGCTACGAGGGCATGCGCTTCGGCGTGGCCAGCGATTCTAGCGCATGTCATGACTCATCCCGAAAGTCCGGCCTGAAATTTTCCTCCTGCATCCAGCGGCGGAGTTGTGTCAGTGCCTCTAGGTAGATCTGGCGTGCGCGCTCACGGGTCACACCGATATGCGCGGCAATACGCTCGAAGGTCTGCTCGGGCCCACCCTGCAGACCGAAGCGCAACGTCAGGATGTCGCGTTCGCGCGGTTTCAGTCGCATGATCCACGCGGACAGCGCCCGTTGTGTGTCGCAGGCGTCGGCCTCGTGGGCCGGGCTCATGTGCTCGGCGGCGGCCAGGGTCTCATGCCAGTCCTGGCTATCGTCGCGCAGGTCGAGCGAGGCCGGTCGTTCGCGCCAGGGCAGCAGCTCGCGAACCTCATGCACGGGGCGTCCGGCATGCTGTGCGATTTCCTCGACACTGGGCTCGCGGTAGCGTCGCTGACTGAGCTCCCGGCTGACGCGCAGGCAGGTGTTGAGGCGCTTGGCCATATGCACCGGCAGCCGGATGGTGCGTGACTGATTCATGATGCTGCGTTCGATATATTGACGTATCCACCAGATCGCATAGGTCGAGAACCGGAAACCTCGTCCTGGATCATATTTCTCCAGTGCATGCATGAGTCCGAGGTTGCCTTCTTCGACCAGGTC
Organism: uncultured Paraperlucidibaca sp.; assembly: GCA_964511255.1. GTDB lineage: Bacteria > Pseudomonadota > Gammaproteobacteria > Pseudomonadales > Moraxellaceae > Perlucidibaca. Next base: position 30,100 of record CAZEEQ010000005.1, read on the forward strand.
ATCCATGGCCATGTGGCTGTAGCGATACTGACGGGCGGTGCGTATGACCAGGCGCAGGTTGCTTTCGATCATGCGCTGCCGGGCCTGGCGGTCGCCTGTGCGCAGGGCGTGGCACAAGCTGTTTTCTTCGTCTGCGGACAGCAGCGGGTGCTGCCCTACTTCCTGGAGGTAGCAGCCGAAGGCATTGGGTGTTGCGGTGTGTTTTTGCATGGCGTCGATCCGTGACGGGTTGCTCCGGGCACGATCACGGGGTTCGCACGAGGCGCGTGATCGTGCAAAAAGCTAAGCACTGTTACGGTCTGGCGGCCAATGGTTCGTCACAGAAATGTCGATTCGGCGCAAAGAATGTCATTTTCTGTGTGTCAGGCGAGCAGTCTGACCAGAATGCCCTCGTAGCAGTCGGTCAGCGTGTCGAGATCGGCCACCGACACGCATTCGTTGATCTGGTGGATGGTCTTGTTGATCGGTCCCAGCTCCAGTACCTGCGCGCCGGTGGGCGCGATGAAGCGGCCATCCGAGGTGCCGCCGCTGGTTGACAGCTCGGTTTCGCGGCCGGTCACGTCGCGGATGGCGGCAACGGCGGCATCCACCAGTTCGCCGCGTGCTGTCAGGAAAGGATGGCCGCTGAGCTTCCAGTCGATGCGGTACTGCAGCCCGTGCCGGTCGAGAATGGCCTCGGTGCGTTCGCGCAGCACGGCCTCGGTCAGCTCAGTGGAGAAACGGAAGTTGAACACCACCTGCAGCTCGCCCGGGATCACGTTGTTGGCGCCGGTGCCGGCGTTGATGTTGGAGATCTGGAAGCTGGTGGCCGGGAAAAAGTCGTTGCCGTTGTCCCAGTGTTCCGCAGCCAGCTCGGTCAGTGCTGGCGCGGCGCGATGGATGGGGTTGTCGGCCAGGTGTGGGTAGGCGACATGGCCCTGGCGGCCGATCACGGTGAGGATGCCCCCCAGCGAGCCGCGCCGACCATTCTTGATGACATCGCCAAGCTGCGTGGTGCTCGACGGTTCGCCAACCAGGCACCAGGTGATCTTTTCGTGGCGCGCCTCCAGGGTTTCGATGACGCGCACCGTGCCGTCCACGGCGACGCCTTCTTCGTCGCTGGTGATCAGGAAGGCGATCGAGCCCGTGTGATCGGGATGCGCCGCGACGAAGCGTTCGCAGGCGACCACCATGGCGGCCAGCGAGCCCTTCATGTCGGCGGCGCCGCGGCCGGTGAGCATGCCGTCGGCAATCGCCGGCTCGAACGGCGGTACTGACCAGCGCTCGACCGGACCGGTGGGCACGACATCGGTGTGGCCGGCAAAGCAGAACACGGGCCCTGTATTGCCTCGGCGCGCCCAGAAGTTGTCGACGTCACCGAAACGCAGGCGTTCGATGCGGAAGCCGATGGCTTCCAGGCGCCGGATCATCAGGGTCTGGCAGTCGGCATCGAAGGGGGTGACCGAGGGTTCACGGATCAGGTCCAGGGTCAGGGCCAGGGTCGGCGACAGCGTGACGGCGGTGTTCATGAGGCTCCGGATGGCACACGGGGTGCATGTCAGGGAAGGCAGTGGCACTAGTCTACCGGTGCCGTCGGCCAGCGTCATGCCATCATGGCGCCGATATTCCGGCCGGGCGGGCTTTCCATGGCCGTCCGCAGAGGCAATAATCCGCTGAATTCGCAGCACAAAAGCCGATCCGGCTCAGGACACGCTCATGCACATCACTCGTCACGCCTTTCTCACGACCGCCCTGGTGGCGCTGGCTCTGGCAGTCGCCGGTTGCAGCAAGAAGGAAGAAGCGCCCAAGGTCACGCCGGATGGCAAGCGCATCATCGTCATCGGTCATGCCGCTCCGCTGACCGGTTCGCAGGCCCATATCGGCAAAGACAACGAGAATGGTGTGCGTCTGGCCATCGAGGACCTCAACCGCGAGGGCTTCACCATTGGCGGCCAGCCGGTGCATTTCGAGCTTGATTCCCAGGATGACCAGGCCGATCCGCGCATGGCCACCACGGTCGCTCAGAAATTCGTCGACGATGGCCTCGATGCCGTCATCGGCCATCTCAACTCCGGCACCACCATGCCGGCCTCGCGCGTCTACAATGCCGCCGGCATGGTCGAGATCTCGCCGTCCGCCACCACGCCAAAGTACACCCAGCAGGGCTTCGGCAATGCCTTCCGCGTGATGGCCAATGATGTTCAGCAGGGCAAGGTGCTGGGGCATTTCGCCGTGGCCGACCTGGGTGCCCGGAAGATCGCCATCATCGATGACCGCACCGCCTATGGTCAGGGTCTGGCCGACGAGTTCGAGAAGGCCGCCAAGGCGGCCGGTGGCGACATCATCGTGCGTGAATACACCAGCGACAAGGCATCCGATTTCACCGCCATCCTGACCAAGATCAAGGGGCAGAAGCCTGACCTGCTGTTCTTCGGCGGCATGGACGGGCAGGGCGCCCCTCTGGCCCGCCAGATGAAGGCCCTGGGCCTGACCAGTCAGCTACTCGGTGGTGACGGCATTCACACCGCAGAATTCATGAAGCTGGCGGGGCCGTCCGGCGATGGCGTCATTGCCTCGCTGCCGGGACGCCCGCTGGAGAGCCTTGAGCGGGGCCCGGACTTCAAGGCCCGCTTCGAGAAGCAGTACGGCAGGATCCAGCTTTACGCCCCCTACTGCTATGACGCCATGCAGGTGCTTGCCCGGGCCATGCAGCGTGCCGGCAGCACCGAACCGGCCCGCGTCATTCCGGAGTTGAAAAAGACCGACTACGAAGGCATCACCGCACGTATCCAGTTCGATGAGAAAGGTGACCTCAAGCAGGGCGCGATCACGGTCTACAAGGCCGCGGGCGGCAACTGGCAGGTGCTGAAGACGGTCGAGTCGAACTGATTCAATGGATATCCTCACGCAACAGCTGGTCAACGGATTGATTCTTGGCAGCATCTACGCCCTGATTGCGCTGGGGTATACCCTGGTCTACGGCATTCTCGGTCTCATCAATTTCGCGCACGGCGAGGTGGTGATGATCGGTGCCATGGTCACCATCTCCTGCCTGGTCTGGCTGCTCGGGCTCAACCCTGACATATCGCCCTTCCTGCTGGTCGCCGGCAGCCTGCTGATGGCGGTACCGGTCTGCGCGCTGCTGGGCGTGACCATTGAGCGCTTTGCCTACCGGCCTTTGCGCAATGCCCCGCGTCTGGCGCCGCTGATCACCGCCATCGGGGTTTCCATCGTGCTGCAGAATGTCGCCATGATCATCTGGGGGCGTCAGTACATTCCGTTTCCGGATATCCTGCCGCATGAGCCGATACACATCGGTGCCGCCACCTTCCTGCCGGTGCAGGGTGTCATTGTGGTGCTCTCCGCGGTGCTCATGGTCGGCTTGCTGGTGCTGGTGCACCGGACCCGCCTCGGCCGTGCCATGCGCGCCACCGCGCAGGCACCGTCGGTTGCCCGTCTCATGGGTGTCTCGGTCGACCGCGTGATTGCGAGCACCTTCATTATCGGCTCCGTACTGGGTGCTGTCGCCGGGGTCATGGTCAGCGCCAACTACGGCCAGGCGCATGCCTACATGGGCTTCATGCTCGGTCTCAAGGCATTCTCGGCCGCAGTGCTCGGCGGCATCGGCAACCTGGCGGGTGCGGTCGTCGGCGGTCTGCTGCTGGGCCTGATCGAAAGTCTCGGTGCCGGCTATATCGGCGACTTCACCGGCGGCTTCCTGGGCAGCCAGTATCAGGATGTTTTCGCTTTCCTGGTGCTGATTCTGGTCCTGGTGTTCCGGCCTTCGGGTCTGCTCGGCGAACGCCTGGCCGATCGTCCCTGAGTCACGGAGCGTTTCTGATGTCTGCTTTGCTCAACCGCCTCCAGACTTCGCGTCCGGCCCGGATCATCCTGCTGCTGCTGCTGTTGACTGCGCCCTTCTGGGTGGGCGCGGCACTCGGGCCTTACTGGGTGCGCATCCTCGATTTCTGCCTGCTGTATGCCGTGCTGGCCCTGGGTCTCAATATCGTGGTCGGTTATGCCGGACTGCTCGACCTTGGCTATATCGCGTTCTATGCCGTTGGCGCCTATGTCTTTGCGTTGCTGGCATCGCCGCATTTCGAGCTGCACTGGTCGGCCTGGATCATCCTGCCGCTGGGCGCGATTGCCGCCAGTTTCGCCGGCATTCTCCTGGGCACGCCGACCTTGCGTCTGCGCGGCGACTATCTGGCGATTGTCACGCTGGGCTTCGGCGAGATCGTGCGTCTGTTCATGAACAACCTCGATCGCCCGGTCAATATCACCAATGGCCCGCAGGGCATCAGCGGTATTGATCCGATATCGGTCGCCGGCTTTTCGTTCAGCAACACCCTGCATGTCGGGCCGCTGTCGCTGGGCTCTGCACAGCTCTACTTCTATCTGCTGCTGGCGCTGGTCTTTGTCGTGGTGGTGATCTGCCGTCGCCTCGAAAACTCGCGCATCGGCCGCGCCTGGGTGGCGATTCGCGAGGATGAAATCGCCGCCCATGCCATGGGCATCAATACCCGCAACCTCAAATTGCTGGCTTTCGCCATGGGCGCCAGCTTCGGCGGTATTGGCGGCGGGCTTTTCGCTTCCTTCCAGGGCTTTGTCAGTCCTGAAAGCTTCACCCTGATGGAGTCGGTGATGGTGCTCTGCATGGTGGTGCTGGGCGGCATGGGACATATCCCCGGTGTGCTGCTCGGCGCCTTCCTGCTCACCATCACGCCCGAACTGCTGCGCGAGGTCATCAACCCGCTCCAGCGCGAACTGTTCGGGCGCATGGTGGTGGACCCGGAGAATCTGCGCATGCTGCTGTTCGGGCTGGCCATGATCCTGGTCATGCTCTATCGCCCGGCCGGCCTGTGGCCGTCGCGGCGCCGCCAGCAGGAGCTCAGCCATGACTGATGCCCGCCCGCGGGTCGCGCCCGGCCAGCCCCTGCTGACACTGCGCGGCATCAGCAAGCGCTTCGGCGGTGTGCGCGCGCTCAACGATGTCGGGCTGTCCATTCCTGCCGGCAGCATCTACGGTCTCATTGGCCCCAATGGCGCCGGCAAGACCACGTTGTTCAATGTCATCACCGGCCTTTACCAGGCCGACAGCGGTGAGCGCCAATTCGCCGGCGAGACCATGGCGCTGAAGCTCAATGCCAGCGAAATCGTGCGCCGCGGCATTGCGCGGACCTTCCAGAATATCCGCTTGTTTCATTTCATGACGACGCTGGAGAACGTCATGGTGGCGCGGCATACACGCTCCCGCGTGGGGCTGTTGGGTGCGCTGCTCAATACCCGGGCCGCGCGTGCCGAGGAGCAGGCCATCCGGCAACGCTCGCTGGAACTGCTGGCGTATGTCGGCCTGCCGGTGAGTGCGGCCGGACGTCTGGCCACCGAGCTGTCCTATGGTGATCAGCGCCGTCTCGAAATCGCCCGCGCGCTGGCCACCGAACCGACGCTGCTGGCGCTCGACGAGCCGGCGGCGGGCATGAATCCGACTGAAACGGAAGCGCTCAAGGTCCTGCTGGAGCGTATCCGCGGTGATGGCATTACCGTGCTGCTGATCGAGCATGATGTGAAATTGATCATGGGGCTGTGTGATCGCGTGGCAGTACTGGATTTCGGGCAGCGCATCGCCGAGGGCACACCGGATGAAGTCCGTCGTGATCCGCGGGTGGTGGCCGCCTACCTCGGAGGAGCGGCCGGATGAGCTTGCTTGAAGTCACCGACTTGTCCGTTTCCTACGGCGGCATTCATGCCGTGCGTGGCGTCAGCCTGACGGTGGGGGCGGGCGAGCTGGTCTCGCTGATTGGTGCCAATGGCGCTGGCAAGACCTCGACGTTGTCGGTGCTGGGCGGCCTGCTGCAGCCGTCATCCGGTCATCTGCATTATGCCGGCGAGGACCTGCTGACATTGCCGGCGCACGCGCGCGTATCGCGCGGTCTGGCGCTGGTGCCGGAAGGGCGCGGCATCTTTCCTCGCCTGACCGTGCTGGAAAATTTGCAGATGGGCGCGTATTGCCGTCGTGACAGACCCGGTATCGCCGCCGATCTTGCGCGCCTGCTGGAGATGTTCCCGCGCCTGCAGGAGCGTCGCAGCCAGCTTGCCGGCACGTTGTCGGGCGGCGAGCAGCAGATGGTGGCGATCGCGCGCGCGCTGATGAGCCGTCCGCGCCTGCTGTTGCTGGATGAGCCCTCGATGGGGCTGGCACCTCTCCTGGTCGAGCAGATTTTCCAGATCATCCGCCAGATTGTGTCGGAGGGCGTGGCGCTGCTGCTGGTCGAGCAGAATGCCCGCCAGGCGCTGGAGATTGCCCAGCGTGCGTATGTCATGGAGTCCGGACGTATCACGCTGGCCGGCCCGGCGGCCGAACTGGCGGCCGATCCGCGCGTGCGGGCAGCGTATCTGGGCGAATAGGCCGGTCCGGCGGACCCGGCCTGGGGCTCAGCGGAGGCGGTACGATGAGCCGCCGTTCGTTAGCGGATCAGCGTTCGGCGTTCAGTGTGGTGATATCGAAGTCGAGCGCGGCAACGCGGGTTTCATCACGCTGGACCGAGGTATTGAGGGCGATCGCGTCATAGTAGCGCCGCACCTGCTGAACGTAATGCAGGGCCTGGCCGACATCCGGCGCGGCCTTGCCGCGACGGCGGTTTTCCTGGGCGAGCTGACGCAGATTGCGTGACACATCCAGCCAGCTGTCGGGATCACCATTGAGGCGCCGTGTCAGCTTGCGGGCCTGGATCATGTGGCCAGGACCCATGTTGTAGGCCGCCAGCGCCATCCAGGTACGGTCCGGTTCAGGAACGCTCTCCGGGACCAGGTCGAGAATGCGTTTGAAGTAGGCCGAACCCCCCTGGATGCTCTCGCCGGCATGAGCGCGGTTTTTCACACCCATCATGGCGGCCGTGTCCTTGGTCAGCATCATCAGGCCTTTGACGCCTGTCGGCGACACGGCGTTCGGATCCCACTTCGATTCCTGGTAAGAGATGGCTGCCAGCAGGCGCCAGTCCATGCCCTGCGCCAGGCTCTCTTTTTCAAAGCTTTTCTGGAAACGCGGCAAGCGCTGGGCAATGTCGTGACTGAAGCTCTTGGCACCATAGCTGTCGAAAGCCTTGCCATTGCTGTAAAAGGCGATCAGGCGTTCGAGTGTCCCGTCCGCCTGCTTGCGGGCAAGGAATTCCTGTGCTGCCTGATAAAGGCTCTGGTCATTCGATTTCAGGAAGACCCAGGAAACGGCGTCGACGCGATCCAGTGTCATGCCGTCGCGCAGGCTCGGGAAAAGCGGACGGAAAGCATCAAATTCTTGTGAATTCATGGCGACATAGTCGACCTTGCCTTCATCCAGCAGTCCCAGCATGTCCAGGCTCTGGGCTTTCTTGATCTCTACCAGGCGCACCCCGGAAACCCCGGCCAGCACGCCCTTGATATTGGCGGCCTCGGTACTGCCGGCGACCACCGCGATCACGCGGTCCTTGAGGTCGGCAAGCTCGGTCGGCTGGAACTGGTCGGTGCGCTGGATCAGCAGCTGACGGACTTCCATCACCGGGTCGCTGACCAGAAGGCGCTTGAGTCGCGGATCATCCGAAGTCAGACCGGTGAGGGCGAGCTGTGCCTGATTCTTGCGGATGGCGCTGATGACGCGGCCGGAATCATCGACCGGATCGACGACGAGCTTGACGCCGAGTTCATTGGCGAACTGCTGGGCGAGCTCGAACTGCAGGCCGTGTGTGTGGCCATCCTGCTGAAAAAAGGTGCTGGGGCTGCTGACGCCGACAAGATGCAGCTCACCGGTGCTGCGGACTTGCTGCAGGGCATTTTCGACCGGCTGCAGCGAAAGCGTGGAGGCGGCCAGTGAGCCGGCAATCGCCAGTTTGATATGACGGCGATTGATGCGCTGAAGCAGTCGCAGGGCTTTCTTGTGGGGGCGCGCGCGCTGCGCTTTCTTGCCGCCAGTCATCTTTGGACCTCGTTCGGTTGGTCGTTGCAACATCATCTCCGGCGTCCTCGACCTGTCTTGCGAGAGGTTCTGGATCGGGTGCCGGGACTGCTGTTTTGGCGTTTTCCCTTAAGGGGCTTGCAGTTGCTGTGTGCCAGTAAAGCGCACCGTGTGGTGCTCTGATGGGCGAACTGTAGTGCCGTGACCCGGGCAAGTCCAGCATCAGCCGATGGGATGGGTAGGATTGTCCGACAATATCTGGCGATGACTTCTGCTGACGCATGAAGTTCGCGCGCCCGACCGCATCGGTTTTCGCTACAATATGGCGTCCTTTTCGACCCCACTCGATGACCCGAGAGATCGTCACATGCTGATTCTGCCCGGCGCACGCGCGCTTTCTGTTTTCCGTCAAACCCGCCTGCTGCAGGATCTGCAAGCGCTGGCCCCCGGACTGAAGGCGGTTTCCGCGCGCTGGCTGCATCTGGTCGAGGCCGATGTCGCCGAGGCCCCGGCGCAGCTCATCGAGCTGCTGACCTATGGTGATGCCTTCGCCGATGCCGAGCAGGGGCGTCTCGCCGTGATCGTGCCGCGACCCGGCACGATCTCGCCGTGGTCGTCCAAGGCCAGCGACATTGCCCGCAACACCGGCCTGTCGTCGGTGCAGCGCATCGAACGTGCGACCGCCTACTGGCTCGATGGCGCCGAAGACCTTGATGATGCCGCCTGGCAGGCGCTGACGGCGCGTTTGCATGACCGCATGACCGAAGTCGTGCTGGAGTCCGCCGAAGCCGCCCATGTGCTGTTCAGCCACGAGGCACCGCGTGCGCTGGCGTCGGTGGATATTCTCGGCGGTGGCAAGGCCGCGCTCGAGCAGGCCAACCGCGAGCAGGGCTTCGCGCTCAGCGCGGACGAAATCGATTATCTGGTCGACAACTTCACTCAGCTCGGCCGCAATCCCCATGACATCGAACTGATGATGTTCGCGCAGGCCAACTCCGAGCACTGCCGCCACAAGATCTTCAATGCTTCCTGGACGATTGATGGCCAGCCGGCGCCGAAGTCGCTGTTCGGCATGATCAAGAACACTTACGAGAACCACAGCACCGACATCCTGTCTGCCTACAAGGACAATGCGGCAGTGATCGTCGGCCATGATGCCGAACGCTTCTACCGTGTCGGTGGCGATACCGCTTACGGCTACAGCCAGGAGCCGGTGCACATCCTGATGAAGGTGGAAACGCACAACCACCCGACGGCGATTTCGCCGTTCCCGGGTGCTTCGACCGGCTCCGGCGGCGAGATCCGCGATGAGGGCGCGACCGGGCGTGGCGGCAAGCCCAAGGCCGGCCTGACCGGCTTCACGGTCTCGAACCTGAACATCCCTGGCTTCGGCCAGCCCTGGGAAAAAGCCTATGGCAAGCCGGGCCGCATCGTGACCGCGCTCGACATCATGATCCAGGGGCCGCTCGGCGGCGCGGCCTTCAACAACGAATTCGGCCGTCCGGCGCTGTGTGGATATTTCCGCAGCTTCGAGATGACCGTGAACGGGATTGACGGCATGGAAGTGGCCGGCTATCACAAGCCCATCATGATCGCCGGCGGCTACGGCAATATCCGTGAAGATCATGTGCAGAAGAACGCGATCCAGCCCGGCGATTTGCTGATCGTGCTGGGTGGCCCGGCGTTGCTGATCGGCCTCGGCGGCAGCGCCGCTTCGTCGATGGCCAGCGGTGCCAGCGCCGAAAACCTCGACTTTGCTTCGGTGCAGCGCGACAACCCGGAAATGGAGCGTCGCGCCCAGGAAGTCATCGACGCCTGCTGGAGCATGGGCGCCGGCAACCCCATCGTGGCGATTCACGATGTCGGTGCCGGTGGCCTGTCGAACGCCATGCCCGAGCTGGTCAACGACCACGAGCTGGGGGCCACGCTCAGTCTGCGTGCCATCCCCAGCCTTGAGTCCGGCATGGCGCCGGTCGAGATCTGGTGCAACGAGGCGCAGGAGCGTTATGTCCTGGCGATCCGCCCGGACAGCCTGGCGTTGTTCCAGTCCCTGTGTGAGCGCGAGCGCGCGCTGTTCGCCGTGCTCGGTGAGGCCACGGAAGTGCGTCACCTGACCGTGGCCGATGCCCACTTCGGCAACAACCCGGTCGATATGCCGATGCAGGTGCTGCTCGGCAAGACCCCGAAGATGCAGCGCAGCTTCGAGCGCAAGGCCCTGACCCAGCCGGCCTTCGTTACCGCAGGCCTCGATTTGCGTGAAGCCGTCGAGCGCGTGCTGCGCCTGCCGGCCGTGGCTTCCAAACAATTCCTCATCACCATCGGTGATCGCTCGGTGACCGGTCTGGTCGCCCGCGAGCAGATGGTCGGCCCCTGGCAGGTGCCGGTGGCGGATGTCGCCGTGACCGCGACCGGCTTCAAGACCGAGACCGGCGAAGCCATGGCGATGGGTGAGCGCACGCCGGTAGCCATCCTTAATGCGGCTGCATCGGCCCGTCTCGCGGTCGGTGAGACCCTCACCAACATCGCGGCGGCACCCATTGCCAAACTCTCCGACATCAAGTTGTCGGCGAACTGGATGGCGGCTGCCGGTGCCGGCAAGCAGGACGAAGATCTGTTCGATGCCGTGCATGCGGTCGGCATGGAGCTGTGCCCGGCGCTGAACCTGACCATCCCGGTCGGCAAGGACTCCATGTCCATGCGCACGGTCTGGGAAGATGGCCGCGAGAAGAAGGCCGTCACCTCGCCGATGTCGCTGGTGGTCACCGGCTTCGCGCCGGTCAGCAATGTCCGTGGCACGCTGACACCGCAGCTGCGTACCGACAAGGGGGCTACCACGCTGCTGCTGATCGACCTCGGTCGCGGCCAGAACCGGTTGGGTGGTTCGGCGCTGGCGCAGGTGTATGGCCAGACCGGCGCTGTTCCGGCAGATGTGGACAGCCCGGCGCTGCTGCAGGACTTCTTCGATGGCATCCAGGCCCTCAATGCCGCCGGCACGCTGCTCGCCTACCACGACCGGGGTGACGGTGGCCTCTTCGTGACCCTGGCCGAGATGGCTTTCGCCGGCCGCACCGGTCTGCGCGCCGATCTCACGCGTCTCGGCGATGATCCTCTGGCGGCACTGTTCAGTGAAGAACTGGGCGCCGTTGTGCAGGTGCGTCATACCGATGTTGCCGCCGTCCGGGCCGCATTTGCCGGCACCACGCTGGCCGACCATGTTCATGGCATCGGCACGCTCACCGGCGATGACACGCTGCATGTCGTCAAGGCTGGCGCTGAACTGCTGACCTTTGCGCGGGCCGAGGCGCAGAGCCTCTGGGCCGAGACCAGCTATCGCATCCAGGCGCTGCGCGACAATGCCGACTGCGCCCGCGAAGAATTCGACGCCATCCTGCAGCCATCGCGCGGCCTCAATGTGCAGCTGTCCTACGACCTCAACGATGACATCGCGGCACCGTTCATCGCCACTGGCGTGCGTCCGCGCGTGGCCATCCTACGCGAGCAGGGCGTCAACGGGCATGTCGAGATGGCCGCCGCCTTCGATCGCGCCGGCTTCGCGGCCATCGATGTCCACATGAGCGATCTCATGGCGGGTCGCGTCGATCTCTCCCGCTTCACCGGCCTGGTCGCCTGTGGCGGCTTCTCCTATGGCGACGTGCTCGGGGCCGGCGGTGGCTGGGCCAAGACCGTGCTTTTCAACAGCAGGCTGCGTGATGATTTTGCGGCCTTCTTCGCGCGGCCCGAGACCTTCAGTCTCGGTATCTGCAATGGCTGTCAGATGTTGTCGCAGCTCAAGGACCTGATTCCGGGTGCCGATCTGTGGCCGCGTTTCGTGCGCAACCGCAGCGAAGTCTTCGAGGCGCGCACCGCGCTGGTCGAGGTGCCGGCCTCGCCGTCGATCTTCCTCGCCGGCATGGCGGGCTCGCACATGCCCATCGCGGTGGCGCATGGCGAAGGCCGTGTCGAAGACAGTGCCACCCGCGTCCGGGGCCTGGTCGATCAGGGGCTGGTCGCGCTGGGTTATGTCAATCACGAGGGGCAGCGCACCCAGCAATATCCGCTCAATCCCAATGGCTCGCCATTCGGCATCGCAGGTGTGACGTCTGCAGACGGGCGTGCCACCATCCTGATGCCGCACCCGGAGCGTGTGTTCCGCGCCATCCAGCACAGCTGGCGTCCGGACGAGTGGCAGGAAGATGGTCCGTGGGCCCGCATGTTCCGCAACGCCCGCCGCTTTGCCGGCTGATGCGGTGCTGACATGGGCAACCTGCTCAAGCTCACGGTCTATATTCCCGATGCCCACCTCGAGGCAGTCAAAGACGCCCTCTTTGACGCCGGGGCGGGGCAGGTCGGGAACTACGATCGCTGTGCCTGGCAGGTCCTGGGTGAAGGCCAGTTCCGGCCGCTGGCCGGTGCTGACCCGTATCTCGGTCGCATCGGTGATCTGGAGCGCGTCCCAGAGTGGCGGGTAGAAGTTGTGGTGCCGGAAAATCGGCTGCAGGCTGTGGTTTCGGCGCTGAAATCTACACACCCGTATGAAACGCCGGCTTATGACGTCGTCGCGCTGTTGCTGATCTGACGCGTTTCACGGTACAAAGGGCGCATTCCGGCAGGTGCCTTTCTGCAGGCCCGCATCGCAGCATCAGGATCGGTTTTCCCTATGGCCCAGCGCACTGACGCGCCCATTCTCCTCAGACTGGCTTACCAGGCCATGCTCAAGGCCGGGCTGCCGGTTGACGCGATTCTCGAGCAGGCCCGCATTTCGCCGGCCCTGCTGGATGTCGAAGCTTCCGAGCGGACACCTTTTGCCGGGCAGGGCGCGTTCTGGCGCGCCCTCGAGAAGTTCTCAGGTGACCCCCACATTGGTCTGCATCTGGGTGAAAACCTGCCGGTCTATCGCGGCCAGGTGCTGGAGTACCTGATCTCGTCGAGCCCGACTTTTGGCGAGGGTTTGCGCCGCTCACTGGCCTATCAGCGTCTGCTGAGCGATGCCATCAGTGCCCGCCTGATTGTGGAGGCAGGCCAGGCCTATCTGGTCGACCTGGCCGACTCTAGTGAGCAGCGGCATTTTGCCGAGGTGCTGGTGGTGGGTGCCATCCGCTTTTTCAGCTCATTGACGGATGGCCGCTTCAAACCACTGGCGGTGCATTTCACCCATACCGAAGGCGCGCCCGTCGCCGAATATGAGCGGGTCTACGGATGCCCGGTGACCCTGGGCTGCCGCGAGAACCGCATCTATTTTGATCCCGAGGTGCTGGATCACAAGGTCTGGCATGCCGAGCCCAGTCTGTTGCGCCTGCATGAAAAGATGGCCAATGAAAAGATGGCGGAGCTTGTGCGCCTCGATCTGGTGGGGGAGGTCAAACGCGCCATTGGGGAAATGCTGGAGTCCGGCGAGACCAGTCTGGAGGCGGTGGCGCAGCGCTTGGATATGTCGGCGCGGCGGCTGCGCACTGAGCTGGAAGAGGCAGGCACCAGCTTCAATCACGTGCTGGCGGATTACCGTTCGCGTCTTGCGCGACGATTGCTGGCGCGGACCGATGAAAGCATCGAGCAGATTGTCTATCTCACGGGATTCGCTGAGCCGAGCACGTTCTATCGTGCCTTCAAGCGCTGGACCAATGAGACGCCGATTGAGTACCGCAAGCGCAAGCAGGAGGAGCGGGCCGCGGCGACGCAGGGCGAGTAAGGCTTATCGGCATCATAGGGGCGGTCGTGAAGACCGCCCCTTTTTTCGCAGCGGCTTACTTCAGTTCCGATGAGCTCTTGCCCAGCACACGACGGGCAATGATCAGCTGCTGGATCTGCTGTGTGCCCTCGAAGATGTCGAGAATCTTGGAGTCACGGGCCCACTTCTCGAGCAGCTCATCTTCGGCGTAACCCAGCGCAGCGGCCAGCTCCACGCACTTCAGCGTGATTTCGCTGCCAATGCGTCCGGCCTTGGCCTTGGCGATCGACGCTTCCTTGGAGTTCGGACGCTTGTTGTCAGCCATCCAGCAGGCCTTCAGGGTGAGCAGGCGGATGGCCTCCCACTCGGCCTCCATGCGGTAGATCGTGGCGGCGATATGCGATGTATTGAGGAAGGGCGTCGCATAGTTGGCGTCGAGCTGATCCTTGAACAGTTCCTTGATGCGCTCCAGCGAAGCCTTGGCGCAGCCGACGGCCATGGCGGCCACCAGCGGACGGGTATTGTCGAAAGTCTCCATGACGCCGGCGAAGCCCTTGGCGACATCGATTTCCGGATTGCCCAGCAGGTTGGCTGCCGGCACGCGGCAGTCAGTGAAGTTGATGGCGGCGGTATCGGAGGCTTTGATGCCGAGCTTGTGTTCGAGACGGGCGACTTCCATGCCCGGCGTGCCGCGTTCGACCACGAAAGACTTGATGGCGGCGCGGCCGAGGCTCTTGTCCAGCGTGGCCCAGACCACGACGCAGTCGGCGCGCTGGCCGCAGGTCACATAGATTTTTTCACCGTTGATGATGTAGTCATCGCCATCCTTGACTGCCGTGGTGCGGATGTTGGCCGAGTCCGAGCCGGTGCCGGGTTCGGTGATGGCCATGGCGGCCCACTTGCCCTTGAAGCGCTCCAGCTGTTCTTCGTTGGCAACGGCACCAATGGCCGAGTTGCCGAGACCCTGGCGCGGCATGGTGAGCAGGAAGGCCGTGTCGCCGTAGCACAGCTCGATCACGCCGAGCGCGGCCGACATGTTGGCGCCGTTCTTGATGCTGCCGTCATCGGCGGCACCGCGCTTGCCCAGCGACGTTGAGCTGGTGCCCTCCGAGGAGCCATCGTTCATGCCGTCCAGCAGCGACGCCAGCATGTCCAGTTCCTTGGGGTAGGCGTGCTCGGCCTTGTCGTACTTGCGCGAGATCGGGCGGAAGAAATTGACAGCGACTTCGTGCGCCTGATCAACCAGCAGTTTGTATTTCTTCGGGTTTTCAAGATTCATGTGCGTGTCCTCGAATTCTGTGGGGCGATCAGGCGTGCAGGCCGGAGTGCATGACGGCTGTAGCGCGCAGGTCGCGATACCAGCGTTCGACCGGATGCTCCTTGGTGAAACCATGGCCGCCAACGACCTGGACACCATCGTTGCCGATCTTCATGGATTTCTCGGCACACAGCAGACGCGCCAGATAGGCTTCGCGGTGGAACGGTTTGCCGGCTTCGGCCAGTGACGCCGCGTTCCAGACCAGCATGCGCATGGCATCGGTCTCAATGGCCATGTCGGCGATCATGAAAGCCACGCTCTGGCGGTGCGAGATCGGCTCGCCGAACGCGATGCGCTCGTTGGCGTAATGGGCCGTGTAGTCGAGGACCGCCTGGCAGGTGCCGACGGCGAGTGCGCACCAGGTGAGTGCACCGAGGTCGAGGAAGGCCTGGTAGTCGAAGTCGTCTTCGCCCAGTTTTTCTGCCGGGGTGTTTTCCAGGCGCAGCTTGACGGTTTCAGCGGCTTTGAGGCCCATGGCCGGGTCTTCCAGAAAGGAGACGCTGGCGTTGCCTTCGACGATGAACACGGCCGGCTGGCCATCGAGCTGGGCGGCCACCAGGAGCAACTCAGCATGCTTACCGAGCAGCACCAGGCTCTTGTCGCCATTGAGCACATAGCCGCTGCCGACGCGCTTGGCGGTGGTGGCGAGCTGGGTCGGGTTGAAGCCCGGTGTGGCTTCCTGGATGGCAAAGGTGGCGACCGGCGGATTTTCTTCGGCGAAGGCTGGCAGATACTTTTCCTGCTGTGCTGCCGTGCCCCAACGGGTCAGCGCGTTGGCGATGCTCATCGGGGTCAGGATGGCGGCGGCGAGGCTGAAGTCACCATAGCCAAGGTCTTCAGCGGCGAGCACATTGGTCACCACCGATTGCTCGGCGGCGATGCCGCCCATGGCTTCCGGCACGGCATAGAAGTTCAGGCCGAGCTCCTGGGACTGCGCCAGCAGTCCGGCCGGCAGTGCCGCATGATGGTCGGCATCGTGGGCGGCGGGGCGCAGGACATCCTTGGCAAAGCGCTGCAGGGTGTCACGCATCATCTGCTGCTCATCGCTCAGGCTGATGTCGAACAGACCCTTGGCGGCGGCCGGCAGACGCTGTTTGCCGGCCCCGCTGGCCGGCTTGAACGTGCGGGTGGCGACGCCGAGGAGCTGGAAGCCGGTCTTGCTGCCGGTATAAAGCAGCTTTTCAATGGGCTTGCGGACTTTGAGGCGATCAGGCCAGTCGGATTGAGCAAAGCGGTTGAGGAAGTTCAACCCCAGGCCCTGGATTTGGTTGGCATTCATCTTGGTTGTCTCCTGCGGTATGTGGTGGCCGAGACGGCTGACTGGCGACTCAGTGGATTAATGCACAGGATGCGGCGGCGCGATTGGCTGGATTGACGCGAGTTTTCGTCAGTTTGACCTGATGGTCATGGCATACGGGTGCGCGTTCGTCTAGTACTATCCACGCTATCCAACCAAGCCTCAGGAAGAGAGCCGGCTACTTCCAGGGGGCCACCTATACGGTTGACTTCACCAAGGAAGGGCACCAGCCCGCAGTGGAGACACTCGATAGCAGTCTCAATGGCTGGTATGGGGGCAATATCGTGTTTGGCATCTGATTGGCTCGGCCTGTCTTCGCGGAGCGAAAGCTCGCGAAGACAGTGCCCACCGGCTTATTTCTTACTAGGCGCCCAGGTCAGGTCTTCCACCCGCAACGGAAATTCGCCGCCGATGCGATCGGCGAAGTAATGGCGCAGCGTCTTCTTGATCGACGGGAAGGCCAGCTCGTCCCAGGGGATCTCGTCTTCCGCGAACAGGCGGCATTCCAGCGACTCGACCCCGACCCCGAACGTGCCATCGACCAGAATGCCGCGGTGCAGCATGTAGACCTGATTGATGTAGGGGATATTGAACACCGTATAGAGCGACAGCTCCGCGACATTGGCCTCGGCTTCTTCCCAGGTTTCGCGTGCCGCACCCTCTGCAATGGTCTCGCCGTTTTCCATGAAGCCGGCCGGTAGCGTCCAGAAACCGTGACGCGGTTCGATGGCCCGGCGGCAGAGCAGCACCTTGCCATCCCATACCGGCAGGCAGCCTGCGATGATGCGCGGATTCTGATAGTGAATGGTATGACAGCTCGGGCAGACATAGCGCAGGCGGCTGTCACCCTCCGGTATGCGATGTTCGACGGCGTGACCGCATTCACTGCAGAAATTCATGCACAGGCTCCCCAGACGTGTTCGCAGTATACATCGCTGTCTGTGTATGATCGGTACATGACCGAGCATTCATTGATCCAGACCCTGCGTCGCAACCTGCACGCCCATGTCCCGCCCGAAGCCGGTGCCGATGCCGCCGTGCTGATCGCGATTTTCCCCGGCGATGAACCGGAGGTGCTGCTCACCCGCCGGCCTGCGCACATGAAGTCGCATGCCGGCGAAGTGGCTTTCCCGGGCGGCAAGCGCGATCCGGAAGACCTCAGCCTGGTCATGACGGCCCTGCGCGAGAGCCTCGAAGAAGTGGCTTTGCCGGCGGCGAGTGTGGAAATTCTCGGGGCGCTGAAGCCGGCACGCGCCAAAAGCGGTATCAGGGTGCTGCCTGTGGTCGGCCTCGTCCATGGCGAGCATGAGTTGGCCGGCAATCCGGATGAGGTGGAGAGTCTGTTTCGCGTACCGCTGCGCTTTTTCTTCGAGCAGCCGGCCGAACGCAATCACCGCATCAACTTCCGCGGCATCGACCTGGTCGTGCCGTGTTTCCGCTACCAGGGCTATATCATCTGGGGGCTGACCGCTTACATGCTGGTCGAGTTCATGCGTCAGGGACTCGATCATCATATCGATTACCCCTGGCCACCGATTCTGCCCGGCATTCTGGTCCCGGAAGCCCGCTGAAGCGGTATCCGGAGCCCATGACTCAGGAGTCACTCATGAAATACCGTTTAGGTGATCGCCAGGTCGAGACCCGTGGCGATTACTGGATTGCCGACAATGCCGTCGTGGTCGGTTCGGTCGTGCTGGAGCCCAATGCCAGCGTCTGGTTCGGTGCGGTCGTGCGCGGTGACTGCGAAACCATCACCATTGGCGAGAACAGCAATGTCCAGGATGGCGCCGTGCTGCATGCCGATTATGGCTTTCCGTTGCAGATCGGGGCCAATGTCACCATCGGACATCAGGCCATGCTGCATGGTTGCACGGTGGGCGAGGGCTCGCTGATCGGCATCCAGGCGGTCGTGCTCAATGGCGCAAAAATCGGCAAGGGCTGCATCATCGGTGCCCAGGCCCTGATTCCCGAGGGGAAAGAGATCCCGGACTATTCGCTGGTCGTGGGTTCGCCCGGCAAGGTCATCCGTCAGCTTGACGAGGCCGCGCGCCAGGGGCTGCTCCTGAGTGCCAGCCACTACGTCGAGAATGCCCGACGCTTCCAGCGCGACATGACACCGCAGGACTGACGCGGATGTCGCTGTCGCCCTGTGTCGGGCTGTGCCGGCTGGATGCACAAAAAGTCTGTGCCGGTTGCCATCGCACCCTGGACGAGATCAGTCGCTGGGGCTTGTTGACGGACGACGAGCAACGCAAAATCCTGCACCTCATCGCCTGGCGCCAAAGCGTCGGGTGTCCGCCCGCCCCATCCCCTGCTGCCCAGGAGCCCACGTCATGACCCAGCCCGTGCTTGGTACCCCGTTTTCGTCTGTCGCCACCCGCGTGATGCTGCTGGGGGCCGGCGAACTGGGTCGTGAAGTCATTATCGAGCTCAAGCGCCTGGGCTGCGAAGTGATCGCGGTCGACCGTTATGCGCATGCGCCGGGCATGCAGGTCGCGGATCGCTTCCATGTGATCTCCATGCTGGATGGTGCTGCGCTGCGTCGTGTCATCGAACTCGAAAAGCCGGCGCTGATCGTGCCCGAGATTGAAGCCATTGCCACCGATGAGCTGGTGAAGCTGGAAGCCGAGGGCTGGCATGTGGTGCCGACCGCGCGCGCGGCCCAGCTCACCATGAACCGCGAGGGCATCCGTCGTCTCGCCGCCGAGACGCTGGGGCTGGCGACGTCGCCCTATGTCTTTGCCGATACCTTCGAGGCTTTCGAGGCCGGCATCGCCAGGGTCGGCATGCCCTGTGTCATCAAACCCATCATGTCGTCCTCGGGCAAGGGGCAGAGCGTGGTGCGCAGCGCCGCCGATATTCGTCACTCCTGGGATTACGCCCAGTCCGGCGGTCGTGCCGGCGCCGGGCGCGTCATCGTCGAGGGTTTCATCGACTTCGAGTACGAAATTACCTTGCTGACCGTGCGCCATGCCGATGGCCAGGGCGGCAGCCGTACCTCGTTCTGCGACCCGATCGGGCATCTCCAGATCGCCGGCGATTACCGCGAGTCCTGGCAGCCGCAGCCGATGTCGGCAGCGGCGCTGGCTGCAGCGCAGGAGATCGCGGGCAAGGTCACCGAGGCCCTGGGGGGGCACGGCCTGTTCGGCGTCGAACTCTTTGTCAAAGGCGATCAGGTGTGGTTCAGCGAGGTCTCGCCACGGCCTCATGACACCGGCCTGGTGACTCTGATGTCGCAGAACTTGTCCGAGTTCGCGCTGCATGCCCGCGCCATTCTCGGGTTGCCGATCCCGGGCATTCGTCAGGCCGGTCCGACCGCTTCCTGCGTGCTGCTGGTCGAGGGCGATTCGTGTCAGATGCAATATGGCAACCTTGCTGCTGCCCTGGCCGAGCCGGATACCGACCTCAAGCTTTTCGGCAAGCCCGAGGTGGCCGGCCAGCGTCGTCTCGGCGTGGCGCTGGCGCAGGCAGAAACGCTCGATGGGGCGCGGGCCAAGGCCCGGCAGGTGATCGCCGCAATCCATGTCACGCTCTGAGCCGTGACGGGCCGCCGGGCGGGGCGCTGCGGACTTCCGCGTGGCCTCTGCCGGGGCCCGGGACGGGACTGCGCGAATCAGTCGGTTTTGAGTACTTTTGCCGATTTGATCAGATGTCCGCGCAACTGCAGCACCTCGATCTGATAGCCGGCCACCTTAATGCCCACCGGCGCCTCCGGAATGGTTTCCAGTTGCTCCAGCAGCAGCCCGTTGAGGGTGCGCGGACCATTGGTGGGCAATGACCATCCGAGGGTGCGGTTAATGGTGCGCAGACTGGCGGCACCGTCGATCAGGCTGCTGCCATCGGCTTGACGCGTGATGTCGGGGTGCCGGTCTGCCGCGCGCGTGGTGAATTCGCCGACCAGCTCTTCCAGAATGGCTTCCAGGGTCACGATGCCCTGGACATCCCCGTATTCATCCACCACCAGACCCAGCCGTCGCCGGTGCTTCTGGAACTCCAGCAGCTGCGCCGGCAGCGGTGTGCGCTCGGGCATGAAATAAGGGGTGCGCGCGTACTGCAGCAGCTCGGCCTTGCTCAGCGCGCCGCGGCCCAGAAAGCGCGTGGCATTGCGCACATGCAGGATGCCGACGGTGTGGTTGAGGTCACCGCGGTAGACCGGCAGACGGGTGTGCTGGGTGGTGCGCAGCGCATGCACGATGGCATCGATGTCATCCTCCAGATTGATGCCAGTGACGGCCTGGCGCGGAATCATGATGTCATTGACGGTGCTGCGGTCGAGCTCCAGCAGGCCAAGCAACAGGCGGCGGTGCAAGGGCGGAAGCAGGAGCTGGCCGACCAGGCGGCCAAGCCAGAGGCGCACGATCTGGCGCTGACCAAGGCGCGAGGCCAGGCGTGACAGCCAGCGCGGATTGCGGCGTATGAGCAGCAGAGTGAGCAGGATGCCGATGCAGAGAATCAGCAGCAGCCAGGCCGCCATGGTTCAGACCGACCGTGCCAGCACCAGTTCGAGCACGAACTTGGAGCCGACAAAACCAACCAGCAGCAACACGAAGCCGACCAGCGTGAAGCGCACGGCAGTACGTCCGCGCCAGCCGCGCCAGTGACGTCCGGCGAGCAGCACGGCGAAGACCAGCCAGGCCATGATCGAGAACAGGGTCTTGTGGGCGACATGCTGGGCCAGCAGGTTGTCGAGCACGATGAATCCGGTACCGATGGCCAGGGTGAGCAGCACGAAGCCGATGGCAATCAGCTCGAACAGCATCTTTTCCATGGTCTGCAGCGCCGGCAGGGCCAGCAGCAGCCCCCGACGGTGTCGGCGCAGAGCACTTTCCTGCCAGCTCACCAGGATGGCCTGGAGGGCGGCGATGCTGAGCAGGCTATAGGCCAGCAGCGACAGCAGGATATGGCTTTGCATGGCGGTGGTCAGCGAATGCAGGCTTTGACTGTGCTCATGGCCGACGATGCCGATGCTGAGCTCCAGCGCCACCAGCGGCATGACCACGAGATAAATCCCCTGCACCGGGCGATAGACATTGACCAGCAGGGCCAGCAGAGCCAGCAGCCAGGCGTGCAGCACGGCGATGGTGAAGAGGCCGAAGTTCAATCCGCCGGGCTGCACCAGCAGCTCGTGCATGACCACGCCATGCAGCAACAGCGCC
Organism: uncultured Paraperlucidibaca sp.; assembly: GCA_964511255.1. Lineage (GTDB taxonomy): Bacteria > Pseudomonadota > Gammaproteobacteria > Pseudomonadales > Moraxellaceae > Perlucidibaca. Next base: position 51,442 of record CAZEEQ010000005.1, read on the forward strand.
AGGCTGAGCAGGCCGAGCAGCGGGCCCCTGGCTGGCGTTTCCCGGCGCGCGAGCGCGCGGGCAACGGCGGCGGCGGCCGAGAGATAGAGCACGGTGGCGATCAGCGCAAGAATGGCGGGCAGGGCATCCATGACAACAGGTGTGCAGGTAATCGGGTGAACGGGCAGTTTGGCACAAGCGCGTGACGGTGCGCCAGACGCCTGTCATGCCTATAATCGGACACATTTGCCGTCACGGACGGCCTGAGCGGATATCCGATAGCCATGTTTGACAACCTGACCGAACGCCTGAGTACCAGCCTGCGCGCCATCAGTGGTGGTGCGCGCCTGAACGAAGACAATATCAAGGACACCCTGCGCGAAGTGCGCATGGCGCTGCTGGAGGCCGATGTTGCGCTGCCGGTGGTCAAGGACTTCATCGAGCGCATCAAGACCGAAGCGCTGGGCCAGGAGGTGCTGTCGCAGCTGCAACCAGGCCAGGCCTTCGTCAAGATCGTGCATGACGAGCTGGTGCGGACGCTGGGCGAGGCCAACGAGGGTCTGAACCTGGCGACGCTGCCGCCTGCGGTGATTCTCATGGCCGGCCTTCAGGGTGCGGGCAAGACCACCACGGTGGGCAAGCTGGCACGCTACCTCAAGGCGCAGAAGAAGTCTGTGCTGGTCGCCTCGGCCGACGTCTACCGTCCGGCCGCCATCGCGCAGCTGGAAACGCTGGCGCGCGACATCGACGTGAGCTTCTTCCCGTCGCATATCGGTCAGGACCCGGTTGATATCGCCCGCCATGCGATTGCCGAGGGCAAGCTCAAGTTCGCCGATGTCGTCATCATCGACACCGCCGGTCGTCTCGCCATCGATGAAGAGATGATGGCTGAGATCCAGCGTCTGCATGCGGCGATCAAGCCCATCGAAACCCTGTTTGTGGTCGATGCCATGACGGGCCAGGATGCTGCCAACACCGCCAAGGCTTTCAATGACGCGTTGCCGCTGACCGGTGTCATCCTCGCCAAGGCTGACGGCGATGCCCGCGGCGGTGCGGCGCTGTCGGTGCGTACCATCACCGGCAAGCCCATCAAGTTCATTGGTGTCGGTGAAAAGACGGATGCCCTCGAGCTCTTCCATCCGGATCGTATCGCTCAGCGCATCCTTGGCATGGGTGACGTGCTGTCGCTGGTCGAGGAAGTCGAACGCAAGATCGACAAGCAGAAGGCCGAAAAGCTGGCGAAAAAACTGCAGAAGGGCAAGGGCTTCGATCTTCAGGACATGCTCGAGCAGTTCCAGCAGATGCGTAATCTCGGTGGCATGGGCGGTCTGCTCGACAAGCTGCCTGGCATGAATGCTGCTGCGGTACAGCAGGCCATGGCTGGTGGTGCGCCGGAAAAGCAGATGAAACAAATGGAAGCCATCATCCAGTCCATGACCCCGGCCGAGCGCAGCAAGCCCGACCTCATCAATGGTTCGCGCAAGCGCCGCATCGCCAATGGTTCGGGCACGCAGATCCAGGATGTCAACCGTGTGCTCAAGCAGCACGGGCAGATGGAAAAGATGATGAAGAAGTTTGCCAACCCCAGCGGCATGATGAAGATGCTGAGAGGGATGCAGGGCAAGCTGCCGCCGGGTATGCTCGACGGCTTGCCCGGGATGCCGGGCGGCAATGGCGGGCCGGCGGCCGGCGGACCGGGCAAAACGGCCGGCGGTCTGCCGGGTCTGGGCGGTTCCGGACTGCCTGGCGGTCTCGGCAGCCTGCCGCCCGGATTCAAGAAGCGTTGAACAACCATATTTTCAGGATGCATGAATGACTGCAGCTACAGTTAAGCAGACCCTGGCAGGCTGGGGTCGTTATCCGCAGGTAGCCAGTCAGTTGGCGCGGCCTGACCGCTATGCCGAAATCGCGGCCTGGGCGCGCGAGGCCAGTCTGGCGCGCGGCATGGGTCGGGCCTATGGCGATGCCGCCATCAGCGCGGGTGGCACCACGGTGCTGATGGGACGGCTCAACCGCTTCATTTCCTTCGATGCCGGCAGCGGGCTGCTGCGCGCCGAGGCCGGGGTCACCCTCGACGACATCCTTCAGGTCGTGATGGCGCAAGGCTGGTTCCTGCCGGTCACGCCTGGCACCCGCTATGTCACCCTGGGCGGAGCCATCGCGGCTGACGTGCATGGCAAGAATCACCATCATGTCGGCAGCTTCAGTGCGTTCGTGCAGTCCTTCGAGCTGTTCACGCCTGCCGGTGCGCTGACCTGTTCCCCCCACGAGAACACGGAGGCTTTCAACGCCACCGTCGGCGGCATGGGCATGACCGGCCTCATTGGTGAGGTCACGCTGCAGCTCAAGCGCATCCACTCAGGGAACATGCTGGTGCAGCATCTGCCGGCGCCCAATCTGGCGGCTGCACTGGCGCTGATGGACTCGCCCGAGCACGATGACGAATACACCGTGGCCTGGATCGACTGCCTGGCCAGTGGCAAGCATCTCGGCCGTTCGGTGTTCATGCGCGGTCATCATGCCGAGGGGCCGCTGCTGCCGGGGCCGCGTCCGGGCAAGCTCAAGCTGCCGGTGAACTTGCCGACGCTGGCGCTCAACCGCTATTCGGTGAAGGCCTTCAACACGTTTTATTACCACTGGGAAGGACGCAAGCAGAAGAGCTTCCACAGCGAGATCGCGCCGTTCTTCTATCCGCTGGACGGTATCCGTGACTGGAACCGTCTCTATGGCAAACCCGGCTTCGTGCAGTATCAGTTCCTGCTGCCGCCCGGGACCGCTGCGGCCGGCCTTGAAGCGGTGCTGCAGCGCCTGTCGAAATCAGGCAATGCCAGCTTCCTGGCGGTGCTCAAGCGCTTCGGTCCCGGTGGTTCGGGGCTGATGTCGTTCCCGGCGCCCGGTTACACGCTGGCGCTTGACCTGCCTCTGCGCCACGACACCCTGGCCCTGCTCGACACGCTCGATGCCGTGGTGCTGGAGCATGGTGGCCGGGTCTATCTCGCCAAGGATGCCCGCCTCGCGGCGAGCAGCCTGGCCCGTATGTATCCGCAACTGGACGAATGGCGTCGCATCCGCAGCGCGCTCGACCCGGATGGCCTTTTTGTTTCGGCCCTCGGCCAGCGCCTGGAGATGTGCTGATGACTCAGATTCTGATGGTGGGTGCCACTTCCGCCATGGCCCGTGGCGCTGCTTTTGCCTGGGCTGCCCAGGGGCAGCGCTTGTTGCTGGCCGGTCGCGACCAGGCTGAGCTGACGCGTCTGGCGCAGGACATCCGCGTGCGCTTCAAGACCAGTGCGCAACCGGTCGTGCTGGACCTCGACGAAACGGGGACGCGTGAGGACTGGCTGGCGGCGCTGGAGGCCGAGCACGGCCAGGTCGACGGTCTGTTCTGTGCGGCGGGCTGGATGCCTGACAACGAAGCCATGCGCCACGGCGAGCCGGCCCTGCAGGTGCTGCAACGCAACCTCACAGGTCCCGTTGCCCTGCTCAATGCCTTTGCCGATCGCTGCGAGCAGCGCCGTCACGGGTTCATCGTCGGCATCACCTCGGTGGCCGGTGATCGCGGGCGTCAGAGCAACTATCTCTACGGTGCCGCCAAAGGCGGTCTCTCGATCTATCTCGCCGGCTTGCGTAACCGTCTGAGCGCGGTGTCGGTGCCGGTGCTGACCGTCAAGCCGGGCTTCGTCGACACCCGCATGACCTTCGGTCTCCCCGGACTGTTCCTGGTGGCGGATCCGTTCTGGGTCGGTGACCAGATCGTCAAGGCCCAGGCGGCGGGGCGCAACGAGATCTATGTCCCGGGCTTCTGGCGGCTCATCATGCTGATCATCCGGCACGTTCCGGAGTTCCTGTTCAAAAGGTTGAAGCTGTGAGCGTGGTTGTCCGTCAGCCCACTGTGGTGGCCTTCGATTTCGATGGCACCCTGACACGCGGCGAGTCGTTTTTTCGTTTTCTGGCGTTCATCACGCCCTGGTACCGTTTTGTCTTCTGCTTCCTGTGCAGTCTGCCCGTGTTGTCGTTGTATGTCGGTCGTTTGATGGACAACGAGTCGGCCAAGGTGCGCGTGCTGCGGATCTTCCTGCGCGGACGCCCTCTGGTGCAGGTCCAGGCCATGGCGGATCGGTTTGCCCGCGAGAAGATTTCGGCCACCCTGCGCCCTGAGGCGGTGGCCAGGCTGCGTGGCCACCAGAAGCAGGGGCATGTCTGTGTGCTGGTCAGCGCCACGCTGGCGCTCTATCTGAGGCCCTGGGCGCGCGACATGGGTTTCGAGGATGTGCTGGCGACCGAGCTGGCAGTGGATGCGCAGGGATGCCTGACCGGTGACCTCGCCACGCCCAATTGCTATGGCCCGGAGAAAGCGGCACGTCTGTGCGCCCGTTTCGGTATCACCCGGATCAGGGCCGCATACGGCGACAGCGCCGGAGACACGGAAATGCTCGCCATGGCTGAACAGGCCTTTTATCGTCCCTGGCATTGAGGGGCGACGCGTTTTGCAACGGCCGGCTTTACGGTCATCGGGAGGTTATGTGTCTGTCATTCGTTTGATGCGCCCGCACCAGTGGGTCAAGAACGGCTTTGTCTTTACCGGTCTCGTTTTTGGTCAGGGCTGGCAGGAGCCGGCGCTGATCCAGGCCGTGCTGCTGGCTTTTGTCGCCTTCTGCCTGGCCTCAAGCAGTGTTTATGTCCTCAATGACCTGTTCGACCGTGAGCAGGACCGTCTGCATCCTGCCAAGTGTCAGCGACCGATCGCTTCCGGTGCGGTGTCAGTCGGTCAGGCCTGGTTGCTCACCAGCGGTCTGGCGGCGACGGCGCTGCTCCTGGCCTGGACAGCCAATCCGCCGGTGGCGGGTTACGTGCTCGCCTATCTGGTGCTCAACATCGCCTACACGCTGCACCTCAAGCAAATCGTGATTCTGGATATCTTCTGCATCTCGGCGGGTTTCATGCTGCGTATCCTGGCGGGCACCGACGGCGTCGACATTCCGCCGTCCAACTGGCTGCTGTTTTGCGGGCTCTGGGCGACGTTGTTCCTCGGCTTCATCAAGCGCCGCGCCGAAATCATCACCCTGCAGGACGACAAGGCCGGGCATCGCAAGGTGCTGGGCGAATACAGCCCGCTGCTGCTCGACAAGCTCATCGGCATCACCTGCACCGGCATGATCCTCAGCTACAGCCTCTACACCATGGATATCGATGTTCGTCGCATCCACGATACCGACAACCTGATCTATACCGTGCCGTTCGTGATCTACGCCTGCTTCCGCTACATGTATCTGCTGCATCAGCAGGACGGCGGCGGCGACCCATCGCGTGATCTGATCCGTGACTCGCACATTCTCGTGGCCGGCGGCGCCTGGCTGATCGTGACCCTGTGCATGGTGGCGGGATGACGCTGACTTCCCGCCAGCAGCGGCTGCTCTGGCTTTCCGTCGGCCTCAGTGCCGCCGGTTATCTCGCTTTTGCGCTCTGGTCCGGATGGCATGAGGTCTGGCACGCGGTGCAGCGTATCGGCGCCAGCGTGATCACCGTGGCCCTGGTCCTCTCGCTGTTCAACTACCTGCTGCGCGGCGAGCGCTGGCGCCTCTATCTGCGCCATGTCGGGCACCCCATGCCGTGGGCGCTGAATACCCGCATCTACTGGGCAGGATTCGCCCTGACCACGACTCCGGGCAAGGCCGGCGAGATGATCCGCAGCCTGTTCCTGGCGCCCTATGGCGTGCGCTTTCACCATTCGGCGGCGATGTTCTTCAGCGAGCGTCTGGCGGACATGGTGGCCATCGTCTGTCTCACCGCAGCCGGCCTGGGGCACTTTCCGAATGGCGAAGCGTTCTATCTAGGCCTGGTCGTGGTGCTGGTGCTGTGTCTCATGCTGCTGCGCACCGAGCTGCCCGAGCAGATGCTGCGCCGGCTGGCGGGTCCGCGTCAGGGGCTGCAGTGGCTGGCCCAGGTTGCGGCCAGCAGTCGCCCGCTCTGGCGTGGCGCGTTGCTCTGGCAGGTGCTGATCATGAGCGGATTGGCCTGGCTGGCCGAGGGCTTCGGTGCCTGGCTGATTCTGCGCGAGCTGAGCCCTGACATCAGTCTCAGCATGGCCTTGTTCATTTACGGCTTCGGCATGCTGGTCGGCGCCCTCAGCTTCATGCCCGGGGGGCTCGGCGGAACCGAGGCGACCATGACCGGTCTGCTGGTGCTGCAGGGGCTGCCGTTGCCGGAAGCCGTGGCGGCAACGGTCATCATCCGACTGGCGACCTTGTGGTTTGCTGTGATTCTCGGTTTGCTGGCGGTATTGACGCTGCCAGCCAGCCCGGAAAAACCGGAGCCTGCATGAATCCTTCTCCGAGTCTGACAGTCTCACCGGGATTGGGCGGTCGCATCGCTCGCCTGACCCTGATGCAGGGGCTGTTGATTGCGCTTGTCCTCAAGCTGGTGCTGGCCTGGCTGCTGCCAGTGACCGGGGATGAGGCCTATTTCGTGCTGTGGGGACGTCACCTCGACTACGGCTATTATGATCATCCGCCCATGGCCGGCTGGATGACCTGGCTGCAACTGCAGGTTACCGATCATCGCGTCTGGCTGCGCATGCCCGGGATTGTCACCGAGTTGCTCATCGCCGTCTGGCTGCATGCCTTGCTGCGTCCGCACGATGCCGACAAGGCCCGCTGGCTGGCACTGCTGTTGACCTTCAGTCCGCTCAGTCTGTTGTTTGTTTTCACCCTGACCGATACCGGTTGCATGCTGTTCGCGGCACTTTCCTTTGTCTGTGCCTGGCAGGCGCTGCAGGCGCAGGCAGGAGGCCATGGTCTGCGTCAGGCCGGCACCCTGCTCTGGGCGGCTGGTGCAGGCATCGGTCTCGGTCTGGCTTTTCTCTCCAAATACTTCGCGGTCTTTCTCGGTCTCGCGTATCTCATTTTCTTCTTCGGCGTGCATGCCCGCGCCTGGCGCATCGGTGTCGTGCTGGTGCTGGTCGCGATCCCGTTCGGCCTGCTCAACCTGCAGTGGAACTACAGTCACTGCTGGAGCAATCTGCTGTTCAACCTGGTCAATCGCAACCGCAGTGAAGCCGGCTTCAGTCCGGAAGACCTGATCAGCTATCTCGGCATGATGCTGTATGTCGTGCTGCCACCCATCCTGCTGGCGCTCTGGCGTCTGCGTCACGCCGTCGGCGCAGCGGGTGCGGTTGCCGATGGCCTGCGTCTGGCGCGGGTGATCGTGCTGACCGCGGCGGTCGGCTTCCTGGTGGTCAGTCTGCGCAAGAGCATCGGTCTGCACTGGGTGCTCTGGTTCTATCCCATGGTGCTGGTGCTGCTCTGGCCGCTGGCGCGCGATGGCTGGTCGCGCCTGCTCGGCATCGTCGGCTGGGTCAGTATCGTGCATGTCGTGATTTTGTTCGTGCTGCTGGCGCTGCCGCATGAAGCCTGGAAGTTCAATCCCAAGGTGCAGCGCGAGTTGCTCTCGGCGCGTGAGGCCCCGGCCATCCTGGCGCTGGCGCGTGCCCAGGCCGGCCATCTGCCGCTGGCTGCACAGGGCTATACCCCGGCTTCCGTGCTGGCCTACCAGAGTGGAGAGCCGGTCATGGTCATGGGGGCTGGTTCGAAATATGCCCGTCAGGATGATTTCTGGACGGATTTCCGTGGCCTGGACGGCCAGGCGGTACTGGTCTTTCTCAAGCGCCCGTCCGAGGCAGCGACAGCAGCGGCCTGGTTCCGTTCCAGCCATCCGCTGACGGTGCAATACAAGGGACAGCGCTATGATTTTGTGGTGGGTGAGGGCTTTGACTACCCGCGCTATCGTGACACCGTGCTGACGCGGGTGCGCGAGAGCTATTACCAGTTCCCGGACTGGTTGCCGAAAGGGCAGTGCGCATTCGAAAACAAGTACTTTCCCTGACGCACAGGTTCACACGGCCGGCGTTTCCAATGCCGGATCATGCGCCTCTGGTGCATTCGTCTTGCGCCCCCTGCGCGGCCGTTCCAGGCAGAGCAGGGTGGCCAGGAAGATGATCATGATGCCGATGATGGCCCAGTGATCCGGCACTTCCCCCCAGAGCAGCCAGGCCCAGAAGCCGGCAAACACGATGGCGAGATAGGCGGCCGGACCGATCTTGCCGGCCGGCGCCAGGCTGTAGGCCTTCGACATGGCGAGCTGGCTGAGGGTGGCGAGCACGCCGGCGCCGACCACCAGCATCAGCTCATGCGGCGTCAGCGGGCGCCAGGCCCAGAACATCGGGATGGCCGAAATCGATGCCGAGATCAGGCTGAAATAGAGCACGATGCGTACGGTCGGTTCGGTGGCAGCGAGTGAGCGCACGGTGACGAAGGCCAGCGAGGCGAGCAGGCTGGAGCTGATGCCGATGAGCGCGATCCAGCTCATGCCATCGAGGTCCGGGCGGCAGACCATGAGTACACCGACAAAGCCGAGTCCGGCCGCCATGCCCATGCGCAGCGTCAGATGCTCCTTGAGGATCAGCCAGGCCACCAGCGGAATGAACACCGGCGACGAATAGGTGAAGACCATCGCACTCGACAGCGGAATATGCGCGATGGCATAGAAGAAGCCGTACATTGCCGCAAGCCCGACCACGCCGCGCCAGAGGTGCTTGAGCGGCACCGTGGTCCTGAGCAGGCCGCTGCCATGCACCGCCACCAGCGGCAACAGCATCAGCGAGCCGGTCAGGTTGCGGAAAAACACGACGGTCTCGTTGTTGACGGTGTGCGAGGCCATGCGGATGAGCACGCCCATGGCCGAGAACAGCAGGGCGGACAGGGTCAGCAGCGCCAGTCCGCGCAACACAGACTGGCGAGGGGCTTGATACGGCATGTGATCGGAACCGGCGGTGAAAACAGCCCCGAAGCCTAGCAGATACGCGCTTTGAAGGGGCTGCTGGCGTGCGTTCAGGCAGACTGGCAACGACCGGTGATTTCCCGTACAATTCGCGACCTTCCGCGCCGGGTCGATTTCCGTAGCGCCCTCGCGGACCGAATGACTACGGAAACCCAAGCAAGGAACCTGATCATGGTCACCATTCGTCTCGCCCGTGGCGGCGCCAAGAAGCGTCCGTTCTACTCCATCGTTGTCACTGACAGCCGCAATGCCCGTGATGGCCGCTTCATCGAGCGCGTCGGCTTCTTCAACCCGGTCGCCCGCGGTCAGGAAGAACGTCTGCGTCTGAACGGCGAACGCTTTGCCTACTGGGTTTCCCAGGGTGCGCAGCCGTCCGAGCGCGTTGCCCAGCTCGCCAAGGAAGCTCAGAAGAGCGCCTGAACGTGAGCCAGGCAGCCATGGGACAGGCCGTTCCTGATCGCGAGTCACTGATCCAGGTCGGTCATGTCCATACTGCCTATGGCATCAAGGGCTGGGTGTGGGTGATGTCCCGCACCGAGCCCATTGCCAATATTTTCGAGTACGGTCCCTGGTATGTGGATCGTGCCGGGACGCTCAGCGCGGTCGAACTGGCCGGCAAGCGTCCCCAGGGCAAGGGCCTCGTGGTCCAGTTTGCCGGTTGCGAAGACCGCAACTCGGCCGACCTGCTGGTCGGCGCCGGTATCTGGGTGCCCAAGTCCGCGTTGCCGTCGCTGGATGAAGACGAGTATTACTGGTCCGAACTCATCGACATGCGTGTCATCACCGAGCAGGGTGTCCTGCTCGGGCAGGTGCACGCCATGATGGAAACCGGCGCCAACGATGTCATCGTGGTGCGGGGTTGCGAAGGCAGTGTTGATGCGGAAGAGCGTCTGCTGCCGTGGTTGCCGGGCCGTGTCATCCGTTTCGTGGATCGTATCCAGAAGCGCATCACGGTCGACTGGGACCCTGATTTCTAAGCGACTCGCTGTCGCGGGCAGGAGAGGGCAGTGCCATGTGGGTAGGCCTCATCACCCTGTTCCCGGACATGTTCCGGGCAGTCAGCGAGTCGGGTGTGACGGCGCGAGCGGTGGCGACTGGCCGCCTGACGCTGGAGAGCTGGAATCCTCGTGATTTCACCGAGGATAACTACCGTCGGGTCGATGATCGTCCCTATGGTGGCGGCCCCGGCATGCTGATGCTGATTGAGCCTCTGCGCCGCGCCATCCATGCCGCCCGGGCGGCGGCGGCGGCACGTGGCGTGCAGGCGCCGGTGATCTATTTGTCGCCCCAGGGCCGCAGGCTGGATCAGGCGGGTGTCATGGAACTGGTGGCGGCGCAGGGCGAGCAGGGTCTGATCCTGCTCTGCGGTCGCTACGAAGGCATCGACGAGCGTCTGATCATGCGCGAGGTCGATGCCGAATGGTCCATCGGAGATTATGTGCTGTCCGGTGGTGAACTGCCGGCCATGGTCATGATCGATGCCATGGCCAGGCTGCTGCCGGGTGTGCTGAACACCGGGGCATCGGCCGAAGAGGATTCGTTCACGGACGGCCTGCTGGACTGCCCGCACTACACCCGACCCGAGGTGTATGAAGGAGACGCGGTGCCTGCCGTGCTGCTGAGTGGCGACCATGCCGCGATACGTCGCTGGCGCCTGCAGCAAAGTTTGTTGCGCACGCGCGCGCGCCGCCCGGATCTGCTGGCCGGCCGCGAGCTGAGCAAAGAAGAACGCATCCTGCTGGCGCAGGCCGACAAGGCCTGAGCCGCGGGATACGAGGGGATCGCATGCGCCTTAGCCTCTGCGATCCATAAAAGGTACCGCCCGCGGATGCGCCATTGTGCTGCGCCCGGGTCAGACAGGTACCAGTCTGATGGGTTACACGCGCATAGCCTCTGTGACCGGAAGTGGAGAGACAACATGAGTGGCAAGCATCCCCTGGTGCAGGCAGTCGAAAATGCACAGCTGAAGTCCAACATCCCGGCCTTCGCCCCTGGCGATACCGTGGTTGTTCAGGTGAAGGTCAAGGAAGGCGATCGTGAGCGTCTCCAGGCCTATGAAGGCGTGGTTATCGCCATCAAGAACCGTGGTCTGAACTCGGCTTTCACCGTCCGCAAGATTTCCAATGGCGTTGGCGTGGAACGTGTCTTCCAGACGCATTCCCCGGTCGTTGCCAGCATCGAAGTCAAGCGTCGTGGTGACGTCCGCCGCGCCAAGCTGTACTACCTCCGCGATCGTTCGGGCAAGTCCGCACGTATCAAGGAAAAGCTGGCTCCGCGCGCGAAGTAATTTCGCGACGTGTGAATCTGCTGGGAAAGGCCCGCCGTCATGGCGGGCTTTTTTTTGCCCGGCGGGCGGAGTGCCCGCAGGCGGGCGCGACAGCGCAGCAAGCTGGGCTACACTGCCCGTATCACTTCAGTGGTTCCGCCGCATGTCCGATGATCCGCAAGCCCTTATCCCGCCCGCCTCGGATGCCGTGCTGACAGCATTCCGGCATCAGTTGTCGGCGGAGGGGCTGAGTCCGCACACGCGCAAGGCCTATGTCAGCGATGCCGCTGCGCTGGCGCAATGGGCGGCGCCGCGGGCGCTGACGGCGCTGCAGCCGGAGGACCTGGCGGCTTATCTCGCCAGTCCCGGGGTCATGGCCAAGAGTCCGCGCTCGATTGCCCGCCTGCAATCGGCGCTGAGGCATTGCTGGCGCGGGCTGCTGGCGCGCAACCAGGTGCTGGAGGACCCCACCATCGGGCTGGACACGCCGCGTATCGGCCGGCCGCTGCCCAAGGACCTGTCCGAGGCCGATGTCGAGTCGCTGCTGGCGGCGCCAGATATCACGCAGCCATTGGGTCTGCGTGACAAGGCCATGCTGGAGCTGCTTTATGCGTGCGGGCTGCGAGTCTCTGAGCTGGTCGGTCTGCCGCTGGCGGCGGTCAATCTGGGCGGCGGCTACCTGCGGGTGCTGGGCAAAGGCCGCAAGGAACGCCTGGTGCCGCTGGGGGAGACTGCGGTCGAATGGCTGCAGCGCTATCTGACGGAGGCCAGGCCGCTGCTGGCAGACGGACAGGTCGATGCCGCCCTGTTCCTGACCCGGCGCGGTGGGGCCATGACGCGTGAGAACTTCTGGCATCTGATCAAGCGTTACACCTTGCTTGCCGGCATCAGCGCCCCGGTGTCGCCGCATACGCTCCGGCATGCGTTTGCCACCCATCTGCTCAATCACGGTGCCGACCTGCGTGTCATCCAGCTGTTGCTGGGCCACAGCGATCTCTCTACGACCCAGATATACACCCATGTGGCGCGCCAGCGTCTGCAGAGCCTGCATGCCGAGCACCATCCGCGCGGTTGACCCGGATCCCGGTGTGCGCTTGCCCAGCGTCGTCCGAGCCCCGATACTCTGTGGTCTTCCCCCCTCGTGAGAGAACCTGCATGCGCGCCGTCCGCTTCCCATTGCTTGCCAGCCTCCTGCTGGCGCTTACCACTGCGGGCATGTCCCCGGCGCACGCTGCGGGCGAAGAGGAGCAGATCCGGAGCCGTCTGCAACAGGCCGTGCCGGATGCCAAGGTGGTCGCCGTGCGTGCCAGTGCCATGCCCGGTCTGTATGAAGTCGAATTACCCGGAGGCATGGTCTATGCCAGTGCTGATGGCCAGTTCGTGATCCAGGGTGATCTGCTGCAGCTCAAGGGCAAGCAGGTGGTGAATCTCAGCGAGCAGTCGATGGCGACCCGTCGCATCAGTCTGCTGAAGAGCGTTGATCGTCGCGATGCCATCATTTTCCCGGCGCGCGGCAAGCCGAAAGCCGTGCTGACGGTCTTTACCGATGTCGATTGCGGCTACTGCCGGAAACTGCATCAGGAAGTGCCGGCGATGAACAAGCTCGGCATCGAGATTCGCTATCTCGCCTTCCCGCGCGACCTGCCCCGCTATGGTGTCAATGGCGGCGCCGGCAAGCAGATGGCGCAGATCTGGTGCAGCGGCAATCGCGAAAAGGCGATGACGCTGGCCAAGCAGGGTGAGGCGGTCCCGGCCGCCGTCAAAGGTTGCAAGGCACCTATTCTGGCGCAGTACACCCTGGGACAGCGCATGGGCGTGAAGGGCACGCCGGCGATCTTCAATGAAAAGGGCGAGCAGCTGGGCGGCTATATTACCGTCGAGCAGGCGGTCCAGCTGCTGGGGCTCAAGTAAAGCAGCGATGACGGCAGCGTCCGCAGGCGTTCGACAAAGCCTCGGCTGCCGTTATAATGCGACCCCGAATTTCCCGGTCTCCGGCTGCCTGCGCATGCCGGCCGGCAACCTTCCCGCTGCTCATCAGGTGGTGCTGTGAAACCTGTCAATATTGGTATCGTCGGTCTCGGCACCGTCGGTGGTGGTGCCCTCAATCTGCTGCGTGACAATGCCGCCGAGCTGTCTCGCCGTACCGGTCGCGAGATCCGTGTGTCGCATGTCGGCGTGCGTCGTGATCGTCCGGAGATGAATCTCAGCGACATCCGCATCAGCCGCGACAGCTTCGCCGTGGTCCAGGATCCGGCGGTGGATATTGTGGTCGAAGTCATTGGTGGCACCACCACGGCACGCGAAATCGTGCTGCAGGCCATCGCCAACGGCAAGCATGTGGTCACCGCCAACAAGGCGCTGCTGGCCGAGCACGGCAACGAAATCTTCGCCGCCGCCGAGGAGAAGGGCGTTTATGTTGCCTTCGAGGCGGCCGTTGCGGGTGGCGTGCCCATCATCAAGGTGCTGCGCGAAGGCCTGGCGGCCAACCGCATCGACTGGCTGGCCGGCATCATCAACGGTACCGGCAACTTCATCCTGACCGAAATGCGCGACAAGGGCCGTGACTTCAACGATGTGCTCGCTGAAGCGCAGGCGCTGGGTTATGCCGAAGCCGATCCGACCTTCGACGTCGAAGGCATTGATGCCGCCCACAAGCTGACCATTCTGGCTTCGCTGGCGTTCGGCATTCCGCTGCAGTTCGCCAAGGCCTACACCGAAGGCATCACCCAGCTCACCCGTGATGACGTGTCCTATGCCGAGGAGTTGGGCTTCCGCATCAAGCACCTGGGCATCGCCCGCCGCACCGCTGGTGGCATCGAGCTGCGCGTGCATCCGACCCTGATTCCGGCCGACCGCCTGATCGCCAACGTCAACGGCGTCAAGAATGCCGTGCTGGTGCAGTCCGATGCCGTCGGCCCGACCCTGTACTACGGCGCCGGTGCCGGTGCCGGCCCGACCGCATCCGCCGTCGTCGCCGACATCGTTGATGTCGTGCGCGCACTCACCGCCGAGGCCACGCCCAGCGTGCCGCATCTGGCGTTCATGCCGCATGCCATCGCCGATACGCCGATTCTGCCCATGGAGTCGGTGGTCACCGCCTACTACCTGCGCCTGCAGGCGCTCGACAAGCCGGGCGTGCTGGCCGATGTCACGCGCATCCTGAGCAGTCACAACATCAGCATCGAGGCCATTGTGCAGAAGCCGTCGCTTGATGATGGCGACTCGGTGCCGGTCATTCTTCTCACCAAGCCGGTGCTGGAGCGCGAAATGAACCGCGCCATCGCCGAGCTGGAAGCGCTGAGCGACATCGCCGGCGCCGTTACCCGTATTCGCATGGAGACCCTGGCATGACTTTCGGCAACCGTTACACCGGCCTGATCAACCGCTACCGCGACAAGCTGCCGGTTTCCGACGACACCCGCATCATCTCGCTGGGCGAGGGCAATACGCCACTGATCCGCCTCAAGAACATCCCCAGGCTGATCGGCAAGGACGTGGACATCTACGTCAAGTACGAAGGCCTGAACCCGACCGGTTCGTTTAAGGACCGTGGCATGACCATGGCCGTGACCAAGGCCGTGGAAGAGGGTGCCCAGGCCATCATCTGTGCCTCCACCGGCAATACCTCGGCGGCGGCGGCGGCCTACGCCGCGCGCGCCGGCATCAAGGCTTTCGTGCTGATTCCGGAAGGCAAGATCGCCATGGGCAAGCTCGCCCAGGCCATGATGTATGGTGCCATCACGCTGCAGATCCGCGGCAACTTCGATGACGGCATGGAGCTGGTCAAGCAGGTTGCTTCGCAGGCCCCGGTAACCATCGTGAACTCGGTCAATCCCTATCGCCTGCAGGGCCAGAAAACGGCCGCCTTCGAAATCGTCGAAGAGCTGGGTCGTGCCCCGGACTACCACTGCCTGCCGGTCGGCAATGCCGGCAACATCACGGCGCACTGGATCGGCTATTGTGAATACTCGACGCCGGCCGGTCACAAAGTCACCGAGTCCTGCAGCTTCTGCAGCGGCCACTGCCGCTATGCCGGTGGCCCGCTGATCGGCAGCCGCCCGAAGATGATCGGCTACCAGGCATCCGGCTCCGCGCCGTTCATGCGTGGCGGTCCCGTGCTGAATCCGGAAACGGTGGCCACGGCCATTCGTATTGGTAATCCGCAAAGCTATGACGCTGCGCTCAAGGTCATGAGCGAATCGGGCGGCTGGTTCGATGAGCTGAGCGATCAGGAAATCCTCGATACGCAGCGTCTGCTCGCCATGGCCGAGGGCGTGTTCTGCGAGCCGGCTTCGGCGGCCTCGCTGGGCGGCGCCATCCGTGACATCAAGTCCGGACGGATTCCTGAAGGCTCAACGATTGTCTGCACACTGACTGGAAACGGTCTCAAGGATCCTGACACCGCGATCGGCCAGTGTCAGAGCGCCGTGCTCAAGACCATTGATGCCGAACTCGGTCAGGTGCGCGACAGCATTCTCGAAGCCATGGGTCTCTGAGTCGCCTGGCGCACCCGCTGTGATGCCATGCAGGAGGCCGCCATCAGGGCGGCCTTTCTGTTTCTGCGCTGTTTATTCTGCAAGGAGTCGTGCATGACCCGCAAAGCCTGGCGACAACGCCCCGTTCCCGCCGATGTCTCGCTGCCAGGCCTGCATCCGGTGCTGGCGCGTGTCTATGCCGCGCGCGGGGTGCGCACGCCGGATGAGCTGGTGCACACGCTTGCGGCGCTCAAGCCGGCGCGCCTGCTGACCGGCCTCGAGCCGGCGCTGGCTCTGCTGGAGCAGGCCTTGCGCGAGCGCTGGCGACTGCTGGTGATCGGCGACTTCGATGCCGATGGCGCCACCAGCACGGCGCTGTCGTTGCGCGCGCTGCGGGCGCTGGGCGCCGCCCATGTCGACTTTCTGGTGCCTAACCGCTTCACCTACGGTTATGGCCTGACCCCCGAGATCGTCGCGGTGGCTTTGGCCGAGAAGGCGCCGCAGCTCATCATCACCGTGGATAACGGCATCGCCAGCCATGAGGGTGTCGCCGCGGCCCAGGCAGTCGGCGTGCGTGTGCTCATCACCGATCACCATCTGCCCGGCGCGACGCTGCCGCCGGCGGATGCCATCGTCAATCCCAATCAGCCTGGCTGTGATTTCCCCAGCAAGAACCTGGCCGGCGTGGGGGTGGTGTTCTACGTGTTGTCGGCGTTGCGCACGCGTCTGCGCGAGCAGGGCTGGTTTGCTGCCCAGGGACTGGCCGAGCCCAACATGACCGAGTATCTCGACCTGGTGGCGCTCGGCACCGTGGCCGATGTTGTCGCCCTGGATGCCAACAACCGCCTGCTGGTGCAGCAAGGCCTAGCGCGCATCCGCGCCGGTCGCTGCTGTCCCGGCATCACCGCGCTGCTCAAGGTCGCCGAGCGTGACGCATCGCGTCTGGTTGCTGCCGACCTCGGTTTCGTGGTGGCGCCGCGCCTGAACGCCGCCGGCCGTCTCGATGACATGTCGCATGGCATCGACTGTCTGCTCACCGACAACCCGGCCTCGGCGCTGGCGCTGGCTCAGGAACTGGATGCGCTCAATCATGAGCGCCGCGACATTGAATCCGGCATGCAGAACGAGGCCATGGCGGCGCTGGCAGCCCTGCAGTTCAGTCCGGACGCCGTGCCGTATGGCCTGGTGCTTTATGACCGCCACTGGCATCAGGGCGTCATTGGCATCCTCGCCGGGCGCATCAAGGAGCGCTACCATCGCCCGACCATCGCCTTTGCGCCCGCCCAGGCTCCGGCCTATGGCGAAGAGCCCGCCGAGCTCAAGGGCTCGGCACGCTCCATCCCCGGCGTCCATATCCGTGATGTCCTGGATGCCGTGGCGACGCGTCATCCCGGGCTGATCACACGCTTCGGCGGCCATGCCATGGCCGCCGGCCTGAGTCTGCCGGCGGCACATCTTGCCGACTTCCGGACCGCCTATGTCCGGACCCTGGCGGACTGGATCGACCCGGCGGACCTTGAGGCGGTGCTGTTGACCGATGGGGCCCTGGCACCGGGCGACTTCACCGAGACGCTGGCCCGCGAGCTGCGCCAGGCTGGACCCTGGGGGCAAGCCTTTGCCGAACCGCTGTTCGAGGGCGAGTTTCTTTGTCTGGAACAACGCCTGCTCAAGGACAAGCACCTCAAGCTCAGCCTCTGCCATCCCGAGTCCAATCGCGTGCTCGATGGCATTGCCTTCAATGTCGACCGCGCGATCTGGCCCCACCGTGCCTGTCTGCGTGTGCGTCTGGCGTATCGCCTCGACCTCAACCAGTTTCGCGGCATGGAGACACTGCAGCTGCGTATCGAGGATCTCGTCGCGGTGTGAGCCCAGGCCCCCAGACGCCTGTTTTTCGGCTACAATTTTGCGCTTTGTCATACAGCCGGCCAGCACGACCATGGAAATCAATCCGTACCTGAACCGCATCAAAGACCTCACCGAGCGCACCGAGTCGCTCCGGGGGTATCTTTGACTACGATCTGAAGAAAGAGCGTCTGGAAGAAGTCCTGCGCGAACTCGAAGATCCTACGCTCTGGAATGACCCCAAGAAGGCCCAGGCCATCGGCAAGGAGCGCACGACGCTGGAAGGCATCGTGCTCACCATCGATCAGATGACCTCCGGTCTTGCCGATGCCCGCGAACTGCTTGATCTTGCCGTCGAGGAAGATGACGAAGGCACGCTGGATGATGTCGCCAGCGAGCTCGACAGCCTCGACAAGCTGGTCTCCGCGCTGGAGTTCCGCCGCATGTTCGCCGGCGAAATGGACGCCAGCAACTGCTTCATCGATATCCAGGCGGGTGCCGGTGGTACTGAAGCCCAGGACTGGGCCTCCATGCTGCTGCGCATGTATCTGCGCTGGGCCGACAAGCGCGGCTTCAAGGCCGAGGTCATGGAAGTCTCCGATGGTGAAGTGGCGGGCATCAAGTCAGCCACGGTCCGCATCGAGGGCGAGTACGCCTTCGGCTGGCTGCGCACGGAAACCGGTATTCACCGCCTTGTCCGCAAGTCGCCGTTCGACTCGGACAACCGTCGCCACACCTCTTTCACCGCGGTCTTCCTGTCGCCGGAAATTGATGATGACATCGAGATCGACATCAATCCGTCCGATGTCCGCACCGATACCTATCGCGCCAGCGGTGCCGGCGGTCAGCACATCAACAAGACCGATTCGGCCGTGCGTCTGACGCACATCCCGACCAACACGGTGGTGGCCTGTCAGAACGAGCGTTCTCAGCATGCCAACCGCGACCGCGCCTGGAAGATGCTGCGCGCCAAGCTCTACGAGCTGGCCGTGATGCAGCGCAATGCCGCCAAGCAGGCGCTGGAAGACACCAAGTCGGATATCGGCTGGGGTCACCAGATCCGCTCCTACGTGCTCGACCAGTCGCGTGTGAAGGACCTGCGCAGCAACATCGAAAACTCCAACCCGAACGCCGTCCTTGATGGTGATATCGACGAATTCATCGAAGCCTCGCTCAAGATGGGCCTGTAAGCGGAACTGCTACCATGACTGACAGCCAGAACACTCCCCATCCGGCCGCGGAAGCGCCTGCCCAGGACGTCAACAAGCTGATCGCCGAGCGCAAGCAGAAGCTCGCCGGCATTCGCGCCCAGGGTCAGGCTTTCCCCAACGATTTCCGTCGCGATGCCCTCGCCACGGATCTGCACGCACGCTTCGGCAGCGCGGAAGCAGAGGTCCTAGAGGCCGAGAAGCAGCGCTTCTCGCTCGCCGGCCGCATGATGCTCAAGCGCGTCATGGGCAAGGCCAGCTTCGCCACCATTCAGGACATGGGTGGTCGCATCCAGCTCTACATTTCGCGTGATGCCATTGGCGAAGCCGCCTACGCGTCCTTCAAGCAGTCCGACCTCGGTGACATCTTTGGCGCCAGCGGTTATGTCTTCAAGACCAAGACCGGCGAACTGTCGCTGCATGTCGAAAGTCTGCGCCTGCTGACCAAGGGGCTGCGCCCGCTGCCGGACAAGTTCCACGGCATGGCTGACCAGGAAATGAAGTATCGCCAGCGCTATGTCGACCTGATCGTTAGCGAAGACACCCGCCGTGCCTTCCGCATCCGCTCGCAGGTCATCGACGGCGTGCGCCGCTTCATGGCCGGCCGCGACTTCATGGAAGTCGAAACCCCGATGATGCACGTCATCCCGGGTGGCGCTGCAGCCAAGCCGTTCAATACCCATCACAACGCGCTCGACATGCCGCTGTTTCTGCGCATCGCGCCCGAGCTCTACCTCAAGCGTCTGGTCGTCGGCGGCTTCGAGCGCGTGTTCGAGATCAACCGCAACTTCCGCAACGAAGGCGTCTCGGCGCGACACAATCCCGAATTCACCATGATCGAGTTCTACCAGGCCTATGCGGACTACCGCGACCTGATGGATCTCACCGAAGACATGCTGCGCACGCTGTCGCAGGACATCCTGGGCTCGACGCTGGTGCCATATCAGGGCGAGGTGTTCGACTTCGGCTCGACGTTCGAACGTCTGTCGATGGTCGATTCCATCCTCAAGTACAACCCGCACCTGACCCGCGAGCAGCTCTGGGATTACGACCAGGCCGCGAAGGTCGTGCGCGAGCAGCTCAAGATGGAAGTCAAGTCGATCTGGGGCATTGGCAAGCTGCACACGCTGATCTTCGAGGAGACGGTGGAGACGCAGCTGCGCCAGCCGACCTTCATCACCGAGTATCCGGCCGAAGTGTCGCCGCTGGCTCGCCGCAACGACGACAACGAGTTCATCACCGATCGTTTCGAGTTCTTCATCGGCGGCCGCGAGATCGCCAATGGCTTCTCCGAGCTCAATGACCCGGAAGATCAGGCCGAGCGCTTCATGCAGCAGGTCCGCGAAAAGGATGCCGGCGATGACGAGGCCATGCATTACGACGCCGACTACATCCGGGCGCTCGAATATGGTCTGCCGCCGACCGCAGGCGAGGGTATCGGCATTGACCGTCTGGTCATGCTGTTCACTGACTCACCGTCCATTCGCGATGTCATCCTCTTCCCGCATATGCGTCCGGAAGCCTGAGTTGTTTGTACGCCGAGGTAGCAAACTGTCATTACAAGCATGACTTATTTGCCATAAACCCTCGACAAAAGTCGTAACGGATGACTTACAATCCGCCAGTTTGCACGGGGCCCAAAATGGCTCCGTGCGTGTGGCTGTCGTCCCAATCCGGGGCTGACGGCAGTAATAGAAGAGGACGGACCATGCAGATTGGTATCCCCGCGGAAACTCTGGCTGGCGAGACGCGCGTTGCGGCGACTCCGGAGACCGTGAAGAAGTTTGCAGCCCTGGGCTGTGAGGTTGTGGTGCAATCCGGAGCCGGCCTGGCTGCGAGTGCCACCGACAGTGCGTATGAAGCTGCTGGTGCCAAGGTCGTGGCCACTGCCGCCGATGCCCTGGCCAATGCCGATTTCGTGCTCAAGGTTGCTGCGCCGACCGCCGAAGAAGCCGGTCTGATGAAGCAGGGCGCCATTGTTCTGGCCGCATTTGCCCCGCATCAGAACCCGCATTTCGACGCCTATGCCGCGCAGGGCCTGACTTGCGTCGCCATGGAACTGATTCCGCGTATCACCCGCGCGCAGAGCTCCGACATCCTGTCGTCGCAGGCCAACCTGGCCGGCTACAAGGCTGTCCTGCTGGCCGCCAATGAATATGCCGGTCTCTTCCCGATGATGATGACCGCTGCCGGTACCATCAAGCCGGCCCGTATCGTGGTCCTCGGTGTCGGCGTCGCCGGCCTCCAGGCCATCGCGACCGGCAAGCGTCTGGGTGCTGTTGTTGAAGCCTCCGACCTGCGTCCGGCGGCCAAGGAACAGGTGGAATCGCTGGGCGGTCGCTGGCTGGACGTCCCGATGTCCGATGAAGAGAAGGCCAAGGCCCTCGGCACCGGCGGTTACGCCTGGCAGCCGTCGCCGGAGTACATCCGTGATCAGGCCGCTGTCGTCGACAAGGCCGTGTCGAACGCCAACATCGTCATCACCACCGCCCAGATCCCGGGTCGCAAGGCCCCGGTGCTGGTCAAGGCTGAAACGGTTGCCAAGATGAAGCCGGGTTCGATCATCATTGACATGGCGGTCAGC
Source organism: uncultured Paraperlucidibaca sp. (assembly GCA_964511255.1). Lineage (GTDB taxonomy): Bacteria > Pseudomonadota > Gammaproteobacteria > Pseudomonadales > Moraxellaceae > Perlucidibaca. Next base: position 72,631 of record CAZEEQ010000005.1, read on the forward strand.
ACCGGTGGCAACGTCGAAGGTTCGAAGCTGGACGAGACCGCGATCACCGACAACGGTGTCCGCATTGTCGGCATCGGCAACATCCCGGCCCTGGTCGCTACTGAAGCGTCCGCGCTCTACGCCCGCAACCTGCTGAACTTCCTCGCGCCCATGTACGACAAGGAAGCCGGCAAGATTGTGCTCAATCGCGAAGATGACATGGTCAAGCCGACGCTGATCGTCGATGCCGGCACCATCATCTACAAGAAGCCGAACTGATCGGGAGTCCTGAAATGGAAGAAATCGTCAACATCACTCAGGTCACGCAGCTCGTCGAGCACACGACCAGCGTGCCTTTTGTCAGCACCTTCACGGTCTTCGTTCTGGCCATTTATGTCGGCTATTACGTGGTCTGGGGTGTGACACCGGCCCTGCATACACCGCTGATGGCCGTGACCAATGCGCTCTCGGGCATCATCATCGTCGGCGCCATGCTGCAGACCGTGGCGACCGGCAGTGATCCGGCCGCCCTGCAGACCATCACCCCGACCAGCATCCTGGGTGCCTTCGCTGTTTTCCTGGCCAGCATCAACATCTTCGGTGGCTTTGCCGTCACCGAACGCATGCTTGATATGTTCAAGAAAAAGAAGAAGTAAGGAGTTACTTGAATGAATGCTTTTGCGCAATACGCTGACTGGTTCTACCTGGTTGGCGCCGTTCTCTTCATTCTGACGCTGCGTGGCCTGTCCGGTCCCAAGACTGCGATCATGGGCAACCGCTACGGCATGATCGGCATGACGCTGGCCATCCTGACCACGTTCTTCGTGGCGCCGAACCCGGTGCTCGGCCTCATCATCGGCGCCATGGTGGCCGGTGCTGCCATCGGCCTCTATCGTGCACGTACCGTGCCGATGACGCAGATGCCGGAAACGGTCGCCATGATGCATTCGCTGGTCGGTCTGTCGGCTGTCTGCATCGCGATCGCCGCCGTGCTGCATGAAGGCGTCCATCACGATGCCCTGCATCGCTTCGAGCTGTTCGTGGGCTGCTTCGTCGGTGCCATCACCTTCACCGCTTCCGTGTTTGCCTATGGCAAGCTCGCTGCCAAGAAGTGGGCAAAGTCGGTCAAGGGCGCTTGGGTCAAGCCGCTGCAGGCCACCCTGTTCCTCGGCATGGTCGGTTTCGGCGTGGTCTACTTCACCACCGAAGACCTCAATGCCTTCTATGTCATGACCGCCCTGGCCCTGGCCTTCGGCTTCATCTGGATCGCCCCGATCGGTGGCGGCGACATGCCGGTGGTGGTGTCCCTGCTGAACTCGTTCTCGGGCTGGGCTGCTGCCGGTATCGGCTTCACCCTCAACAACCCGATGCTGATCATCGCGGGTTCGCTGGTGGGCTCGTCGGGTGCCATTCTGTCCTACGTCATGTGCAACGCCATGAACCGTTCGCTGTTGAACGTGCTCTTCGGTGGCTTCGGTGCCACGGCGGGTGCAGCGGCTGACGCCGGCGATGGTACCGAGAAGACCTACAAGTCCGGTTCGGCCGAAGATGCGGCTTTCATGATGGCCAATGCCGACTCCGTCGTCATCGTGCCGGGCTACGGCCTGGCTCAGGCCCGTGCCCAGAACGCGGTCAAGGAACTGGCGAACGCGCTGAAGGAAAAGGGCGTCACCGTGCGCTATGCCATCCACCCGGTGGCTGGTCGTATGCCCGGCCACATGAACGTGCTGCTGGCGGAAGCTGACGTGCCGTACGAAGACGTCTGCGAAATGGAAGAGATCAACAGCGATTTCGCGTCGACCGACGTGGTGCTGGTGATTGGTGCCAACGACGTCGTCAATCCGGCCGCCAAGGATGACCCGAGCTCCCCGATCTACGGCATGCCGATTCTGGAAGCCCACCGCGCGCGCACCGTCATGGTGATCAAGCGCTCGATGGCGACGGGTTACGCCGGCCTCGACAATGACCTGTTCTACCTCGACAAGACCATGATGATCTTCGGCGATGGCAAGAAGGTGCTGGAAGAGATGGTCAAGGGCGTCACCGGCGGCGGTCACTAAGCCGCTGGTGACCTCCCTCAGCCATTAAAAAAGGCCATCGGACGCAAGTCCGGTGGCCTTTTTGTTTGCCGGGTCATGTCATTTCGGGGCAACGCCCGCGCTTCGGCTCAGGTGCGTTTGCTGCGGCGCAGCATCATGGCGAGGCCGGTACTGACCGCGAGCAGACCCATGCTGGCGGTGACGGTCACCAGCGAGCCGTAGCCGGCGCAGTGGAGGCCGTTGCTGTCGCAGAGTCCGGGCGGCTCGGTAATCGGTTCGTCGGAATAGATACAGGTTATCCCGAAGCTTTTGCCCGGCGTCTCCGGATAGCCGTGATGCTTGCGCAGGCGCTTGCGCAAACGCGCCAGCAGAGGGTCCTGCTCGGTGCGGGCGAGATCTTCGACGGCCAGACGGGTCGGATCCATCTTGCCGCCGGCAGCGCCGCAGACCACCAGCACATTGCGATGACGCCGGGCATGCAGGGCGAGGGTCAGCTTGGCCTTGGCATCGTCACAGCAGTCAAAAATCATGTCGGGCTGCGGGTCCAGCAGCAGCGGGGCATTCTCGCGGGTCAGGTAGTCATCGACGACCGTCACCACGACGCGCGGATTGATGTCGCGGATGCGCTCGGCCAGCACATCAGCCTTGCCGCGACCGAAATTTGAGCTCAGCGCCTGCAATTGCCGGTTCACATTGGATGCCACCACGACATCCAGATCGACCAGCGTGATGTGGCCGATACCATGGCGTGCCAGTGCCTCGACCACCCAGGAGCCGACCCCGCCGAGTCCGACCACAAAGGCATGCGCCGATTGAAAGCGCGCCAGCGCGGCATCGCCGTAGACGCGGGCGACGCCGGCAAAACGGCGCGGATACTCGTCGTCAGGCGATTCTGAGGTCTGGTTTTGCTGGGTCATGGCAGGGTCGTCATCCGGCGCTTGGTAGGCGAAGCCCGCGCATTATACGCGCCGGCCTGCTGATACGAAGTGCCGGATGAACACCCGGTTCGGGGCGATGACATCCCGGCCTTTACAGGGATTCGCGTTCGGTGCGCACCTCGGCGACCGGCGGTGCCATCAGCAGATACATCACTGGTGTCACCAGACGCGCGAGAAAGGTCGATGAAATCAGGCCGCCGATGATGACCCAGGCCAGCGGTGCGTAGAGCGGCGAGCCCTGCAGTGCCAACGGCATGAGTCCGCCGATGGCGGTCAGCGAGGTCAGCAGGATGGGCAGAAAACGGATTTCGCCGGCTTCCTGAATGGCCTCCATGAGGGATCGTCCCTGTTGTCGCAACTGATGGGTGAAGTCGACGAGCAGAATGGAGTTCTTGATTTCGATGCCGATCAGCGCAATAAAACCAATCATGGCGGTGAACGAGATTGATTGGCCGGCCAGGAACAGGGCGATCAGTCCGCCCATGATACCGAGCGGAATCACACCGGCTACGATGGCCGTGCTCTTGAAGCTCCCGAACTCCAGGATCAGCACGGCGAGAATGCCGAATACGGCCACCAGCGCCGCAGTCTCGATGCCGCCAAAGCTTTCCTGGCGCGCCTCCACCTGACCCGCAACCTTGTAGTGGTAACCCTCGGGCCAGGGCATCTGATCCATTTTCCTGACCAGCTCAGCCGTGACCTTCTCGGTATTGAATCCATCCTGCACATAGGCGGTGACCGTGACCGCCCGCTGGCGCTGATAGCGCGGAATTTTATTGGGTGCCGCGACAAAGGCTGGTGTGGTCAACTGACTGAGCGGTATGGCAGCCCCGCTGGCCGAGCTCAGATAGATCTGATCGAGCGCATCGAGGCGGGCATGACCATCCTGCAGCGGCAGGCGCAGACGAATATCGAATTTGTCGCCATCGGCCTCCTGAAAGGTGCCGATGCTTTCACCGGCAATGGCCAGACGGGCCGTGCGGTCAACCTCCTGCGAGCTGATGCCATAGAGCGAGGCTTTGGTGGTGTCGATGCCGAGGTCGATATCAGTGCGCAAGAGACGCACCTGATTGACCACATCACGACTGCCCGGGAGAGTCTGCAGCATGCCTTCGATGCGCAGAGCGATGCGGCGAAGCTCATCGATTTCAGGGCCGATGATGCGGATGGCGATCGGTGCCTCGATAGCCGGGCCATTCTCGAACGGCTTCACGATGATGCGGGCACCGGGATAATCCGAGAACTGCTGGCGCAGGCGCTGATAGAAAGCCGGCGTCTGCTCGCCATCGTAGGTGTGCAACTGCACGTACAGGTCCCCGATGTTCGCGCGCGTCTCGCGCGGAAACACGTTGTAGAAAATGCGCGGATTGCCGCGGCCGGTGTTGCTGAACACAGCCCTGATCTCCGGCTGCTTCAGCAGGGTGCTTTCGACATGGCGCACCGCCTTGTCGGTCTCTTCCAGCGAACTGCCATCCGGTGTTTCGACACTGACCATGAACTGCGGCACATCGGCATTGGGGAACAAGCTGACGCCGAGCAGCGGCACCAGCAGCAGCGTGCCGGCGAAGGCTGCACCGGCCATGCCCAGGGTCTTGCGCGGATGCGTCAGCGCCCACTGCAACAGCGGCCGGTAAACTGTATGGATGCCACGCATCACGGCCTGCAGCAGTCGGTTGCCTTCGGGTGCTTCCTGTGGTGACAGCCAGCGGCTGGCGAGGAAGGGAATGATGGTAAAGGACACCAGCAGTGAAGCCAGTACGGTATAGGCCACCGCGGCCGGCAGCGAGCGGATGAACTTGCCGGCGCCTTCGGGCAGGAAGAACAGCGGCAGGAATGCGAACAGCAGGGTCGCGGTGCAGCCCAGAACGGCGAGATAGATCTGGCGGGTGGCCATGATCGCGGCCTGGGTTCGGCTGTAGCCCTGGCGCAGGAAACGCGCAATGTTCTCGACCACCACGATGGAGTCATCGACCAGCAGGCCCAGTGCCAGCACGAAGCCGGCAATGGAGAGCTGGTTGAGCGAGAAGCCGCTGAAGTAGAGCAGTGCCATGCCGACGGCCATCGACAGCGGAATGGAAACCATGACGACGCCTGCCGCGCGCAGGCCGAGCGGCAGCAGGGTCAGCAGCACCAGGCCGATGGCGATCATGAAGTCGGTGGCGAGCCGGCTCAGGCGGGCATCAACATTCTGTGACTGGTCGAAGCCGACCTCCAGACGATAGTCCGGTGACAGACTCCGGCGGAAGCCGTCGATTTCATGCATCAGTCCGTCGCGCACCGTGAAGATGTTCTGGTTGTCCTTCATGTTGGCGGTGATGAACAGCGCCTGTCGTCCCTGATAGCGGGTGCGATGGGTTTCTTCGGCGTAGTCCCAGCGGATCTCGGCGACATCCTTGAGGCGCAGGATCTGTGCCCCGGTGCTGGCGATCACGGTATTGCCGATCTCTTCCAGACTCTTGAAGTTACCGGTGGTGCGAAGGTTGAAGCGCCGGCTGCCCGTCTCGATGGCGCCGCCCGGAATATTGGTGTTCTCTCCTTGCAGAATCTGTGCGACGCGGCTCACCGGCACCTGCAGTTGGGCGAGGCGGGCGAGGTTGAGTGATACCTGGACCTCGGCTTCGGGCAGGCCCCACAGCTCGATATCACGCACGCCGTTGACCTGCTCCAGTCTGTCCTGGAGGTTCTCGGCAATTTCGCGCATGACGCGGGGTGAGCCATTGGGGCCGACCAGGGCGAGCTGCATGATGTTGACCAGGCCCGGGCTGGCCTTCATCACCTCCAGTGAGCGCAGGCCGGCGGGCAGTTCGGCACGCACGGCATTGATCTCGCGCAATGCCTCGTCGTACTTCTTTTCCGGATCTTTGCTCCAGTCAAACTCGACACGGACCACCGACAGGCCATCCTCGCTGTCGCTCCAGATTTTCTTGATGTCATCGATACGATTGATCGCATCTTCCAGCGGTTCGGCGACCAGCTTCTCCATGTCGGCTGGATCTGCGCCGGGGTAGACGGCGACCACGGTGACCACCGGAATCGGAAAAGTCGGGTCTTCACCGCGCGGGATGTTGTTCCAGGTGTGCCAGCCAAGCATCGCGAGCAGCGAAAACATGACCAGGGTGAATTGGAAGTTACGTACCGAAAAAGCAGCCAGGCGCATGTCGTGCTCCCATCAAGGCAGGACACGGACGGGTGTGCCGGCATTCAGCCAGGCAGCCCCTTCGCTGACCACGCGTTCGCCTGGCTGCAGTCCGGTGAGAATCTCTACGCGGTCATCCTGGATGCGACCGACCGTGACGCGGCGTTGCGCCGCTTTGTTGTCCTGGCCGACGACATACAGCGTGGCCTTGTCCTGATGGCCCTCCAGAACGGCACCCAGCGGTACCGTGATCTGCCGGGTGCCAGCCGCGCGGGGCATGATGGCGGCTTCGCCGGTCTGCCCGGAGATATAGTGCAGGTCGGCGGTCACCGGCAGGCCGAGCTTGGCGGTCACTGTGCCGGTACGCGGGTCGCTGGCGCCGCCGATCTCACGGACAGTGCTGGTGATCACGCGGGTCGGATAGGCATTGAGCCGGATGTCAGCGGTATCGCCGATGCTGACCCGGGTTGCCGCTTTGTCATCGAGGCCGACGCGGAGAACCCAGCCACGGTCGTCGCGGCTGACCACCAGAATAGGGGCGCCCGGCGCGGCCAGTTCGCGGGGCTCTGCCAGGCGTTGCAGGACGATGCCGTTGCCGGGCGCGGTGATGGTGGCGTGCTGGCGGTTGAAGCGGGCACTGCTCAGGGCCGCCTCCGCCAGTGCAAGCTGGGTGCGTGCATCCTGTGCGGTCTGTTCGGCGATCACTCCCAGGCTGAACAGCTTGTCGGCACGATCGCGGTCACGACGGGCTTTGGCCAGGCTTTCCGTGGCCTGCCGCACCTGTGCATCGATTTCAGTGTTGTCCAATGTGGCCAAAATCTGCCCTTGCCGGACGCGGGCGCCGGCATCGACCGTGATGCTGCGGATCACGCCACCGGTCTTGAAGCCGAGACGGGCCTCCTCCTGGCTGCCGACCAGGCCGGTGGCCACGATGCGCACCGAGTTGCTGTCGGCACCGGCGGTGATGACGCGTACCGGTTGCACAGGTGTTGCTTCCGGCGCCCGGCTCTCTGAACAGGCCAGCAGGGCCAGGGAAGAGACTGCAAGCAGGGTGGAGGTGCGCAGCATGGTGAACGCTCTGACAGATGAATTAACAAGACAATAACATACCCATCAGTATGCTCCACTCCTGCGGGCAGGCAAAAGCAGCGTGACCCTGCTCCGTATGCGCTAGACTCGCGACCGATTCTGCAGGTGCCGAGAGAGACAGGAGACACGATGAAAGCATGGCTGGCAGGTGTGATGTGGCTGTTGGGATCGCTGGCGCATGCCGGTGAGTGGCAGTTGCAAAGCAGCAAGGAGGGGATCGCGGTTTACACCGCGGACATCCCGGGTCAGGCGCTGCGTGGATTCCGGGGTGTCACGACGCTGTCGGCACCCATCCGCTCGGTGGTGGCGCTGCTGGCTGATACCGGCAATTTGCCGAACTGGTTTTTCCACATGAAGGCTGCGCGCGAGCTTGATCTGCCGGGCAGTGATACATACCGCTATCTGGTGATTGCCGGCATCTGGCCGGTCAGTGACCGCGATGCCGTGGTCCAGGTCAGTTCAGTTCAGCAGGCTGACGGCACGATAGTGATTTCGGCCATCGGCAAACCGGAGCGTTATGCGCCGCAATCCTGCTGTGTTCGCATTCCGCGCATGGAGTCTTCGTGGATGGTCAGGGCGGTGGATGCTGAGCATACGGAAGTCACCCTCACCACCAAGTCGCATCCGGGCGGCGCCTTGCCGTTGTGGATTGCCAATCTGGTGGCCACTGACATGCCGCGCAAGACGCTGATGGCATTGCGCAGCGAAGTGCGCAAGCCGGAGTATGCCCATGTCGATAGCCAGGGATCGGCGGCATCACGCGCCTATCTGTCGCGTTTCCGGTTCTGAGCGGTCGGCAACGGCGGCTGACCCGACGTCGGGTCAGCCATCAGCCGTTGTTGGGCCAGGGACAGGACAGGATGAAGGGGTCGAAAAGCTGGCCGAGGTAGAGGCGGCCATCGGCCAGCTGTGAACTGCTGACCGCGTTGATGTTCTGGCCGCTGTCCTGGAAGACCATCCGTGTATTTTGTGTCTGCGGATCGATCTCGTAGACCACGGTACGGGCATGCGACTGCTGGCGCTGCCAGTGCAGTCCGAGGCCGATCAGTGACGGATAGGATGTCGCCAGCAGGCGGCCACCCGGGCCCGGACTGAGGCCGTCAATCAGCGAGAGATTGGTGATCTGCACGCCCTGGCCCAGGGTGCCGTCGGGCTTGCGGGTGTAACGCATCAGACCCTCGCCGATGGTCTGCGACACCCAGACCGTGCGGCCCTGAATATAGATGCCGTTGGCAATCGCGAGCTCGCCGGCGGCGAGCTGCCAGCCGGTGCCCGGTCGATAGACCACGACATTGGCTTTGCGCTGCAGGAAGAGCCACTCGATGATGCTGGCACCATCCTGGCGCTCATTGGTCACATAGATGTCGCCGTTCTCCGCCACGGCGACATCGTTGGGCGCGCTCAACAGCGGGGTGGTGAGCTGTTGCTGGAAGCGCAGGGTGTCACCGAGCACTTCATAGACCATCAGCGCATGCTGATCACTGACCAGTTCGCGGTCATGGCTGACCACATACAGCCACCAGCGGCCGTTGCGATTGACCAGGTCCATGCCATGCGGGCGCAGACGGAAGCCTTCGGGCTCGCCGACGCGGGTCATGACGATCATCTGGTTGTTGGATGGCGTGTAGGCGTAGATTTCGCCGGCGCGCGAGAAGTTGCGGCGATCATGACTGGAAATCAGGAGGCGCAACGGTGCGCCAGGCTGAACCACCATGTCGTCCGGCCCGGGTCCGGTTGCCACGCGTTGACAGCTGGCGGCTGAAATCGGTTCGGCCGCGCCTGACCAGGCTGGCAGCAAGGCCAGTGTCAGGGTCAGTGCGGACAGGCGCAAAAGTCTTGGAGGCACAGTCGAGTCCGGAGCGGGAAAGGGCTTGCGGCGCAAGCCCGGCAACTGCTCCACAACTTACTGATTGTTTACCGATTTTTCCAGACTTTGCAGACGAGTGGTCTTGAGCTGGATGAGTCGCTCGGCATCCTTGCTCTGCGCTTCAAGATCCTTGATGCGTGATGCCATGTCGGCGTTCTCGGCCGACAGGGCATCCACAGATTCCTGCGTCAGCGTCAGCTTTTCGGCAGGGCTGGCATTGGCGGGTATCACCAGCGCATCACCCTGGCGGGCAGCCTGTTCGGACTGCCACCAGAAGGAGGCGGCGGCAACCACCGCAATCAATGCCAGCAAAGCCAGCGAACGTCTTGACATGGCAGCAGTCCTTACCAGGCCAGCGCGCCACCGGTCTGATACTCGGTGACACGGGTTTCAAAGAAGTTCTTTTCCTTGCGCAGGTCCATGATTTCCGACATCCACGGGAAAGGATTCTTCACACCCGGGAACTGTTCCGGCAGACCGAGCTGGACAAGGCGGCGATTGGCGATGAACTGCAGATACTCTTCCATCATCGCGGCATTCATGCCGAGTACGCCGCGCGGCATGGTGTCACGCGCATATTCGATTTCCAGCTGCGTGCCTTCCAGGATCATCTGAGTGGCTTCGAGCTGGAAAGCCTTGGTCCACAGGTGCGGGTTCTCGATCTTGATCTGGTTGATGACATCAATGCCGAAGTTCACGTGCATGGACTCGTCGCGCAGGATGTACTGGAACTGTTCCGCGACACCGGTCATCTTGTTGCGGCGGCCCATGGACAGAATCTGGGTGAAGCCACAGTAGAAGAACATGCCTTCGAGCACGCAGTAGAACGCGATCAGGTTGCGCAGCAGGCGCTGGTCGGCCTCCGGCGTACCGGTCTTGAAGGTCGGGTCGCTCAGTGACTGCGTGTACTTCAGTCCCCAGGCCGCCTTGCGGGCGACGCTCGGCACTTCGCGGTACATGTTGAAGACTTCACCCTCATCGATGCCCAGCGACTGGATGCAGTACTGGTAGGCATGGGTGTGGATGGCTTCTTCGAAAGCCTGACGCAGGATGTACTGACGGCATTCCGGGTTGGTGATCAGGCGGTAGATGGCCAGCACCAGATTGTTCGCCACCAGCGAGTCGGCGGTGGAGAAGAAGCCCAGACTGCGCATCACGATGGTGCGCTCATCTTCGGTCAGCTGACCGTCATTGCCCTTCCACATGGACACGTCCTTGGACATGTTCACTTCCTGCGGCATCCAGTGGTTGGCGCAGCCGTCGAGGTACTTCTGCCAGGCCCATTCGTACTTGAACGGCACCAGCTGGTTGAGGTCGGCGCGGCAGTTGATCATGCGCTTGTCGTCGACCTGGATGCGGCCGGCACCCATTTCCAGCTCTTCCAGGCCCGGGGCCGCATCGAGCTGGGCGAGGGCAGCCGCCGCGCGCTCAAGGGCCGAGCCTTCCTGTTCGGTGCGCACATCCGCGCTGACGCGCTGAATGGCGGCATCGACTATGGCAGCAGGGGCCTCAAGTCCACGAACTGCAGGTCCTGCTGTGGTTGCCGGAGCAGGTACCACTGCTGGTGCCGGCGCAGCTGCGAGGCTCGGAGCTGACGGCGCAGCTCCTGCCGGCGCAGCCGGTGCTTTCGGGGTGGGGTTCTCGTCTGCATTGAAGTCGTCCCAGCTAATCATTTTGTGCTCTCTGTTTCTATATTTGGATGACAGTTCTGATTTGAGTTTCTTCTTTGGAGCCCATCTCAAGCATAAAGAACATAAGCAATGTTTTAAGCGAGTAGAACAATGTATGGCGGCACGTCCATGTGCGCAGTGCGTCTGTCTTTACTTCTTCTTGCTGTTAGGCTTAATCGTTTCGACGACGTGGGTCTTAGGCTTCTTCTTTGCCTCTTCCACGGTCACGAACTGACCAGTTTCTGCGTTACGACCAATCTTCATGATTGTCTCCGTATCACTTCGAAGCAAGTTGACACCATTCCAAAGAACGCGCGAATATGCGCTGGCTATCGGTCTTCGGATCTGGCCTCCCGGTGACGTGCTTCGGCCGCCTTTGGGAGATCTAAGCCCGCTTGTGTTACAGCACAAGCGGGCTTTCTTATTTCTACTGGCAGGCCTCGCAGTCCGGGTTGTCGATGGAGCAGGCCTTGGGGATCGGCGCCGCTTCCACCATTTCTTCGATCTGTGCCTTCACCGCGTTCAGCGCGCCGTCGGAGACGGTCGACTTTTCGGCGGCGGTGGCGCCCATGGCGCGGAGGTAGTAGGTGGTCTTGAGGCCACGGTACCACGCCATGCGGTAGGTGATGTCGAGCTTCTTGCCCGAGGCTTCGGCGATGTACAGGTTGAGCGACTGCGCCTGGTCGATCCACTTCTGGCGACGCGCGCCCGAGTCCACCAGCCAGCGCGGCTCGATCTCGAACGCGGTGGCGTAGATGGCCTTCATGTCGGCCGGAATGCGGTCGAGCTTCTGCACCGAGCCTTCGTAGTACTTGAGGTCGTTGACCATGACCGCATCCCAGAGGCCGCGATCCTTGAGTTCGTGCACCAGGTACGGGTTGACCACGGTGAACTCGCCGGACAGGTTCGATTTCACGTACAGGTTCTGGTAGGTCGGCTCGATCGACTGCGATACGCCGCAGATGTTCGAGATGGTCGCGGTCGGGGCGATGGCCATGACGTTGGAGTTGCGCATGCCGACGGTCTTGACCTGTTCGCGCAGCGTGGCCCAGTCCAGGGTCTGGCTGAAGTCGACTTCGACGTACTGCGGACCGCGGTGCTCGGCAATGGCCCACAGCGAATCGATCGGCAGAATGCCGCGGCTCCACAGCGAACCGTCGAAGCTGGAGTAGCGTCCGCGTTCGGCAGCCAGTTCGCAGGAGGCCTCGATGGCATAGTAGCTGATGGCTTCCATCGAGCGGTCGGCGAAGACCACGGCGTCATTGCTGGCATAGGCCAGCTTCTGCACATAAAGCGAATCCTGGAAGCCCATGATGCCGAGGCCGACCGGGCGATGACGCAGGTTCGAGGTGCGGGCCGCTTCGACAGCGTAGTAGTTGATGTCGATCACGTTGTCGAGCATGCGGACAGCTGTGCGCACGGTACGGCGCAGCTTGTCCTGGTCGAGGCCGGCGGCGGTGACGTGGTTGACCAGGTTGACCGAGCCCAGGTTGCAGACCGCGATCTCGTCCTTGCTGGTGTTGAGCGTGATTTCCGTGCACAGGTTCGAGGAGTGCACGACACCGACGTGCTGCTGCGGCGAGCGCAGGTTGCAGACGTCCTTGAAGGTGATCCAGGGGTGACCGGTCTCGAACAGCATGGACAGCATCTTGCGCCACAGGTCCTGGGCCTGGACGCGCTTGTACAGGCGCATTTCGCCGCGGTCGCACATGGCTTCGTATTCGCTGTAGCGCTGTTCGAAGGCGCGACCGTAGAGGTCATGCAGATCGGGCACGTCGGACGGCGAGAACAGGGTCCAGGTGCCGTTGTCGAAGACACGCTTCATGAACAGGTCGGGCACCCAGTTGGCGGTGTTCATGTCGTGCGTGCGGCGACGGTCATCGCCCGTGTTCTTGCGCAGTTCGACGAACTCTTCGATGTCGAGATGCCAGGTTTCCAGGTAGGCGCAGACCGCGCCCTTGCGCTTGCCGCCCTGGTTGACCGCGACCGCAGTATCGTTGGCGACCTTGAGGAAGGGCACCACGCCCTGCGACTTGCCGTTGGTGCCCTTGATGTAGGCGCCCAGCGCACGCACCGGGGTCCAGTCGTTGCCGAGGCCGCCGGCCCACTTGGACAGCATGGCATTGTCCTGGATGGCACCGTAGATACCGTGCAGATCATCGGGAACGGTGGTCAGGTAGCAGGAGGACAGCTGCGGACGCAGGGTGCCGGCATTGAACAGCGTCGGCGTCGAGGCCATGTAATCAAAGCTCGACATCAGGTCGTAGAACTCGATGGCGCGGGCTTCGCGGTCACCTGTTTCGCGCAGGGCCAGGCCCATGGCGACGCGCATGAAGAAAATCTGCGGCAGTTCGAAACGGATGTCGTTGCTGTGCAGGAAGTAGCGGTCGTAGAGGGTCTGCAGGCCCAGATAGGTGAACTGGAAATCACGGTCCGGCCTGAGCGCGGCGCCGAGACGGGCCAGGTCAAAGCCGGCCAGGGCCGGATCCAGCAGTTCAAGCTCGATGCCGCGCGCGATGTAGACCGGCAGTGCCTGCGGATAGTACGTGCTCATGTCGGCCTGGGTGGCGCTTTCGGCGATGCCCATGAAGGACAGGCCCTCGGCGCGCAGGTGGTCGAGCAGCAGACGGGCTGTGACGTAGGTGTAGTTCGGTTCCTGCTCCAGCATCACACGGGCGCACATCACCAGCACATTGTTGATGTCGGCTTCGCGGGCGCCGTCATAGAGGTTGCGCAGGGTGTCTTCGACAATGGCGGTGGCCTCGACGCCTTTCAGACCTTCGCAGGCATCGATGACCAGGCCTTCGAGACGTCCCAGGTCAAGCAGCTCGCGGCTGCCGTCAGCCTTCAGCACATGCAGGGTCGGATGGTGACGGGTCGCTGCCGGGGTGTGGACTTCGCGGGCGCGGCTGCGCTCATCGCGATAGATCACATAGGCGCGTGCGATTTTCTGCTCGCCGGAGCGCATCAGGGCGAGTTCGACCTGATCCTGGATTTCCTCGATATGGACCATGCCGCCGGTGGGCATGCGCCGCTTGAAGGTGTTGCTGACCATGGTGGTGAGCTGCGCCACGGTCTCGTGGATACGGCTGGAGCTGGCAGCGGCACTGCCTTCGAGCGCGAGGAAAGCCTTGCTGATGGCGAGAGCGATCTTGCTGTCGTCATAGCTGACCACCGTGCCGTTGCGCTTGATCACGCGCAGCTGACCGGGTGCGGTCGCCTGCAGGTTTTCGGGGGCTTTCGGGGTGGTGGTGGTGGCTTCGGCAAAGATATCGGTTTGCATAGGGTCCTCGGCGCGCTGGGACGACAGCAGGGGTGTCGTCTGAAAATGACCAATTTTCGAGCGGTCATGTACTAGATGTTGTGTTATCAGACAGTCGTTGCCGGCTGTCACGATGCGGTATTCCGGTCAGGATGCCGCTGCTTTTCTCATGTGCATAACTATGGCAGCTTCAGGGCATCTGTCCAGCAATTTTTTCAGGATTACGCTACATGTTGTGTTTTGCAGGGGGGTGGTGCTACAAGATAGCGGATTGTTGTCTGCCGGACAAATTTCAAATCTGTGGATAAGTTGTGGGTAGTCAGTGGGCTTTTCTGGGGATAAGACAGACTTTTTCCGGACCATCAGACACTTGCGTGAAAATACTAGATATTGTGTCCGGGAAAGATAATGATGAGCTGCTTGGGTGGAATCGGGCATATCCCGTATGATGTCAGCCAGTTGCCGGTTCCGGCACGCCAAGAATAAGACACGCAGCAGCTTTTGCTGCTACAGCAGAAAGAGGGAGCATGTGCATGGCATCTCATGAAGCGCCTCCGCGAATCCTGATCGTAGAGGATGACCAGCGCCTGGCAGAACTGACCCAGGAGTACCTGATTCGCAATGGTCTCGAGGTCAGCATCGAGGGCGACGGCCAGCGCGCCATCCGCCGCATTATCGATGAGCAACCGGATCTGGTCGTGCTCGACATCATGCTGCCGGGGGCCGACGGCCTGACCGTCTGCCGGGAAGTGCGCAGTCAGTACCATCAGCCGATCATCATGCTGACCGCGCGCACTGATGACATGGATCAGGTGCTCGGTCTCGAAATGGGTGCCGATGACTACGTGCCCAAGCCGGTGCAGCCGCGTGTGCTGCTGGCCCGCATCCGGGCTCAGCTCCGTCGTGGTGAGACCACCGACAGCAGTGGCGCCCAGCGTCTGATCTTCGGTGATCTGGTGATCGACAATGGTGCCCGCTCGGTCACGCTGGCCGGCGCCCCGGTGGACTTTACCAGCGCCGAATACGATCTGCTCTGGCTGCTGGCGTCTCATGCCGGCAAGACCCTGTCGCGCGAGGACATTTTCTCCAAGCTGCGCGGGATCGAGTATGACGGGCAGGATCGCTCGATCGACGTGCGCATTTCACGCATCCGTCCGAAGATCGGCGATGACCCGGACAGTCCCCGCATCATCAAGACCGTGCGCAGCAAGGGTTACCTGTTCGTCAAAGACAGCGGCAACGGCTAATGCTCCGGGTTTTCCGGCCCAAGAGCATTTTTGTCAGCATCTATGGCGGCATTCTGCTGGTGGTCATCACAGTCAGCCTGTGCACCTATGGTGTTCTGCGCTATGTGAATGCCGAGCGGGCCCAGAACTATACGGAGCGCATGTCGACGGCGCTCTTTCACATCACCGCCATTGCGGTGGCGCGCCAGGAAGAGTCCAGCCGGGAGCTCTGGCTGCAGGACGCCGAGCAGCTGCTCGGTGCCCCCCTGCGCCTGCTGACGCGCCTGCCATTCGAACCCACCCGGCGTGAGCAGGCTCGCCTTGAGCAGGGCTACGCGGTGGTGCGTCTGGGCTCGACGTTGGAAGCCAGCCGTATCTTCATTCGTGTGCCGCTGCCGGGCAGGTTGCTGTACATCGCTTCGGAAATGGCGGGCATCGGCGAGCAGCAGGCGCGCGCCGCGGCCAATTTCTATCTTGAAGACCTTGCCAACTACCCCGGACAGGAAGCCGTGCGTCTGCACACGCTGGCGCCTTTTGTCGGCTTTCCCATGGCGCTGCTGCCGGCGGATCAGGTCAAGCTGGATCGTGACCAGCGTCTGCGACTGAGCCAGGATGAGGTGGTGGTCACCTTCCGCGAACTGTCGTCGGCGGGGCGCTCTTCCATCACCGTGATTGCGCCCAGTCAATCGGATCCCGGCAAGCTGTTGGTGCTCGGGCCGTTTGATCTTTTCGAACGCCTGCCGATGCAGTGGTTGTTGCTGGCATCGGTGCTGGCGCTGCTGTTCATCACGCTGGGTTCTTATGTGGTCATCCATGCCCTGGAGGTCAAGCTTCTGACCGTCGAGGGCACCGTGCAGCGTTTGCGGGAAGGCGATCTGTCAGCACGCGCCGAGGTCACCGGCGGTGACGAAATCGCTCGCCTGGCTGAAACGCTCAATCAGATGGCTGGCCATATCCAGCGCTTGCTGGATTCGCAGCGGGAATTGACGCAGGCGGTTTCGCACGAGTTGCGTACGCCGCTGGCCCGTTTGCGCTTCGGCATGGAAATGATGGCGGACTCTCCGGAGCCTGAAGATCGTCAGGCCCAGCTGGAACTGCTGGATGAGGACATCAGCCAGCTCAATCAGCTGATTGATGAAATTCTGACCTATGCCAATCTTGAACAGGGCCGGCCTGCCCTCGATTTCGAACCGGTCGACATGACCGAGATGCTGGCGCGCATCCAGCGTGAAACGGATGCCTTGCGCAAGCCGGTGCGCCTCATGACTTCCGGGCAGCCGGGTCTGGTGGTCGAGGCGGTGCCTCGCTATCTGCACCGCATCATCCAGAATCTGGTGGGCAATGGCCTGCGCTATGCCGACACCACGGTGCAGGTAAGTGTGCGCGAGAGCAATGGCTGGGCCGAGCTGGTCGTGGAGGATGACGGCCCCGGTATTCCGGAGGAAAGTCGCGAGCGCATTTTCGAGCCTTTCACGCGGCTCGATGACAGTCGTACGCGCAGTACCGGTGGTTACGGCCTGGGCCTGTCGATTGTCAGTCGCATTGTCTTCTGGTTCGGCGGCACCATTGTCGTCAGTCGCAGCGAGGCGCTGGGTGGTGCCCGGTTTGTCATGCGCTGGCCTGCCCAGCGTCAGCCCGGCCTGTGATTACATTGGATAACACAGTTCAGACAGAGATCGCCTTGTCGCGTTTACCGAACTGTCTGATTCTGCTGTCAACGATCACATGTCTTGTGCGTCTTTAACAGCAAGACAGCTGCGAACCGGTGTGTTCATGGTCATTACAGGCTTGCATGATGCGGGCCTTTTTTTTTGCGTAGGATTTTCCCTACAAACCGTGTCAGCTTTTCCCGAATTTCCTCCCGAGATTGTCAGCGATCTCTGTCTTTTTGTTTTTATCTTGTTTTAATTCAATGATTTGGTGTGATTTTGATGAAGTGATCCGGCGGTGGGGCGGGTTGCTGTTTCTGCCAGAAACGCTAGATTGGAAAGCAAGCCAAGGTGGCGGATCGCAGGATGCGGTCGATTCTGCAGGGAGGATGGCAGAGCAGGAGGCAAGGCAGCGGATGCCTTGGCTCAGGGAAGAGGACAAGGATGCCGTCGATGCCAGGGATTGCAGGAGGCGCAGGTGTCGACAACAAAAAAGGGGCCTCTGGCCCCTTTTTTGTTGCTTGATCACGGTGCGCGGTGAGCTGCCATCAGCAGCTGCCCGCGCGCTGATCAGCGTTCCAGGTACTGCATTTTACCCTTCACGCCATCCCATTCCTTGCCATCAGCCGGACGCTCGCCGATCTGGGTGATGTTGGGCCAGACTTCAGCCAGTTCGGCATTGAGCTTGATGAATGCTTTCTGGTCAGCCGGGACTTCGTCTTCCGAGAAAATGGCATTGGCCGGGCATTCCGGTTCGCAGAGCGCGCAGTCGATGCACTCGTCCGGGTGAATCACCAGAAAGTTCGGACCCTCATAGAAGCAGTCCACCGGGCAGACTTCAACACAGTCCTGGTATTTGCACTTGATGCAGTTTTCGGTAACGACGAAAGCCATGTTTGAGAGACCCCGGAAGCCTGTTTCAGATCGGCGGCTAGTCTAATCCCGCAAGGTTAGTCTGGCAATTGAAGAGTCCTGCTGATCAGCATCAGCAGGACTGATCAAAAGTGACTCAAAGCAGCCTTTTAAGTGCATACAGCAGCTCGTGCGCCTGACGCGGCGTCAGGCCGTCCGGGTCAACATCACGCAGATGCAGCTCGACTTCACTGGGGCTGCGGGTCGCGAACAGATCCGGCTGCGGACTGGCTGCCAGCGCACGTGCCGGCTTGCCGCGACCGCTGCTGGCGGCGGCTGTCGGCAGCGTCGTGCTGATGCTCTGCAGCTCCAGCTGCTGAAGTTTCTGGCGGGCAGCCACGATCACCGCCTGCGGGATGCCGGCGAGCTGGGCGACCTGTAGGCCGTAACTTTGGCTGGCCGGCCCCTCTTTGACGCTGTGCAGGAAGACCACCCGGCCCTCATGCTCAACCGCCGAGAGGTGCACGTTGGCGACGCCGTCGAGCTGTTCGGCCAGTGCCGTGAGCTCGAAGTAGTGCGTGGCGAACAAGGTCATGGCGCGTTTTTCGCTGGCGAGGTATTCCGCTGCCGCCCAGGCCAGTGACAGGCCGTCAAAGGTGCTGGTGCCACGCCCGATCTCATCCATGATGACCAGACTGTCCGGCGTGGCGTTGTGCAGGATGTTGGCGGCTTCGGTCATTTCCACCATGAAGGTTGAGCGGCCGGAGGCGAGGTCATCCGAGGAGCCAATACGGGTGAAGATACGGTCGACCGGGCCGATCACGGCGGCGCTGGCGGGTACATGGCTGCCGATGTGGGCCAGCAGTACGATGAGCGCGGTCTGGCGCATGTAGGTCGATTTACCGCCCATGTTGGGGCCGGTGATCACCAGCATGCGCCGTTCGCCGGCCAGGGCGAGGTCGTTGGCCGTGAACGGTTGCGTGAGCATGCGTTCGACCACTGGATGGCGACCTTCGACAAGGTGGATGCCTGCCTCGTCAACCAGCTGCGGACAGACCCAGTTCAGGGTTTCCGCACGCTCGCCGAGACAGGTCAGCACATCAAGCTCGGCCAGCGCTTCGCACAGGCTTTGCAGCGGCGTCAGCTCATCCAGCACGGTATCGAGCAGGTTTTCGTAGATCTGCTTTTCGCGCGCCAGGGCTCGCGCTGAGGCGGACAGCGCCTTGTCCTCGAATGCCTTGAGCTCGGGCGTGATGTAACGCTCGGCATGCTTCAGGGTCTGACGCCGGATGAAATGTGCCGGGGCTTGGTCGGCCTGACTGCGCGAGAGCTCGAAGTAGTAGCCGCTGACCCGGTTGTAGCCGATCTTGAGACCGGCGATACCACTGCGTTCGCGCTCCTGGGCTTCCAGCGCCAGCAAGTAGTCGCCAGCGTTGGTGCTGATGCCGCGCAACTCGTCCAGTTCGCCATCAAAGCCTGCGGCGATGACGCCGCCATCGCGCAGAACCACCGGCGGCGCCTCAACAATGGCAAGACGCAGGGTCTCGGCCAGCGCGGGGAAGGGTCGGATGTGTTCGCGCAGCTCACGCAGGCGCAGCGATTCTCGTGGCAGCAGCCAGCCGCTTAGCGCCGGCAGCAGGGCGAGCAGGTCGCGCAGGCGGGCGAGATCTCGCGGACGGGCGGTGCGCAGGGCGATGCGGGCGAGGATGCGCTCGCCATCGCCGACACTGCCAAGCCAGTCACCGATGTTGTCCCAGGCCAGCTCGCCGAGGAGTTCAGCGATGGCCTGCTGGCGTGCACGCAGGATTTTCTGATCACGGATGGGCTGGTGCAGCCAGCGCCGCAGCAGGCGGCTGCCCATGGGTGAGCGGGTCTGGTCAATGACGGCAGCCAGTGTCGCCTGATGCTCGCCTTGCAGGTTCTGGGTCAGCTCCAGGTTGCGGCGGGTGGCGGCATCCATCTGCAGGGTGTCGCGGGCATTGTCGATGCTGATGCCACGCAGGTGCGGCAGTGTCGAGCGCTGGGTTTCGCGGGCATAGCCGAGGAGGGCGCCGGCGGCGGTGACGGCGGCTGGCATCTGTTCGCAGCCATAGCCCTGCAGATCGTGCACATCGAACTGCTGGCAGAGCAGGCGGTGCGCACTCTCGAACTCGAAATGCCAGGGCATGCGCGGGCGCAGGCCGCGCTGGCCTTCCAGCAGGTCGCGCCAGGAGGCATCTTCGGGAAACAGCAGCTCGGCCGGGTTGAGACGGGCCAGTTCGGCCTGAAGCAGTTCGACCGAACCCAGCTCCTGCACACGGAAGCGACCGCTGGCCATGTCCAGCGTGGCCAGACCCCAGAGGCCCCGGAGGCTGCAGATGGCGGCCAGCAGGGTATCGCGGCGTTCCTCCAGAAACGCTTCATCGCTGACCGTGCCGGGGGTGACCACGCGCGCGACCTGACGCTCCATGGGTCCTTTTTGCGCACCGGGCTCGCCGACCTGCTCGCAGATCACCACCGATTCGCCCTGACGGATCAGACGACCGATGTAGTTTTCGGCGGCATGGTAGGGAATGCCGGCCATGGCGATGGGCTCTCCGGCCGAACGGCCGCGCTGGGTCAGCGTGATGTCGAGCAGTCGCGAGGCCTTGCGGGCATCATCGAAGAAAAGTTCGTAGAAATCTCCCATGCGGTAGAACACCAGCTCATCCGGGTGCTCGGCCTTGATGCGGAGATACTGCTGCATCATCGGGGTGTGATCTAAGTTGTTGTTTTCTTTGGGTGTCAATTCGTTGTGTCTTTAGACTGTCTAATACTTATGGGCTCTGATGCTTGATCAGAGCGCGTTTTCTCGCATGTCTTGCAGTGCTGAACTGCACTTGAGAATGGCTGTAGCAACAGCTTCATCATCGCTGGCATCCAAGGTGCTCTGCTCCTGATAAAGGGCGGCAGCCTCTTGATGCCAAGTCTCAATTTGAGCAGCAGAGGGATTGGGCTTCTGCTCCTCAGTGTGCATCCACGCAGAGCGAGCTGCCCTTAGCTGGTTGAACAGTTCCTGGGCACACTCGTATTCGACGCAACGTTCATAGCGAGTTTTCATTGATGCCCCAGGCAGTGATCAAGGCTTTTGTGTTGTGTCGATATTACTTGAAGTGCCGGCTCGATGGTTTGGGCCGGAGGCGATCAATGAGCGCCGAAGTCGAATGTAGCGCTCGGTCATCTTACGATTGCTATGTCCGCCGAGCTTTTGGGCGTCGTGTCCTTGCTGGTCGGCATCAGTGAGGCTTTTTGCACGGATGTCATGGATGGTGACGCCCTCGACTTGAGCGGCTACTTTGGCGCGTTCGTAGGCATCCTTGATTGTGCCGTAGCTGTATGGCTTTCCACCTCGCGTGTAGAGCAAGGGCGAGCTTGCAAGCTTGAGTGGTGGATGTGCCGCTCTGGCCTCCTGGATGACAAGCTCGAGAGCGGTGGTCATCGAGACAGTCAACTTTGCACCGGTCTTCTCTTGGACGAAGTGGATGCCGTGTTCGGTTATGTCGGTGTTCTTGATCGCTAGGACATCACCAATACGTTGGCCGGTCAGATAGCAAAGATCCATGATGGCTGGAATGGCCTTGTGCTTGGCTGCAGTCCGGATTGCCACAAACTCTTCGTCGCTCATGTAGCGATCGCGTTTGGCCTCTTGGTGGCGACGGATGCCGATGCAAGGGTTGTTATCACACAGTTGCCACTCGACAGCGTAGGCAAAGACAGTGCGCAGAAAGCTCAAGCATCTGTTCGCCATGTTGGGCGTGCCAGCCATGCTGGTCTTGATTTCAGCGATGTGTCTCTGCATCACCTGATTGGGTGCGAACTCAACAAGGATGGGCTTGAGCTTGCTGGCAGCAATGCGGTACTGGGCGACAGTGTTTGGTTTCAGCTTTGGCTCGATGTGCGCAAGCACTTGGTCGATCAGTTCGGCCATCCCGCCCCGGTAATTTGTGTCGATGATTTCGGCATAGCGCTGAAGAGCAGCAGGCAGTTCAGCTGCCAGCTTTTCCCATTTGTTCTTTTCGACATACCAGTACGCCCCGTGCTTGAAGTACACACGAGCGGGTAGGTGGCGATCTTTCTTGCGCGGTCGCATTGATCAGGCGCCAAGCCTTAATCTGGGGCCGCGTGACGCTTCCAAAATGGGCGGTGCGCCAAGAATGGCTGCCAGCGTTGCTCGCAAAACCTTGGGTACGCCATCAGCTCCGACAAGAAACGGAATGCGCTGCTGCCGTAACCATTCCTGCTGCTCACGGTGACGCGCACGTCCTGTTAGCTCTCGCAGTTCCTGCTTGCTCAATACCATGTTCCCCTCTTCAACAGCACGCCTCGCCGGCTGGGCAGAGGGTGGCGACGACTGTCTCCACCCTTGCGGCAAGGCTCTTTTAGTCTTTGGCAGTACAAGGGCTTTCGCGGCATAAACGGTGCCCCCTTCGGGCTTCCCCCATTTATTCCACGACCCTTGACTGGTGCACGTCAGCTACATCTTGCGAAGCTGCAAGATCAGCAAAATTTCCGATCGAGACTTTTCTGACTGCTTGCTGCCGATCCACGAGAGCAGCGGTACATTGGTCGAGCTGCTGGTGTCTTTTGTCTCAGCAAGGCCACCAAGTAGGATCAGGTCTCCATCTGCCATGGAGACAGATGTCTCTACGGCTCTTTTCGTCAATGTCGGAGAGCCATTCACGCCGGTTTCTGTGCGCACGAAATTCGATAGTTGCTGAGAGATGCGGAGGTCTACGACTCGCTCTCGTACTTCAGGTTTGACATCGAAGATGACGCCACTTGACCGATATTCGACGGACTGGATTGGCTGTGATGAGCCTTGCGGGTATGACAGCGCACCGAGGACAGGGACTTCTTGTCCTACTGAGAAATGTCCCGTTTCACCTGACCTGATTCGTAGTGATGGCGAAGACACGGCATTGAACCTGGCGTCACCGCTAAGAGCCGTGATGACCGCATCAAAAGATGCTCCCTTGAGGTTAATGAGGGCTTCTGGGGCAGCAAGTGAGGAGCCTAGACCGAGTGAGAGCTTCCCGTTCAAAAGCTCGGCCGCGAGCTTGAGTGCAGACCCATCTTTACGTGATGTACTGACCTCATAAACCATGCCGTGCACAGTAACTTCGCCCATCGGGCGGTCTATATCCCTTAGGAGGCCTTTAAGCTTTACGATCTCTGCTCGCGAGCCAGAAAACAGGAGAGCATCAGTGTCCTGGTCAATCATGGAGGCTGCAGAGTCATCAGGAACGTTCTGATTAGGAGAAGCACCTGGTGATGCTCTTACCTGTCTGCTCACTGCAAAGTGTCCGGAGAACACTGGCTGAAGCAAACGGGCCATGTATGAAACATTGCGGTACTTGGGAAGATAGAGAAAGTCTTCATCACTTGAATGGAGGCCATCGACAGCCTTCTTCTTGCTGATGAAATCGATGCCGTTTCGCGCTTCTACCGAATAGCCAAGGGAGTCGAGGAAAGACACCAAGAATGGCTTTAAGCGACCTTGGCTGGCTTCATGACGGAAGGATACGGTGCGGCTATCGGCTAGTAGTTCCGGGGCGATAACGAATGAGCTTTTCAGCGTCTCTGCGTAGATCACCTGTACAGCGCTTGCGACGGTGATGCCTTTAAAGTCGAGCTTGGTGTTGGCGGCAGCGCCCATAGAGAAAACTGTAAGGGTTATGGCGACTAGTAGCCGAAGCATCACTGGCCTCCTGGCAGCAATGAGCCTTGAGAGCCATTGCCAGACCATGTTGTGATGATTTTCCCATCGAGCTCTCCAACCATGAGCAGTCCACTATTTTGGAAGTTTGATGGGTGTTCCATCCGAAGCGTTCCGTTGCTGCCAACGAGAGCCACCATCACGATGTCTTCCGTTTTCAAGACGCCAGCGATACGCCATGTCTCGGATGGTTGCGGAGCCGTAGGCTGGGATGGGGTTGCCACACTTGATGACATTTCTGGGCTGGTTGGTGTGGCGCCTGAGTTAGTACTGGTCACAGATGGTTTATTGAAAAAGCGGTAGACCAATGTGAGCCCTATTGAGCCAGCCACAAGGAGAGCGATCACATACAGCCAGAGCACTTTGCTGCGCAGAATGTTCTGTCTGGAATCGACCTGAAGCTCTTGGCCAGAGCCTCCTGAGTACGAGGAGTAGAGGGGGAAAATCTCAGGGCTGTATTTCTTGTTTTGGACTTTCACACGGCCCTTGAGGGCTTGCTTGTGGCCCTCCCACATCTCGACCCGATAGACCTTATTGAGGCCGAGAGATTTGATCTTTGTCGTCTTGAAGTTGAGTTCGACGACGACTTTGAGAACGCGATGGAGGTCGGAAATGTCTTGGACCATCAACACGAGGTCGCAACAGACTTTGGTGTCTGGGTGTACGAAGTGTCGGTGCTCCCGGAAGAAGATTTTGTGCTCAGGGAGCAGCTTGCAATCGGTGCCCCAAAACCTCCATGCCTCATCTATACAGATGATGTCTCCGGGCTGGCAAAAGGTTGTGCTCTCCTGGCTGTACGGGAGGAAATTAGCCGTCTGCACATCGTCATTCTGGCAGTGCACGACATGGCCTAGCGCTGAGAGGTCGGTGCCGAATTTCTCATGGCAGTATGCACGGATTGCATCACTGTCGATGCCGTCAACGTTCGTGACAACCCGACGGCCATGGTTGATTGCAGGAACGATGACTGACGCAACGCACTCGTAGGACTTACCTGAGCCCATCAGGCCGGTATAGGCATTGATTGGCATGGTCTTAACCGATCACAGGGAGTCGCCGGATGATGAAGCGAGTGACATAGGCCGAGATGACTATCGGAATGCCTGTAGAGAGCTGAAACACGCTCATGAAGTATTGGGTGCTGTCATTAAGTGCGGAGAATCGGCCTGAAATTGAGGCCGATGTGGGCAGTAGCGGCCCGATCAAAGTGAAGAACTCTGACGTAACGAAGTACAGAGCAAAGAAGATGATGAACTTGACCAGGAATGACTGGAAAACCCATGCCAGAACTGTGTTGAAGGCTGAAAGCAGGATGCCAAACATGGGCAGATATACCTCAAGCAGAGAGCACAATAAGTGCTGCGATGAGGGCCCACAGAAGGCCCATGAATGACTGAATGACTTCTTTGATGTGCCCTTCTTCCAGAAGAGTGCAATGCATCGAGAACTCAATTTCCGAGTTGAAAACATGCAACACAGGCTTGGGGCAGGGAGCCTCGGACTCCTGCAGGTCTAGATTGCGCAGGTCAGGCATGAGGTTGAGCGCCGGAGAAAGAATGTCTTGTGCAGACGGCGGAGCATCGACGTTAGGTGCACCTACCACAGGGTCAGGCCCTAAATTGACCGGGGCCTGAGATGCGTTGGGGTTGATCGGCTGTGGGGTCGCGGCGGTCGCTGTGCCCGGGAGCGTATAAGCCGTTGGGCTCGTAGAGGGTGCTGGGCTGACAAAGTCGGCAACAGTAGGCGCCAAGCCTGGGTTTGCATTCATCCAAGCTTTGACATCTTGAGCTGTGATTGGCCTTGTCTGTGAAAACGGAACGCCATCGAAGCCTGGCTCCATGGCTGCTTTAGACCAAATGGCATTCGCTACTGCGGCTACGAATGCAGGGTTTAGGGTCTTTGAGAGGTCTGCAGCTGGTAGTGAATTGACCGCTTGTTGAGGTGTCAGGCCGGTTTGTGATGGCACAGAAGATGGGGCTGGGTAGTTGTATGCATTGCACTGCCCATTGGCAAAAAAGTAGCCCTTGCCACACATGTTGATGGAGCCTGATGAGTGGAATACAGCGACGGAGTTTCCGCACGTGACCTGGGTAGCGTTGTTTTGTGTGCAGTTCGGCGCAGCGGGATTGGTGATGCCACCTCGTGCCTTGATGTTGTAGTAGGCCTGTCGCGCAACCGCGAAACCATCTCCGCCGTAGAGGGTTGTGATGCCATCACCAACTGACCAATAGGCAGATCCAAAAGTCATGCCGTTGGATGGGTCAATTGGCATGGGGTTGCCATTTACATCAACTGTGCCGTTTTCTTTGAGCAACCAATTCGTGAGAGCGTCCTCGCCGACGCTTGCGGCGTATCCAATAGCTGCACCAGTCGCAAGCACCATGGATGCAGTCATCCAGGCGGGCGCAGTAATGGCGCCAGCAGTGATCACAGGAATGCTAGAGGCTGCAGTTATGCCCCTAATAACGCTGGTTGAACGTAAGACAGTGCTTCCGAATCGTGGATCGTTTGCCGCAAAGCCACGAGTGAATAATTTTGACTCGATGGAGCCTGATACAGCTTGTGCAACGCGGGCAGCATCGGCAGCTGCATTGGCACTGAAGGTGGCGATTGCAAGCAGTATGGCCGTGCTAAGTTGAATGACTCCCATCACTCAAGCCCTTTGATGACAGCCCAAGCACAGGTCATGCCCCAGGCAAAGACGAAGAGTTGGATAAGGGACGTGATCATCAGTGAGGCCTCAATTCGTATTGGATAGAAAGGCATGGGGCCCCATGCCTTTTGTCCTTGCTGTTATCAGCCGCCGCGGATCATGCCGAGGACGATCTTCGCAGCCTTGATCGACACGTAGATCACGGCGAGCACGGCGCCGACAGCCATGACACCAGTAGTGACTTCGCTGGAGGTGAACGCGCCCGTGATGGGGGTCATATCGATGGCTGCGTGTGCCGGGATGGAGACAGCCATGGCTGCCGGCAGGGCGGAAAGGGCGATGATCTTTTTGTTGATGCTCTTCATTGTTTTCACCTTTGTAGTTGGGTTTTCCCGGTTCCGCCGGGGCGGTCTGACATCACCCTGAGCGGATCATGTTCAGTACGGTTCCGACCCCTCGCGCTACCAGAAAGCAGAGCAAGACCGTCGAGAATGCGGTTGAGAACGCCAGCGCTATCTCTTGATTGCTTGGCATGGATGTAGAGCCAGAGTTGGAAGCTTCGATAGAAGCGATACGGCTCTCTACGTCGCTGAGTCGAGATAGTTCTTGCCCGTTCAAAGTGGTCAGGCTGACCGCAGTGAATTTCTGGCCATCTGGGCAGGGATCTGGTGTGGACGTGGAAAGCGGTGCCGTCCACTTGGTTCCGGGCATGCAAGTAACAGTGGTATTTGTTTGGCTCACAGTCGGATCTCCAGTAGAAGGCCCGAGGCTGGAGCGTAAAATTTGGTGACGTGCTTCATTGCTCGATCGAGGCTCTTCCACACACGCAGAGTCTTTTTTTGTGTGACAAGAGCGGCCTTCTCATCAAGCTTGGCCAGCACTACAGAAACTGACCAACCCTTGCCGTAGCGGATGAAGTGCAGCGATTTGACAGCGCCCAGAAGGGCACTGATTTGCAGCTGCTTTTCCGTGATGGTTTTCATTGGTAAGTCGGCTCGAAGTTGAAGACATCGATCAGCACGTAGTGGCCTTCGCCGATGTAGAAATCAGCTGTGTCGGAAGCCGCCTCCATCGAATCAAAAACCCCAGCCGACAGGAGCCACGGCGTTGACGTGACGTCACCGTCTGCCGATGGGCAGAGAAATTCGTGGTTCTCAGTCAGCTGGACGATCCACATGTCAGGCGGCCTTATCGTTCAGTTTGATGCCCACGAGCTGGGTCTTCTGCAGCTTGCCGCTGGTGACGATTTCCAGCGTTGCGTTGACCGTGAGCGGGAGCTTCTGGGCCTCGATCGACTTGTAGTTGTCGCTGGTGCCCCACTTGAATTCACTCGTGCAGAAGCCGCAGGCATTGCCCTTGGAGTCATCGAGCGGAACCTCGACAAACAACGTCGTGGAGTCATAGGCCTGACCGTTGTCGAGCACGCCCTTGGAGCACTTGGCGCCAACGATCTTCATCTGGGTTTGGAATTGCATGTTCAGTTCACCTCAAAGTTGATCTGCTCCGGCCGGAGACGGTCGACGGGCAGGTGATGCAGGAATATCGGCATCGTGTTGATGCCTGCAGTTATCCCGGCCAAGCGCTTCGGCACAGCCAAGGGATCGGGGTGCATGACCAGGCTGAGCACCTGATCACTGTCATTGAGGTAGTTGGAGAGGAAACGAAGCTGACGACCCATTTGGGTCTTGCAGACCTCGACCATCTTGTCGAAGTTGTACTCAGCCGTTTTCTTCTCGGTCTTGATGCGGTCGGCCTGCTCATGCAGTTTTTCAGCACAGGGATAAGTGCCTGCGAGGTAGGCCGATGGATCCAGCAAGCAGTCGAACGGAATGACGCGGTCCTTGGACTTCAGCTCAACCTCGAAGCGAGTCCAGGGACTATCACTGCAGCCTTCCTTACGACCCTTCTCATAGATGCGGGCATATTTGCCGGAGGCACGCGCGCCAACAGCGAAGGTGCGTCCCTTCCCCGACGGCTTGAGCCAGTTACCGATTTGCTCAACCTGCGGGGCTTGGCCTGTCCAGGTGAAGCCGCCAACCTGCCACTGCTCCAGCGCCCAATCTGCGGAAATCGTCTCGCCCAAGAAGTCGTCATGAGCCAAGTCGATACGGGTGATTTTGGGACGATGAGCCTTGCAGCTCAGAAACTCGTAGAGACGATGCTCCCAGCCATGTTTTGCCTTTAGGGCACCCAGCCCGTAGAGATGGACTAGCGCCGTTTCGTTCTGACCGCCAATCCCGACCTGGCCGAACTGACCCAGCTCGAATGAGCGCTTGTAGAAGTCGGTGCCAGAGTTGCGCTCAGTGGTGATGCCATACCCAAAGATGGATTCGAGTAGGTGGGAGATCTGGCTTACCTGTTGGTCTTGGCTGACAAGGAGGTCATAGCCAAGGACATCCAGCGTCGAAAGACCAAAGGTGAAACTGACCTGATCGACAACCGCTATCTGTCCCGTCACAGGCCTTCGAACGGCCACTGTTTTCAACTCGCCATCGGACATCACGAGCTGAACCAACTGTTCCGTTACCCCCATATTATCAATGGGGGTGGCTGCCGCTCCCTCGGCCCCACTGTGGGGTACGCCGTCGGCAAGCGCCGGGGCAGTGCTCGCTGACGCTGCGCGCTGGCCCGGCGTTGCCGCCTTGCGTACCTTGATGTTGGGCGTGTTGGTTGTCATGATCGCTGGGAAGTCCCGTACCATTTTTTAGTGCGATCATATTCGTACCAAAAAATGGTACGAGTCAATAGGGGCAGGAAAATTTCTTGTGCGAGGTGTTGAGCGATGAGTGAACTTAGAGAGAGGGTGATCAGCCTGATTGATGCGTCAGTCAGAGTTCATGCTCGCTACGCTTACCTGGAGGAAAGGACAGGTATCGCTGCCAGGAAATGGAAGAACATGTGCAACAGGGTCACCCAACCTAGTCATGAAATGTTGACTGCGCTAGCCGAGTTTTCACCGCACTACGCAAGCTGGATGCTGACAGGTAGAGCTGTTGATTTGCAGATAGCACTTGGGGAAGAGGATAGGCTCTTGGAGGAGCTTGGGCAGGGGTTGCAGGTCGAGTTGAGGCGCGAGTAGATCACCCGGAGGTCTATAGGTTCGTTGCTCAAGAAATGGTTGGCGGTATCACTTTGGTTGAGTGGGCTCTATGGAAGAAATAAGAAATCAAGTATCGCAGTTGCTTTTTCCTCACTATACCGAAGAAGTCTCTAAGGTCAGATCTGATGACTTGTTGTTTGGTCACTATACAAGTGCAGATGTGGCGGTCCAAATATTGCGGAATAAAATGTTATGGATGCGTAAGGCATCCATGATGAATGACTTTTCTGAAGTTGATCATGGGCTTCGGTTGATAAAATCTGCTATTGAGACATTAAGGCCAGGTCTTATTGTTGATGAGATTTTTCCTGAATTATGGAGTGAGGTACTTTCATATTTTGACCCTTGGAGTGAGCACTTTAAGGAAAATACATATATTGCTTGCGTATCTAGGCGCCCAGCGGATGACAGTCGTGGAAGGCTTTCCATGTGGCGAGCATATGGAAGGAAGTGTGGTGTTGAAGTTGTACTAAATAATAGTGTTTTTCTAGATGAAAATGAATCCTACGGGGTGTTCTCTACCCCAGTTCTTTATGCGGAGGGAGTGGATGTAAATAAGTGGCTTGGGCGGATTATTGAAAATATAAAAAATCACTCGGATGTATTTAAAGAATTTGGAAGGGATAATTTCAGGGATTATTTATTTCATATGCTGCGCTGCGCTGCTGTTTCAATAAAGCATCCTGGCTTTAGGGAGGAGAATGAGTGGAGGATTATATATTGCCCCTCTTTTGAGTCAGGCAATAATGTCGTTAGGGATGTTGAGGTTATTGGTGGTGTTCCTCAGATGGTTCATAAGCTTGTATTGTCTGATGTAAGGGGTGGGGCTGCTGATCTTGTAATGAACTCCATGCTTAACAGAATAATTGTAGGGCCTTGCGATCACTCTTATGTTGTTCAGGATGCATTGATTTTTGAGATGCAAAAAGCGGGAATTATGAATGCGGCTGAAAAGGTTTTGATTTCTGAAATCCCGCTGAGATAAATTGCGATGGGAGGTTGGCTTCTCTGGATTGCCTAGTAGGTCACCTGAAAGTCCATGGGTTAGCTGCTTGATACGGATCCAGCCTTCTCTCGAGGAATAAATATTCCTTTAATGCAGTCAGGATTAATTATTGCGATTTGAATGTGGCTTTGGCGACTGAAGCCGGCCCCAGGGTAAAGACGCCCTCCCTCATGAAAGGCGGCTCTTACAGAGTCGAATGGGGTTTCCCATTCAATGGCAAGCTCAACGGCATATCTAATTGTGGCGCAGTCTAGCTCTCGCTTCTTGAAATCGAAGTCTCTCGCTGAGAACTTTCCATTCTTTGGAAGCACTTTGCCCTGTGCTTTAAGAGATTTCTTCATGTGCTCAAAAGACGCACTTAGGAAATCTAAATGCCTTTGATCAAGCAGATCTAAACAGTTCTTTAGGTCGATGGCCGCGCCGAGGACAAAGGGCTCTTTTATCTTGTGCGGGCTACGAATTTGGTTTTCTTTTACAAACTGATGTGCTCTTTCTAGGTTGTTTTCCCAGAAATAAACTCCGTTGCCAAGCCAGTCATACTTGTTGTCACTGTGCTTGAAGAATTCTTCATGATTAAGAATTTTTGTTGCTACGGTTTTATCGAGCCCGTGAAAGCCATAGATAATGGTGGGCTTAGTCGAATACAAAAGGAGGCCTCAGCGATTTAGCGAGACTTACTGGCGCGATCTTTCTTCACCGTCTCTTCTGAGAAGAAGTGGGCGTTGTAATGGCCTTTCTGAGTAATGATCTTTGCGCGAGTGAGCAGCTTGGTACGATCCTGAGCAGACATTGTCTTAGAGGACTCGCGGACGAGCTGAGTAAGCTCAACGATAGACATAAATCTGCACCTCGGAGGTGTTGTACGTAGCTACATGCTGTGTAGATCACTGGACTTAATTCTGCATCATTGGAGGTCATGCAGCAACATGTTTTGTTGCGTTCAAGCAGGTGATGAGCGTCGCATAAATAAGTATATCGTATTGAATTTAATGGATATTTTATTTCCTATAGATCTTGGTCAGATGACTTGATGTCTAGCCATTGCTTAACGTCTCCAGGGAAGTCTGCGTGGGGGTCGCACATCGCTAGCATCTCCTCAAGCGTGAGGCCGCTGGTTATGTATGAGCGCATCAGGCTGGAAATGACCTCATTGGGGGAGCGACCTAGGCTGCTAGCCTTGGCACTGAAGGCATCCCATAGCGGTCGGTCAATGTGAATCAGATTTTGGGTGGTTTCGGCCACGGTCTGCGCTCTCTGAGTCCGTCTAATACTGATCTTGCTCGGGCTGTTCTAAGCCACTCATAGGGTGGTGTGATGAAGCATCCATCTTAGACAAAATTTAGAAAAATAATTTATAAAACATATAGATATGTTTGTTTTCGCTCTTGATGCTGCATCATGGGGGTGTGGTCGGTTAGCGCAGAGTTATCCATTAAAACAATCACTTATGATGATGTATCGGCCGCTTTCAGGTCTCAGGCCGCAACGTATCGCCATTATGACGCATCTGGCGATTTCTGCAGGAAAAGGAACATCTGAATCCGCTGTGCACCGCAAGCGGTACTCGCGGCGACTGTTGCAGCTGAAAATGTAAACTTATGTAAAGTTGCCTGTCATTGTCTGAGTACGATTGGCTGTCTTTTTGCAGCCTGTTCACTGGCTTGTACGAATTGAGCAATGCGGCACAGGTGTCATCAGCGCATCACAGGTCTCTGGTTTGCTTGTGTAAGGCCAGTTGCCGCAAAGCACGACCGTCAGAATGTGTGCATGCGATCACGCATGTTTTTTTCCAATGACTTAAGCATTTCAAGCATATGCGCTCAAAAATCAAGATCAGGGAGGCATCCGGACTGTTTGCCGTGATGATGCAGATATTCCGGATTGACGGTTTCATCGGCTTCTGGGGCACGATTTATGTTCCGCCTGGTCGGGTTCGTGACCGGCGTCTGGTCGGCCACAAAATGAAGCATGTCGAACAGATGCAGCGCGATGGCACACTGATGTTCACGCTGCAGTACATCTGGTGGTTGCTGCGGTATGGATACACGCGCCATCCGTATGAAGTCGAGGCGCGACAGGCCGAGAACGAGACCGACCGCCTGCGTCTTTACTGAGGCGGCACAGGACAGTTACCGGTGCCGCCTTGATGCCGCGTGACGAATCCTGTGGTGTTACATGTTCCCCAGGCACAGATACTTCAGTTCGACATATTCTTCGATGCCGTACTTCGAGCCCTCGCGACCGAAGCCTGACTCCTTGACTCCACCGAACGGGCCGACCTCGTTGGAAATGATGCCTTCGTTGATGCCGACCATGCCGTATTCGAGCTGTTCGGCGATCTGCCAGACGCGCTTGAGATCCTTGCCATAGAGATAGGCGGCGAGGCCGGCACGGGTGTCGTTGGCGAGGCGCACGGCCTCGGCGTCATCGTGGATGCGGATCAGCGGAGCCACCGGGCCAAAGCTTTCCTCGCGCGCCACGCTCATGTCGTTGCTGACCCCGGTGAGCACGGTGGGTGTGTAAAAACTGCCGCCGAGCGCATGCCGTTGGCCGCCGGTGACTGCGGTGGCGCCGGCGGCCAGCGCCTCACCGACCAGACGGTCGACCTTGTCGATGGCGGCGGCATTGATCAGCGGGCCGATCAGTGTGCCGGTGTCCATGCCGTTTCCAACAGGCAGGGCCTGTACCGCGGCAACAAGCTTGGCGGCGAAGGCATCATAGATGCGGTCGTGTACCAGGAAGCGGTTGGCACAGACGCAGGTCTGGCCGGCGTTACGGTATTTCGAGGCGAGGGCGCCCTGCACGGCGGCGTCGAGATCGGCGTCATCCAGCACGATGAAGGGCGCGTTGCCGCCGAGCTCCAGTGACAGGCGCTTGACGGTGCCGGCACATTCGGCCATCAAGCGTTTGCCGACCGGGGTCGAGCCGGTGAATGACAGCTTGCGCACCACCGGGTTGCGGGTGAGTTCACCGCCGACGGCGGCAGGACGCGCAGTGGTGACGATGTTGAGCACGCCGGCGGGAATGCCCGCCTCGGCCGCCAGCGCGGCCAGCGCCAGCGCGCACAGGGGGGTGGCTTCCGCGGGCTTGATGACAGACGTGCAACCGGCGGCGAGGGCGGGCGCGACCTTGCGCGTGATCATGGCAACCGGGAAGTTCCACGGCGTGATGGCCGCCGTGACGCCGACCGGCTGCTTCAGCACGACGATGCGGCGGTCGGCGGTCGGTGCCGGCATGACATCGCCATAGCTGCGCCGTCCTTCTTCCGCGAACCAGTCGATGAACGAGGCGCCGTAGGCGACCTCGCCACGTGCCTCGGCCAGCGGTTTGCCCTGCTCGCGGGTCATCAGCTGGGCAATATCTTCCTGATGCGCCATCACCAGATCGAACCAGCGTCGCATCAGGCGGCTGCGCTCTTTGGCGGGCAGCGCGCGCCAGGCCGGCCATGCAGCGTCGGCGGCGGCGATGGCGGCGCGGGTTTCCTCGGCGCCCATGTCGGGCACTTCGGCAATGACCTCGCCGGTGGCCGGATTGCGGATGGCATGGCGGGCGCCGTCAAGCGCATCCTGCCACTGACCGTTGATGAAGGCATGCTGGCGCAGCAGCGTGTTGGTGGCGATCGGCATGGCGGGGGCTCTTCGGTGGGTCAGACTTGCAGGCGCGCCAGCACGGCGCGGGTGGCTTCCGGTATGGCGACCGGCTGACCGCTGGCGCGATCGACATAGACATGAACAAAGTGGCCCGCCGCGGCGACGGCACTGTCCTCATTGCGAAACAGACCCACTTCGTAGCGCACGCTGCGGCTGCCCAGGTGCGCGACGCGGATGCCGGCGTGCACGGTGTCCGGGAAAGCGATGGGCCGGAAATACTGGCACTGGGTCTCGACCACGAAGCCGACCGTGGTGCCGGCATGGATGTCGAGCACGCCGGCATCGATCAGGTAGCGGTTCACCGCCGTGTCGAAATAGCTGTAGTAGTTGACGTTGTTGACGTGACCGTAGATGTCGTTGTCCATCCAGCGGGTGGGGATGGCCATGAAGTGCTTGAAGTCGCCGCGGGTCTGATCTTTCAGTGACATGTCGAAGTCCGGGTCAGTAAACGGAACGGTAGATGGCCAGTGCATCGTCGTAAGTGACATCGCGCGGGTTGTTGACCAGCAGGCGCTGAACGGCCATGGCATCGTGCGCGAGGGTTTCCAGCGCATGTGCCGGCACCCCGTTGGCGCTCAGGGTCTGCGCGAATGGCATCTCCGCGACCAGGCCTTTCATGCGCGCAACGAACGCCTGCGAAGCGACATCGTCATCCGGGCTGGCGCCGGCATGGAGATGGCGCTCGAGCTCGGCGTACTGGCGCATCGCGGCCGGCCGGTTAAAAGCCAGCACGGGTGACAGCACCAGGGCGTTGCTGAGGCCGTGAGGCAGGTGATAGAGGCCGCCGAGCGGGTAGGCCAGGGCATGCACGGCAGCGACCGGGGCATTGGCGAAGGCCATCCCGGCGAGCAGCGAGCCCATCAGCATGGCTTCGCGCGCGGCGGCATCGCGGCCGTTGGCCAGCACCTGCCGGATATTGTCATGCAGCGACTTCAGCGCCTGCAGGGCGAGGGCGTCCGACAGCGGGTTCTTCTTGTGGCGGCTGGTGTAGGACTCGATGGCGTGCACCATGGCGTCGATGCCGGTCATGGCAGTGATATGCGCCGGCAGCCCCAGAGTCAGTTCGCTGTCGAGCACGGCGATATCGGGGTACAGGCAGCTCGACACCACGCCCTTCTTTTCATCTGTCGGGGTCGTGAGGATGGAGATCGGCGTCACTTCAGAGCCGGTGCCAGCGGTGGTCGGCACCTGGATCAGCGGCAGGCGCGGTCCTTGAGCGAGACCGATGCCGTAGATCTCGGGCAGCGCCTGCGGTGTGCGTGCGAGCAGGGCAACCAGCTTGGCGGTATCCATGGAGCTGCCGCCACCAAAGCCGATGACGGCATCGGCAC
Source organism: uncultured Paraperlucidibaca sp. (assembly GCA_964511255.1). Classification (GTDB taxonomy): domain Bacteria; phylum Pseudomonadota; class Gammaproteobacteria; order Pseudomonadales; family Moraxellaceae; genus Perlucidibaca. The sequence continues at coordinate 107,812 of CAZEEQ010000005.1, forward strand.
CGGCTTTCACTGCTGCCGCCACCGCGGCCTCGACAGAAGTTTCCGGCGGGTCGGCAAGCACATCACTGTAGAGCGTGCAGCGCAGGCCGGCGGCATCGAGTCCGGCGAGGGTGCTGGCGAGCAGGCCACTGTCGAGCAGGAAGCGGTCAGTCACAACGAAGACATGGCTGGCGCCGAGCTCGGCAGCGAGTGTGCCAAGGCGTGCGGCGCTGCCTTGTTCGCAAACAATGCGCGGGGTGGTTTCAAAGACAAATCCGGACATTAGAGGCAGGCCTCCAGTACGCGGCGGGAGACATCCGGCGTGACTGCCTGGCGCTCGCCGAGCTTGATCATGCCGTGGGCTTCGAGCTGGCTGACGAGATGGTCGATCTGGCCGGCACCGATGCCGTATGCGGACAGCCGGGTCGGCACCTGCATGCGCTCGAAGAAGTCACGGGTCTTGCTGATGGCGGCGGTGATGCGGCTGGCCTCGTCGCCTGTGGTGATACCCCAGACGCGTTCAGCATATTGAAGCAGCTTGTCTTGCTTGGCGTCGCGGCGTGCTTCGAGCATGGCCGGCAGCACGATGGCCAGGGTCTGGGCATGGTCGAGACCGTGGGCCGCCGTGAGCTCGTGCCCCAGCATGTGCGTGGACCAGTCCTGGGGCACGCCGGCACCAATGAGGCCGTTGAGCGCCTGACTGGCTGCCCACATCAGGTTGGCGCGAACCTCGACATCCTCCGGCTGAGACAGCGCCTTCGGACCTTCCTCGATCAGGGTCAGCAGAATGCCCTCGGCGAAGCGATCCTGGATTTTGCCATTGACCGGGTAGGTCAGATATTGCTCGATGACGTGTACAAAGGCATCGACCACGCCGTTACTGACCTGGCGTGCGGGCAGTGTCAGGGTCTTGGCCGGGTCCATCACCGCGAAGCGCGGAAACATCAGCGGACTGCTGAAGGCGGTCTTGGCATGACTGGCGAGGTGGGTGAGCACGCCGCCATTGTTGGTTTCGGAGCCGGTGGCGGCCAGTGTCACCACGACCCCCAGCGGCAGTGCCTGCGTCACGCAGCGACCGCGTGTCCTGAGGATGTCCATGGCGTCGCCGTCGTAGCAGGCGGCGCCCGCCAGGAACTTGCTGCCGTCCATGACCGAGCCGCCGCCAACGGCCAGGATGTAGTCAATGTTCTCCGCGCGCACGATGTCCAGTGCCCGCATCATGGTTTCGAAACTGGGGTTGGGCTCGATCCCGCCGAACTCGAAAAAAGTCTGACCGGAGAGCGCCGCCTTGACCTCATCGAGGGTGCCGGTGGTCTTCACGCTGCCGCCGCCATAGGTGATGAGCACGCGGCTGCCAGCCGGTAGTTCCTTGCCGATGTTGGCGATGGCGCCTGTACCGAAAAGCACCTTGACCGGATTGCGATAGCTGAAGTTGAGCATGATAGTGCCTCGTGAGGGGCCTGCGCCGGGCGCAGATGATGCGGCTTATATGTAGCGGTGGCCTACGCAGAATTGATCGGGCCGACTACACTCCGGGTCGGAGCATACTGTCTTTGGAGGACAAATGTCCCCCTCTACAAACCCGGGTGGCGGCAACGTGACCATTCAGTCTGACATTACCCGGCTGGCGGCCGATCTGGGCGCCAGCCTGCTGGCTCAAGGCTTGCAGGTCACCACCGCAGAGTCCTGCACCGCCGGCGGCATTGCCGAGGCCATCACCCGGATTGCCGGCAGCTCGCGCTGGTTCGGCCAGGGCTGGGTGACATACAGCAACGCCGCCAAAACCGGTCAGCTGGGTGTCAACAGCTTCACCCTGAAGCGGCTCGGCGCCGTCTGCGAGCCGGTGGTCCTGGCCATGGCGGAGGGTGCGCGCGCTCGCGCCGGCGCTGACTGGGCGGTGGCGGTCAGCGGGATTGCCGGGCCGGATGGTGGTTCGCCGGAAAAGCCCGTGGGGCTGGTCTGGTTTGCCTGGGCCGGACCGGTCGGAACTGACGCGGCCTCGGTGATTTTTGCCGGAGATCGCGAGGCGGTGAGGGCGCAGACGGTGCAACATGCCTTGTCCGGGCTTTTTTCCCGGGTGACTGCTGGCGAAGCGATAACCCCTGTGCCATAATACTGTACGAAAGGACAGTCGTTCGCTGTCCGCCTGACTCTTCGAGTCCGTGACCAGAATCCATCCTGCGAGGAACCGCCGATGAACGATAACAAGCAAAAGGCCCTGAATGCAGCGCTTGCCCAGATCGAAAAGCAATTCGGCAAAGGCTCGGTCATGCGCCTGGGCGATCAGCCGGCGACCGGCGCCATCCCGGCCATTTCCACGGGGTCGCTGGGGCTGGATATTGCGCTCGGCATTGGCGGCTTGCCGAAGGGTCGTATCGTCGAAATCTACGGTCCCGAATCCTCGGGCAAGACCACGCTGACACTGCAGGTGATCGCAGCCTGTCAGCGTGCAGGCGGTACGGCGGCGTTCATCGATGCCGAGCATGCGCTGGATCCCCAGTATGCCGGCAAGCTGGGTGTCAATGTCGAGGATCTGCTGGTTTCGCAGCCGGATACCGGCGAGCAGGCACTGGAAATCACCGACATGCTGGTGCGTTCCAATTCGGTCGACATCATCGTCGTCGACTCCGTGGCGGCCCTGACGCCGCGTGCTGAAATCGAAGGTGAAATGGGCGACATGCACGTCGGTCTGCAGGCCCGTCTCATGTCGCAGGCGTTGCGCAAGATCACCGGCAACATCAATCGTTCCAATTGCCTAGTGATTTTCATCAACCAGATCCGCATGAAGATCGGCGTCATGTTCGGCAGTCCGGAAACGACCACGGGCGGCAACGCCCTCAAGTTCTACGCGTCCGTGCGCCTCGATATCCGTCGTATTGGTGCGGTGAAGGAGGGTGAGGAAGTGGTCGGCTCCGAAACCCGTGTGAAGGTCGTCAAGAACAAGGTGGCGCCGCCGTTCAAGGAAGCCGAGTTCCAGATTCTCTATGGTCAGGGCATCAATCGTCAGGGTGAGATCATTGATCTGGGTGTCAAGCTCGGCCTGGTCGACAAGTCGGGCGCCTGGTATGCCTACCAGGGCAGCAAGATCGGGCAGGGCAAGGGCAATGCCTGCAAGTTCCTGCTGGAAAACCCGGAGATCTCCAAAGTCATCGAAAGCCAGATCCGCGACCAGCTGATCGGTCCGGTTGGCGCACTGCCGGAAGCTGCCGATGAGGGCGTTTACGAAGAAGCGGGCTTCTAAGTCTGCGGATGGCGAGGAGGGGGCTGCTGTCGGGCCCCTGACGGCCGAGCAGCTGTGGAGCAAGGTGCTGTACTGGCAGGCTCGGCGTGAGCACAGTCGCGCCGAGCTTGATGCCAAGTTGCGCCAATTCGATGCCGATGACACCACCATCGTGTCTTTGCTTGATCGTTTGTCTGAGCTGGGGCTGCAAAACGATGATCGTTTTGCCGAGTCGCTCGTGCGCAGCCAGCTGCAGCGCGGGCGTGGCCAGCGCATGATTCGTCAGGCGCTGCAGCAGCGGGGCATTGCCCCGGATCATCCGGCGCTGGCCGAGCAGACCGAGGCGACAGACTGGGTTGATCAGGCCCGCCTGCTGTTGATTCGGCGCTTCGGCGAGTCCCCTTCACGCGAAGACAAGGAGCGCGCGCGACAAGTGCGCTTTCTGCAATATCGCGGCTTTTCACTGGGTCAGGCGCTGGAGGCAATGCAGTCGCTGACAGGGGCCCGTGACTTAGACCACTAGACGCTTGAATTCCCGGAAGAAGTGCTGCTAAGCACCCCCATCTGCCGCTATAATCGCCGGTCTTTTGCATCAGATGCACCCGGCACCCCTGAACAGGGGAAGGCTGACAGGTCGGAGTTGTCCATGAAAAGCGCTGAAATCCGCGAATCTTTCCTGAAGTTCTTCGAGCACAAGGGGCATACCCGTGTTGCCTCCAGCTCGTTGGTGCCTGCGGACGATCCCACGCTGTTGTTCACCAATGCCGGCATGAATCAGTTCAAGGACTGCTTCCTGGGTCTCGACAAGCGGAGCTATACCCGGGCGACATCATCACAGAAGTGCGTACGCGCTGGCGGCAAGCACAACGACCTCGAGAATGTCGGTTATACCGCCCGCCACCACACGTTCTTCGAAATGCTGGGCAACTTCAGCTTCGGGGATTATTTCAAGCGAGATGCCATTCATTACGCCTGGGAGTTTCTGACGTCGCCGCAGTGGCTGAATATTCCCAAGGACAGGCTGACGGTCACGGTCTACGCGACCGATGATGAGGCCTATGCGCTCTGGCAGAACGAGATCGGCGTGCCGGCCGAGCGCATCATCCGTATTGGTGACAACAAGGGCGCGCCTTATGCGTCCGATAACTTCTGGGCCATGGGTGATACCGGTCCCTGCGGACCCTGCACTGAAATTTTCTACGATCATGGCGCTGACATTGCTGGCGGACCGCCGGGCTCGCCGGATGAAGACGGCGATCGCTTCATCGAGATTTGGAACAACGTGTTCATGCAGTTCAACCGCACGGCAGATGGCGTTCTGCATCCGCTGCCGGCACCCAGCGTCGATACCGGCATGGGCCTTGAGCGCATCTCGGCGGTCATGCAGCATGTGCATGCCAACTACGAAATTGACCTCTTCCAGGCCCTGCTGAAGGCGGCGGCTGATGCCATTGGCTGTGCCAACGATAACCAGGCTTCACTCAAGGTGGTGGCAGACCATATCCGCTCCTGCGCCTTCCTGGTGGCTGATGGCGTGGTGCCGTCCAACGAAGGGCGCGGTTATGTACTGCGCCGGATCATTCGCCGTGCCTGCCGCCACGGCAACAAACTGGGCGCTACCGGCAGTTTCTTCTACAAAGTGGTGCCGGCGCTGGTTGCCGAGATGGGCGTTGCCTATCCTGAGCTGGTGTCGCAGCAAGCCCAGATTGCGCGTGTGCTGCAGCAGGAAGAGGAGCAGTTCGCCCGTACCCTGGATCAGGGTCTGCGCATCCTCGATCAGGATCTGGCCGAGCTGAAAGGCACGGTGATTCCGGGCGAGACGGTATTTCGCCTGTATGACACCTATGGTTTTCCGGTTGATCTCACGGGCGACATTGCCCGCGAGCGTGGCCTGACGCTGGATCATGAGGGCTTTGAAGCGGCCATGAATGCCCAGCGCGAGCGCGCGCGCGCCAGCTCGCGCTTCGATCTCGACTACAACAGCCTGATCAAGCTTGATGGCGAAACCCGCTTCCTCGGCTATGACGGCACTGCCGGAACGGGCAGCGTGCGTGCCATCTACCGTGATGGTCAGGCCGTTGATGTCGCAAATGTTGGCGATCAGGTGGCGATCATCCTTGATCAGACCCCGTTCTACGGCGAATCGGGTGGTCAGGCTGGCGACAGCGGCTATCTCCGCACGGCGACCACCACCGTTGAGGTGCGTGATACCACCAAAGCGGGTAGCCACCACCTGCACCAGGCCGTGATCACGGCCGGCACGCTCCGGCTGGGTGACAGCGTGACCGCCGACGTGCGCGCCGATCTGCGGGCCGCCACGGCGCGCAATCACTCGGCGACGCATCTGCTGCATGCGGCTTTGCGCGAAATTCTCGGCACCCATGTGCAGCAGAAGGGATCACTGGTTTGCGCCGACTATTTGCGTTTTGACTTCTCGCATCCGGAAGGCACTCCGGCCTCCGTGCTGCGTCAGCTCGAAGCCCGTGTGAATGGCCAGATTCTGGCCAACACGGCCGTGCAGACGGATATCACGGACATTGATACGGCCCGTGCCAAGGGCGCGATGGCGCTGTTCGGCGAAAAATACGGTGATGTCGTGCGCGTGCTCAGCATGGGCAATGACGGCTTCTCGGTCGAGCTCTGCGGTGGCACCCATGTTGCCCGTACGGGTGACATCGGTCTCCTGCGTATTACCTCGGAGGGTGGCGTTGCGGCCGGCGTGCGTCGTATCGAGGCCCGAACCGGAGAAGGTGCGCTGGCCTGGCTGAACGAAGGTGAGCAGGTGCTGGCTGAGGTCGCGGAAGCGGTCAAGGGCAACCGTGACTCGGTCTCAGGCAAAGTGCGACAGCTGCTCGATCGCCAGCGTGACCTGGAAAAGGAGCTGGATCGCCTCAAGCTCAAGCTGGCGGCATCGGCAGGTGCCGATCTGGCCAGCCAGGCTGTGACCATCGGTTCCGCCAAAGTGCTGGCCGCCACGCTCGAAGGCGTGGATGCCAAGGCCCTGCGCGATACCGTGGATCAGCTGCGAAACAAGCTGGGTTCGGCTGTTGTGCTGCTCTCCAGCGTCGCCGATGGCAAAGTCAGCCTGGTCGCGGGTGTCAGCCCGGATCTGGTTGGCCAGGTCAAGGCTGGCGAGCTGGTCAGCTTTGTCGCCCAGCAGGTGGGTGGCAAGGGGGGCGGCCGTCCCGATATGGCGATGGCGGGGGGCAGCGATGCCGCGGCGCTGCCGCAGGCGCTGGCCTCGGTGAATGGTTTTGTCAGCGAGCGTCTGGCCTGAGTCGGCCGCCCGCTTGGAATTTTGCACAGGCCCTGACCGGGCTGACAGGAAACGGACAGAAATATGGCACTGATAGTTCAAAAATACGGTGGAACCTCTGTGGGTTCGCCGGAGCGCATCGAAGCGGTGGCCGAGCGCGTCAAGCGCTGGTATGACGAAGGCCATGATCTCGTGGTGGTCCTGTCCGCCATGAGCGGCGAGACCAACCGGCTCATCGGTCTGGCCAAGGCCATTACGCCGGAGCCGGATCCGCGCGAACTGGATGTCATGGTATCGACCGGCGAGCAGGTCACCATTGCCCTGCTGGCGATGGCGCTGATGAAGCGCGGTGTCCCGGCACGCTCCTATACCGGTGCTCAGGTCGCCATCACCACGGACAGTTCGCATACCAAGGCGCGTATCGAGGCCATTGACGATGCCCGCATGCGTGCTGATCTTAATCAGCGTAAAGTCGTCATCGTGGCGGGCTTCCAGGGCGTTGATCACGAAGGCAACATCACGACGCTGGGGCGTGGCGGTTCCGATACTACCGGTGTTGCGCTGGCGGCTGCCCTCAAGGCCGACGAATGCCAGATCTACACCGATGTCGATGGCGTCTACACCACCGATCCCCGTGTCGTTCCCCAGGCTCGCCGCCTCGAGACCATCACCTTCGAGGAAATGCTCGAAATGGCGTCGCTGGGCTCCAAGGTCCTGCAGATCCGCTCGGTGGAGTTTGCCGGAAAATATAATGTGCCGCTGCGCGTGCTCTCCAGCTTCGGAGAGGGCAATGGCACCCTGATCAGTGTTGATGCAGAGGACAATATGGAAAAGCCCGTCATCTCCGGAATTGCGTTCAATCGCGATGAAGCCAAGCTGACCGTGCGCGGCGTGCCCGACACCCCGGGTGTGGCATCCCGCATTCTCAGCCCGATTGGCGATGCCAATATCGAAGTCGACATGATCGTGCAGAATGTTTCCGCCGATGGCTCGACCGATTTCACCTTCACGGTCGCTCGCGGTGACATCAAGAAGGCCCAGGCCGTGCTTGAGCAGGTCGCCAAGGATGTCGGTGCCCGCGAGCTGGTCTCCGATGACAAGATCTGCAAAGTCTCGCTGGTGGGTGTCGGCATGCGTTCGCACGCCGGGGTCGCCAGCAAGATGTTCGCCACCCTGGCCAAGGAGAACATCAACATCCAGATGATCTCGACCTCGGAAATCAAGATTTCCGTTGTGGTGGAAGAAAAGTACCTCGAACTGGCCGTGCGTGCATTGCATACGGCCTTTGAACTGGACGCAACGGCGGCCTGATCAGGGCTGTCTTATTCACTTGGTTTGCGGGATGTGTCAAAAGGGCGATGGAGCGTCCCAGTCTGCATGGCAGGATTGTGACTGACTCCCTCGCGGCCAAAATCAATCGGCATTCAAGGATGCCAGGGATAATTGGAGAGCAAATATGCTGATTTTGACGCGCCGTGTTGGCGAAACCCTGATGGTCGGTGATGAAGTCACCGTGACTGTGCTGGGTGTGAAAGGCAATCAGGTTCGCATCGGGGTCAATGCACCCAAGGATGTGGCGGTTCATCGTGAAGAAATCTACCAGCGCATCCAGCAGGAAAAAGCGCCGGGCGAGGGCGATGACGAGGATCTTGGCTGATGGGCCATACCTGATGAAAAAGCCTCCTGACGGAGGCTTTTTCATGTCGGCTTTCGTTCAGCGATCGCGATTGGCTTCGGCCAGCAGCGCAGCGATACGCGCATCCTTCTCGGCCCAGAGCTGCGCAATCCACTGGTGATAGCGGATACGGAACTGGGTATCGGTTTCATAGTCGCCCTCATAGAGGTCATGCGGGATGGTGATCTCCTGGACATCCACGATCACGCGCCGGACTTTGCCGCAGAGGAAATCCCAGAAGCCGCGCGAGCCATCCGGATAGACGATGGTGATGTTGAGCAGGGCATTGAGCTGCTCGCCGAAGGCTGACATGGCGAAAGCGAAGCCGCCGGACTTGGGCTTGAGCAGGTGCTGATAAGGCGAGTTCTGGCGCGCATGCTTGTCGGCGGTGAAGCGCGTGCCTTCCAGGAAGTTGAGCACCATCACCGGTTGGTTCTTGAACTTTTCGCAGGCGATACGTGTGGTTTCCATGTCCTTGCCTTTGAGCGCCGGATTTTTCTCGATCTGCTCGCGGGTATGGCGACGCATGAAGGGGTAATCCAGGCCCCACCAGGCCAGACCGAGCAAAGGCACCCAGATCAGCTCCTGCTTCAGGAAGAACTTGAAGAAAGGCGCCTTGTAGCCGAAGGCCTGCATCAGCATGAAAATGTCATTCCACGACTGGTGGTTGGCGCAGGCCAGGTACTGGCCTTTGGGGTCGAGCTGCAGCGGCAGGCGATTGTCGTATTCGATGCGCATCAGGGTGCGCGCGACCAGGGTGTTGCACATGGCCCAGGTCTGCGCGATCCAGGCGATCAGGCGCGACAGCGGGTCGCGTACGGCCTGGATGGGTATGACCAGCTTGATGATGACCAGGATGTAGAGCTGGGTCACCCAGAACACGGTGTTGAGCAACAGCAGCAGCGCCATGATGACGCCGAGGATAGGGCCGGGCAGCCAGTGAAGCATGATCTTTTCTCTCTTGAGTAAAACAAACGAATAAAACGTTAGTTGGGCAATTGCTGGCCATTTTCCGGGGGCAGCAGGCGTGAGCCTGTCAGCAGCATGCGCAGCATGACGACCGTCTGCTCCAGGATTTCGCTGTGTTTTTCCCGTGGCAGATCGAGTGCGATAGCGCCCATGGCGAACACCAGGCGAGTAATGGCACGGGCAACCATGGCGGGATGCTGCAGCCGGCTGCCATGGGCCTGCTCCAGACGAATCAGGTCGTTCTGCAGCTCCTCTTCAAAGAATTGCAGCTGCCGCTCCACCGCCAGCTTGAAGGCCTCGGAGCCTACTTTGCCCTCGCGCATGAGGATATGCAGATAGCGCTCCTCTGCCGTCAGCTGTTCCATGAACACTTCCACTGACGTGCGCACGACACTGCGTTCGGTGCTGGCACGCTGACGCGCTTCGCTGAAGATGGCCCGCAGGGTGCTGCCGGATAACTCGATCAGGGCAATCGCCAGCTCGTCGATATCGCGAAAGTGCCGGTAGAAGCTGTTGGGTGCAATGCCGGCTTCCCGCGCCACCTCGCGCAGGCTGAGGGTGGAGATGCTGCGATTGGGGCCGAGGAGGGCGAGTGCCGCCTGGATCAGCTCCTCGCGTGAAATGACGGCCTTGCGGCCCTGCGGGATGCGCAGGGTTTGTTCAGTGGTCAGTTCAGCGGCAGGCATGGGAGTGTTCATAAGAAGATCACATTGATCGGTCAGATTGGGCAGTCAACCGTGACCTTGTCCCGGCATTGTACAGGGTCAAAATTTGATCGCACAAGGGTATATACACTTGTATTTACATGCGTATAATAATTCAAAGGCTGCCAGGCGGGCACGATCCGGCCGGCATCCGACCTTGTGCCTGACCCAGCAACAGCTTTGTGAGTAGCGCCATGCGCAGCATTGTGTGGATGAAACCGGTAGTCGATTCGATCATGTTGCCTGCCTTGTATGACTTCTGGGCGGGCAAGCTGAATCCGTCCTGGTCCTGGGATCAGACTCTGGCCCGCGTGGTTTCCCGACAGAATGCCGCGAGCGATGCCGTCACGCTGGTACTCCAGGCCAATCGCCACTACCGCGGTTTCGTGCCCGGTCAGCACCTCAATGTCACGGTCGAAGTCGATGGCGTGCGCTATACCCGCAGCTACAGTCCGTCACCGGTGGCGGGGCGGCCACGGCAGCTCGCCATCACGGTCAAACGGGTCGCCGGCGGCCGCGTCAGTGGCTGGTTGTGTGACCAGGCCAGGCCCGGTGATGTGCTGAGGCTGGGCGAGGCTTATGGCGAGATGACACTGGCTGCCGTCAGCGGTGATCTCGTGCTGCTGGCTGCCGGTAGCGGCATCACACCATTCCTCGGCATGTTGCGGACCCAGGCTGAGCTTGGCATGCCACGCCGGATCACGCTGCTGTACTGGGCACGGCAGCGTGACGAACTGTGCTGCGAGCCAGAGCTGAGCGCGCTGGCGACCCGCTTCCCCAACTTCCGCCTGCAGCCGGTGCTGACGCGTGATGCGGCTGACCCGGACCATGGCGAGCGTCTCCAGGCAGGTCATCTGGCCATGTTGCCTCCGACCGGCGATGCCACTGTCTTCGCCTGTGGTCCGGCCGGCTTCGTGGCGACGGCCCGCGAGCTGGTGGCGGATACCAGCGCCCGGTTCATCGGGGAGGCTTTCACCGCGCCGGTCGTGGTCGATGATCGGGGCGAGCTGGTGCGCGTGCAGCTCACCCGCAGCCGGCGTGAGCTTTTTGTGGCATCCGGACAGCCGCTGCTGGCGGCACTTGAAGCCCAGGGGCTGAAGCCTGCCTTCGGCTGCCGCATGGGTATTTGCAATACCTGTGCCTGTGGCAAGCAGGAGGGCACAACCGAAGATGTCCGCACCGGTGAGCGACGCCCGGAGCCATCGGCGGCATTGCGTATCTGTATCAGCAGTGCGCGTACCGATTTGATTCTCGATCTTTGAGTCTGCGAGACCTGACATGACCTACTCACTGACCCGCAAACTTTCTGCAGATGAACTGGCGCAGTTTGCCGCCGAACTTGATGCCCTGAGAGCCGGGGCGGTCGCCGATCTCGGCGAGAAAGACGCGCGCTATATCCGCCGCATTGTGGCGGCCGTGCGGTATACCGGTTTTGCCGGGCGCGCCATGCTCTATCTCGGCATCCTGTTTCCCTGGGCCTGGGTGGCTGGCGCATTGCTGCTGGGGCTGTCCAAAATCCTCGACAACATGGAGCTGGGTCACAACGTCATCCATGGACAGTACGACTTCATGGGCGACCCGACGCTGAATGGCAAGACCTTCGAATGGGACATCGCGGGAACGGCCGATAACTGGCGTCAGACCCATAACTACATGCATCACACCTATACCAACATCAAGGGGATTGATGATGATGTCGGCTACGGTGTGCTGCGTTTGTTCCCGGAGCAGACCTGGAAGCCGTTCTATCTGCTGCAGCCGGTCTATGCCGTCATCTTTGCGCTCTTGTTTCAGTGGGGCGTGGCCATTCAGGAGTTACGTCTGGGTCAGCTTTTCAAGGGCACCAAGGGTTGGGTGAAGTTCCGCAAGGAGTTTGCGCCGGTCGGACGCAAGATGCGCCATCAGCTGCTCAAGGACTATCTGGTTTTTCCGCTGCTGGCCGGACCGTTCTTCCTGACCATCGCGGCCGGCAACCTCGTGGCCAACGGCATCCGCAACATCTGGACCTTCAGCATTATTTTCTGTGGCCATTTCACCCGTGATGTCGAGATTTTTCCCAAGAGCGTGCTCAAGAACGAGTCGCGGGGTCACTGGTATCTGCGGCAGATCCGCGGCTCCTCCAACCTGAGCGGCGGTCCCTTGCTGAATCTGCTGTCGGGCAATCTCAGTCATCAGATCGAGCATCATCTCTATCCCGATATTCCGGCCTGGCGCTATGCCGGCCTGGCGCCGGCCGTGCGCGAGATCTGCCAGCGCTATGGGGTGCACTACAATACCGGTTCGCTCTGGAGTCAGGCGGGTCAGGTGACCTGGCGCATTCTGCGGCATGCCTTCCCGTCCAGGCCTTCGCGCAACCGGCCGGCGCAGGCGGTCCCGGCAGTTTCCGCGACCTGATCCACGGTCGTTTCGGGGGCGGTCATGACCGCCGGCTGTGCAACTATCGGTCGGACGCTTTTTCTCGCAGAATGGCGTCATGACCCTGGATACCCTGCATTCGCTTTCCGAACTTGATGCCGCCGCCTGGGACGCCCTGGTGGCTGTCGACCAGCCTTTTCTGCGACATGCTTTTCTGTTGTCCCTGGAGGACAGTGGCAGTGTCGGGCCCGGTACAGGCTGGTTGCCCGCCCACAGACTCTGGCGGGACAAGGCGGGTCGGGTGCTTGCGGCGATGCCGGCCTATCTCAAGCAACATTCCTTTGGCGAATATGTCTTCGACCGGGCCTGGGCCGAGGCCTGTCAGCGTGCCGGCATTCCCTATTACCCCAAGCTGCTTTGCGCCGTGCCTTTCACGCCGGTTTCCGGGCCGCGGCTGCTCGGCGAGGCGACACAGGCTGCATCCCTGCTGACCGCGCTGGAATCAGGCCTGGAGGCTTCCGGCCTGTCCGGGCTGCATGTCAATTTCACCGAGGCGGGTGACAACCATCTGTTGCGTGACCGACCGGGCTGGCTACCGCGCGTGGACTGCCAGTTCCACTGGCGCAACCGCGGTTATCGCGACTTTGCCGACTACCTCGCCGTGCTGCGCTCGGACAAGCGCAAGAAACTGCGCAAAGAGCGTCAGTTGGTGGCAGGGCAGGGTATCCACTTCGAATGGCGCACAGGGTCAGGACTCGATGAGGCCGAGTGGGATTTCGTCTTCGATTGCTATGCCAATACCTACCATGTCCGCGGTCAGCGTCCTTATCTCACGCGGCAGTTTTTCAGCCTGCTGGCCGAGCGCATGCCGGGAGTGATTCGCGTGGTGCTGGCGCGTCAGGGCCATCGTCTGGTGGCCATGGCGCTCAGTCTGGTATCCGAGCGGGTGCTCTACGGTCGCTACTGGGGCTGCCTGGATGAATTTCACGCACTGCACTTCGAGACCTGCTTCTATCAGGGGCTGGAGCTGGCCATGGCCGAGGGACTGCAGTCTTTCAATGCCGGCGCCCAGGGTGAGCACAAGCTTGTCCGCGGTTTCGAACCGGTGGTGACGCAGTCCTGGCATTACCTGTGTCATCCCGGGTTGCGTCATGCCGTCGGTGATTATTTGCATCACGAGCGGCAGCAGGTGCTGGCCTATGCCGATGCGGCAGCGACGGCACTGCCCTTTCGTCGCGAGCACCAGGCGGTGATGGAAATATCCGACGCGTCGTCATGAGACGGATGCGTTTTCGTGCGCTGTAGGGTATTTATGGGTCCAGAAAAACAATAAAACGGGGAGAGACCCGGCATGTTTTACCAGAGGGGTATGCGTCGGCGGCTGGCGACGGCGCTGGAGTGGAGCTCGGTCGACAAAGGGCTGGTCATCATGGCCATGAGCATCCCGCTTTATCTGCAATACCTGCTTTGGGGCCTGTATGTGCTGTCACGTGATGATCGTGAGCGCCTGGTCAATGTCCAGGTCGCGACCGACACCCTCCAGCTCCATGCCGTGCTGATCGCCAGCGGCAGCCTGATCGTGCTGGCCGGTATCCTCATTCGCAAGCGCTGGCCCGAACTGCTGCTGTTCCAGCACATCACCATCCAGTTCTTCGCGCTTTCGCTGGTGGCGGCAAGCTACGGTATCGGGACGCTATCGTTCTGTGCCGGTGTGGTGCTGCTGGGTGCGCCCATCTTCGGTTTCATCCTGCTCGACCGGCTGGCCGTCTGGCTGGCCACGGCGGCGGCATTGTCCGTCATGGTCGTGCTCAGTTATGCCACGATTTATGGCTATCTGCCCTATGCGCCGGTGGTGGTGCCGCCGACTGATCATGTCAGCAGGCTGTTCTGGATGAACAGCCTGTTTTTCTTCGCGGCTCCGTTCCTGATTTTCATCACGATCATGGCTGATCAGATGCTGACCTGGTGGCGCGAGCGCGAGGAGCGCATACGCCTGCTCAGTCGCACTGATGCCTTGACCGGGCTGCATAACCGCCGCAGCATCATGGAGGCGCTGGAGCAGGAGATCGCGCGATCGGCACGTCAGGGATCGGCATTGTCAGTGGTTATCCTCGACCTGGATCATTTCAAACGCATCAACGATACCTGGGGTCATCCGGCCGGTGATCAGGTGCTGCGCGAGTCGGCGCGGGTGCTGCGTCAGAATGTGCGTGAGGCTGACCTGGTCGGGCGCTATGGCGGCGAGGAGTTCATGGTCATTCTGCCGGGAGCCGGTTTGCGTGAGGCCCGGACTGTGCTCGAGCGCTGCCGGTTGACGCTGGCGGAGGCCGAGATAGCGACCGGCAGCGACCAGCCACTGCGCGTCAGCGCCAGTTTTGGCCTGGCCTGTGATGAGACGGGAGGGGACCTGGCGGCGCAGACCCTGATCAAGAGTGCGGATGAGGCACTCTATCGAGCCAAGGAGAATGGCCGCAATCGCATTGAGGTCCGTGTGCTGTCGGCCGAAGCACAGCGCGCCATGTAGGCTAGGCGGGCGGCCCTGGCGCCAGTTGTCCGGGTCTCAGGGCCGGCGTGGATGCGAATGTCCTGAAAAGCAAAAAGCGGATCAACCGTGAGATTGATCCGCTTTGCTGACATCGTATGGTGCGCCCAGAGAGATTCGAACTCCCGACCCCCAAGTTCGTAGCCTGGTGCTCTATCCAGCTGAGCTATGGGCGCTTTGCTGAGGCCGCGAATTATGCGTATCGGCCTTGGTATCGTCAAGCTGCTGTTGTCCAAATTTCAGACGTTCGCATCAGCTAGAGCGATGATGGCGGAGAGTAAGGGATTCGAACCCTTGAGGAGCTTTTGGCCCCTACTCCCTTAGCAGGGGAGCACCTTCGGCCTCTCGGTCAACTCTCC
>CAZEEQ010000006.1:0-117094 GCA_964511255.1 uncultured Paraperlucidibaca sp.
TGATGGAGATTCCTCGCATCACGAAGATTACTCTGAATATGGGAGTGGGCGGTGCCAGCCAGGATAAGAAGCTTATCGATGGCGCCGTGGCCGATATGCAGCTGATTTCTGGTCAGAAGCCTGTTGTCACTCTCACGCGCAAGTCCATCGCTGGTTTCAAGATCCGCGACGGTTGGCCGATCGGCTGCAAGGTCACCCTGCGCGGCGACATGATGTACGAATTCCTGGATCGCCTGATCGGTATCACGATCCCGCGTATCCGTGACTTCCGCGGCTTCAGCGCCAAGGCCTTTGATGGTCGTGGCAACTACAGCCTCGGCATCAAGGAACAGATCGTGTTCCCGGAAATCGAATACGACAAGATTGAGAAGCTGCGTGGTCTCGACATCGTCATCACCACGTCGGCTCGCACCGACGAAGAAGGTCGTGCACTGCTGCGCGCCTTCCAGTTCCCGTTCAAGTGAGGCTGAATCATGGCTAAGAAGAGCATGTTGAATCGCGAAGCCAAGCGCGAAAAACTCGTTGCCAAGTTCGCCAAGCTGCGCCAGGAACTGAAGGCAACCATCGCCAACCCGAATTCCAACGATGAAGATCGTTGGGCTGCGATCCTGCGTTTGCAGGCTCTGCCGCGTGATTCGAGCCCGTCCCGTCAGCGTAACCGCTGCGGTCTGACCGGTCGTCCGCACGGCTATTTCCGCAAGTTCGGTCTGGCACGTAACAAGCTGCGCGAAGCTGTCATGCGCGGCGACGTGCCTGGCGTTGTCAAGGCCAGCTGGTAAGAGGATTCTAGAATGAGTATGCAAGATACCGTTGCGGACATGCTGACCCGCATCCGCAATGCCCAGCGCGCCGGCAAGCCGACCGTTGGCATGCCGTCTTCCAAGCTGAAGCTGTCGCTGGCCAAGTTGCTGCAGAGCGAAGGCTACATCGCCGACGCCGAAGTGTCTGCCGACGTCAAGCCGGTGCTGACCATTGCCCTCAAGTACTACGAAGGCAAGCCGGTCATCGAAGAGATCAAGCGTGTGAGCCGTCCTGGTCTGCGCATTTACAAGGGCAAGGATGAACTCCAGCGCGTCAAGCAGGGCCTGGGCATCCTGATCGTCTCCACCAACAAGGGCATCATGACTGACCGCGCCGCACGTGCTGCTGGCCTCGGTGGTGAAGTCATGGCTCTCGTTTCGTAAGGTGACCTGAAGATGTCTCGTGTTGCTAAATCGCCGGTCAGCCTCCCCAATGGGGTGGAAGTGACCATTAACGGCCAGGATGTGCAAGTCAAGGGTGCCAAGGGCACGCTGTCGACTTCCCTGCACAGCCTGGTTTCCGTGGCCCAGGAAGGCGCTCAGCTCAAGCTGGCTCCGCGCGAAGATTCCCAGGCCGCCTGGATGCAGACGGGTACTGCCCGTGCTGTGCTGAACAACCTCGTGATCGGTGTGTCTGCCGGTTTCGAACGCAAGCTGCAATTGATTGGCGTGGGCTACAAGGCCGCTGCCAAGGGTAAGGTTCTCAACCTGGCCCTGGGCTTCTCGCACCCGATCGATTACACGCTGCCGGAAGGCGTCACGGCTGAAACGCCGACGCCGACTGAAATCATCCTGAAGTCGGTCAACAAGCAGTTGCTCGGTCAGGTCGCCGCCAATGTGCGCGGTTACCGTCCGCCAGAACCGTACAAGGGCAAGGGTGTTCGTTACGCGGATGAAAACGTCCTGCGTAAGGAAGCCAAGAAGAAGTAACGGGGTAGAGACTCGCTATGAACGAAAAGAAAGTTGCTCGTCTGCGTCGTTCGCGCAGCACGCGCTTGAAGATTCGTGCGCTCGGCGCAGTTCGTCTGTGTGTGAATCGCACCCCGCGCCACATGTATGCCCAGATTATCTCGGCAGACGGTGGCCAAGTGCTCGCCCAGGCGTCCACGCTCGATGCCGCACTGCGCGAAGGCGCTACCGGCAACATCGACGCTGCACAGAAGGTCGGCGCGCTGCTGGCTGAGCGCGCCAAGGCTGCTGGTGTGGCCAAGGTTGCGTTTGACCGCTCGGGCTTCAAGTATCACGGTCGCATCAAGGCGCTGGCTGAAGCCGCGCGTGAAGCCGGTCTGGAATTCTAAGGGTTGAATCATGGCTAAGCTTGAACAGAACGAAGGTTTCGTCGAGAAGCTGGTTGAAGTCAACCGAGTTTCCAAGACGGTTAAGGGCGGCAAGATCTTTGCCTTCACCGCACTGACGGTGGTGGGCGACGGTAATGGTCGCGTCGGTTTTGGTCGCGGCAAGGCACGTGAAGTGCCGGCCGCCATCCAGAAGGCTCTGGAAGCTGCCCGTCGCAACATGATCCAGGTCGAACTCAACGGCACCACGCTGCAGCATCCGATCAACGGCAACCATGGCGCGACTCGCGTGTACATGCAGCCGGCTTCGGAAGGTACCGGCGTCATCGCCGGTGGCGCAATGCGTGCCGTGCTGGAAGTCGCTGGCGTGCACAACGTGCTCGCCAAGTGCTACGGCTCGACCAATGCCAACAACGTTGTCCACGCCACCTTCAATGGTCTGGCGTCGATGACTTCGCCGGAACAGGTCGCTGCCAAGCGCGGTCTGACCGTTGAAGAAATCCTGGGGTAATGTGATGAGCACCATCAAAGTTACGCAAGTGCGCTCCAGCGCCCACAAGCTGAAGAACCACAAGCTCTGCTTGCTGGGTCTCGGTCTGCGCCGCATCGGTCACACGGTTGAAGTGATCGACACGCCGTCCAACCGCGGCATGATCAACAAGGTTCACTACCTTGTGAAGGTGGAGGGTTAATCATGCAACTGAATGATCTGCATCCGGCCGAAGGTTCCACTCACGCTCCCAAGCGTCGTGGTCGCGGTATCGGTTCCGGCCTCGGCAAGACCGGCGGCGTGGGCGTGAAAGGCCAGACCTCTCGTGGCAAGGGCAAGGTTCGCCCGGGCTTCGAAGGCGGCCAGATGCCTCTGTACCGTCGTCTGCCGAAGTTCGGCTTCACCTCGCTCAAGCAGCAGGTGACCGCTGAAGTCCGTCTCTCCGAGATCGCCTATGTTGATGGTGATGTCGTGAGCCTGGACACCCTGAAGGCTGCCAACATCGTGCGCAAGGACATGGTCCGCGCTCGTGTGATCCTGTCTGGTGAAGTCGCTCGCGCGCTGACCATCAAGGGTCTCAAGGTGACTAAGGGTGCTCGCGCTGCTATTGAAGCAGCTGGCGGCAAGGTAGAGGAATAACGCGAATGGCGAATGCCCGCAGCACACAACAGGCTCGTGAGATGTTGCAGACCCCCGGCATGCAGAAAGGCATGTCGGAGCTCTGGCGCCGCATCGGCTTCCTGCTGTTCGCCTTGCTGGTGTTCCGCCTGGGCGCTCACATTCCGGTGCCGGGCATCAACCCGCAGCGTCTCGCCGAGATGTTTGACCAGAACAAGGATACGATCCTCAGTCTGTTCAACATGTTCTCCGGCGGGGCGCTCGAGCGCATGTCGATTCTGGCGCTGGGCATCATGCCGTACATCTCGGCTTCCATCATCATGCAGCTGGCCGCGACGGTTGTACCGTCGCTCGAAGCGCTGAAGAAGGAAGGTGAGTCCGGCCGTCGCCAGATCAATCAGTACACGCGTTACGGTACCGTCATCCTGGCTTTCGTTCAGGCCATCGGCATGTCGGCTGGCCTGATTTCGCAGGGCATTACGCTCAGCGAAGGCATGGCTTTCTTTGTGCCGGCGGTGGTGAGTCTGGTGGCTGGTTCGGTGTTCCTGATGTGGCTGGGTGAGCAGATTACCGAGCGCGGTATCGGCAATGGCATTTCGATGCTCATTTTTGCCGGTATTGTGGCGGGTATGCCTCAGGCTGTCGGCATGGCGCTGGAATCGGCTCGTCAGGGCGAAGTCAGCATCATCGTACTGCTGGTGGTGGTTGTGCTTGCCGTGGCGGTCATCGGTGCCGTGGTGTTCATGGAGCGCGGTCAGCGCCGTATCACGGTGCAGTATGCGCAGCGTCAGCAGGGGCGTCGTGTCTTTGCTGCACAGCAAAGCCATCTGCCGCTGAAGCTGAACATGGCCGGTGTGATTCCGGCTATTTTTGCCAGCTCGTTGCTGCTGTTCCCGGCCAGTCTGGGGCAGTGGTTCGCGCAGTCACCAAACCCGAATGCCTTTCAGCGTGTGCTGCAGGATGTTTCCCTGCTGTTGGCCCCGGCTCAGCCGCTTTACCTGCTGCTGTTTGCGCTGCTCATCATCTTCTTCTGCTACTTCTACACGGCGCTAGTGTTCAATCCCCGCGACGTGGCGGACAACCTCAAGAAGTCGGGTGCCTACATTCCGGGTATTCGTCCGGGTGAGCAGACCAGCCGCTACATTGATGCCGTTCTCGGTCGCCTGACGCTGGTTGGTGCCTTGTATATCACGGCAGTGTGTCTGCTGCCGATGATTCTGCAGGTGGCGTTCAATGTGCCGTTCCACCTTGGTGGCACGTCGCTTCTGATTGTGGTGGTGGTGGTCATGGACTTCATGTCCCAGGTCCAGTCCCACCTGATGTCGAGCCAGTATGAGTCCTTGATGAAGAAGGCAAATCTGAAGGGCCTCGGCTCGGCAGGCCAGATTCGTTGAGTCAGCTGATCCTGATTTTGTTGGACTGATTTTGTTGGAGTATGAACCATGAAAGTTCAAGCCTCTGTGAAAAAGATTTGCGGCAACTGCAAGATCGTGCGCCGTAATGGAAGCCTGCGTGTCATTTGCAGCGCGGAACCGCGCCACAAGCAGCGCCAGGGTTAATCTCAGTTTCCGGTTGCATTCGGCTGGTTGAGTCGTTAGACTCTTGCGCCTTTCGCGCCCAGTCCGAATAACCGGTCTGATACGAAAAGAAGTGGAGTAAAGGTCAATGGCTCGTATTGCCGGCGTCAACATTCCTGATAACAAGCATGCGGTCATTTCCCTGACCTACATCTTCGGTATCGGCCGCACCACCTCGGCGAAGATTCTTTCCGCCGTTGGCATTGCACCGGACACCAAGATCAAGGATCTGTCGGATGCCCAGCTTGATCAGGTGCGTGCCCAGGTGGCCGCAGTCTCGACCGAGGGTGACCTCCGTCGTGAAGTGTCCATGAACATCAAGCGTCTGATGGACCTGGGTTGCTATCGTGGCATTCGCCACCGTCGCGGCCTGCCGGTTCGTGGTCAGCGCACCAAGACGAATGCTCGTACCCGCAAGGGTCCGCGCAAGGCCGTCAAGAAGTAAATTTCATTAATTTCTGCCGAACTCGGAAGCTAAAAGATGGCAAAAGATAATTCGCGCGCACGCAAGAAGGTGACCCGTCAGGTCTCCGACGGCATTGCGCACATTCACGCATCTTTTAATAACACCATTGTGACGATTACCGATCGCCAAGGTAACGCACTGGCCTGGGCCACCTCTGGTGGTCAGGGCTTCCGCGGTTCCCGCAAGTCCACCCCATTTGCCGCCCAGGTGGCCGCTGAAGTTGCTGGTAAAGCAGCTCAGGAATACGGTCTGAAGAATCTGGATGTGCTGGTGAAGGGTCCGGGCCCGGGCCGCGAGTCCGCCGTGCGTGCTTTGAACGCAGTGGGTTATAAGATCAATAGCATTTCAGACGTCACGCCAATTCCGCACAACGGATGCCGCCCGTCTAAAAAGCGTCGCGTGTAAGAGGAGACTGGGAAAATGGCTCGTTATATTGGTCCCAAGTGCAAGCTCTCCCGTCGCGAAGGCACCGACCTTCAGCTGAAGAGCGGCGTCCGCGCCCTGGATACAAAGTGCAAGGCTGATACCCCTCCTGGCCAGCATGGTGCTTCCCGTAAGGGTCGTCAGTCTGACTATGGTACTCAGCATCGTGAAAAGATGAAGGTTCGCCGTATCTACGGCGTGCTGGAGCGTCAGTTCAGCAACTATTACAAGGAAGCCGCCCGTATCAAGGGTGCGACCGGTGAGAACCTGCTGCAGCTGCTCGAATCGCGTCTCGACAACGTGGTCTACCGCATGGGTTTCGGCGCTACGCGTTCGGAAGCTCGTCAGCTGGTCAGCCACCGTGCAATTCTGGTCAATGGCGTGCGTGTCAACGTCGCCTCGATCCAGGTTGCTCCCGGCGACGTGATCACCGTGCACGAGAAGGCCAAGAACCAGCTGCGCGTCAAGAACGCACTGGAACTGGCTGGCCAGCGCGGCATCCCGGCCTGGTTGTCGGTGGATACCACCAAGCTCGAAGGTACTTTCAAGGCTCGTCCGGAACGTTCCGACCTGTCCTCTGAAATCAACGAAAACTTGATCGTTGAACTGTACTCCAAGTAATCGCTTGATTTGAGGTGTCATCCATGTCACAGGTCAATGAGTTCCTGACGCCGCGCAGTATTGCGGTGCAAGCGATCAGCGGCAATCGTGCCAAGGTTACGCTGGAGCCGCTGGAACGCGGCTTCGGTCACACCCTCGGCAATGCTCTGCGTCGCATCCTGCTGTCGTCCATGCCGGGCGCAGCCGTGGTTGATGTCGAAATCGAGGGTGTCGAGCACGAGTACAGCGCCATTGAAGGCGTGCAGGAAGATGTCATCGAGATCCTGCTCAACCTCAAGGGTCTGGCGCTCAAGCTGTTCGAACAGCAGGAAGCCGTGCTTCTCATTGATGCCAAGGGTCCGACGGTGGTTACCGCTGCCGATCTGGTCCTCCCGCACAATGTGGAAGTGGTCAATCCCGAGCACGTTATCGCCACGCTGGGCAGCAACGCTCATCTCAAGATGAAGCTGCGTGTCGCCCGTGGTCGCGGTTATGAGCCGGCTGACAGCCGCTACGACGATGAGGACACCCGTCCTATCGGCCGTCTGCTGCTGGATGCCTCGTTCAGCCCGATCCGCCGCGTCGCTTACGTGGTCGAGAGCGCCCGCGTCGAGCAGCGTACCGACCTCGACAAGCTGGTCATCGATCTCGAGACCAATGGCACGATCGAAGCTGAAGAAGCTATCCGTCGCGCCGCCACTGTGCTTCAGCAGCAGATCTCCGTGTTCGTGGATCTGGAAGCTGACAGCCCGTCCGTGGCGCCGCAACAGGGCAGCGATGTCGATCCGATCCTGCTGCGTCCGGTGGATGACCTCGAGCTGACCGTTCGTTCGGCCAACTGCTTGAAGGCTGAAAACATTTACTACATCGGTGACCTGGTCCAGCGCACCGAAGTGGAATTGCTGAAAACGCCGAACTTGGGCAAGAAGTCGCTGACCGAAATCAAGGATGTGCTGGCTTCCAAGGGCTTGTCCCTCGGTATGCGTCTTGATAACTGGCCGCCGGCTAGCCTGCGTAACGATGACCGTCTGAATTTTCGCGGTCGTTGATCGGCAACTGAATTAGTGTAGGAATACTGCCATGCGTCATCGTCTTAGTGGTGTAAAACTGGGCCGCAACAGCAGCCATCGCAAAGCCATGTTTCAGAACATGGCGGTGTCGCTGTTCGAGCACGAGCTGATTCGCACGACTGTGCCCAAGGCGAAGGAACTTCGTCGCGTGGCAGAGCCGCTGATCACTCTGGCCAAGAACGACAGCGTCGCCAATCGCCGTCTGGCGTTTGCCCGTACGCGTTCCAAGGAAATCGTCGGCAAGCTCTTCACCGTGCTGGGTCCGCGTTACAAGGAGCGCAACGGCGGCTATCTGCGTGTGCTGAAGGCCGGCAACCGTCCGGGCGACAACGCGCCGATGGCTTATGTCGAGCTGGTTGATCGTCAGATCGCCGGTCCGGCCGTCGACGCCGAATAAGTTGTCTGCGCGGATCAGGTTTCGGCCTGATCCCGCAAGCAGCCCGTCAGTCTGAAATGACTGTCAGAAAGAAGCCGGCTTATGCCGGCTTTTTTCGTTTCTCCGATTAAGCCCCGGCCTCAGCTGCTGATGCCCAGCAGGGGGGCCAGGAAGCGTCCGGTATGCGATTCGGCGACCCGCGCCAGTGCTTCCGGTGTGCCGGCGGCGAGGATGCGTCCACCGCCGTCGCCGCCTTCCGGGCCGAGATCGATCAGCCAGTCTGCTGTTTTGACGACATCGAGGTTGTGCTCGATGATCACGATGGTATTGCCGGCATCACGCAGGCGATGCAGCACGCCCAGCAGCTGCTGGATGTCGTGGAAGTGCAGGCCGGTGGTGGGCTCGTCGAGGATGTAGAGCGTGCGGCCGGTGTCGCGCTTGGACAGCTCGCGTGCCAGCTTGACGCGCTGGGCCTCTCCGCCTGACAGCGTGGTGGCAGCCTGGCCGAGCGTGATGTAGGACAGGCCGACATCAATCAGGGTCTGCAGCTTGCGCGCCAGCGCCGGAATGGCATCGAAATACTCGCGTGCG
This sequence comes from uncultured Paraperlucidibaca sp., assembly GCA_964511255.1. GTDB lineage: Bacteria > Pseudomonadota > Gammaproteobacteria > Pseudomonadales > Moraxellaceae > Perlucidibaca. Next base: position 8,307 of record CAZEEQ010000006.1, read on the forward strand.
GCCTCGACAGTCATGTCCAGGACTTCGGTGATGTTGCTCCCTTTGTAGCGGATATCGAGCGTTTCACGGTTATAGCGCTTGCCCTTGCAGACATCACAGCTCACGTAGACGTCAGGCAGAAAGTGCATTTCGACCTTGATCACGCCGTCGCCCTGGCAGGCCTCACAACGGCCTCCCTTGACGTTGAACGAGAAGCGGCCGGGGCCGTAACCCCGTGAACGGGCTTCCTGGGTTGCGGCGAAGAGCTCGCGCACCGGGGTGAATATGCCCGTGTAGGTGGCCGGGTTTGAGCGCGGCGTGCGGCCGATCGGGCTCTGGTCAATATCCACGACTTTGTCGAGATGCTCCATGCCTTCGATGGCATCGTGCTCCGCCGGGCTGCGCTCGGCCGCGCCATTGAGCGCGTGAGCGGCCACCGGATAGAGCGTGCCGTTGATCAGGGTCGACTTGCCTGAGCCGGAGACGCCGGTGATGCAGGTCATCACGCCAATCGGGATTTCTGCGGTCACGTTCTGCAGGTTATTGCCGCGCGCACCAATCAGGCGCAAATACTTGCCGTCGACAGCCGTATGCCGTTTCACCGGCACGGCGATCGTTTTGCGGCCCGAGAGATAGTCGCCGGTCAGCGAGCCTTCGGTGCGCATGATGTCATCAACCTGACCGCTGGCGATGATGCGTCCGCCATGGACGCCGGCGCCGGGTCCGATATCGATGACGTGATCCGCGGCGCGAATGGCGTCCTCGTCATGCTCCACAACCAGCACCGTGTTGCCGAGGTCGCGCAGATGCACCAGTGTTTTCAGCAGGCGCTCGTTATCACGCTGATGCAGGCCTATGGAGGGCTCATCGAGCACATACATGACGCCGACCAGGCCCGCCCCGATTTGCGAGGCGAGACGGATGCGCTGGGCTTCACCGCCGGAGAGCGTATCGGCTGAGCGGTCAAGGCTGAGATAGTCGAGCCCGACGTTGACCAGGAACTGCAGTCGCTCGCGGATTTCCTTGAGAATTTTCTCGGCGATTTCGCCTTTGGCGCCGGGCAGGCGCAGTTCAGCGAAGTAGTCATTGGCGCGGGCTATGGGCAGGCGCGAAACCTGCGGCAGATTGACGTCGGCGATGAAAACATGGCGCGACTCCTTGCGCAGGCGCGAGCCGCCACAGTCGTTGCAGGGTGCCGAGTTGAGGAATTGGGCGAGGTCTTCACGCACGCTGGCAGACTCGGTTTCACGATAGCGGCGTTCGAGGTTGGTCAGGATGCCTTCGAATGGGTGCTCACGTGTGACCTTGCGGCCGCGATCCCCGACGTAGACGAACGCGACGTTTTCCTCGCCGGAGCCTTGCAGCAGGACATGCTGGATTTTGCCGGGCAGCTTTTCCCACGGTGTGTCGAGCTCAAAGCGGTAATGCGTCGCGAGCGACTCCAGCATGGCGTAATAGTAGAAGTTGCGCCGATCCCAGCCGCGGATGGCGCCTTCTGACAACGAGAGGTCAGGATTGCTGATCAGGCGTTTGGCATCGAAAAATTGCTTCACACCCAGGCCATCACAGGTCTGGCAGGCGCCGGCCGGGTTGTTGAAGGAGAACAGGCGTGGCTCCAGTTCAGTCAGCGAATAGCCGCAGTGCGGGCAGCTGTAGCGCGCTGAAAAAACGGTTTCCGGCGAGGCGCCATCGAGAGGGGCAATCCAGGCGATGCCTTCGGCGATGCGCAGGGCGGTCTCGAATGACTCGGCCAGGCGCAGGGCCAGATCCGGCCGGACCTTGAAGCGGTCGACCACCACTTCGATGGTGTGCTTCTTCTGCTTGTCGAGAGCGGGGGCCTCATCCAGGTCGACGACCAGGCCGTTGATGCGGGCACGGACGAAGCCTTCAGAACGCAGCTTCTCGAAAACATGGAGATGCTCGCCTTTGCGTTCGCGCACCACGGGTGCCAGCAGCATGAGCGCGGTACCTTCGGGGAGGGCGAGGACATGATCGACCATCTGGCTGACAGTCTGTGCTGCCAGAGGAACATCATGGTCCGGGCAGCGCGGGGTGCCGGCGCGGGCAAAGAGCAGGCGCAGGTAATCATGAATTTCGGTAATGGTGCCGACGGTCGAGCGGGGATTGTGCGAGGTCGATTTCTGCTCGATGGAGATGGCGGGAGACAGTCCTTCGATATGATCGACATCGGGCTTTTCCATCAGTGACAAGAACTGACGGGCATAGGCCGAGAGTGATTCGACATAGCGGCGCTGGCCTTCGGCGTACAGCGTATCGAAAGCCAGGGAGGACTTGCCGGAGCCGGACAGGCCCGTGATCACGACAAAGCTGTCGCGCGGGATGTCGATGTCGATGTTCTTCAGGTTGTGCGTACGCGCGCCGCGAACTTTGATACTGCTCATGCCAGCTCACATGCAGAAGGACAAACGGGCAGTATACGCAAAAGCATCACCCCGCCGCAGAGAACAAGCGGTCGGGAACAGATCGTGCTGTCCGCATGCGGTGCGATGCATGTACTGCTAGAATCGCTGACGCTTTTTCTGCACGGTCTGCACCGGATTCCTTCATGTCCTCATATACCCCAACCGAGCGTGATGCCGTTTTTTCCCTGGCGAGCATTTTTTCGCTGCGCATGGTCGGCCTGTTCATGATCCTGCCGGTGTTTTCGGTCTACGGCGCCAGCCTCGACGGGGCGACGCCGTTGCTGATAGGTCTGGCTGTCGGGGCCTATGGTCTGGCGCAGCTGATGTTGCAGATTCCCTTCGGCCTCATGGCAGATCGCCATGACCGCCGTCGTCTGATCGTCATCGGGCTCTTGCTGTTCATTCTCGGCGGCCTGGTGGCTGCTGCTTCCACGACGATCTGGGGGGTCATCCTGGGGCGCTTTCTCCAGGGCGCCGGGGCCATTTCGGCCGTGGTGATGGCCTTGCTCTCCGATCTGGTGCGTGAGCAGAACCGGACCAAGGCCATGGCCACCGTCGGTATGAGTATCGGTATCTCGTTTGCGCTGGCTTTCGTGATCGGCCCGCTGTTGGCCGATGCGCTGGGCTTGTCCGGCCTGTTCGCGGCGACGGCGGTGATGGGCGTCCTGGCGCTGGTGGTCTGTCTCTGGCGAGTGCCGCGCGTGGCCCATGCCCAGCGGCAGCTGCCACCGCACTACGGCCAGCACCTCCTGCAGATGCTGCGTCATCCTGAGCTGATGCGTCTCAATGTCGGTATTTTCAGCCTGCATCTGGTGATGACCGCCTGCTTCGTGGCTTTGCCGCCGTTGCTGGTGGCCGCCGGGTTGCCGGCCAGCCGGCACGGCTGGCTGTATCTGCCGGTCATGCTGCTGGCCTTTGTGGCACTGGTGCCGGCTGTGATCGTGGCGGAAAAGCACCGCCGCATGCGTGAAGTGTATCTGGTCGCGATCGTGTTGCTGGCAGGGGCCATGCTGGCGCTGGCATTTGCGCACAGCGGCATGGCCGGGCTGATCCTGGCGGTGGCACTGTTCTTTTTCGCCTTCAACTTGCTGGAAGCGCTGTTGCCGTCGCTGGTGAGCAAAATCAGCCCGGCGGGCGGGAAAGGCACGGCGATGGGTATCTATAGCACCAGTCAGTTCCTGGGGGCTTTCCTGGGCGGGATTCTGGGCGGCGCTTTGCAGGGGCTGCACAGCATCACGGCGCTTTTCCTGGCGCTGGCCGGCATTGTCGTGGTTTGGGTGCTGCAGGCCTGGGGCATGGCGCAGCCGGCCTATCTCCAGAGCATTGCGCTGCGGCCCGAAGGGGACGCGCTGACGCCATCGGCGCTGGATGACATGCGGTCGCTTCCGGGTGTCGAAGAGCTCGTGATCCTGCCGGATGACGAGATCATTTATCTCAAGGTCGACAAGGCGAGCTGGCAGGAAACGGATCTGCAGCGCTGGCCGGTCAAAATTATTTCGGCTTGAGCGTGGCGGCAGGGCGACCTGTGGACTACAGTTCAGTCATTACGACAAGAAACATAATGCGGAGACAATCATGCGTGGTGTAAACAAGGTCATTCTGGTCGGCAATCTCGGTCGCGATCCGGAAGTGCGTTATCTTCCGTCGGGTGGCGCTGTCGCCAATATTACCGTCGCCACCAGTGAATCCTGGAAGGACAAGAATACCGGGGCCATGCAGGAGCAGACGGAATGGCATCGTGTGGTTTTCTATGGTCGTCTGGCCGAAATTGCGGGTGAATATCTGCGCAAAGGCTCCAAGGTTTATCTGGAGGGCTCTTTGCATACCCGCAAGTGGCAGGACAAGGCCACCGGGCAGGACAAGTACGCGACGGAGATCAAGGGCAGCACCATGCAGATGCTGGATACCAAGGGCGGTGGTGGCAGCGGCGGTTATGATGCCGCTGATGAGGTCCAGGGCATGCCCAATTATGCGGACTTTGATGCCCCGGCAGCCCCGCAGGCCCCACGACAGCAGGCGCCGCGCCCGAGTCCGGCTGCCCCGGCCCGTCCGGCAGCGCCGGCCGCCATGGAAGACTTCGACGACGATATTCCATTCTGATGGTTTAAGTCGCTGTAAAAACGCCCCATTATCGGGGCGTTTTCATGTCGATTAATTAAATATCACAGTTGTATTTCAATTGCGGTCTGAATTATATTAAGCGGCGTGATATTCCTAGCCATACCAGAGGTTATATATGTCCATTAAACTGGATGCCCTGTCGGTTCAGGAGCTGGAAGCCCTGATTCAAAAAGCGAGTGAGCTGATCAAGCGCAAGCAAGCGCAACAGGAAAAGCTCGCCGGTGCCCGTGCTGAAATCGAGCGTATCGCTCGGGAAGCCGGTGTCAGTGTCGAAGACCTCCTGGCCCAGGCCGGCAAGGCGCCGCGCAAGTCCTCCGGTACACGCAAGCCGGTGGCAGCAAAGTATCGTAACCCGTCGGATGAGTCGCAGACCTGGAGCGGTCGTGGCAAGCGTCCGCGCTGGCTCGCCGAGGCCCTCGCGGCCGGCAAGAAGCTGGAAAGCTTCGCGATCTGATCGCCGGCAGTTGCCTTGCTGAAACGCCACCGTCTCCGGTGGCGTTTGCGTTTATGGGCTCGTGCCGGCCGTGCGCCGGACCTGGCGGGTTCACGCAAATCACACAGGCTTCATGATGACATTCAGGCTATGATCGGTGTCATACAACACCAATAATGATGTCTGCCAGTCAGCACGGGAGTAGGTTTCTGGTGGTTCTCAAACGTTTGTTGCTGGCCGTGCCGGTCATGCTGGTCTTTCTGTTGTCTTTGGTTCTGCATGCCCCTGCCAAGGTGGTGTCCGGCGTCTTGCCGTCAGGCTTTCAGGCGAATGCCTGGGGTGGCAGTCTGCGCGATGGCCAGGTGGAGGGTCGTCTCGGCATGCAGCCGGTGCATTTGGCCTGGGACTGGCATCCGCTCAGTATGCTGCGCCTGTCACTCGGGCTCGGATTGACCTTGCAGGGACCGGCTTTTGCCGAGCTCATGCTGGATCGCGGCCCGCTGTCCTTGTCGCTCGATATTGCGCGCCTGCGGATTCCGGCAGGCGATGCCTCCTGGCTTGGCAATGGGACTGTGCTGCCCGCCTGGCAGGGCAGTGATCTCCGTTTTGTTCGCCGCCACACCGGCGCCTGGCGCGACGGCGAGGGCGTCATGGTCACCACTGGCGGACCTCTGCGTCTCAATCTGCAGGGGCAGGTCCAGGCGCTGACCCTGCCGCCATCGCGAATCACCTGGCGGATTCAAGAGGACAACCTGGTCGGCGAGCTGCGCCAGATTGCCGGTAATGCGGCGCTGGCGACGCTGACGCTGACGGCTGACCATCGCATCCAGTGGCAGGTGCGTGACCGCCTGCTGCGCCTCAAGGCCGGCTATGCCAGCCAGAATGATCCGGACCTTGTCGTCCTGACCGTGGCGGAGCCGCTATGATCGCCCCGTTGGCCTTTGTGGCATTATCCGTGGTTTACAGATCAAGTGGTCAGGGAGTGGCACGGCATGCGTGAGCGCCTGCAATCGCTCTGGGAGCAAAAACGCGACACCCCGCTGGCCATGGCAGTTATCGTGGTCGCGGCGGTGTTGCTGGCGTGGCAGCTGGGTCGCTGGGCCTGGCTGCTCTGGAGCGGCCCCGCTGTTGCCTTGCCATCTCCGCCAGAGGCCTCGCCGACGCCGGTGGTGACCGGTATCGAGCCGGCCCGCATTGCCGCTTTGTTCGGCGAGAGTCCGGCCGCTTCCGGCGCGGGGGGTGTCGTGGATACCACGCTCCAGCTGCGCCTGGAGGGCGTCATGGAGAATGCCACGCGTGAGTTGTCGCGTGCGTTCATCTCCGATCGTGCGGCCGGCAAGGTACAGAGCTATCGCCCGGGAGATGCCGTGGTCGGCGGAGCGACGCTTGATCGTGTGGAAGCGGATCATGTCGTGCTGACCCGGGCTGGCCGTGAAGAAATCCTTCGCTTTGACAAGCCGGGCACGCCGGTGCCGGCCGGAACGGGTGCAGCGACTCCCCCTGGCGGTGCTGAACAGGTCCGTAACGCCCTCAGCAGTGTCGCCGAGCGGCTCTCCAATACGCCCATGACGGCCTTGCGCCAGATGGGGCTGCGCCGGACTTCCCAGGGTTATATCGTCAGCATCACGGCGCCCAAGGACATGCTTCAGCGGTATGGCCTGCAGCCGGGCGACCGCATTGTCAGCATCAACGGCCAGTCTGTGGGCCGGGACCTGGAAGCTGATCAGCAGACCATGAGCCAACTGCAGCAAGCCGGCAGTGCGCGCGTCGAAGTGCAGCGCGGTGCCCAGACCATCACTTTGGAACAACGACTCTAAGCCCCATGAAAATGCATACTTTGAAGCCTCTGGCACTCAGCCTGCTCCTGCTGGCCAGCCCTCCGCTCTGGGCCGCCAAGACCTGGAAGATCAATCTCAAGGATGCGGACATCTCGGCGCTGGTCAGCGAGATGGCCGAGATCACCGGCAAGAACTTTGTCGTGGATCCGCGCGTCAAGGGCACGGTTACCGTGGTCTCCAGCCGAGCCATGACATCGGCTGAACTCTACGAGCTGTTCCAGAGCGTGCTCAGCATTAATGGCTTCGCGGCCGTTAGCAACGGGCCGGTGGTCAAGATCCTGCCGGACACCAATGCCCGTCAGGCGGGTGTGCGTGTCGACCTCGCCAGCCGCGCCGGCGGGGAGCAACTGGTGACGCGTGTCATCATGCTCAAGCAGGCCAGTGCCAACGAGTTGCTGGCGGCCTTGCGTCCGATGATGCCGCAGTTCGCCCACATGGCGGCCGTGCCGGGCGCGAATGCGCTGGTTATCTCCGACCGTGCCAGCAATGCCGATGCACTTGAGGCGATCGTGCGCGAGCTCGATACCGGTGAGCAGGACGATGCCATCGAGATCATTCCGGTGCGCAATGGCCGCGCGGCCGACCTCATCAGTGTGCTCGAAAGCATGGAGTCCGGTGCGCCGGCAGCGGGCAGCAAGGATGGCAGGCCCAGTGGCAAGATTCGCATCGTGGTCGATGAGCGCACCAACCGCCTGCTGGTGCGCGGCGACCGTCAGCTGCGTGACCGCGTTCGCGCCGTCATCCGCAGTCTCGACGAGGCGCCGGACTCCACGACCGAGACCGTCAAGGTCTTCCGCCTGAAGTTCGCCAGTGCCCGCCAGGTTGTCGAAGTACTCAAGGGCGTGCTCGCCAATGGCGACGAAAAAGTTTCCACCAGCTCATCGTCTTCGTCCTCCGGTTCGGTGACCAATCTGTCGTCGTCCGGCGATGGCAGCGCCGGTTCCGCGCCGCGTCAGACAGGCACAACGACCATCACGGTCGGCTCGTCGAGTCTGATTGCCGATGAAACCCAGAATGCCCTGATCGTGCGTGCCAAGCCGGCCCAGATCCGCCAGATCGAGTCTGTGCTGGCGGATCTTGATACCCGTCGTGCCCAGGTGCTGATCCAGGCCGCCATTGTCGAAGTCTCGGGTGACAATGCGGCGCAGCTCGGTGTTCAGTGGGCTGCCGGTGATCCGTCGGCGGGTGTCGGCCTGGTGAACTTCAATAACGCCGGCGCCAGCATTGTCGATATCGCAGCAGCGGCCATCACCGGGGATGTCGCGGCTGCCGGCATTGGCCAGGGCGCAGCCATCGGCTTCGGCTCGTCGCGGAAGGACGCCAAGGGTAACCGGACGTTCTACGGGGCACTGATCCAGGCGCTGAATACCGTCACCGATGCCAACCTGCTGTCAACGCCGAGCATCCTGACCCTGGATAACCAGGAAGCCAAGATCGTGGTCGGCCAGAACGTGCCGTTCATCACGGGCTCCACGGGCACCAGCGGTTCCGGCGTCACCAATCCGTTCACCACCATCCAGCGCCAGGACGTGGGCATCACGCTCAAGGTCACGCCGTCGCTGAGTGATGGCGGTACGGTGCGTCTGGATGTCGAGCAGGAAGTGTCTTCCGTGGTGCCGTCCGCCGAAGGCATCAAGTCTTCCGACATCATCACCAACAAGCGCTCGATCAAGACCACCATTCTTGCGGATGACGGTCAGACCATCGTGCTCGGCGGCCTTGTGCAGGATGACGTCAAGAAATCGGTGAGCAAGGTGCCGTTCCTGGGAGATATTCCCGGTCTTGGCGTGCTTTTCCGTTCGACCAGCGATACCCGCGTCAAGCGCAATCTGCTGGTGTTCCTGCAGCCGACCATCCTGCGTGATGCGGCAACGGCTTCGGCCCTGACCAACAAGCAGTATGCCTCGGTGCGCAGCATTGACCTGGGCGTCGATGCCGAAGGACGCCTGACCAAGCTGCCGGCCAATATCCAGGAAATCTATCAGGGTGGTCTGCAGCGCGATGACCGCAAGCCGGCTGCCGCCGAGCCGGCACCGACTGTGACGCCAGCCGTTGCGCCGCAGCCGCAGGCTGCCGCTCCGGTGCAGCCGCAGTCAGCTCCTGCGGCCGCGCCGCTGACCGAGAGCGAGCCGCGTGTGTACGCGGCAGCCATCGATGAGCCGATCCAGGCCGAGCCGGTGCCGGCTCCGGTCGCTCCGTCAGTGGCCGAGCCGCGTCCGGCGCCTGCGTATGCGCCGGCGCCAGCCTACGTTCCTGCACCTGCGCCGCGTCAGGCGCCGTCGCTTGACTATGTGCCGCCGTCAGTGGCACCGGCACCAGGTGCGCGTCCGTTTGCCCCGACCGAGCCGGAAGCGCCATCGCCTTACGCTTTCCCGGCCGCTCCGGCGCCTGCGGCGCGCAGCAGCTTCACGCCGACGCCCAAGCCTTACCAGCCGGATCCCGTGGCTCAGCAGGCCGCTGCGCCGGTGGTTGTCGCGGCACCATCCGAGACGGCGCCGCCGGCTGCCGGCACCAGTGGCACGCGCAAGATCCGCACCAAGAGCGGTAACGTCTATTACGCGCCGGAGACGCCGCGCGAACTGCCGGCTGACGCTGCCGCCACGCCCTGATCAGGCAATACCTGTGTCAGCAAGGGTCGCAATGCCAGACGACACCCGAGCTGACGCAGGTTCCAGTAGTGCCCGCCAACGGCGCGGTTGATCATCACGATCTCAGGTACCGGCTGGAAGGCTCGCCATTGCGGCATGGCTTTGCGACTGAGCTTGATGACCCGCTCGGCGAGAGGAAAGCTGCCAAAGTTCACCTTCTCCTCGTTGAAACTGTCCTGGGTCAGCTTGATCCAGGGCTGGTAGAAGTCATGAGGCAATGCCACGGTGTGGCGCGTGTTGCGTGCACCCAGGCGGATCAGCCCGCTCTCCAGCCCGCCGGCATCGCCACGCAGCGCGGCCTGCGTGAGCGCTCCATAGGTGTCGACAATGCTCTCGGGCAAGGTCTTGATGCAGCCGAAGTCGTAGATCACCAGCGAGCCATCCGTGCGCGCCGCGAAATTGCCGGGATGCGGGTCGCAATGCACCCGTCGGAAGCGGTAAATCTGTTCTCCGATGGTGCGGAATAGCAGTGCGCCGAGGGCATCGCGGCTGGCGGCATCGTAGCGCTCATCAAGTTCGCCGAGCGGGTCTCCCGGCTCGTAGTGCAAGGTCAGCACCCGCTCGCTGCTGAGCTCAGGCAGCACGGCGGGGATGATCACCAGCGGGTCATGGGCATGGAAGCTTCGGAATGCCTCGATCGCAGCCGCTTCGTGACGATAGTCCAGTTCTTCGCTCAGGCTGCGGCGGATTTCGGCAAAAAGGGCATCGAGCAGGTCCCCGGACACCGGCAACACACGGGCAATCTTGAGCGCGAGCTGGAGCTGGCGGAGGTCGGAGGCCACTGCCGCATCAACGCCGGGATACTGCACCTTGATCACCACCTCGCGGCCATCGCGGGTGCGCGCGCGATGCACCTGGGCGATCGAGGCGGAGGCGAGGGCGACCGGATCGATGAACGCGAAATGATCCTCCAGGCGATTGCCGAAGGCCTCACGCAGGCGTGGCTCGATATCACTGTAAGGGCGTGGCGGCGAGTCCTTCTGCAGCTTGCCCAGGGCATCGACGAGTTCCGGCGGCAGGATGTCGCGATATTGCGACATGACCTGGCCGACTTTCATGACCGCACCCTTCATTTCGCCGAGCGTGCCGGCGATTTCGGCCCCGATACGGGCATAAAGCGCAGCATCCTGTTCGCTGCGGTCCTGCTCCTGTTGCCAGAGGCGCTGCCAGCGGTCACGGGCAACATCGCCGCTGATGCGGGCGGTCATGCCGGCGAGCTTGAGAAATCGGCTGGTGGCGCTGGCGGGGGGCTCGCTCATGATGCTTCCGGGTCGGGAGTGTTTCCCGATCCTAGCCCTCGCAGCCGGCAGGTCAAGCCCACAGCCGGTGATTCAGGGGGCGGCGGGTGACCACCCCCATGGCCTCAGAGGATTCGGGCGTATTCGTCGAAGGCCGGACGCGGCGCACGCGGGTGCAGCTTGCCGGCATCGCCATAGCCCAGGTTGATGAGGAAGTTGCTGCGCACCGGGGTGCCGGCAAAGAACTCGGCATCAAGGCCGGCATGGTCAAAGCCGGACATGGGGCCGGCATCGAGGCCCAGCGCACGTGCCGCGAGCAGCAGATAGGCGCCCTGCAGGCTGCTGTTGCGCAGAGCGGTCTCGGTAATCTTGGCGCTATTGCCGGCAAACCAGCTTCTGGCATCGGCAAAGGGAAAGAGACGCGGCAGGTGCTCGGGGAAGTCATGGTCCTGCGCAATGATGACGGTCACCGGCGCCGCCAGCGTCTGCTCGACATTGCCGGGTGCCAGGAAGGGGGCGAGACGGGCCTTGGCCTCGGCGCTCTGCACGAAGACAAAGCGGGCGGGCAGGCAGTTGGCCGAGGTCGGACCCTGGATGGTCAGCGCATACAGACGTTGCAGGGTGTCGGCGCTGACCGGCTTGTCGAGCCAGGCGTGATGGCTGCGGGCCTGGAGGAAAAGCTGCTCCAGGGCGCGGTTGTCGAGTGCGTTGCTCATATCGGGTCCTCGTGTCAGGTTCGGGGTGGCTGTTCGGTCGCGCTCAAGGCAGATCGAAGAGCAGGAATTCGGTGGCGCTCACGGCCTCCAGCTGGAGTACGGTTTCTGCGCTGGCTTCGGCGCCATCACCGGCCCGCAGCAGGCGGTTGTTGAGCTGCACACTGCCAGAGATCACCTGCAGCCAGGCGGAGCGACCGCTGGCCAGCGGGTGGTTGGTGACCTCGCCGGCCGCCAGCAGGCCACGGTAGATGCTGGCGTCCTGGCGGATGGGCAGCGCCTCGGCATCCTGGCCTTCCGGTGCCACCACGCGGTGCAGGCCGGCGAGGCGCGGGAAGGCTTTCTGGGCATAGCGCGGCGCGGCGTTCTTCACGTTCGGATAGAGCCAGATCTGCAGCAGCTCCAGCGCTTCGTCGCCAGGATTGACCTCACTGTGCTGGATGCCGGTTCCGGCGCTCATCAGCTGCAGCTCGCCTGCGGTGATCTCTTCGCGGTTACCCAGCGTGTCGGTGTGCTGCAGGCGGCCGCGCAGGACGTAGGTCAGGATTTCCATGTTGTCGTGCGGGTGCTGACCGAAGCCACGGTGTGGCGCCACGATATCCTGGTTGATCACGCGCAGGACGGACACGCCCATGTGGCGCGGGTCGTACCAGGATGAGAAGGAAAAGCTGTGGCGTGCGCTGAGCCAGCCGTGTTCGGCCTGGCCGCGTTCTTCGCTGGGATGGATCCGGATCATGGCTGTGTCCTCCTGTCGCATATGACATGAGGCTAGCCTAGGGCCTGCGGGCTTGCTGATAAATCGCCGCTGGCACAACGAATTGTTGCGCCAGCGGCATCAGTCGCTTCAGCGCGAGAGGTGCAGCGCCATCGGGTTCGGCAATACTTCGGCGAGGCGGTCGACACGCATGTTGAGCTCCGGGTAGGAGTCGGCGGTGACGGTGATGTGGCCGAGCTTGCGGCCTTCGCGTTCGGTTTTGCCGTAGAGGTGGAGGTGGGCGTCGGTGACGCTGAGCACATCCGCCGCCACCGGATGCTTGCCGATGATGTTGATCATCGCGCTCGGTTTCTCGGCGCGGGTCGAGCCCAGCGGCAGACCGGCGACGGCGCGGACGTGGTTCTCGAACTGCGAGCTGTGCGCGCCTTCGATGCTCCAGTGGCCGGAGTTGTGCACCCGCGGTGCGGTCTCGTTGGCGAGCAGCCCGTGACGGGTTTCGAACAGCTCCAGCGTCAGCACGCCGACATGGCCAAGTTCACGCAGGATCGACGAGATGTAACGCTCGGCCGTGAGCTGGGTGTTTTCGTCGAGCAGTGGTGCCGGCACGATCGAATGGCTCAGGATGCCGCGATTGTGGTGGTTTTCGGCCAGCGGGTAGAAGCGCGTCTCGCCGTTGCGGCCGCGCACGGCGATGATCGAGAGTTCACGCTTGAACTGGATGAACTCTTCCGCGATCAGCGGTGCGCTGGCGCCAATGGCGGCCCAGCAGGCATCGACCTGGCTGGCTTCACGCAGCAGGAACTGGCCCTTGCCGTCATAGCCTTCGGTCACGGTCTTGACCACCAGTGGCAGGCCGAGCTTGGCGATGGCCTGATGCAGGTCGGCTTCGCTGCGGATTTCGGCAAAGCGGGCTGACGGAATGTTGAGCTCCGCGAACAGACGCTTTTCGTTGAGACGGTTCTGCGACACGGCCAGCGACTTGACGCCGGGATAAACCGGCTTGCGGGCTGCAATGGCCTCCACCCAGCGTGTCGGGATGTTCTCGAACTCGTAGGTGAAGACATCAGCCGAGTCAATGAAGGCCTGCAGGCTCTCATCACTGTAGTCGGCATCGCCAAAGCGGGGGCCGAGGGCTGCGGACGGGCAGTCGATATTCTTGTCGAAGAACGAAAACGACAGATTCAGCGGATAGCCGGCGAGGGCCATCATGCGGCCGAGCTGACCGCCGCCGAGAACGCCGATGCGCAGGCTCATCCCGTGACTCCCGGGATCGGATGAGCGAGCACGGTGTCGGTCTGACGGTCACGAAAGGCTTCAATGGCGGTACGCAGGGCCGGGTGGCTGAGCGCCAGGATCTGGGTTGCCAGCAGCGCCGCGTTGATGGCGCCGGCTTTGCCGATGGCCAGGGTGCCGACCGGCACGCCACCGGGCATCTGCACGATGGACAGCAGCGAGTCGAGGCCATTGAGGGCATGTGACTGCACCGGCACACCGAGCACGGGCAGTGACGTCTTGGCGGCGCACATGCCGGGCAGGTGGGCAGCGCCGCCGGCCCCCGCGATGATGACCTGAATGCCGCGACCCAGGGCGGCTTCGGCATAGGCGAAGAGCTTGTCGGGTGTCCGGTGCGCGGAAACCACTTCCGCTTCAAAGGCCACGCCAAGGTCACGCAGGGTGTTGGCGGCATGTTCCATGGTCGCCCAGTCGGACTGGGAGCCCATGATGATGCCGACCAGCGGCGCGGCGGAAGACGCGGTAGAAGAAGAGGATGCGCTCATAGGGAATGGCCATGCGTTGGCGGTTGAAAACCGCGCATTTTCTAGCATTCAGTCGGTCAGGGCAAGTCCGGTGATGGCGGAGGCCAGGCCGATCGCCACGGTCAGCACCAGCATCAGCAGCAGGAAGTGCCAGAACGGCCGGAAGGAGGGCAGTGGTTCGCGCGCGGGCATGATGATGGTGACTCCTGCAGGCCGTGTTGCCGCCATCGCGGCAACGAACAGGCGGGATGACGCGGCGCCCGGTCTTTGCGAGAATCGCGGACGCCCTTTATCTGCAGAGTGATTCATGAAAACCGTTTTGTCGATGGGCTGGCAGCTCATCAGCTTCCGTGCCGGTCCGGCCGCCTTGCCCTATGCGCCCCGCCTGATCCTGCCGCTGATGTTCTTGAATCTGGCGCTGAGCTTCCTGTTGCAGCAACTGGCGGACAGCGCGATGGAGCGCCCAGTGCTGCAGCTCTCTGCCATGGCGCTGGCCGCGGAGGCGGGCTGGCTGTGGCTGCTGCTGCAGCGCCGTGGCTGGCAAAGCCGCTGGGTTCAGTCCTATACCGCCCTGGTGCTGGTTGATACCTTCATCACCCTGCTGGCGGCGCCCTTGTCGCTGGTGCTGCTGGCGGCCGGTGACAAGGCGCTGCTCGGTGTACTCATGGTGATGCAGCTGGTGATGACGCTGTGGAGCCTGACGGCGCGGGGCTTCGTGTATCAGGAAACGCTGGAGATTCCGCGCTGGAAAGGTGTGCTGCTCGCGCTCGTGCCCTTGTTCGCGGTCATGTTGCTCACGCTCGTGCTGTTTCCGGATCTGCTGCCGAATACAGCAACCGCACCCCAAGGAAAGTAATTCATGCACATTCATATCCTCGGCATCTGCGGTACGTTCATGGGCTCCCTGGCCGTACTGGCCAAGGAGCTGGGCCATCAGGTCAGCGGCTGCGATGCCAGCGTCTATCCGCCCATGAGCACTCAGCTTGAAGCGCAGGGCATCCGTCTCATGGAGGGCTACACGTCCGATCATCTGCAACCGCATCCGGATCTGGTGGTGATCGGAAATGCCATGAGTCGTGGCAATGCGGCGGTGGAGTACGTGCTCAATCAGGGCATCCCCTACACCTCAGGACCTGCCTGGCTGGCGCAGCACGTGCTGCAGGGACGTCATGTGCTGGGGGTTGCCGGTACGCACGGCAAGACCACGACCACCACCATGCTGGCCTGGGTGCTGGATCAGGCCGGGCTGGCGCCGGGCTTCCTGATCGGCGGTGTCCCGCAGGGTTTCGAGGCCAGTGCCCGTCTCGGCGATGGCCGTTTCTTCGTGGTTGAGTCCGATGAGTACGATTCGGCCTTCTTCGACAAGCGCTCGAAATTCGTCCATTACGCGCCGCGGACGGCGATCCTCAATAACCTCGAATTCGATCACGCCGACATCTTCGATGACCTCGCTGCGATCCAGAAGCAGTTTCACCACCTCGTACGTACCATCCCGGGCACGGGCCGCATCCTGATGCCGGATGACGAGCCGGCGCTGGGCGAAGTCATCGCGAAGGGGTGCTGGACGCCGGTGGAAGCGCTGGCGCTGGGGGCTGCGGAGGGTGCGGAAGCGCCGGTCTGGCAGGCCGAGCCGCTGTCTGCCGATGGTTCGGTTTATGCCATCCGGCACCGCGGTCAGCGCATCGCCGAGGTGAACTGGTCCATGACCGGGCTGCACAATGTCCGCAATGGCCTGGCCACCATCGCCGCTGCCGAGCATGTCGGTGTCTCAGTGGCCGAGGCCGCTGCGGCGCTATCGGTGTTCCCTGGCGTGAAGCGCCGCATGGAGCTGCTGGGCACGGTGAACGAGATCGCGGTCTATGATGACTTCGCGCATCACCCGACCGCCATCCGCACCACGCTTGAGGGGCTGCGCGGGCGCGTCGGTGAGCAGCGCATCTGGGCGGTGATCGAGCCGCGTTCCAACACCATGCGCATGGGTTCGCACAAGGAGGGTCTGGCCGAGTCCGCGCAGGCAGCTGATCAGGTCATCTGGTATCAGCCGGCCGGTCTCGACTGGGATCTGACGCCAGTGGTAGCGGCCAGTCCGGTGCCGGCACAGGTGGCCTCCGATATTCCGGCGGTGATCGCTCGTCTGGTGGCGGAAGCGGTGCCTGGCGATGCCATTGTGATCATGAGCAATGGCGGCTTCGGCGGCATTCATCAGAAGCTGCTGGCGGCCCTGCGTGAACGTCACGGAGCGGCCGGGTGAGTGGTATCACTGCCGTGGCGGCGCTGGCAGTGGCAGCCGGCGCCGCCATGGGTGCCGTGTTGCGCTGGCTCCTCGGTCTCGGCTTCAACAACCTGTGGCCAGTCTTGCCGGCGGGCACGCTGCTGGCGAACCTGATCGGGGGCTATGCCATCGGCGTGCTGGCGGCCCTGTTCAGCGCCCATCCTGGCTGGTCGGAGACGGCGCGTCTGTTTCTCATCACGGGTCTGCTCGGCGGTCTCACCACCTTCTCGGCATTCTCTTACGAAGCCGTGACGCTCCTGCAGCGTCAGCTCTGGGGCCCGGCGCTCGGTCACATCGCCCTGCACCTCGGCGGTTCTCTGCTCCTTACCATTGCCGGCTTCGCCTCCGTGGCGGCATGGCGTCAGTAACGAGGCTGCGGTACGCCGGCGGGCAGCTCCCAGAATCAAAAAGCCCGGTACAGGACCGGGCTTTTTGATTGCGACGGGCGCTCAGCGAGGCAGGCTGCGACGCTTGCGCATGCGGATGTTGAGCATTTCAACCATGACCGAGAAGGCCATCGCGCCGTAGACATAGCCCTTCGGGATATGCTGGCCGAAACCTTCGGCAACGAGCAGGGTGCCGACCAGCACCAGGAAGGCCAGAGCCAGTACCTTGATGGACGGATGCTCTTCGACGAACTCTCCGATCGGCTTGGCGGCAAACATCATGACAACCACCGACAGGACGATGGCGATGACCATGATCGAGACATCCTGGGCCAGGCCGACGGCCGTGATGACCGAGTCCAGCGAGAACACGATATCGATGATGGCAATCTGCACGATGACAGCCATGAAGCTGGAGCCGACCGCTGCGGCAGAGCTGGTGGCCTGCACTTCGGTCGATTCGCCTTCAACGGTATCAAAGATTTCGGTGGCGCTCTTCCAGAGCAGGAAGAGGCCCCCGCCGATCAGAATGATGTCGCGACCCGTGATTTCGATGCCGCCCATTGCAATCAGCGGTTCGGTGAGGCGCATGACCCAGGTGATCGACAGCAGCAGCGCGATGCGGCTGAGCATGGCCAGGCTCAGGCCGAATATGCGGGCAAATTGCCGCTTGGCCGCTTCAACCTTGTTGACCAGGATGGAGAGGAAAATGATGTTGTCGATGCCGAGCACGATCTCGAGCAGGCTCAGCGTAGCAAGGGTGACCCAGGCTTGCGGGTCATTGATCCATTCAAACATGTCGGTTCTCAGGCAAAATGGCAGACGTAATCGAGCAGTTCCAGCGTTTCAATCTGAAAACTGGAGTTGCCCGGGACATTGAAAGATTGACCGGCACTATATTCCTGCGATCGGCTTTCACCGGCAAGTTGCACAAGACAGCGGCCGCCAATGATTTCCATGATTTCCGGGGCGCCGGTATTGAAGGTCAGGAGGGATGGAAAAATCACGCCGACCGTTTTTTTCGTGCCATCGGCGAACAGCACCGTGTGGCTGACGCAGCGCCCGTCAAAGTAGACGTTCGATTTCTTGACAACACTGACGTTATCAAACTGACTCATTGCAAAACTCCGCGCCAGAGGCGCTGATGGATGGACCTGCGCGGATTCTAGGCGGCCTGCCGCTCCGAACCAAGTGCTGTCACCGTATTGTCACTAAAACTTCACAAGCCTGTCGTGGCGCCGACAGCGCGCTGTCATGGCGGACAGCGAGACTGCCGCCATGAAAAGAAACGCACTGACTTTCTCCTGGCACGCCGCCGTGAATGATCCGGTGGCGATGCCGACCCAGCCCTATCCTTTGTTGCGCGAGCAGCTCAAGACAGGGGACCTGATTCTTTTCTCCGGCCGTACCTGGGCGGGTCGTGTGGTTCGCGGCTTCACCGGCAGTTGCTGGTCGCACGTCGGACTGGTGGTGCGGCTCCCGGAAATGCCGCAGACCCCCTTGCTCTGGGAAGCCACGCGACCGAGCAAGGCCCACGACATCTTTCATGGCCGTCCGTGCGATGGCGTTCAAATGGTCGCGCTGGATGATCGGGTCTCCAGCTATCAGGGTCTGGTCGCCGTGCGCCGCCTGCAAGGCGTCACGACAGATGCCGAAGCGCGGCAGCGGCTGGAGAGCCTGATCGATGCCTGGCGTGCCAAGCCGTATCGCAACTTTGTGCGTCAGCACATCAGCGCCTGGGTCCGTGGCGAGGAAGGACTGGCTTTCCAGCGCGGCGGCTTCTGCAGCGAGCTGGTCGCCGAGGTTTATCGTCAATGGCGGCTACTGCCCGATGACCGTCCGGCGCATCACTATGTGCCGCGTGACTTCTCCCAGGAGGCGGCCATGCCCTTATTGCGCGGAGGGCTTTCTCCCGCTTGTCTGCTGGCCATGTAACCCGTCTCGATTTCTGGTTTGGGTCTTTTTCGGGCACGACTCTTGCGGTAGCTTTGGAGACAGGCTTCATGAGAAAGCGTTGTCGCGGCCGGGCCGGCCGCAGATTGCCGAAAAGCCACAGGAGGCTCTTGCATGACCCATCGCGTCGCTGATTCCCGCCGCAAAGCCTACGTCCTCGATACCAATGTCCTCATTCACGACCCCAATGCCCTGCTCAACTTCGAAGAACACCAGATCCTGATTCCGATGACCGTGCTGGAGGAGCTCGACAAGCTCAAGTCCGGCAAGGCGTCGGTGTCGGCCGAGTGCCGTGCCGCCATCCGCATGATCGACCGCGTGCTGGGCGAGGCAGAGCCTGAGCAGATTCGTCAGGGAGTCCCGATCTGGCGTGATGCCCAGCGCAAGTATCTGGGGACGCTGTCGGTGCTCATGGATCAGCCCGAGGGCGGGGTTCAGACCCTGGCCAATTCGCTCAATGACAACAAGATCATCAATCTGCTGGTGTCGTTGCAGGTGGCGGACCAGCAGACGCGCATCGTGCTGGTCACCAAGGATATCAACATGCGCCTCAAGGCGCGGGCCTGCGGACTGGCGGCCGAGGACTACACCAACGACCAGCTGGTGTCCGACATCAGGCAGCTGTCCAAGGGTTATGCCGAGTTCGACGGTTCGTTCTGGGAGCGCTTCAACCGCGTCGAGACCGTCCAGGCCATGGGTGAGACGCGTCACTACCTGAAGCGCGAGGACTGGGCCGACCAGGTCTTTGCCAATCAGTTTGTGGTCGATGAGCAGGGTTTCATCGGTCGCGTGCTGTCGGTCGGTCCGGAGCAGATCGTGCTGCGTGACCTCAACCATGAGCGGCTGATGAGCCAGGAGGTGTGGGGGCTGCGTCCGCACAACATCCATCAGGCCATGGCGCTGGATCTCCTGCGTGATCCGTCGGTTCATCTGGTGTCGCTGACCGGCCCGGCCGGTTCCGGCAAGACCATCCTCGCGCTGGCCACCGCGATCGAGCAGAGCATCGAGGAAAAGCGCTTCAACAAGATCATTGCGACGCGCTCAACGCCGCCGCTGGCGGAAGAGCACGGCTTCCTGCCGGGCACCGAAGAGGAAAAAATGGATCCGTGGCTGGGGGCCATCAGCGACAACATCGAGGCCCTGCATCTGCATGACGAAAGCCCCAAGGGCTCCGTCGAGTATGTCAAAGAGCGCGCCAACATCCAGTTCAAGGCGCTCAATTACATCCGCGGCCGCAGCTTCCAGAAGGCGCTGATCCTCATCGACGAGTGTCAGAACCTGACGCCGCATCAGATGAAGGCCATCATCACGCGTGCCGGCGAGGGCTCCAAGGTCATCTGCCTGGGCAATCTGGCGCAGATCGATACGCCGTATCTGACGCCGACCAGTTCCGGCCTGACGTATATGTGCGAGCGCTTCAAGGGCTTTGCCCATGGCGGGCACATCCAGCTCGAAGGTGTGCCGCGTTCGGTGCTGGCCGAGTACGCCGAAGCCAATCTCTGACCGGGATGTCGGCCATCAGGAGGGCGGTGCGACCGGGCGGTCATCAAAGACCCGGTTTGGCCGCCCGGTATTCTTGATTGTGTCATCTTTTGCCATTAACCTTCGCGGCGTCAGTGCCAGGGCGATAAAGCCACCACGTGCAGCGCAGCAACCTGACGCTTGGATGAGCCTCTAGAAGACCGTTTTGCAACTGTCGTGCTAGGGGCTTTTGTCTTTCTTATGACATGTTGGGATGGATGCATATGCGCCTCTCTGATTACTGCTCGGATGCCGAGTGGGCCAAGATCAAAAAGCTGGCTGACGAAAAGGAAACTCCGTTTCTCGTCGTCGACCTGGAAATCATCAAAAAGAAGTACGAAGAGCTGACGGGCTGCTTCCCGACGGCCAAGGTGCACTACGCCCTCAAGGCCAACCCGGGTCAGCCGGTCATCGACCTGCTGCGTGATCTGGGCTCCAACTTCGACTGCGCCTCGATGTTCGAACTGAGCAAGGTGCTCGATTCCGGTGTGTCGCCGGATCGCGTCTCCTACGGCAATACCATCAAGAAGGCCGCGCATGTGAAGTGGGCCTACGATCAGGGTATTCGCCTGTTCGCCACCGACTCCAAGGCCGACCTGCAGAACATTGCCGAGCAGGCTCCAGGCTCGAAGATCTTCGTGCGCATCCTGGTGGAAGGCGGTGAAACTGCCGAGTGGCCGTTGTCACGCAAGTTCGGCTGCCACCCGGACATGGCCATCGACCTGCTGGTCCAGGCCAAGAACCAGGGTCTGATTCCCTACGGCATCTCTTTCCATGTCGGCTCGCAGCAGAAGGACATCGCTGTCTGGGATGCCGCCCTGTCGAAAGTGAAGTACATGTTCGACTGGATGAAGTACGAGGAAGACCTCGAACTGAAGATGATCAACATGGGGGGCGGCTTCCCGGCTAACTACATTTCGGAAGTGAACCCGATCAATGTCTATGCCGAGGAAATCAAACGCTACCTGCATGACGACTACGGCGATGACGTGCCCGAAATCATCCTCGAACCTGGTCGTTCGCTGGTCGGCGAGTCCGGCGTGCTGGTGTCCGAAGTCGTGCTGATCTCGCGCAAGTCGCGTACCGACCTCAAGCGCTGGGTCTACACCGATGTCGGTCTCTTCCAGGGCCTCATGGAAACCATGGGTGAAGCCATCAAGTATCCGATCTACACGGAGAAGATGGACGAGCACGGCAACAAGGACGGCAGCGTCGTGCTCGCCGGCCCGACCTGCGATTCCACCGACATCATGTACGAGAACGTCGGCTACAACCTGCCGCTGAGTCTGGCCGTGCGTGATCGCCTGTACTGGATGACCACGGGCGCGTACACGAACTCGTACAGCTCGGTCGAGTTCAACGGCTTCCCGCCGCTGCAGACGTATTACGTGAAGTAAGGCGCTTCCGCAGAAACAAAAAAGCCCGGCCTTTGTGCCGGGCTTTTTTGTTTCTGCGGAAGGGCTGAATGAGCACCTTGAAGCAGAAGTCGCCGCAAGTGGGCCGGTCTGGCGCTCAGCCGGCGTTGTCTTTTTCCGCCGCGCCTTCTTCCTGGGCGCTGGCCTGTCTTCTGGCCGCTCGGGCGTCGCTGTCGAAGAGATTCTCGAGCTCACGCATGGACTGTTTGGCACTTTCCACCAGTTCGGCTTCGTTCTGGTAGATGGCCTGCTGGCGCTTCAACAACTGTTCGTCGTACTCGCGGAAGCGCTCGACGCTCTGGTTGGCGCTGTGGGTGTTGAAGCCAATGCCGACCAGCACGTCGCGCGCCATTTCGAGGCTGGTGAGGAAGGTCTCGCGATGCACCAGGTTCACGCCGAGGTCCATCAGGCGGTAGGCATGCATGCGGTCGCGGGCGCGGGCGAAGATCGGCAGCCTGGGGTAGTGCATGCGGATCAGCTGCGCCGTGCGCACGGACTCTTCGACATCATCGATGGCCAGTACCACCAGCTTGACCTTGTCCGCGCCGGCAGCCTGCAGCATGGCCAGATTGTCGGGACGGCCGTAGTAGATCTTGTTGCCGAAGCGGCGCACGAAGTCGACCTGGCGGGCGCTGCTTTCCAGGGCCACGAAACTGATCTGATGCACGCGCAGCACACGCGCGATGATCTGGCCGACACGACCGAAGCCGGCGATCAGCACTTCATGATTCTGGTCCTCCTGGATGTCGTCGTAGCTGCGCTCTTCCTGCTTGTCCCAGTGCGGCTCCAGTACGCGTTCGATGAACCAGAAGCCAATCGGTGTCAGTGCCATGGACAGCGTCACGACCAGCACCAGGCGTTCGCCGAGGGCGTCCCCCATGAGGCCTAGGCCGACTGCGCTGGTGAACACGATGAAAGCAAATTCGCCGCCCTGGGGGAGGGTAATGCCCAGCCTCAGCGCAGTGCGATTGTCATTGCCGATGGCGCGTCCGATACCCCAGAGGATGGTGCCTTTGAGCAGCATGAGCCCCAGCGCTGCCAGCAATATCCAGTGCAGCTCCTGCCAGAGCATGGGGAGGTTGGCGGTCATGCCGACGGTCATGAAGAAGAGGCCGAGCAGCAGCCCTTTGAAGGGCTGGATCTGCGCTTCGAGCTCATGGCGATACTCGCTGTCAGCGAGCAGCACGCCGGCGAGAAAGGCGCCCAGCGAGGAGGATATATGGACCTCGGTCATCAGCCAGGTCACCCCGACAATGATGAACAGCGCGGCACCGGTGAACAGTTCCGGCGTCTGGCTGTTGGCCACGAAGCGGAAGACCGGGCGGACCAGGAAGCGGCTGGCCAGGAACAGGAAACTCACGACCGCCAGAACTTTCCAGGGGTCGGGCAGGGTGGCCGCCAGGCCGGAGGAGCTGCCGGCGAGCAGCGGCATCAGCGCCAGCACGGGAATCACGGCCATGTCCTGAAAAAGCAGGATGGCAAAGGCTTCGCGGCCATGGCGGCTGGTGAGCTGGCGTTTTTCTGTCAGCAACTGCAGGGCGAAGGCCGTGGATGACATGGCGAGACCGAAGCCGGCGATCAGACTCACGCCCGGCTGCTCGCCCCAGCTCCAGAAGGCCAGCGCCAGCAGCGCCGTGGTGATGAGGACCTGCAGGCTGCCCAGGCCGAACACGGAGCGGCGCAGCACCCACAGGCGGCTGGGCTCGAGTTCGAGGCCGATCAGGAAGAGCAGCATGGCAATGCCGAAGTCGGCGATCTCGACCACGCGGGCGGTGTTTTCGATCACGCCGGCGATATGCGGCCCGATGATGATGCCGGCCATCATGTAGCCGATCACCGAAGGCAAGCCCAGGCGCCGGGCCAGCGGGACAATGGCCAGCGCCACTGCCAGCAGCCAGGCGATCGATTCAACCGCGTGCATCGGGCACTCCTGCAGGGGCGAGCGCACGGATGTCCGGGATGGGTGGCTCGCTGTGTTCCTTCCGCAGTTTTACCACAATGCCGCGGCTGCCAAGCGTCAGTCTGTCAGACCTTGTGAGGTGGATGCGCCGCTGTCGTCCGCCTGAGGCTATAATGCGCCGGATTTTTCACCTGACAGACAGTCGAGGCCACGACATGAGCTACAGCAATATTCCCATCGGCAAGGATGTTCCGAATGACATCTACGTGATCATCGAGATCCCGGCCAACTCCGCGCCGATCAAGTACGAGATCGACAAGGATTCCGACGCGCTCTTTGTTGACCGTTTCATCGGCACCGGCATGTCTTATCCGGTCAACTACGGCTACATCCCGCACACCCTGTCGGAAGACGGTGATCCCCTGGATGTGCTGGTGGTGACCCCGTTCCCGGTGCAGCCGGGTTCGGTCATCCGTTCGCGCGTGGTCGGCAAGCTCAACATGGAAGATGAAGCCGGTGTCGACACCAAGCTCATCGCCGTGCCGCATGACAAGCTCACCCCGCTCTACAAGAACGTCAAGGAAGTCACCGACCTGCCCGAGCTGCTGCTGGCTCAGGTCAAGCACTTCTTCGAGCAGTACAAGGCGCTGGAGCCGGGCAAGTGGGTCAAGGTCACCGGCTGGGAAGGTGCGGATGCCGCCCGGGCTGATATCCTGAAGTCCATCGACGCGGCAAAGGCCGCTAAGGCCTGATTCGCAGCGTCTGATGCGGCCGGCCGGCTGCCTTCGGGTGGCCGGCCATCCGGTGCGTGCAATGCCTGCCGGCGTGAATGCCAAGTCATAAAAAATTGATGAATGTTGTTTTATTGTCTGACAATTCCGTTGCTGTTCCTTTTTTGACCTCCCTAAGATGTGCCTCAAGGATGCAAGCATTCCTGGGTCGGTTCGGCCGACCGGGGCATCCACTAATTACCAACTGTCCTTAGGGAGAATGAAAATGGGTGAACTGAAGAATCTGGTCGCTGCTCAGCAGGACATCGTGGTGCGTGCCAAGACTGCCGGTCGTCAGGCGCTGATGGCAGGTCTGGGTCTGGTCGAAGTGCTGAAGACCGAAGGCGAAAAGCTGCAGGCCGTTGATTTCAACGCCAAGACCGAAGAGCTGAAGGCCAAGGCCCTCGAACTCAAGGGCAAGCTGCAGGCTGTTGATGTCAAGGCTGAAGCTGAAAAGCTGCAGGCCATCGACCTCAAGGCCAAGGCCGAAGAGCTGAAGGCTCTGGCTCTGGAACTGAAGGGCAAGGTCCTGTCGGTTGACGCCAAGGCCGAAGTTGAAAAGCTGCTGGCTGAAGTCCAGAAGCTGTTTGCCGAGCTGGTTGCCAAGGGCGAACAGCGCGCTGCTTGATCCCGCGTAAGCTGAACACTGCGCAAGCTGTAGATGTACTGTAGTACCCTCTTGGGGCGGCGCAAGCCGCCCCTTTTTTTTGCTCGCGATGCGGTCACCCCGGGGGGTTAGCGGACGGAATCCGATGGCTGGCGGCTCGCAGGCTTTGGGGTTTTGCGATGGCTGTGGAATAGTTTGTCTCCGGACCGCCGCCAGAGCGCGCCGCTATTCCCCATTCCAGGATGACATCATGCTCAAGCACCTTGTCGCGCCGATGCTGGCGCTGGCAGCGATTGCTCCCGCCCAGGCCCAGCGCTTCTGTATTTATGATCCGGTGGGTGCCCAGGGCTCGATCTATGCCCTCGGCAAGGACTATGCGCTGGCCGCAAAGGACTGGGGGGCGACGCTGGAACTCAGGGCCTATACCGATGAGCGGGTAGCGGCTGAGGACTTCCGGGCGGGTCAGTGCGACGGCGTGGCGATGACTGGCCTGCGGGGACGTGCCTTCAACCCGTATGTCGGCAGCATCGACTCGCTGGGTTCGGTGCCTTCCTACCGGCATCTGCATGTCGTGATCGAGGTCCTGTCGAGTCCGCTGAGCGCTGCCGGCATGAAGCGGGGGGACTACGAGGTGGCTGGCATCATTCCACTGGGTGCGGCCTATGTCTTTGTCCGTGACCGCAGCATTGATTCCATCGAGAAGGCGGCGGGCAAGAAAATTGCCGTTCTCGACTTCGACAAGTCACAGGCGCGGCTGGTGCAGCAGATGGGGGCGCAGCCGGTATCGGCCGATATCACCAATTACGCCTCCCGGTTCAACAATGGTCAGGTCGACATCGTGGTGGCACCGGCCATCGTCTACAAGCCATTCGAGATGTACAAAGGCCTGGGCATGACCGGCGCGGTCTATCGTTTACCGCTCCTGCAACTGACCGGCAACCTGATCATTCGTCATGACCGTTTTCCGGCGGGCTTCGGGCAAAAGTCGCGCGAGTACATCCTGAGCCAGCTTGAGGTCGCTGAGCGGACGATTCAGCAGGCCGAGGCCGATATTCCGGCCAAGTACTGGCTCGATCTGCAGCCGGCTGATCGCGACAAGTACGCTCTGATGATGAGAGAGGCGCGCATCGAGCTGCGGCGTGAGGGCTTTTATGATCCCCGGATGATGAGCCTGCTGAAGCGGGTGCGCTGCAAGATCGATGCAGCGGCAGGCGAGTGCAGCGACAATATTGAGTAGCGCCGCTTCGGCGCAACGCGGAAAAGCAAAAGGCCAGCTTGAGGCTGGCCTTTCGGGATCGCATGACGGCGGGATATGGTGGCTACGGCTGGACTTGAACCTGCGACCCCAGCATTATGAGTGCTGTGCTCTAACCGACTGAGCTACGTAGCCAAACAGGTCGCGAATGTTAGGTATCGCGTCATGGCCTGTCAAGACTTGGCCGGGCTCATATTGCGGTGTTCCCTCCGGCCTTGCCTCGGGTGGCGTTCACAAAATAGCCAATAAAAGCATCAATACGCAGCAGAGTTGGTGTGGTGGTAGCAAAGTCAAACAGGAGTCAAACACCGCGAGTGCGGTCTTCTTGTTAGCGTCATCCCATACCGATTGAGGTTTTGCGGGGTGATGCTCATGTACATATCCGATGACAAAATGCTGGCTGCTGATCTTCAACCGCCAAGCCGGTTGCTGCCTCCCCAGCCGCTGCCGCATCAGCGCCCGCCCGTGTCTGCCACCGCTGACACGGGTCCGGATCGTAAATCATCGACTGCGGGCGCTGACGGTGGCAGCCTCCGGGCAGGGCTGCTGGTGGCTGGTGCCGCCGTCGCGCTGACGGCCTATGGCGCCACCACCACCACCCGCGCGGCGAAGACGACGACGGGGACTACGATGGCATCCGGCACGACCACCCTCAGCATCACGGCGCCGCAGGCGTCGCGCTTCCTCTCGCAGGCGGCCTGGGGAGGTCATGATGCGGGGATCGCCGAGGTGCGCGCCCTGGGCTATGCCGGCTGGATAGAGAAGCAGTTTGCTGCCGCCCGTGCGCAATCGCATTTTGACTGGATGAAGGCCAGTGGCTATCTCAGTCAGGCGCTGATGTTCAGCACGCTGGGACTTGATGCATCGATCTGGCGGAAGCTCATGAGCGCCCCGGACCTATTGCGACAACGCATGGTGCTCGCGCTCTCGGAAATTTTCGTGGTCTCTCCCGCCGGCATGCCGGTACCGTTCAGTGGTTTCGTCTGCGCCGGCTATCTGGATCTGCTGGAAGCGCGCTGCTTCGGCAACTTCCGCGACCTGCTGGAGGCGGTGACGCTGTCGCCGGCCATGGGCATCTACCTCAGCATGATGGGCAACAAGGCCGAAGATCCCGCCACTGGCCGCATGCCTGACGAGAACTATGCGCGCGAAATCATGCAGTTGTTCACGCTGGGGCTGTATCAGCTCGATGCGGACGGCAGCGTCAAGCGGGATGCGCTGGGTCAGCCGATCGAGAGTTATGACCAGGCCGACGTGATGGGGCTGGCCAAGGTGTTCACCGGCTGGGACATGGTGGCGGTCAATGGCGATATCGAGGTGGCGCGGACGCCGATGGCATTCAATGCCGCGGCACACTCCCCGGCAGAGAAGCGTTTTCTCGGTGTGACAGTCCCTGCCGGCACCGGGGGGCAGGCCGCGCTGAGGACCGCATTGGACACCCTGTTCCAGCACCCCAATGTCGGACCTTTCATCGCGCGGCAGCTGATTCAGCGTCTGGTCACCAGTAACCCCAGCCCGGCCTATGTTGCGCGGGTGGCGGCCGCCTTCAATAACAATGGCGCCGGAGTCCGCGGCGATCTCAAGGCCGTGCTGCGCGCAATCCTGCTCGACAGTGAGGCACGCGCCACGCCGGTGTCACCGGCCTGGGGCAGGCTGCGCGAGCCGGTGGTCAGGCTGGTGCAGTGGGCGCGGACGTTCAGCGCGACATCGCCCAGTGACCACTGGGGACTGGGCGATACCAGCGATCCGGCCACGCGTCTCGCGCAGAGTCCGTTGCGGGCGAAGTCGGTTTTCAATTTCTTCCGGCCGGACTATGTCCCGCCCAATGCCATCCTGCCGCAGCAAGGGCTGGTGGTGCCTGAAATGCAGATCACGCATGAGGCCAGTGTCACGGCCTATCTCAATCTCATGCAGTACGTCATCAGCGAGGGCGCAGATGATGTCAAAGCCGACTACAGCCGCGAGTTGCCGCTGGCGGGCAATCCTGCGCAGCTGGTCGATCGCTGCAATCTGCTGCTGGCGGGCGGGCAGCTCTCCGCCACCACGGTTGGGGTGATGCGCAGCGCCATCACGGCCATGCCGGCGGTGACGTCTGCCGACAAGCGCAACCGTGTCTGTGCTGCGGTCTTCATGACCATGGCATCCCCCGAATACCTGGTCATGAAGTAAGGAGGCGGGCATGACAGACCATCATGATTTGACGCGTCGCGAATTCATCAAGCGCAGCTCGGCGCTCGGCGCACTGGGCGCCTCGGCTCCCTGGGCCCTTAACCTGGCGGCCATCGGCGAGGCGGCCGCGGCCGGCAACAGCGACTACAAGGCGCTGGTTTGCGTGTTCCTGGATGGCGGCAATGACCATGGCAATACCCTCATTCCGTATGACCTGCCCAGCTACAACCGCTATGCCGGCATCCGTCAGGGGCTGGCGCGCCCGCGTGACAGCCTGATCCCGCTGGTGCCCGGTACGGCGCTGCCGGATGCCCGCGAGATGGCACTGGCGCCGGAGCTGGCACCATTGCAGCCGTTGTTTGACAACGGCAATCTCGGGGTGCTGCTCAATGTCGGCACGCTGGTGGTGCCGACCACCAAGCTGCAGTACAGCACCGGGTCAGTACCGCTGCCGGCCAAGCTGTTCTCGCATATCGACCAGCAAGGTGCATGGCAGGCGTCTTCTCCGCAGGGCGCGGGCTCCGGCTGGGGCGGACGCATGGCCGATCTCATGCTCAGCGGCAACGGCGGCAGCGCGTTTACCTGTGTCTCGGTCAGCGGCAATGCCACCTATCTTTCCGGCAGGACGGCGACTCAGTGTCAGGTCAGCACCGATGGCGCCATCCCGTTGTGGGCCACGACCTGGCCGCTCTACGGCTCAGCAGCGGCGAGCAGCGCGGTCAGTCGCCTGATCACCCAGAATTATGCGCATGTGCTGGAAAACGCGCACAGTACGGTCATGCGTCGTTCGCTCGAAACCAACATGATGCTGGGCTATGCCCTGCAAACGCCGTTGGCGGGCGCAGCCGGCTTCCCGACAGGCAATCCGCTGGCGGATCAGCTCAAGATGGTGGCGCGCCTGATCGCATCCCGGGGCGTGCTGGGTGTCAGGCGTCAGGTTTTCTATGTGTCGCTGGGCGGCTTTGACCAGCATGACTATCTGGGCACCCGCCATCCGGCGCTGCTGAAGCAGCTGGCGGATGCACTGAGCGCCTTCCATGCCGCCACCGTCGATCTCGGCGTGGCCAGCCAGGTGACCACTTTCACGGCATCTGATTTCGGTCGCACCCTGACCGTCAATGGCGATGGCTCCGATCATGGCTGGGGTGGTCATCACTTCGTCATGGGCGGCAGCGTCCAGGGGCGGCGTTTCTGGGGGAAGTTGCCGGAAGTGTCGGTCAACGGCCCGGATGATGTCGGCCAGGGCCGCCTGTTGCCGACCACGTCAGTGGATCAGCTGGCGGGGGAACTGGCGGCCTGGTTCGGGGTCGGCAGTGGCGACATGACGACCGTGCTGCCCTACAGCGGCAGCTTCGATCTTGGCCGACTCGGTCTGTTTGCCTGAGCGGCTGATGGCCTCCCGGTGAGGGGAGGCCACTAGACTCAGTGCTGCAGCAGGGCCTGGACGACCAGGCCGGTCGCCACGCTGATCAGCAGGTAGTTGTTGTCCACATGCACCCACTGATGACCTGAGACCGGACGCTGCAGGTGGTGGCCGCGCCAGTCCTTCACGACATACTGGTGGCTGCGGTACTGGACCGGCACGCGCTCACCCTTGCCCCAGCGATGGTTGCCGGCGTGGTGCCTGCCTTCATGACGTGAGTACGGGCGGTGGGCATCCTGGTGCGTGTAGCGGCCATGATCATGCGCGCGGCCATAGCCCTTGTCGTGGCTGTTGCTGATGCGCTGAGCCTGCTGTGCAGGGCCGTGGCGGTCATTGTCATGGCGGATGTGATCGCGGTCGCCGGCCTGGGCCATTGGCGCGGCAGCCAGCGTGGTGGCAATGAGCAGAGCAGTAATGAGCGGGCTTTTCATGAGGCGAACTCCAGTGGTTTTCAGGTGGGCGGGTGGCCTGCAGGTGGCATCGTCCCGGTCCATGAAAATCACTGTAGGCGGCAAAAGCGGTGGAAATGTGGAGGCAACTTGAAGTCGGACTCCACATTCAACAGCTGGCGGATGGTCTCGGTCTGTCTCCGCAGGTGTCAGCGCGACATGACGGAGCGGCTGGAGACTGCGCCGATCAGGCCTTGCTGAGCGCGCCGAACGTCAGCGTCCCGACAAATTCGCCCAGTTCGGCGGGAGACCAGCGCTGTCCTTCCTGCACCTGGGCCCGCACCGAGCCATCACCGATAGACATGAACAACTCGACCAGCACCGGCAGCTTGCGGTCGATATCCTGCGCCCCCGAGGCGTGCAGCACGGGCGCCATGAGCGTTGCCACTTGCCTTGCCACGAACCGGCGCGCCTGACCGTAACGGCCAGCGACACTCGGGTCGGGTTCGGTGGCAAACACCAGTCGCCAGGAGTCCTTGTGCGCCGCTGCGACCTGGAGCAGTGCCTGAAAGCCCGCGATCATCATCAGACGCGGGTTGGCCATATCAAGCTGCTGCGGCAGGGCCGACATCACCCCGGCGAGCAAACGTTGTTCCTCGCGCTCCAGCAAGGCGGTGAGCAGCTCTTCGCGCGAGGCGAAGCAGGAGTACACCACCGGCTTGGTGACTTGCAGCCGGGACGCCACGGCCTCCATGGAGACATGGCGTATGCCCTGTTCGGCAGCCAGCGACAGCGCGGCATCCAGCACCTGGGGGCGACGTCGCTCCGGGCCCAAATGGGGGGCGCGGGTACGGACCTTGGCAGTTGTTTGTGCACTCATGTAGGAGCTTTATGCCTTGCGCTGGGAGTTGCTTCAGCTTGATCGTACGGAGGGTACTCTAGATACCCGGGAGTCAGCCAATCCGGCGATGACCGACAGGGCAGGGTCACGATGAGGGGCAGGATGTGCGCATCCTGCCGTTGCAGGTTTCGCGTATCGGCGGCCGGGACTGGTTCCACGGCGCGCCGTGAGGCGGCTCAGACGTTGAAGCGGAAGTGCAGCACATCGCCATCCTTGACGATGTAGTCCTTGCCTTCCAGGCGCCACTTGCCGGCTTCCTTGGCACCGGCTTCGCCCTTGTGCTGGATGAAGTCGTCGTAGCCGATGCATTCGGCGCGGATGAAGCCCTTCTCGAAGTCGGTATGGATGACGGCGGCGGCCTTGGGCGCTGTGCACTTGACCGGGATGGTCCAGGCGCGCACTTCCTTGACGCCGGCGGTGAAGTAGGTGTGCAGGTTGAGCAGGCCGTAACCGGCGCGGATAACGCGGTTCAGGCCCGGCTCATCCATGCCCAGGTCAGCGAGGAAGGCGATCTTGTCTTCTTCGTCGAGCTCGGCGATTTCGGCTTCCAGCTTGTTGCAGATCGGCACCACGATAGCGTTTTCGCGGGCAGCGAGCTCGCGCACCTGATCCAGCAGCGGGTTGTTGTCGAAGCCGTTCTCGTCGACGTTGGCGATGTACATGGTCGGCTTCAGCGTCAGCAGGCCGTATGACTTGATGACGAAGCGCTCTTCCGGGCTGAGGTCGACGCTGCGCGCGGGATGACCTTCATCGAGCGCGGGCTTGATCTTGTCGAGCACGTTCTTGATGGCCTGCGATTCCTTGTCGCCACCCTTGGCGAGTTTGGTGACGCGGAACAGCGCCTTCTCGACGGCGTCGAGATCGGCCAGCGCCAGTTCGGTGTTGATCACGGCGATATCGTCGAGCGGGCTGACGCGGCCGTTGACGTGAATCACATTGTCATCGTTGAAGCAGCGCACGACATGGGCAATGGCATCGGTCTCGCGGATGTTGGCGAGGAACTTATTGCCCAGGCCTTCACCCTGCGAGGCGCCGGCGACGAGGCCGGCGATGTCGACGAACTCCATGCTGGTCGGGATCACGCGCTCAGGTTTGACGATGGCCGCGAGGGCGTCGAGACGCGGGTCCGGCATCGGCACCACACCGGTGTTCGGCTCGATGGTGCAGAACGGGAAGTTCTCGGCCGCGATGCCGGCCTTGGTGAGGGCGTTGAACAGGGTCGATTTGCCGACATTGGGCAGGCCGACGATGCCGCAATTGAATCCCATGTGTGTCTCCATCCCGACGCCGCTGGCGTCTGTCGATATCACTGGCGCCGTAGCGCCGTCGGGGCTCAGGCCTTGGCCTGGAAGCCGTTGAGTTGGTTCATCACGCGGGCGAGCTCGCCCTTCATGATGGCCTCGCGATGGCGGAGTGCCTCGTCGAGGGCCTGGTCTATCAGATCCTGCTCGCTGCGGGGTGCCTTGCCGAGCACAAAGCCGGTGACCAGCGAGCTGTCGCCCGGGTGGCCGATGCCGACGCGCAGACGGTGAAAACTGTTCTGATTGCCGAGCGAGGTGATGGTATCGCGCAGACCATTGTGGCCGCCGTGGCCGCCACCGGTCTTGAGCCGGATCTGGCCGGGGGCGAGATCGAGCTCATCGTGCGCGACCAGAATCTCGGCCGGCGTGATCTTGTAGAAGCCGGCAACGGCGGCGATGGCCTGGCCGGAGCGGTTCATGTAAGTGGTCGGAATCAGCAGGCGGACATCTTCGCCGGCCACATTGACACGGGCGATATGGCCGAAGGACTTGCTGTCGGCGATCAGGCGCGCACCGAGCTGGTCAGCCAGGCGTGCGACGAACCAGGCGCCGGCATTGTGGCGGGTATCGGCATATTGCGGACCCGGATTGGCCAGGCCGACGATGAGGCGTAGGGCAGTCATGGGCAGCAGTCTCGCGCGTACCGGATTCCGGTGGGTTCAGAAACGAAAAGCGGGGCCTGAGCCCCGCTTCGCGTTGACCAACGGCGGGAATTACTCCGCGTCGACCTTGCTGGCATGCACGTTGGCAACCGGCTGGTCGTGGTCGTGGCCCAGGGCCAGCACCGGGATCTCGACGCCCTGCGGCAGCACGAGGTCGGACAGGTGCAGGGTGGTGCCGACGTGAACGTTGAGCAGGTCGACGGCGATGAACTCCGGCAGGTTGCCCGGCAGGCAGGAGACTTCCACTTCCGACGCGAAGTGGGTGATCTCGCCGCCTTCCGTCTTCACGCCAACGCAGGTGTCCTGGTTGAGGAAGTGGAGCGGAACCTTGATGGTCAGCTTCTGGGCGGCGTCGATGCGCAGGAAGTCAGCGTGCATCGGGAAGTTCTTCACCGGGTGACGCTGCAGGGCCTTGATCACGGCCTGCTGCGGCTTGCCATCGATGTCGATGGTCAGCACGTGCGAGTAGAAGGCTTCGTTCTCGAGGGCCTTGACCAGCTGACGCAGTTCGAGGCTGATGGACTGGGCCGGAGCGGAACCACCGTAAATCACGGCCGGGACCTTGGCTTCCAGACGACGAAGGCGGCGGCTCGCACCTTTCCCTTCATTCGTCCGGTCTTGCGCATTGAGCGTAAAGTTTGCAGCGGACATCTTGTTTCTCCGTTGGCCGGATGCTTGCGACCAGCATCCGGTAGTTCCGCCCGCTGACGATTTCAGCGGGTCGGTTTTTGTCCGTGCGACAGGGTCGGCGCGGACAAAGGGGTTTTCAGTGCCGTGACGTTCTGCTCCGGGTCAGAACAGATCGAACATGGCGCTGATGGATTCTTCGTTGTTGATGCGGCGCAGCGTTTCCGCGAGCAGGGCCGACATCGACAGCTGGCGGATCTTGCCGCAGGACATGGCTTCATCCGACAGCGGAATGGTGTCGGTGACGACCAGCTCATCCAGCGTGGAGTTGCGAATGTTCTCGATGGCCGGACCCGACAGCACGGCGTGCGTGCAGTAGGCCACGACGCGGCGGGCACCGTGTTCCTTGAGGGCGCCGGCGGCCTTGCAGAGCGTGCCGGCGGTGTCGACCATGTCGTCGACGATCACGCAGTCACGGCCCTTCACTTCGCCGATGATGTGCATGACCTGTGATTCGTTGGCCTTCGGACGACGCTTGTCGATGATGGCCAGGTCGGCGTCATCGAGCTGCTTGGCCACGGCGCGGGCACGTACCACGCCACCGACGTCCGGCGACACCACCACGAGGTTGTCGTAGTTCTGGCGCTCGATGTCGGCGAGCAGCACCGGCGAGCCGTAGACGTTGTCGACCGGAATGTCGAAGAAGCCCTGGATCTGGTCGGCATGCAGATCGACGGTCAGCACGCGGTCGACACCGACGGTGGTCAGCATGTCGGCCACCACCTTGGCGGTGATCGGCACACGCGCCGAACGCACGCGGCGGTCCTGGCGGGCATAACCAAAATAGGGGATGACCGCGGTGATGCGACCGGCACTGGCGCGACGCAGGGCGTCGGCCATGACGATCAGTTCCATCAGGTTGTCATTGGTCGGCGCGCAGGTGGACTGCAGGATGAAGACATCCTTGCCGCGCACGTTGTCGTTGATCTCGACGGCAATTTCGCCGTCCGAGAAGGTGCCCACATGCGCCGCGCCGAGCGGGATGTGCAGATGACTGGCGACCTTGCGGGCCAGTTCCGGATTGGCATTGCCTGTGAACACGACGAGATTGGGCATGGTGACGAGTCGACTCAGCCTGACGGTAAAAATGGCAGGGGCGGCTGGATTCGAACCAACGCATGGCGGGATCAAAACCCGCTGCCTTACCGCTTGGCGACGCCCCTATATTCGATGCGGTCGAAGAAGCCGGTCCAATGCGCTGTGCGCGGGCGACCGGTTCAGTCCTCGACAGATGAAGCCGTTGACTGGACTCTCAGCGAGGACCTGTGCGGCGGCATCACGGGTAGGGCAGGCCATGAAAAGGCAGGCTCCGGTACCGGTCATGCGCGCTGAACCCCGCTGCGCCAGCCAGTTTCTGGCTGCATCCACTGCAGGCGACAAACGGCAGACAACGCTTTCAAAGTCGTTTCGGCCGGCCCCCGCAAAGAAGGCGCGCAGTGTAATGGGGGCGGTATTTCGTGTCAATTCCGGGTGGGCGAAAGCCGCAGCGGTCGAGATGTGGGCGTCCGGACACAGCACCACATACCAGGGCTCAGGCAAATCAACGGCTTGCAGGGTTTCGCCGACCCCTTCGGCCCAAGCCGCGAAGCCGCGCACGAAGACCGGGACGTCTGCGCCCAGGCTCAGACCCAGGGCGGCGAGCTGATCGTCATCAAAGCCGGTCTGCCAGAGGGTATTGAGCGCGAGCAGGGCGGTGGCGGCATCCGATGAGCCGCCGCCCAGTCCGCCCCCCATGGGCAGGTGCTTGTCGAGACGGATATCGGCGCCGAGCCGGCAGCCGCTGGCGTGCTGCAGCGCGCGCGCCGCCCGCACGATCAGGTTGTCTGCGCTGGCGACGCCGGGAATGTCAGGCGTCAGGGTGATGGTGTCATCTTCGCGCAGGCTGAAATGCAGCGCGTCGGCCTGGTCGATGAACTGGAACACGGTCTGCAGGGTGTGATAGCCGTCCGCGCGCCGCCCGGTGATGTGCAGGAACAGGTTGAGCTTGGCCGGCGCCGGCAGGCTGAGTTCGCGGATCATCATGGCGTGACGGGTGCGGTCGGCGCATTGTCCGCCGTCGTGTCGGCCGGCTGCCAGTGGGCGAGCGTGAGCACGATCCGGTTGCCGTCGCTGGTCATCACCAGGCGGGTGGGGATGCGGTAGCCGGCCACCACTTGCTCCCCCATCACGCGCGTGACCCAGTTGCGTTCGCTGAATTCGCGCACCCCCTCGGGCTCGGCCAGGGTCTGAACAGGCGTCGCCGGATCGGCCGGCCAGCCCATCAGCCAGGCGTTCAGGCTCGACAGCGGGATGGGGACGCTGGTCAGTGCCTGTGCCAGGCCTTCGGCATCATCGGATTCGTGGCGGCCCAGCCAGGCGTTTTCCAGAGTGATATGACCCTCGCGGCTGCTGAGCGTGGTGTAACCCTGGTTGAGGGGGCCGGAAGCCTCGGCATCGTAGTCGCCACCCTGATGGCCGTGGCGGCGCTGCCATTTATAGGTCGCGGAGATGTTCTGGCCCAGGAAGCGGATGCCGGCCTTGCCATCGAGTGTCCAGGCCGGCAGCTGGCGCGCGTCCGGCGCGGCCGAGACGCTGGCGGGCGGCTCTGCGGGTGGTGCCGGCTGCAGGCCGGCGCAGCCGCTGAGGATGAGGCTGAAAAAGAGGCCGGTCAGAGGCGCCAGGGATTGGCGCAGTGGTGATATCGCACTCACAGAGGCATCCTGAAGCGTGAAAAGAGGCTCCGAGTCTAGCAGCGAGCCCGGAAAATGGGTCTGCGATTTGTTTTTGATGTCTCAATCCCGCACAATTCGTGGCCATTTCCCGGGCATTTCCGGGGGCAGGGCGGGCGATAGAGTCGGGCATGAGTCTGCTGGCATTCGGCATCAATCACAGGACGGCATCGGTGGCCTTGCGTGAGCGCGCGGCGTTCACGCCGGAGACGCTGACGGCTGCCCTCAAGGAAGCCTGTGCCAGTGCCGGTCTCAGTGAGCTGGCCATTCTGTCGACCTGCAACCGCACCGAGTTCTATGGCGCAGCTGCGCCGGCTGCCGTGGAGGCCATGCTGCATTGGCTGGCCGACGCCCGTGGCATACCCTCCGAAGAACTGCGCAAAGTCTGGT
Organism: uncultured Paraperlucidibaca sp.; assembly: GCA_964511255.1. GTDB lineage: Bacteria > Pseudomonadota > Gammaproteobacteria > Pseudomonadales > Moraxellaceae > Perlucidibaca. Next base: position 44,881 of record CAZEEQ010000006.1, read on the forward strand.
ACAGCCATGCCGATCAGGAAGCCGTGCGGCACGCCATGCGCGTGGCGGCTGGCCTGGACTCCATGATACTCGGCGAGCCGCAGATTTTCGGCCAGATGAAGTCCGCCTACAGCGAGGCATCCCGCGCCGGCACGCTCGGACCGGAGCTGGAGCGGCTGTTTCAGGGCACCTTCGCGGCAGTCAAGCAGGTCCGGACCGAGACCGCGATCGGCGCCAGTCCGGTATCCATCGGCTATGCCGCGGTGACGCTGGCGCGTCAGGTGTTCGAGTCGTTGAGTGATACCCCGGTGCTGCTCGTCGGCGCCGGCGAGATGAACGCGCTGGTGGCGCGCCATCTGCGTGAACAGGGGGTGACTGAGCTGATGCTGGTCAATCGCACCCTGGCGCGTGCCGAGACATTGGCGCACGAGGTGGGTGGCGAGGCCATGCCCTGGTCCATGCTCGGCGAGGCGTTGAGCCGCGCCGACATGGTGGTGAGCTGCACGGCCAGTGCCGAGGCGGTGATCAGCCTGCCCCAGGTCAAGGCCGCGCTCAAGCGCCGCCGCCATCGCCCCCTGTTGCTGATCGACATCGCGGTGCCGCGTGATATCGATCCGGCTGTCGCCGGACTCGATGATGTCTTCCTTTATACCGTCGATGACTTGCAGTCCGTGGTCGATGCCGGCTGGCGCCAGCGCGAAGCTGCCGCCGCCCAGGCGGAAGCGCTGATCGCCGAACGTGTGCAGCGTTTTTCCGGACAGCAGCGTATCCAGCAGGAGGGCGCGGCCATGATTCGCGCCCTGCGCAGCCGTGCTCAGCAGCAGGCGGATGACGAGCGCGCCCGGGCATTGTCTGCCATCCGCCAGGGGGCTGATCCCGAGGTGGTGCTGGCGCGGCTGCAGCACAATCTCATCAACAAGTGGCTGCATCACCCGACCGTGGGGTTGCGGCAGCTTGCGGCCGGCGGTGAGCATGAGCAGCTGGCGCGCCTCTCGGCTCTGCTCGGCATCACGCGGCCAGACGATACCGACAGTCCGACATGAAGGCATCCATTCTGGCGCGCCTTGATCAGCTCGCCGAGCGGTTCGAGGAGCTCAATGCCCTGCTGGCCGACGCCGGCGTGATCGCTGATCAGCAACAGTTTCGCAAGTTGTCCCGCGAGCATGCCGAGCTGGAGCCGGTGGTGCAGGCGTTGCTGAGCTATCGCCGCATCCAGGTCGAGCAGGCGGAGGCGCGGACCTTGTTATCCGATCCTGATTTCCGGGATTTGGCTGAGCACGACATCCGCGCGGCCGATCAGCGCCTGCTCGTGCTTGAAGCCGAGCTGCAGCGCTTGATGGTGCCGCGTGACCCCAACGACAACTGCAATATTTACCTCGAAGTCCGTGCCGGTACCGGGGGTGACGAGGCCGCGATCTTTGCCGGCGATTTGTTCCGCATGTACTGTCGCTTTGCCGAGCGCATGAATTGGCGGGTTGAAGTCGTGTCCAGCAGCCCAGGCGAGCATGGCGGTTACAAAGAGGTCATTTCGCGGGTCGAGGGCGAGGGTGCCTATGCTGCGCTCAAGTTCGAGTCAGGCGCTCACCGTGTGCAGCGCGTGCCGGCCACCGAGTCGCAAGGGCGCATCCACACGTCGGCCTGTACGGTCGCCATCCTGCCCGAGTCAGAGGAGATCAGCGCAGTCGAGATCAATCCGTCCGATCTGCGCATTGATACCTACCGCTCCAGCGGCGCCGGCGGTCAGCACGTCAACAAGACCGATTCGGCCGTGCGTATCGTCCACCTGCCGACCGGAGTCGTGGTGGAGTGTCAGGATGAGCGCTCGCAGCACAAGAACAAGGCGCGTGCGATGTCGCTGCTGAGCGCCAAGCTGCTGGCGGCGCAACAGTCGGCGCAGCAGGCTGCCTCGGCGTCGCTGCGCCGCGATCTGGTGGGCTCCGGCGATCGTTCCGAACGCATCCGTACGTACAATTTCCCCCAGGGTCGGGTCACCGATCACCGCATCAATCTCACGCTCTACCGGCTGGAAGAAATCATCGCCGGTGACATCGGCGAGCTGCTGCAGGCGCTGGCCACCGAACATCAGGCCGATTTGCTGGCGGCCATGGCGGACGAGGCCTGAGATGAGCGACAGCACCCAGGCCGGGAGCCGTGATGTCACGATAGCCGACTGGCTGCGCACTGCCGCGACGATGCTGGCTGCGGCGCCGGGCTGGCAGGCGAGGGGTGTCGACGCGGCCCCGCGCCGTGAGGCCGAGTGGCTGCTGGCGGCGGTGCTGGGCAGGGATCTGACCTGGCTGCTGACCTGGCCCGAGCGTGGGCTCGCGGATGCCGAGCGCAAGCAGGCCGATGCCTGGCTGCAGCGTCGCTGTGCAGGCGAGCCGCTGGCCTATCTCACCGGATATCGCGACTTTTGGTCGTTGTCCCTGCGGGTGACCCCGGCGACACTGGTGCCGCGCCCCGATACCGAGCGTCTGGTCGAGGTCGCGCTGGCACATTTGCCGGCGACCGGCAGCGCGCTCGATCTCGGTACCGGCAGCGGCGCGATCGCGCTGGCGCTGGCCAGCGAACGCCCGCAGGCGCGGATCACGGCGCTCGACCGCAGTGCCGAAGCCCTGGCGGTGGCGCGGGGCAATGGCGAGGCGCTGGGCCTGCCGGTGCGCTGGCTGGACAGCGACTGGTTCGCGGCCGTGGCCGGCGAATGCTTTGATCTCATCGTCAGCAATCCGCCTTATATTGATGTCGCCGACCCGCATCTTGCGGTCCTGGGCCACGAGCCGCTGACGGCGCTGGTGGCGGATGGCGCCGGTCTCGCCGACCTGCAGCATCTGATCGCGACCGCGCCGCGGCATCTGCTGCCGGGTGGCTGGCTGCTGCTGGAGCATGGCCATGATCAGGCGCTGGCGGTGCAGGCCGCGCTGCTGGCCCGGGGCTTCACGCAAGTGCAGCGCTGGCAGGATCTCGGCGGACAGGATCGCGTCAGTGGCGGACAATGGCGGGTGTCGCCACCTCTGCCGGAGCAAGGCGCATGCTGAACGATGCACAACTGCTGCGTTACAACCGCCAGATCCTGCTGCCGGGCTGGGATATCGTCGCGCAGGAAAAGCTGGCGTCGGCCACCGTGCTGGTGGTCGGTCTCGGCGGTCTTGGTTGTCCGCTGGCGCAGTACCTGGCGTCGGCCGGTGTCGGTCGTCTTATCCTGTGTGACTTTGATCGTGTCGAGGTCACCAACCTGCAGCGGCAGGTTTTGCATCATGATGCGGATGTCGGTCGTTACAAGGTCGATTCCGCCGCGGACAAGCTGCGCGTCATCAATCCGGACGTGCGCATCGACACCCTGTCGCAGCCGCTGGATGAGGCTTTGCTGACGCAATGGCTGCCCGAGGTCGATGTTGTCGCCGATTGCTGCGATAATTTCGCCACGCGCGAGCTGGTCAATGCCCTGACCTGGGCTGCCGCCAGGCCGTTGGTGTCCGCGGCGGCCATCGCCTGGCAGGGGCAATTGGCGGTATTTGATCGCCGTCGCGGCGACTCGGCCTGCTATCGTTGTCTCTATCCGGCAGCGGATGACGAGGCGTTGACCTGCAGCGAGTCCGGCGTCATGGCCACCACGGTGGCGGTGATCGGCAGCTGGCAGGCACAGGAAGTGCTGAAGGTGATCGCGGGGGTGGGTCAGACGTTGACCGGCCAGCTCCTGCTCTGGGATGGTCAGGTCAATGAAGTCCGGCGTGTCCGCACGCCGAGAGATCCGGCGTGTCCGGTCTGTTCAGTGCAGGGAGTGGGTAAGGTATGAATCATTACGCGAATTGGGGCAATGCCCTCAAGGGGCTGTTTCGCATTGGTCAGACCACGTCGGTGCTGGCCAGTATCGGATTGTCCTGGGCCACCGGTGAGCGTCCGCCGGTCCCGCGTCTGCTGCGTCAGACCTTCGAGCGTCTGGGGGCGACCTATGTCAAGCTGGGACAGTTCATCGCCAGTTCGCCCTCGCTGTTTCCGGCTGAATACGTCAACGAATTCCAGTATTGCCTCGACAAGACCGAGCCGCTGCCATTCGCCATCATGAAGTCGGTGCTGGAGAGCGAGCTGAAACGTCCGCTGAGCGAAATCTTCGCTGAAATCGACGAAATTCCGCTGGCATCGGCGTCGATTGCGCAGGTTCATGCTGCGAAGCTGCTGAACGGCGAGCCGGTCGTCATCAAGATTCAGAAGCCGGGGGTCGAAAATACCCTGCTGACCGACCTCAACTTCCTTTATTTCGCCGCTGTGCTGCTGGAGCGGGTGCTGCCCAAGCTCAAGTTCGCTTCGCTGTCGGGCATTGTCAGTGAAATCCAGGCCTGCATGATGGAAGAGGTCGACTTCTACAAGGAAGCGCGCAATCTCGAACAGTTCCGCGACTTCCTGAGCAAGACCGGCAATACCCAGGCGACCGCGCCGCGTGTCTTCCCGGAGGCATCCAGTCTTCGCGTGCTGACCATGGAGCGTTTCTACGGCGTGCCGCTCACCGATCTCGAGACCATCCGCAAGTACACGCGCGACCCCGCCGGCACGCTGGTGGCCGCGCTCAACACCTGGTTCTCCAGCCTCATGCTGTGCGAGAGCTTCCATGCTGACCTGCATGCCGGCAATCTCATGGTGCTGACCGATGGCCGCCTCGGCTTCATCGACTTCGGCATCGTTGGTCGCATTGCGCCGGAAACCTGGTCGGCCACCATGGCCTTCATCGAGTCGCTGAGCAGTGGTGACTTCAACAAGATGGCCGAAAGCATGGCCGTGATCGGCATGACCAAGCGCAAGGTCGATCAGGAGCAGCTCGCCAAGGATCTCGAAACCATCTACGGCGCTGCGACCCAGGTCGATCCCGAACAGGTCATCAATGCCTTGGCGAATGACAGCGAAATCAACAAGCTCATGCTCGAGATCGTTGCTGTCGGCGAGCGTCACGGCATCCGCTTCCCGCGTGCGTTCGCGTTGCTGCTCAAGCAGATCCTCTACTTCGACCGCTACATCCGCATCCTGGCACCTGACATGAATCTCTTCGATGATGATCGTATCGAGTTCATGGCCCTGACGCAGGACAAGCCGCGTCTGCTGCATTGAGCGCGTCGCCGGACTGACGCAAGCCCGCCAATCGGCGGGCTTTTCCATGTCTGCGGATCGGCAGCCTGTCAGGCTGGCAGTGCCCTGGCGGGTATCAAAAGCCTTCGAGCACGATCTTGCCGCGGGCCTGTCCGCTTTCCAGCAGGGCATGAGCGCGCCGCAGGTTGGCGGCATTGATGGTGCCGAAATGCGCGGCGACAGTCGTGCGCAAGGTGCCGGCATCGACCAGCCGGGCGATCTCTTCCAGCATCTCGTGCTGGCGGATCATGTCGTCGGTCGCGAACAGGCTGCGCGTGAACATCAGCTCCCAGTGCAGCGACAGGCTCTTGCGCTTGAGCTGCCGGATGTCGATGGGCTCAGGGTCATCGATCAGTGCCAGGCGACCTTGCGGCGCCAGGCTGGCGACAATCTCGTCAAAGTGCTCATGGGTCGCGGTCAGGCTGGCGACATGGGTCACCTGCGGGTGGCCGATGCGCTGCAGCGCTTGTGACAGCGGCTGGCGGTGGTCGATGACATGGTGTGCGCCCAGTTCGCGTACCCATTGCTGTGTTTCCGGTCGCGATGCCGTGCCGATCACGGTCAGTCCGGTGAGTTGGCGGGCAAGCTGGGTCAGGATGGACCCGACGCCGCCGGCGGCGCCAATGATGAGCAGGCTCTGGGCCGGGGCCGCGGATGCCGGGCCCTCTTCCCGCCTCGCGATCTGCAAGCGATCGAAGAGCAGCTCCCAGGCGGTAATGGCAGTCAGCGGCAGCGCGGCGGCGGCAGCAAAGTCGAGACGGGAGGGCATGTGGCCGGCAATGCGTTCATCCACCAGATGGCGTTCGCTGTTACAGCCCGGCCGCGTGATTGAACCGGCATACCAGACACGGTCGCCCGGCCGGAAGCGGCTGACGGCGCTGCCGACGGCCAGCACCACGCCGGTGGCATCCCAGCCCAGCACCTTGGTCTCGCCGTCAGCCGGTGCGGTGTTGCGCCGCACCTTGGTGTCGACCGGATTGACCGAGATGGCGCGAACCTCGACCAGCAGATCGTGATCGCCCGGTTGCGGCGCAGGCAGCCTGACATCAAGCAGCGCGTCGGGATGATCCGCGGGCAGTGAGCATTGGTAGCCTACGGCTTTCATCGGGTGCTGCATGAGGCTCTCCTGCGGCGCGTGGTGGCGAAGACGGGTCATGAGTGAGGGTACCAAAATGTACGCTGCGGGTCGGTGAGCTGTCAGCTTGGGTCATGATTTTGGCGCTCAAGGTCGTTTCGACCGGCGGGTCACGGCTCGTAACATGTTCGTCAACCACAGCCCCTGACAGAGTCTCAGATGGATCTTCATATCCCTGCTGCCGAGCACGCCTTCCGTGATGAAGTCCGCACTTTTCTGGCAGAACACCTGACCCCCGACATTCAGGCCGCCGGCCGGCTTGCCACCTCGGTCTTTGCTGATGCGGGCCTGGCCATGGCCTGGCAGCGGGTTCTGCATGCCCGCGGCTGGGCCGCGCCCCATTGGCCGGAGGCGTTCGGCGGACCGGGATGGAGCATTTCTCAGCGTGCCATTTTCGCTGAGGAGCTGGTGCGTGCCGAGGCCCCGCCACTGATCCCCATGGGCCTGCTGATGTGCGGCCCCTGCCTGATCGGTTGTGGCTCGCCTGAGCAGCAGGCGTTCTATCTGCCGCGCATCCTGTCCGGCGAGGATTTCTGGTGTCAGGGCTATTCCGAGCCGGGCGCCGGCTCCGATCTGGCCTCGTTGCAGACCTTCGCCGAGTCCGACGGTGATGACTACATCATCAACGGCACCAAGATCTGGACCACATACGCGCACCACGCCAACCGCATGTTCGGTCTGGTGCGTACCAGCCGTGAGGGCAAGTCGCAGGCCGGCATCACCTTCCTGCTGATCGACATGGCGTCGCCGGGCATCACGATTGAGCCGATTGTTGGTCTCGACGAAATTCCCGAGCAGTGTCAGGTCTTCTTCGACAATGTGCGTGTGCCCAAGGCCAATCGTGTCGGCGAAGAAAACCAGGGCTGGGGGGTGGCCAAGTATTTGCTGACCTTTGAGCGCGGTGGTGCCGAGTACGCGCCGGCACTGGGTATCCAGCTGGCTCGCATCAAGCAGTTCGCGGCGCGTCAGAAAGTGGCTCCGGGTCGCCACCTCATGCAGGATGACCTGTTCGCCGCCCGAGTGGCGCGAGCCGAGATCGACATTCTTGCGCTCGAATTCACCGAGAACCGCATCAAGTCTGAGCTGGGGGCGGGCAAGAGCCCGGGCGCCCTGTCGTCGATGACCAAGATCCTCGGCACCGAAATGCAGCAGCGTATTACCGAGCTGGCCATCGATGCGCTCGGTCCGCAGGCTTTGATCTGGCAGCCGTCGGCGATCGAGCCGGGCAGCACGGTTCCGGCCGTGGGACCCGAGTACGCCATGACCGCCATGGCGCGCTACCTCAACACGCGGGCAACGACGATCTACGGCGGCTCCAACGAAGTGCAGCGCGGCATCATCGCGAAAATGGTTCTCGGCCTCTGACGCCGGACACGGGCATACGGATAGACATCATGGATTTTTCGCTGAACGAAGAACAACGCCTGCTGAGCGACAGCGTCGAGCGCTTTGTGCGTGGCAGCTACCCGATCGAAGCGCGCCGCCGGAGCATTCGCGAGCAGGCCAGTTTCAACCCGGACGTCTGGCGCCAGTTCGCCGAGCTGGGCTGGCTGGCCTTGCCTTTTGCCGAGGCGGATGGCGGGTTGGGCGGCAGCCTGATCGAGACCATGGTGGTGCTCGAAGCCTTCGGCAAAGGTCTGGTGGTCGAGCCCTATATCGCCACGGTGGTCACCGCCGGAGGCTTTCTGCGGCAGGCCAGCGCGGCGCAGAAGGCGCGCTGGCTGACACCACTGCTGGAAGGCTCATTACAGGCGGCGTTCGCTGTCGATGAGTACGAGCAGGTACATGATCTCGCGCAGACGGCGATGCCGGCGCGCCACACGCCGGGCAACGGCTTTGTGTTGCAGGGCAGCAAGGCCTGCGTGCTGAACGGTGACCGTGCCGATCTGCTGGTGGTGCTGGTGCGCACGGCGGGGGAGCCGGGGGCGAGCGATGGCCTGTCACTGCTGCTGGTCGATGCCGGCAGCCCCGGCATCACGCGCAAGCCGCATCGCACGGTGGATGGTCAGCGCGCTGCCGAAATCTGTTTCGAGCAGGTGCAGGTCGGCGCCGATGCGCTCCTGGGCGAGCTCAATCAGGGTCACGACCTGGCGCGGAGGGTGGTGACCGAGACCTTGCTGGCGCTGGGTGCCGAGGCGGTGGGTGCGTTGTCGGTGCTGGTCCACGCGACGGTGGAGTACGCCAAGACGCGCAAGCAGTTCGGCGTCGCCATCGGCAATTTCCAGGCGCTGCAGCATCGCATGGCGGACATGTTCATGGCCTATGAGCAGTCGCGCTCGCTGCTGCTGGCGGCCACACTCAAGGTTCATGAAGGCCACGCTGATGCCGCGCGGGCAGTACACGCGCTCAAGGTCCACATCGGCACCGGCGGCCGCCGTGTCGCGCAGGAGGCCATCCAGCTTCATGGGGGCATGGGCATGACCGATGAGCTGGCCATCGGGCACTACTTCAAGCGCCTCACGGCGATCGATGCGCTCTTCGGCAATGCCGATCGCCATGCCCTGGCCTACGCCCGGGCCAGCTGACTCAGACGCGTATGAGCATGTGCTGGTAGTGCTGGCTGACGGCGCGGAGCTGTTCATCGCTGATGCGCATGAGCAGCTTGCGCACCGTCGTGTGTCCGGCTTTCTGGATGGTGCTGCGCGAGACATCCACCAGTTTGCGTTTGACGAAGCCGAGGTCCAGGCAGGCGGTGAATTCGTCATAGCAGTATTGCGTAGTCAGGTCGATGAAGAGGTTCATGGCGCTGACCAGGGCTTCGCGCATCTTGTCGCCAGCGGCATCCTGGGTGGCGGCTTGTTGCAGCACGGCCTGCAACCGCTGGCCGTCATCATCCGGCATCTGGTAGCCGAATAGCCGTCCCTGCGGCGCGTCCAGGCGGCGTCGCAGCATATAGGCTGCCAGCTGGTCCTGTTCGGCATGGCTGACCTTGCCCAGCAGCTGTTTGAGCAGAACGTGCATGGTGCTCGTCACCACCCGGGCGACGATGTCCAGCAGCGAACCGCCCTCCTGGTCGCCCTTCAGTATCTCGATGACATCCAGCGCCAGAACCTTGACCACACCGTCAACGCCGAGCAAGGCCAGGCGGCCGATTTCTTCGGGCGCGCTGTAGCGGCCCTCGGCATGAGCCGCGATCAGCTCATCCAGCTGCTGCTGGTGATCTCCGGGCAGCGCGAATCCGAAGTAGTAGGCCATGTGTCTCTCCCGGATCAGAAGCGGGTGTTCAGCTGTAGGCCGAGCATGTGGATGTAGGTGTCATAGAAGCGGCCGCGGAACGTGCCGCCATTGCCGGTACAGTCCTGGGGCTTGTTGGTGGTGAAGGTGTCGCCATCCTCCAGGAAGGCACCGCGGCAGGGGTCGCGATAGCGCGATTCGGCATCTTCCAGCATGACCAGGCTGTAGGCAAAGTCGACGTTCATGTTCTTCTTGAGGACGTAATTGCCGCCCACGGAAACCATGTGGCGGTTGCTGTCAGGCGCGCTCGGGTGACGGTGCTCCGGATCCGGAATCGGGGTTTTGTCGTACTGGTAGCCCGTGCGCAGGGTCAGCTTGTCATCGTAGTGATAGTTCATGCCGACCGATGCCTTGAACGAGTCCCGCCAGTTGGTCAGGATGACTCCGGGCTTCTGCGAGATGGTATCGACCCCGTTAGGCGCCTTCTCGTTAAGAATGGTGACCTTGATGTTCTCGACCACGGAAGACTGGATGAACGTGTAGTCCAGCATCAGATCCAGCTTGTCGTTGAGCTGGCGGAAAAAACCCAGTGACAGGCGGGCCGGCAGCTTGATGACGGATTTGGTGGTGGCGTCCGGTCGGTAGTAGTCGCCGAGAAAGCTCGCCCCGCTGACATTGCCGCTGCCATCCGGTGCCGGCAGACCCATGATGCCGGGAATATTGTCGGTGATGCTGTGAACGTCATCGACATCCCAGTCGATGGTGCCGCGCATATTGAGGCGGCCTTCCGAGCGATAGGCAATACCGATACGGGTCTTGTCGTCGGGGGCGAACAGGTAGCCGATATTCCATCCGAAGCCGTAGCCGTATTGCTCGATCGTGCCTGAGCCATTGCTGTCGGGCGTGAGCAGGATCTGGCCGCCGAGTTTGGCGATCTCGCCTTTGATGTTCGAGGGCAGTAGATTGAACAGGGTCTCGCCGGTAATGCCGAGGCCGTTGAGCGCCGTGGTGATGCTCGGGGGCAGCACCGTGGTGCCGAGCAGGCCATTGATCAGACTGCCGACGGTGCCGCCGCCGAGGTCATCCAGCACCGGCTGCAAGAGATAGGGTGCGACGCCGGGAATGTCGATTTGCAGCTTCTGCTTGAGGTGACCGACATACACCGATGTCCCGATGCCGACGCTGTGCTTTTCATCGAAGCGGATCGAGGCGACGGTATTGGCATTGATGATTTCCACTGCGGTCGAGTCGGCAAAGTTGCGGCCAAACCAGCCTGCCTGGTTGTTGAGGTTGCCGCCGGCGGCAGGAAACAGGCCAAAGCCCAGGGTGATCTCATCATTCCAGGGCGTGCTGGCGAACAACGATGCGCTGGCCAGTGCGCCCGGCCAGTAGCTGCCGGCGCCGCCGCCCTGGATCGTGGCGCCGGGACTCTGGGTGTCCGAGTTGTTGGTATTGCCCGGTGGCGGCGTGCCGGTGGTGCCCTGGTTTTCCACGCGTCCGCGCAAAGCCAGCGCACTGAAACTGTTGGATACCCAGGTGCCGTGCAAGCGGCTGATGCCGGCCGGGTTATAGAAAATCACCGAAGGATCACTGGCCTCCGCGGAGTTGGCATTGGCGGTTCCCTGCATGGCGGTGGCAATCACTGGCACGTCAAAACCGCCGGCCTGGAGGAGGGCGGGACAGAGCGTCAGCAGGACCGGTGTCAGGAGGCGGTATGCAGAGGCAAAGCGTATCGGCATGGCGGTTCTCGCTCTTGTTTTATGGCCAGCAGTTGCAAGCAGGTTTTCATGATGATATAAAAAACAAAATTTGTATATATGTTCAGGAGAGCCCCATGAATGCACCCGCCAACATTCCGACCATCGGCATCGGGCCCGACTCACTGACCTGGCGTTATGCCGGTGATGTCCGCTATGTCCTGCTCGGTTTGTCCCAGGCTTTTCTGTTGCAGGCCGCGCATCCGGTGATCAGTCTCGGCGTTGAGCAACACTCCTCGTACAAAACCGACCCGGTCGGGCGTTTCGAGCGTTCCATCAAGCTGCTCTGGCCGGTGTTCTACAACACCCGGGCCGGTGCGCGTGACTATGGCAACCGTGTACGTGAACGCCACCGCGACATCAAAGGCACGGATGCCGACGGCAAGGCGTATCACGCCCTCAATCCCGAGCCCTACCTCTGGGTGCACATGACGGCGCTGGAGTCGATGATCCGGTTTGCCGGCTATGTCGGCGACAAGCCGGGTCCGGCTGAGCGTGAGCAGATGTTCCGTGAGTGGCTGCAGCTGGGCCTGCTGCTGGGGCTGCGTGAGCAGGACATGCCGGCAACACTGGCCGAGTTCGAGACGCGTTTTGCCGCCATGATCGAGTCGCGTCTGGAGGTCACGCCGACCTATGAGTTCCTGATGGGGTCGGGTTACTTCGTCCGTATTCCGAAGCCACCCGGGCTGCGGATGCCTCAGCCTCTCTGGCGCCTGGTCAGTCAGCCGCTGGGGGCGCTGACTTTCGTGCTTGCGCGCGGCAGCATGGCCCCGCGTTTCCGTGCGCGCTTTGAGGTGCCCTGGACACGCACGGATGCCCTGGTCTTCCGGACCACGGTGATCGGCCTGCGCGCCCTATGGAAAATTCTGCCGGAGCGGGTACGCTGGCTGCCGGAGGCAGGTCGCGCCATCGCTGATGCGCGCCGGCACCCCGAAAAGTACCACTCTCCAGACCGAGTTCCTGCATGAGCACATCCATTGAACTGAATCGCGCCGATCCTGCGCCCCGCACCGAAGAGAGCGATACCGCTGCTCGCATCCTGGATGCGGCGCTGTCGCTGTATCTCGAGTTTGGGCTGCGACGGACCACCATGGATGATGTCGCCCGCCAGGCCGGCATCGGTCGGGTCACGGTCTATCGTCACTATGCCGACAAGAACGCCTTGTTCCAGGCGGTGGTGCTGCGTGAATGCTGGCGTTCGATCCATGACATCGAGGCGAAGCTGGCGGCGATTGCCGACCCCGAGGCGCGCATCGTCGAAAGCTTCGTGCTGGTGGTCAACGGCAGTCGCCGACACCCCCTCATGCGGCGTCTGCTCGATACCGAGCCGGAATGGCTGCTGCCGCACCTCACCATCAAGGGCGGCGCCATTCTGGATTTCGGGCGCACCTACATTGCCCGCTACCTGAGGCATCAGCGCGGCCATGGAATGCTGAGCCAGGACAATGCCGATGCCCTGGCCGAGGTTTTCATGCGCATCCTCAACTCCCTGCTGCTGACGCCGGGTGGCGTGCTCGCACCCGAGAATGAAGATGAATTGCGCGCGGCGGCCCGGCGCTACTTTTTGCCGCTATTCCGCCCACAACCCTAAGCCACCACCGGAGACCGTTCCGCCAAGAACCGGCCGCATGAACAACCTGCCGCCCTAATCCCACAGAAAGGTACTGCTGATATGAGGAACCATGCGCTGCTGCGGCGTTTTCGCTGCGGACTGTCCCGGCTCGTCCCGGCGTTGATGGCGGGGATCGTCATGACGCCGGCGCTGGCTGCCGAGCCGGTGCTGAAAAACGTCAGGATTTGTGTTTTCGATCCCCTCGGCACCAATGGTCCGGCCTATGCCCAGGCGCGCGACCAGATGCTGGAGGCCAGAAAATGGGGCATCAATGCCGAGTTCAAAGCCTATCCGGATGAGCGCATCGTGGCCGAGGACTTCAAGGCGGGGCAATGTGATGCCGCCGCCATCACGACGCTGCGCACCAAGCAGTTCAACCATTTTGTCGGCAGTCTGGATTCGATCGGCGCGGTGCCTGACAACGCGCACATGAGCCTGGTGCTTGATTCCCTGGCCGATCCCAAGATGGCGCCGCTGATGCTCAGTGGCCAGTATGAGGTGGCCGCTATTGCCCCGCTGGGTTCGGTTTTCGTGATGGTGCGAGACCGCGCCATCAATTCGATCGAGACGGCTGCCGGCAAGAAAGTGGCGGTGATGGAGTGGGACAAGTCGCAGTCCAAGATGGTGCAGAAGCTCGGCTCGCAACCCGTGGCTTCGGATGTCACCAATTTCGCCGGCAAATTCAATAATGGCCAGGTTGACATCATTGCTGCGCCAGCCATCGCCTTCAAGCCGCTGGAGCTGTATCGCGGCCTGGGGTCCAAGGGCGCGATCTACCGCTTTCCGCTGGCCATGATGTCGGGCTCACTGATCATCCGCCGTGACCGTTTCCCGGAAGGCTTCGGCCAGAAGCTGCGCAGCTTCGTGGCGGCCCAGAAGGGACGTGCCTTCGAGATCATCGCGCGCGAAGAGAAGGGCATTGAAGCCCGGTACTGGATGGATCTGACGCCGGCCGACAAGGCCAAATATGTCGACATGATGCGCGAGGCCCGGATCATGATGACCCATGACGGTGATTATGATCCGCGCATGATGAAACTGCTCAAACGCGTGCGCTGCAAGCTGAACCCGGGCCTTGGGGAATGCTCGCAGGGCGGCGAGTGACCGGGGTCAGCGTGTCCCGTCGAGAATGACGTCCGCGACGCCCTCGGGGTCATCCCACATCGGGACATGCCCCCAGCTCCAGGGGCGCAGCCAGCGGACCTGGGCGGGCAGGCCGCTGCGATTCTGCATTTCGCCGGTGAGAATCCAGTCGAGGCGACCAAAGACGATGGTGATCGGCAATGCCAGGCGATCCAGCCTGGACAGCCGGTCGATGGCTTCGTAGGTGGCCTCGAAGCCGGTGGCCAGAGCGAAGTCGTCGATGATCCGGGCGGCCATGGCTGCGGGCATGCGGTGGCTGCGAATGGAAATGGGGATGGCGAGTGCGGTTGAGCGAACCGGCGCCAGACTCAGTAGCCGTCGTGACAACGCGGGTGCCTGACTGGCTGCCCAGAGCGCAACGTCGAACGTCATCCGGATATGAAAAGGCGCCTTGGCTTTGTTGCCCAGGCCAGCCGGTGACAGACAGACGATGCTGCGGGCGACACCGGCGCGCGCTGCCGCCAATGTCAGCCAGCCGCCCATGGAGTTGCCGGCGATATCGACCGGTTCCGTAATGCCGCGCTCGGCAAGACTGTCCTTGAGGCCCTGCACCAGCCGTTCAGCAGTGACCTCGCCATCCAGGGCGGGTGTGCGCCCGAAGCCGGCGATATCGAAGGCCAGCACGCGACGTTCGCGGGCCAGCAAGTCCATCACCGGCGTCCAGGCCGCATGCGACATGCCGATGCCATGCAGCAACACCAGCGGGCGGCCCTGGCCGCGCTCGAGACAAAACCAACCCATGGTGACCGACTCCAGAAAAAGGCGAGTCAGACTATATAGGTTGTCAGAATGACTGGGTAGTCTTCGCTTGCAGCAGCACGGATGTCATCGACAGCGAGCCCAGCACGCAGTCATTGAACAGGCTGAGTGCGTCATCGCCGGTTTGCAGCGCCAGCGTATAAAGCAGGGGCAGGTAGTGTTCCGGTGTCGGAATGGCCAGCTGTGCTTCAGGTCCGAGCTGGTCGGCGTGTAGCAGCGGCAAGTGGTCACCGGCGGTTATCCGGGCATTGAACTGCTGTTGCGCCCGCGCGGCCCAGGGCTCGGCCTGGCCTGGCGGCCAGCGCAGCAGAGCGAGGTTGTGCACCATGTCACCGCTGGCGAGGATGAGCACGCCTTCGTCGCGCAGCGGCGCCAGGCGCTTCGCCAGGTCGTAGTGCCAGTGGCCATCATGCCCGCGGGCCAGGCTGAGCTGGACCACCGGGATATCGGCGGCGGGAAACATGGGCAGCAGAATGCTCCAGGCGCCATGGTCGAGCCCGCGGGCGGCGTCCAGGGTCACTGTCTCGGGCGCCAGCAATTCGGCCACACGCCGCGCCAGAGCTGGATCACCGGGTGCGCGATACTGTACGGCATGCAGCGCTGGCGGGAAGCCGCCGAAGTCGTGGATGGTCTGCGGCTGGATGGCGGCACTGACCGCGACGCCCCGCGTCTCCCAGTGCGCGGAGATGACCAGAATAGCCCGCGGGCGCGGCAGATCACGGCCCAGTCGCTGCCACTCACGGCGAAAGGCATTGTCTTCCAGGGCATTCATCGGTGATCCGTGACCGATGAAGAGGGCAGGCTGACGCATAGGGTGCTCACAACGAAGGTGTCGTTATGACCTTAAGCCTTCGGCCCCATCTGATCGAGCCGTAATGCAGGAATGTCATGTTGCCTGTGCGGCAACAAAGGCCGGCGCTGCCGATGAGTGGCAGCGCCGGCCGGGCAAGGTCAGCGCCGGTCAGAAGCGCCGGTTCAACTGCAAACCGAGACTCTGGATGTAGGTGTCATGGAAGAGCCCGTGGAAGGTACCGCCATTGCCTGTGCAGTCGGTTGGCTTGTTCTGGTTGAAGCTGCCTTCATCCTCAAGGTAGATGCCTCGGCAGGGATCGCGGTAGTGCGATTCGGCATCCTCCAGCATGATCAGGCTGTAGGCGGCGTCAATGCTGGTGGATGGGCTCCAGCGATAGTTGGCGCCGAACGAGAACATGTGACGATTGCTGTCCGGCGCGCCCGGGTGGCGGAATGTCGGCGACTTGATCGGTGTCAGGTCGAACTGATAGCCGGTGCGCAACGTGAGCTTGTCATTGACATGATAGTTCAGGCCGGCCGATGCCTTGAAGGAGTCGCGCCAGCGTGTCAGCAGATAACCCGGCCCCTGCACGACGGTCCGACCATCGACACCGGTTTGGTTGAGGGGGACCAGCTTGATTTCCTTGACGACCGAACTTTGGATGAAGGTGTAGTCAAACATCAGGTCGATACGGTCGGTCAGCTCATGGAACAGACCCAGTGATGCGCGAGCCGGGAGCGAGACCTCGCTCTTGATGGTGGTGTCGGGGCGGTAATAGCGCTCGAGCAGCTTGTCCGGCGTGAAGTTGCCGCTGCCATCTGGGCCGGGGATGCCATTCACGCCGGGCACGTCGTCCAGGATGCTGTGCACGTTGTCCAGGTCCCAGTCGAGGTCGCCACGCAGACGCAGTTTCGCGTGGGAGCGGAATGCCAGCCCGATCCGGGTGCGATCGGTCGGCGAAAACAGGTAGCCGGCATTCCAGCCCAGCCCGTAGCCATACATCTCGATGGCCCCTGACGCGGAGCTGTCGGGGGTCAGCAGCACCTGTCCGAGGATATCGCCAAGCTGCCCCTGCAGCGCGGGAGGCAGCGCATTGAGGATGGTGCCGACACCGATCCCGTTGGCATTGAGGAAGTTGACCAGCGTCGGCGGCAGCACCTGCACCCCCAGCAGGTTGGTGACCAGGCTGCCGACCGTGCCGACGCCGACATCATCGACGACCGGCTGCAGCAGGTAGGGTGCGACGCCCTGAACATCAACTTGTATCTTGGCCCTCAGATGAGCCGCATAGACCGAGGCACCGATACCGAAGCTGTGCTTGTCGTCGAAACGAATGGCGGCCACCGGATTGATGTTGACCAGCTCGACCGCAATCGAGTCGATGAATGGGGCGCCAAACCAGTCCGCCTTGTTGTTGAGGTTGCCGCCGCCGGCCGGAAATATGCCGAGGCCGAGGGTGATGTTGTCATCCCAGGGCATGCTCGCGAAGCCGGCACCGCTGCCGAGGATCTTGGGCCAGTAGCTGCCGGATGAGCCGCCCTGTGACAGCTCAGCCCGGCTGACTGTCGCTGTTGTCGGTGTTGCTCGGTGGCGGCGTGCCGGTGGTTCCCAGGTTGGTCACCCGGCCGCGTAGCGCCAGCAGCGAGAAGCTTCCGGACAACTGGGTGCCATGCAGGCGGGTGATGCCGGCGGGGTTGTGGTAGATGACCGAGGCATCAGTGGCTTCCGCCGAGTTGGCGTTGGAGCTGCCCTGCATGCCGGCGGCAATCACCGGCAGATCGAACCCCCCTGCGTGGGCCAGGCTGCAGCAGGCGGCAAGTGCCGCGAAAGACAAAGGGTGAAATTGTCGGCAGATGGACATGGTTTTTCTCGTTGTATGGCGCGGTGTCGTGACCGAATGGTCATTGTTTTCGGTATTTTGAAATACCCTTGATGTGACTTTGCGTTGTCATTTAGTGACACGGCGATGAACGGTCCTCACCGTGCAGAAATGGCCCTCTCAGGGTGGCAGGCATCGCGGTGGGACTGTTGTGCGGCGGCTCCGTACCTGATTGCGAATCTTCGGCCGCCGGTTTAGCGTAATTGCTCTAGATTGACTGCGTGGTGATCCGTCATGGCATATCAATACATCGGCAGCACGCCGTGGGTGAAGGCGACGGGTGGACGGCTATCACTCAAGGACCGGCTGACGCTGCTGCGGCATGTACTGGCGCCCAGCATGGCGGGCATGATGCGGACCTGGCTCAGGCTGGATCGCCCGATGCCGGTGACGCTGGCCATGATCCCCCAGCCGGACACGGCCGCGGTGCGCAGTGCCTTCGCCGAGCTTCAGGGCTGTGCCAACGAAACCGTGGTCAATCACTCCTTGCGCACCTATTACTGGGGGGCGGCGCTGGGGCATTTGTCGGGTATCGGTTTTGATGCCGAGTTCCTCATGACCGACTGCCTGCTGCATGATCTGGGCATGACCGATAGCCATCATGGTAAACATCCCGGCTGTCACTGCTTTGCTGTCGATGGTGCCGTGGCGGCGCAGGACTGGGCCGCGCGTTTTGGCTGGCCAGCCGACAAGCAGGTACGCCTGGCCGAGGCCATCAGTCTGCACATGAATGGCCACATTGCCCTCGAGAACGGTGCCGAGGCGCATTTGTTGCAGCAGGGGGCGGCCTGTGATGTGGTGGGGGCGCGCTACTATCAGATGAGCAGTGGTTATCGGCAGGACATCCTGGCGCGTTATCCGCGTCAGGACCTGAATCGCTTTTTTGCTGACTTTGTTGATCGCGAGAGCGCCCTGCGCCCGGCGTCGCGCGCAAATTTCATCCGGCTCGCCGGTTTCAAACAATTTATCCAGGCCAACCCTTTCGATGAGTGAGGCGGGCGCGACCGGCCGGGAGTGTCCGCGGGGCATGCGGAAACGACGAGGCCGGCATGAAGCCGGCCTCGTACGCGCTGCGCTGGCGGATCAGCCGGCGAGTTTGTGCTTGAGCAGCTCGTTGACGGCGGCCGGATTGGCTTTGCCGCGCGACGCCTTCATGACCTGACCGACGAAGAAGCCGAACAGCTTGGCCTGCTTCGCCTCGTCGCTGGCGCGGTACTGCTCGACCTGGGCCGCGTTGGCCGCGATCACGTCAGCGATCACGGCCTCGATGGCGCCGGTATCGGTCTCCTGCTTCAGCCCCTGTTTCTCGATGATCTCGTCGGCGCTGGCGCCTTCACCGGCCATCAGCGCAGCGAACACCTGCTTGGCGATCTTGCCGGAGATGGTGTTGTCGAGGATGCGCACGATCAGGCCGCCGAGCTGGGCCGGCGATACGGTCGATTCGCTGATGTCCTGTTCGCTGCGGTTGAGCGCGGCCAGCAGTTCGCCGGTAACCCAGTTGGCGGCCGGCTTGGCGGCGGCGGGGCCGCCGGCAGCAGCGACTGTGGCTTCGAAGTAGTCGGCCAGCTCGCGGCTGGCCACCAGCACCCCGGCATCGTAGGCGGACAGGCCGAAGTCGGCCTCGAAGCGCTGACGCTTGGCTTCCGGCAGTTCCGGCAGAGCGGCGCGGATCTCGGCCAGCGTGGCGTCATCCACCACCACCGGCAACAGGTCCGGGTCCGGGAAGTAGCGGTAGTCGTTGGCTTCTTCCTTGCTGCGCATGGCGCGGGTTTCGTTCTTGTTGGCATCGTACAGGCGGGTTTCCTGGACAATGCGGCCGCCGTCCTCGAGCACGTCGATCTGACGCTGGATCTCGTGGTTGATGGCCTTCTCGACGAACTTGAACGAGTTCACGTTCTTGATCTCGGCGCGCGTGCCCAGCGGGCCGCCGACCTTGCGCACGGAGACATTGCAGTCGCAGCGCATCGAGCCTTCGGCCATGTTGCCATCGGAGATGTCGAGGTAGCGGATCAGGGCGTGGATGGCCTTGAGGTAGGCCACAGCCTCCTTGGCGGAACGCAGGTCGGGCTCCGACACGATCTCCAGCAGCGGCGTGCCGGCGCGGTTGAGGTCGATGCCGGTCATGCCCGAGAAGTCCTCATGCAGCGACTTGCCGGCATCTTCTTCGAGATGCGCGCGGGTGATGCCGACGCGCTTCACCGAACCGTCCTCCTGGGTGATGTCGATATGGCCCTTGCCGACAATCGGCAGTTCCATCTGCGAGATCTGATAGCCCTTGGGCAGGTCGGGGTAGAAGTAGTTCTTGCGGGCGAACACCGAGTGGCGACCGATCTCGGCATTGATGCCGAGACCGAAGCGGATGGCGTTGCGCACGGCCTGCTGGTTCAGCACCGGCAGCACGCCCGGCATGCCGAGGTCGATCAGGCTGGCCTGCGTGTTCGGCGCGGCACCAAAGGTGGTGGCGCTGCCGGAGAAGATCTTCGATCGGGTGTTGAGCTGGACGTGTACTTCCAGACCGATCACGGTTTCCCAGGTCATCTTCTATTCCTCAAGCAAAAGCGGTCGGCAGCTGGCGGTGCCAGTCGGTGACCTGCTGGTAGCGGTGCGCGACATTGAGCAGACGGGCTTCGCTCCAGTACGGGCCGATCAGCTGCAGACCCACCGGCAGACCACCGCTGAAACCGGCGGGGATGCTCATGCCCGGCAGGCCGGCGAGGTTGGTGGCGATGGTGTAGATATCCTGCAGGTACATCGCGATCGGATCAGCCTGTTTGGCGCCGAGCGCGAAGGCGGTTTCCGGTGCGGTCGGGCCGAGGATGACGTCGCACTGGGTGAACGCCTGATCGAAGTCCTGCTTGATCAGACGGCGCACTTTCTGCGCCTGCAGGTAGTAGGCGTCGTAGTAGCCGGCAGAGAGGGCGTAGGTGCCGATCATGATGCGGCGGCGGACTTCCTCGCCGAAGCCTTCAGCGCGCGAGCGCTTGTAGAGGTCTTCGAGGTCCTTGGGCTGCTCGCAGCGGTGGCCGAAGCGCACACCATCGAAGCGCGACAGGTTCGACGAGCACTCGGCCGGCGCGATGACGTAGTAGGCCGGCACCGACAGGTCGCTGTTGGGCAGGTCGACTTCGATCGTCGTGGCGCCGAGCTTTTCCAGTTCCTTGATGGCGGCCTGGATGAGCGCTGCGGTAGCGGCGTTCAGGCCCTCGCCGAAGAACTGCTTCGGCAGGCCGATACGCAAGCCCTGCAGGCTCTCATTCAGCGTGGCGCGGTAATCCGGGACTGGGTGATCAATGCTGGTCGAGTCCTTGGCATCATGTCCGGCCATGACCTGCAGCAGCAGGGCGGCATCTTCGGCGGTCTGCGTCATGGGGCCGGCCTGATCGAGGCTGGAGGCGAAGGCGATCATGCCCCAGCGCGAAACGCGGCCGTAACTGGGCTTGAGTCCGGTGAGGTTGCACAGGGCCGCCGGCTGGCGGATGGAACCGCCGGTGTCGGTGCCGGTGGCGGCCGGCGCGAGGCGGGCGGCGACAGCGGCTGCCGAGCCGCCGGAGGAGCCTCCGGGCACGCGGGTGACATCCCACGGGTTCTTCACGGCGCCATAAAACGAGGTCTCGTTCGAGGAGCCCATGGCGAACTCATCCATGTTGGTCTTGCCGAGCATGACCAGGCCGGCAGCGTCACAGCGGGTGACGACTTCGGCGTTGTAGGGCGAGATGAAGCTGTCGAGCATCTTCGAGGCGCAGGTGGTCTTCACGCCTTCGGTGCAGAAAATATCCTTTTGTGCCAGCGGCAGGCCGGTCAGCACGCCGGCACGACCATGGGCGCGCGCAGCATCGGCGGCAGCGGCCTGGGTCAGGGCGCGCTCGGGGGTCACCGTGATGAAGCTGTTGAGACCGGCCCCGCCAGAGGCAGTGGCAGCATCGAAGCGGGCGATGCGGTCGAGGAAGTGCTGTGTCAGCTCGACACTTGAGTAGTCGCGGCGATCAAGGCCGGCGGCCAGTTCGGCCAGAGTCAGGGTATGCAGGCTCATTGTTCTTACTCGACGACGCGCGGCACGAGGTAGCAGCCATCCTGAACAGCGGGGGCGATCTGCTGATAGGTCTCGCGGCGGTTGGTTTCGGTGACGACATCGGCGCGCAGCGGCTGAACTGCGTCCAGCGGATGCGCCATGGGTTCGATCCCGGTGGTGTCAGCGGCTTGCAGCTGATCGATGAGGCCGAGGATGTTGTTCAGGCTGTCGGTGACGCGGTTCTGTTCATCGACTGGCAATTGCAGGCGCGCCAGATGCGCAATGCGCGCGACCTGTTCGGCGGTCAGGGCCATGTTGGCAGTGCTCCGGGCTTGACCGCGAGCTGGCAGTGCGCAGCCAGCGGTCACAAGGGATTGCGGGGAAAGTGGTGCAACTTATCACAGAACATAACTTGTCCAAAATGGACTCTTTGTTTAACCTAATGCCCACTTCAAACAGGGTTGTGTGTAAACCTTGTGGGCGTAGTCTGCGTCTAGCCCGACGCTCTCATATCTCGGATGTATCCCATGCTGTTCAAACGCCTTCTGGGTCTGTTTTCCACTGATCTCGCCATCGATCTGGGTACTGCCAACACCCTGGTTTATATCCCCGAACGCGGCATCGTTCTCGATGAACCGTCTGTAGTCGCCATCCGCACCACCGGCGCGACCAAGACCGTGGCGGCTGTCGGCACCGATGCCAAGCGCATGCTGGGCCGCACCCCGGGCAATATCTCGGCCATCCGCCCGCTCAAGGACGGCGTCATTGCCGACTTCGAAGTCACCGAAAAAATGCTGCAGTACTTCATCAAGAAGGTGCATGAGTCCGGCATGCTGCCGCCGCGCCCGCGTGTCCTGGTCTGCGTGCCCTGCAAGTCGACCATGGTCGAGCGCCGCGCCATCCGCGAATCCGTGCTCGGTGCCGGTGCCCGTGAAGTGCGCCTGATCGAGGAGCCGATGGCGGCTGCCATCGGCGCCGGTCTGCCGATCGAGCAGGCCTGCGGCTCCATGGTGGTCGACATCGGTGGTGGTACCACCGAAATCGCCGTGATCTCGCTGTCAGGCTCGGTCTACTCCGACTCCGTGCGCATCGGCGGCGACCTGCTCGATGACTGCATCGTGTCCTATGTCCGTCGCCAGCACGGCTGCCTGATCGGCGAAGCCACCGCCGAGCGCATCAAGCAGGAAATCGGCACGGCTTTCCCGGGCGGCGAACTGCGTGAGATCGAAGTCCGTGGCCGCAACCTGGCTGAAGGCGTGCCGCGCACGTTCACACTGAACTCGGATGAGATCCTGGGTGCCATCCAGGACCCGCTGACCGGTATCGTGACCGCCATCAAGAGTGCCCTCGAGCAGACGCCGGCCGAGCTGTCCGCCGATATCGCCGAGCGTGGCATGGTGCTGACCGGTGGTGGTGCGCTGCTGCGCGATCTCGACAAGCTGCTGGCCAAGGAGACCGGCCTGCCGGTGATCGTGGCCGAGGACCCGCTGACCTGTGTCGCGCGTGGTGGTGGCCGTGCGCTCGAGTTCATCGACAACATTGCTTACGACATGCTGTTCCAGGACTGAGACTGGTCCTGAGCGGGAAGCCGGCTTGATGCCGGCTTTTTTGCTTTGCGGCTTGTCTGCGCCGTGCAGGTGTGTATAACCACAAGAGCTTCAAACGCCTGAGGAGTTCATCATAGACAGTTCGCTGTTTTCGCGCAGTCGGGGTGATGCGCTTCATTTCATGATGGCGCTGGCACTGACGCTGACGTTGCTGGTGGCGGACAGTCAGCGCGGGTCGCTGCTGACGGCTGTGCGTGAAAACACCTACTCCTTTTTCGAGCCCGTTTTTCTGGCGATCGCCTGGCCGGGCAGCATGATCGATGAAGTCAGTGACAGTCTGCGCTTTGGCGCCCAGCTGCGCGCCGACAATCAGCGGCTGAAGCAGCAGAACCTGCGCCTTGCCGCGCATGTCCAGAAACTGTCTTATCTCGCCAGTGACAACGCGCGCCTGCGCGGTCTGATTGACTCGACCAGTCAGATCAGGAGCAAAGTCCTGGTCGGCGAGGTCATCAGCGTAGACCCGGATCCGGGCCGTCATGTTCTGATCATCAATCAGGGCCGGGCCAACGGCCTTTACCAGGGGCAGCCGGTGCTGGATGCGCGCGGTGTGCTCGGCCGTATCATCGGTGTCGGTCATCACACCTCCCGGGTCATGCTGGTCACGGATCGCCGGCACTCGGTCCCGGTGCGTATCAATCGCAACGGCATGCGCGCCATTCTCAGCGGTATCGGCGACATTCACGACATGCGCCTGCAGTATGTTCCCGAGAAATCGGATATCAAGACGGGTGACCTGCTGGTGACTTCCGGGTTGGGTCAGGATTTCCCGGCAGGTTATCCGGTGGCCCGAGTCGGCAAAATCCGCCGCCTGGCCGGTGATCAGTTCCTGGATATTGAGGCGTTGCCGATTGCGGCGCTGGATCGCAGCCGCTATGTGCTGGTGCTGTTCGAGAAACCGCAGAGCGCCGCGGCGGTCGTCACGACGCCGCTGATGGTGGATCCTGCCGTTGCTGTGCCAGCGCCGGCGCCTGCTCCTGCAGCAGCGCCTTCTGCCCCGACCGCTGTACCGGCCGTTGCGCCGGTGGAAGGAAGTCATGCCCAGACGCCGTAGTCCCATACTGCCCCTGATTGTCAGTCTGCTGCTGAGCTTGCTGCTCAGCATCCTGCCGTTGCCTAACGAGCTCGCCCCCTGGCGTCCCGAGTGGGTCACTCTGGTGCTGGTGTTCTGGGTCATGCATGCGCCGCTGTGGGTCGGTGTCTGGACCGCAGCCTTCATGGGCCTGCTGCTGGATGTCCTGCTCGCGACACCACTCGGCCTGTTTGCGTCTTCACTGGTGGTCGTGGTCTATCTCGGCCGTGCGACGCAGCGCTGGGCCGGTATTTTTTCGATACGACAGACCACCATGCTGGTGCTCTTGCTGGTGCTGGCGGGACGTGTCGTGCGTTATGTCGAGCTTGCACTGTTCGATGTCGCGCCGTCGGACTGGTCCTATTTCCTGCCGGTTCTGGCCAGCGCGCTGGTCTGGCCGACGGTCTTGTTGTCACTGCGTCGCTGGACTCAACGCTGAGGTCTCATGGCGCGACTTTATCTGGCCTCCACCTCACCGCGTCGTCATGAGCTGTTGCGCCAGATCGGGCTGCAGCCGCAACCGCTCGTGGTCTCGGTCGATGAGTCCGTGCGCGATGGGGAAACGGCAGAGGCTTATGTTCAGCGCCTGGCCGTGGCCAAGGCCGAGGCCGGTGTCCTGGCCGTGGGCGCGCCCGACGCCTGGGTCTTGGCAGCCGACACCACGGTGTTTGCCGGTGGCGAAATCCTCGGCAAGCCCGAAAGCCTGAGCGATGCCCGCCGCATCTGGTCTTTGCTGCCCAGCCCAGATCATCAGGTACTGACCGGTGTTGCCCTCATTCGCGCGGGCCATCTCTATCAGTGCGTGGTCAGCACCGCCGTTGATTTCCAGCGGATTCCCGATGATGAGCAAGTCGCCTACTGGGCGACGGGCGAGCCTTGTGACAAGGCCGGCGGCTATGCCATTCAGGGCCGCGCCGCGTTATATGTCAGCGGTATTCAGGGCAGCTACAGCAATGTCGTTGGTCTTCCGCTGGCCGAAACCGCAGAATTGCTGCGTCGCAGCCAGTTTCCACTCTGGGAGTGAGTCATGCAGACCCGCGCGCTGAACACGGACGAAGTTCTCATCAATGTCACTCCCATGGAGTCGCGCGTAGCACTGGTCGAGAATGGCGTGGTTCAGGAGCTCTATGTCGAGCGCACGGCCCGTCGTGGCCTGGTCGGCAATATCTATCGCGGTCGCATTGTGCGGGTACTGCCCGGCATGCAGGCTGCTTTTGTCGAGATCGGTCTGAGCCGGACGGCCTTCATCCACCTCAATGAAGTCCGCCTGGGGCAGGAGGGCTTGCGCCCGGCCAGCATCCAGGAAGGGCTGCATGATGGCCAGTCGATCACCGTCCAGGTCATGAAGGACATGATCGGTACCAAAGGTGCCCGTCTCACCATGGATCTCTCGATTCCGTCCCGCTATCTGGTCTATATGCCTTACGGTGATCAGGTCGGTGTCTCCCAGAAAATCGAGGATGAGGCGGAGCGCGATCGCCTCAAGCTGCTGATTCGCACGTTGTGGACAGAGCTGCACGATGAGCTTGGCGGTGGCTTCATCGTGCGGACCGTGGCGGAAGGGGTGCAGGAAGCGGAGCTGCGCCATGACATGGAGTTTTTGCTCAAGCTCTGGCGCCATGTCCGCGAGCGAGCTTTTGTGACGGAAGGGCCGGCGCTGATTTCCGAGGAGCTGCCGCTGTCGCTGCGTACCTTGCGGGATCTGGTCGGGCCCACCGTGGCCAAGGTCTTCATCGACTCGCGCGAGACCATGATCAAGGCCCGCGAGTTTGCACGCGAATATGTGCCGGGGATTGAGGCCCAGCTGGAGCACTACCCCGGCGAGCGCCCGCTGTTCGATCTTTACAATGTCGAGGATGACCTGCAAAAGGCACTGCAGCGCAAGGTGCTGCTCAAGTCCGGCGGCTATCTCATCATCGATCAGACCGAGGCGATGACCACGGTCGATGTCAATACCGGCTCATTTGTGGGTTCCCGCAACCTGGAGGATACGGTCTTCAAGACCAACCTCGAGGCCACGCACGCGATCGCGCGGCAACTGCGTCTGCGCAATCTCGGCGGCATCATCATCATTGATTTCATCGATATGGAAGAGGATGAGCATCGCAGTCAGGTGCTGCGCGCCCTTGAGAAGATGTTGTCGCGTGACCATGCCAAAACCAAGATTACACAGGTCTCGGAGCTGGGGCTGGTAGAGATGACCCGCAAGCGCACGCGCGAGTCTCTTGAGCATCTGCTGTGCGAGAGCTGTCCGGTCTGTGTGGGTCGCGGGACCATCAAGACGGCTGAGACCGTCTGTTTCGAAATCTTCCGCGAGATTCTGCGCGAGGCGCGCGCCTATGATGCGGCCCATGGCTATTCCGTGGTGGCCAATCAGCGTGTGGTTGACAGATTGCTGGGTGAGGAGTCTGCGGCTGTGGCCGATCTCGAGCTGTTCATCGGCAAGCCCATTCGTTTCCAGGTCGAAGCCATGTACAGCCAGGAGCAGTATGATGTGGTTCTGCTCTGACATCGGCTCGCGTCGGGAGTGCCGGGCATGACCCACCCGGTTTCGCGTCTTGATCGCTTCCTGCACGGCATGCTGTGGGTGCTGGCGGCTGTTTTTATCCCGCTGGCCCTCGTGGTTGGGGTCGGGCGCGAGCTGTTGCCGCTGGTTTCCGCGCAGAAGCCGGCGGTCGAGAAGCTGCTGACGGACCGGACCGGTCTTCAGATTCGTCTTGGTGAACTGCAAGGCGACTGGCACGGACTCAGCCCGGTGCTGCGCGCCCGGCAGGTCGCCATTCACGACGCCCGTCAGCCCGGCAAGCCGCTGCTGGTTGTGCCTTCGGTGACCACCGAGCCGGACTGGTGGGCAACGCTGCGTGATCTCAGCCCCCGCCTGCGCACCACCATCCATGGCCTCAAGCTGACGCTGGCGCCCAGGCCGGGTGGCGGCATCGAGGTCGTCGAATTTTCCGGTCTTGGCAAATCCGATCCCGAAAAGGCGCGTCGTGCCTTGCGCTGGCTGCTGGCGCAGCCGGGCCTGATGCTGCTCGACAACCAACTGCACTGGCAGGCGCCCGGCCGGCCGGTGCAGTCGCTTCGCGATGTCCGTCTGCAACAGTTCAATGGCCATGATGATTACCGGCTTCAGGCCGAGTTTCGTCTCGGCAACAGTGCCGTGCTGCAACGTGCTCTGATCGTGGTCGAGGGGGATCCGCTGGCCTGGCGGACAACGCCCTGGCAGACCTACCTCCAGATACAGGATCTGCCCGCCTGGCAGCCCTGGGTGAGTCTGTTGCCGCAATCCTGGGGTGTCCGCCTCAAGCAGGGTGACGCCAGACTCTGGCTGTCCAGTCCCGGTGGGCAGCCGGCAACAGCAACGCTGGTGTTGGCGGATGTGGGTCTGGATATGCAGGTGCCTGAACGCGGGCGTTACGATGCGCGCGGTCTGCGGGGCGTGTTTTCGCTGCGCCGCAACGGTGAGGTCTGGCATGTCGGTGGCGATGACCTGGCGGGCCATGTCAACGAGCTGCCATTGCCGCTGCAACGTCTCGCCATCGATTATGCCCCGGATCGCCTGGTGGTCTCAGCGGCACGTGTCTCGCTGGCGGATGCCCATGCCCTGATCTCGCAAGAAAAGCTGCTGCCGGCCACTCAGCAGAAAACACTCGATACGGTCAAGCCGTCAGGCTGGTTGCCGCGCGCCCGGGTCGTGGCCGAAAAGAAAGATGGTGGCTGGCACCTGCAGTCGGCCAATGCCGAGTTCAAGGCGCTGACCTTGCAGCCGACGCCGACGCTGCCCGGCGTAACGGGTCTGGCCGGCTGGATACAGGGTAGTCCGGAAGGCGGTCTGCTTTATCTGGATACCCGTCATGGTGAGCTCAACCTGCATACCGTGTTTCGCGAGCCGGTGCCGGTGGATGTGCTGCGTGGTGGTTTGCGCTGGCTGCATGCCGATGGTGTCTGGCATATCGATTCGGATGTTCTCCGGTTGAGCAATGTCGATGCCGATGCGCGGGCCCAGTTTGCTGTCCGCATCCCCGATGGCCGCCCTGAAGACGCCCGCCTCGACCTTCTGGCCAGCATCACCCGCGGGCAGGTCGCGCGTGCCTGGCGCTATGTGCCCTGGCACTCGGCCGGTGACAAGGCGCTGTCCTGGCTGCAGCGTGCGCTGCTGGCCGGCCAGGTCGATCGCGGGGCATTTCTGTACAGCGGCACCATGCACGGCAATGGCCATACCGGTCACTTTGACATGCAATTGCACATGAAAGGAGCCACCCTGGACTATGTGCCGGGCTGGCCGGCGGTGCAAAAGCTCGATGGTCTGGTGGCGATTCGTGGCAAAGAGCTCAAGGTGATCGGCGAGCGGGCAACGCTGATGGGGGCAACGGCCACCAACCTGCATGCCGTCATACCGGATCTGACCCATGGCGTGCTGGACGTGGATGCCGATCTCGCCATGGATCTTGCCGATCTCGACCGCCTGCTGGCGGAGTCGCCACTCAAGTCACATACCGCCGCCGTGGCCGAATCGCTGGACCTCAAGGGCCCGGCCGAGGCGCATCTGGCGCTGCATATTCCGTTCCACCGCGAGGATGGCGAAATTGGCGTCGTGGTCAACGCCAACCTCAAGGGGGCCGAGCTGAGTCTGCCGGCGGAGCGGCTGGTATTCACCGGGGTCAGTGGCCCGGTCAGCTTCGACAGTCATCGTGGGCTTTCCGGTCAGATGCAGTCCGCGCTCTGGGGACGTCCTGCCCGGATTGCGCTGGCTGGCGAGACGAGAGCACGCCACTGGAGCCGGCAGAAGGTCGATATTCAGGCCGAAGCCGAGGCGATGGCGCTGGGGCGTTGGCTGAATACGGATCTGACGCCGTATCTGCGGGGCAAGACGCCGGTCAGGGTGCAGCTTGATATCCCGGTGGCATCTGCCGCTCAAACCGACCTGCGGGTGAGCTCCGCGCTTGAAGGCATGCGTCTGCTGCTGCCCGAGCCCCTTGCCAAGGCCGCCGAGGAGACTTTGCCTCTGTCATATCAGGGCAAGATCGGAGGCAGCGGCGAGCACCTCGCCCGTGCCGCGCTGGGTGACCGGGTGCAGGCCGGGATGGCCTGGCGCAGTGGCCGTCTGCAGCGTCTGCTGCTGCGCGTCGGCCTGCCCGGTGTGGCATGGCCGGATCAGCCCGGACTGTTCATCGAGGCGCGCCTGCCGGCGCTTGATGTTGCGGCCTGGCGGCCGTTCATGCCGGTCAGCAGTGGCGCTGCTGCAGCGCGTCCGTCTGCAGGTCTTCCGGTGTTCCGGCAGCTGACCTTGCAGGCCGATCGTGTGCAGGCCGGCGAATACGATTTCGGTCCGACCCGCATGCGTTTGCAGCGGGTCGAGGATGACTGGCAGATCCGCCTCAGCGGTGCGCAGCCCAAGTCGCTACCGGAGTGGCCGGCTACGGATGTGAGCGCCACCCTCAGCCAGGAACAGGGGCTCTGGCGCCTCGATCCGCTGGAGATCAGGCAGCCTCAGGCCGCATTTGTCGGGAGTCTGTCCTGGATGGCGGGTGCGCGTGCGCTGACGACGGTCAAGGGCTCGCTGGAGAGCAAGGACCTCAAGCGTGTTCTGGAGCAGCTGGGCCGCACCGGCGCGATCACCAGCGACAATGCGCAGGCCCGGGTCATGCTGCAATGGCCGGGAAGCCCTGATGACTTCGCGCTCGACAAGCTGCAGGGCAGCCTTGATGCCAAGTTGCGCAACGGGCGCCTCATCGAGGCGGGCGGGGTCAACCTGGCCACCCGTGTCTTCGGTTTGCTCAATGCCAGCAACCTGTTGCGTCGTTTGCGCTTCGACTTTACCGATGTCACGCGCAAGGGCATCAGTTTCGACCAGTTGCTGGTTCAGGGCGAGCTGCGCGAAGGCATCGTCAAGCCGGCTCGCTTTGATCTTGATGGGCCCAGTGTGACCATTCGCGGCCGAGGCTCGGTCAACCTCAATACGCATGAGGTAGATCAGCAACTGCGTGTTGGTGTGCCGGTCAGTAGTGCTGTGCCGGTGGTGGCCGGGTTCCTTGCCGGCCCGGTCGTGGGCGGCGCCCTGGTGGCCGCCGATCTGTTGCTCGACAAGCAGCTTTCCCGTCTGACGTCGGTGCGTTATCACGTTTCCGGTCCGTGGGAAGCCCTCAGGGTCGATGATGAAGTGCTGGAAAGCCTGCCCGCCAAGGACGAGCAGGCTGACCGGCCGCTGAACAAGGACAATTGATATGAGTCAGGTGCGTGTTGCCGCCCTGCAGATGTGCAGCAGCGATCTCTGGCGGGATAATCGTGAGGTGGTCGCCAAAGGGTTGCGCCAGGCGGCAGCCGAGTCCGTTCAGCTAGTGGTTCTGCCCGAGAACTTTGCTGTCTTCGGGCCGGAAGCGACGGTACAGGTGGCGTCGCGCTGGGACGACATCGTGACCTGGCTGGCCGGACAGGCCCGGCAACACCGGCTCTGGCTGGTTGCCGGCACACTGCCGGCGGCGAGCCGCCCCGATGGCGCACCGGTGCCTGGCGGGCGTGTGCGGAGTGCGACGCTGGTGTTCTCGGCCGAGGGAGATTGTGTCGGACGCTATGACAAGCGTCATCTTTTCGATGTCGAGGTGGCCGATGCCCAGGGCAGTTATCAGGAGTCGCGGACCTTCGAGCCGGGTGAAGACCTCCCGCTGATCATGACCCCATGGGGTGGTCTGGGTATCCTGACCTGTTATGATCTGCGCTTTCCCGAGCAGGCCCGGCAGTTGCGCAGCCAGGGTGCCGAGCTGCTGGTCTGTCCGGCCGCATTCACTGCAGTGACCGGGGAGGCGCACTGGCAGGTTCTGCTGCGCGCGCGCGCGATTGAAAACCAGTGTCTGATGATCGCCTCAGCCCAGGGCGGGCAGCACTCGGCTCAGCGCCAGACCTGGGGGCACAGTCAGATCATCGACGCCTGGGGACGGGTACTGGCAGAGCGCCATGAGCCGGGGCCGGGTCTGGTAGCGGCCGTTTGGGACCGCAGTGAGCAGGACGCTTTGCGTCGGCGCATGCCGGTGCAGGAGCACCGTCGCGGCTGATCCGCGCGGATGGTTCAGCTGGCCAGGGCGGCCAGTTCGCGGAGATAGATCCAGAGCTTGTGGCGTGCCGGGTGGCTGGCTTCGCTGAACGCGATGTCGGGTGCGACGACCGTGGCTTCTTTGCGGGCCACGCGAACCAGCTGACGCAGTGTATGGCGGTCGGCATCCGGGAAGCGGCCCATGACCTCGCTCAACAACTCATCGCCCTGCTGCATCAGCCGGTCCAGCAGCATGTCGAGCTGGCGCTGCAGCGCCGGATTGCGCAAGGGATTGAGCGCGGCCAGCAGGGCGGCCTCATCGGCATGGCGCATGAGCTTGCCGATGAACTGCTTCTGGCGGCGCACGGCTTCATGTGCCCGCAGCCGCTTCAGCTCAAGCAGCGCATGCAGCAGGCTTTCTTCCAGTGGCAGCTTGCGGAGCTGGTCTTCACGCATCTCGGCGAGGCGCTCGCCCAGGGATTGCAGGCGGTCCATGGACTTCTTCTGGTCCGATTTGCTCGGGCCATAGTCATCATCGAAGTCATCTTGCGGTTCGTGTCGAGGACACATGCCGGTCTCCAGGCCGTCAGGCCTTGCGCGGGAAAGGCGCGATGATACCAGAAAGGGCCTATTCAGCCTCGCCGAAGCGGTTCGCGATGAGTCCGGTGATGCCGCTCAGGGCCTGGTCGGCATCGTCGCCTTCGATGTGCAGGCGCAAACGGCTGCCCTGACCGGCGCCGAGCATGAGCAGCGCCATGATGCTGCGGGCATCGACCAGGCGTTCGCCGCGACCAATGCGGACGCTGGCGCGATAGGCGGAGACGGTCTCGACCAGTTTGGCGGCCGCACGGGCATGCAGGCCCAGCCGGTTCACGATATCGACCTCGGTTTCATGGCGGGCCATCAGATGCTCCCCTTGCGGGCCAGTTCCCGGTGCCGGGTCTGCAGCTGACCGAGAGGCAGGGCAAGCGAGCGCGACAAGCGTTCAACCATGTAGACCGAGCGATGCTGGCCGCCGGTACAGCCGATGGCGACGGTGACATAGTTGCGGTCGCTGGCCTGCAGCTCCGGCAGCCAACGCACGAGAAAGTCGTGCAGGTCCTGATGCATGCGACCGACCAGGGGCTGCGCATCGAGGAACTCGGTCACCGCCGGGTCCAGTCCGGTGAGGTCGCGAAGCGTGGCCTCCCAGTGCGGGTTGGGCAGACAGCGCACATCGAAGACCAAGTCGGCATCCAGCGGGACGCCCTGCTTGAAAGCGAAGGACTCAATCAGGATGGTCTGGCTGGCGCTATCCAGTGCCAGGCGCCGGCGCAGCGCCTCGCGCAGGTCGTGTACGGACAGCGAGCTGCTGTCGAGCCGCAGGTCGGCACGGGTGGCCAGCGGATCGAGCAGTTCGCGTTCATAGGCAATGGCCTCTTCCAGCGAGCGCTCGTCGCTGCTCAGCGGATGGCGTCGCCGGGTCGAGCTGAAGCGGGCCAGCAGAATGTCATCGCGGGCGTCGAGGAAGACGATTTCGGGCTCGCAGCCCTGGCTGATCAGGGTGGCGGCAATGTCGGCATAGCGTGACAGGTCATGGATGCGGTTACGGGCATCAATGCCGACGGCAAGACGGGTAGGGCGGCCTTCGATGCCGGAACGGAAAGTATTGACCAGCTCCGGCAGCAGCGCGACCGGCAGGTTGTCGACGCAGTAGTAACCGAGGTCTTCCAGCTGGTGCAGGGCTGTGGATTTTCCGGAGCCGGAACGCCCGCTCACAATCACCAGTTTCATCTCGCCCTCAATACGGTCGTTCTTTGCCTTGTATCCTCATGGTGCAGCGTCCGCTTGGCAAGTAGGCGAAAGCAGGCATTTGCAACAACTCGTTGAATCTTGGTCGCTGTTGTTTTGGCGAGAGACAAAAATGCCCGGCAGAACCGGGCATTTGTCGGAAGGAAACGAATCAGTGGGACTGATGCTTTTCCTTGTGGCGGACGATCTGCCGGTCGAGCTTGTCGGAGAGTTTGTCGATCGCCGCGTAGAGATCTTCAGATTCGGCGATGGCAAAGAGCTTGGCGCCCGACGTTCGAATCACGGCTTCCGCCTTCTGAACCAGTTTGTCGACGCTCAGGATGACCTGCATGCTGGTGATGTGATCGAAGTGTCGTTCGACCTTGGCCAGTTTGCTGGTGGTGTAATCCCGGAGGGCATGGGTCAGTTCAACGTGGTGTCCACTGATGGTCATCTGCATGAGACGCTTCCTCGCTTTCGTGGGTGACGATAGCGGGGGCCAGAACTTCCAGCCACAGCGGGTCGGACGGGCAGATCGGCGGAGAGCCGATGTCCGGGCGGCCTGTCGAGTCCGGAAGCAGAGGTCCCCAGTTTAAAGACTGAGTTGCTCGGTACCTGCTTCGCGAATTAAATCAACAACCGGTATGGCTTTGACTCTAGCACAAGGTCGCCGGATTAAAGCAAGCGCTTTCTGTCACTCGAGGAGGGAATGTTCAGGGATTCACGGTATTTGGCGATGGTGCGGCGTGCAACCTCAATGCCCTGGGCTTGCAAAAGATCAGCAATCTTGTTGTCACTCAATGGCTTGCGTACGTTTTCCTGGCTCACCAGTTTCTTGATCATGGCGCGGATAGCCGTGGAAGAGGCCTCTCCGCCGGTGCTGGTGCCGACGTGGGACGAGAAGAAGTACTTCAGCTCAAAGAGTCCGCGGGGGGTGTGCAGGTACTTCTGGGTGGTCACTCGCGAGATGGTTGATTCGTGCAGCCCGACCTCGTCTGCCACGTCGCGCAGAATCAGGGGCTTCATGGCCTCCGGGCCGTCCTCGAGGAAGCCGCGCTGATGCTCGACGATGCAGCTGGCGACCTTGAGCAGGGTTTCGTGACGGCTCTGCAGGCTCTTGATCAGCCAGCGTGCTTCCTGCAGGTGCTCGCGGATGAAGTTGTTGTCCCGGCTGCTGTCGGCGCGGCGCAGCATGGCGGCATAGCCGCTGTTGACGCGCAGGCGCGGCGCGGCATCCGGATTGAGTTCGACACGCCAGCGGCCGTTGAGGCGGCGCACCACGACATCGGGAATCAGCGCCTTGTCATTGTCACCACCCCCCCAGCCTTCGCCGGGGTGCGGCTTGAGTTCGCGGATCAGGCTCATCACGCGCTGGATGCCGCTTTCGGTCAGGCGCATGGCGCGCATGAGGCCGGCCAGGTCGCCGGATGCCAGTTTCTCGACGTGGTCGCGCAGCAGGCGCTGGGCCTCAGCCAGACCCGGGGTTTCCGGGTCGCGCTGATTGAGCTGGATGAGCAGGCATTCGCGCAGATCGCGGGCGGCCACCCCGGGCGGATCAAACTGCTGGACGCGATGGAGAACCGCGATGATCTCGTCTTCCTCCGGATCCTGCTTGAGCCAGTTGCGGGCTGTTTCGGCGAGCTCCGCCAGCGAGACGGTCAGATAGCCGCGGGGATCCAGGCCATCGATGATCGCATCGGCGATCATGCGGTCAAGGTCAGAGAACGGGGTGAGATTGAGCTGCCATCTGAGGTGATCCTGCAGGCTCTCTGTGGGCGCATTGCGGGCTTCGATGGGGTCGCCGTCCTCATCCATGTTCTCGCCGCCGGCAGCGGACGCGCTGCCGACATAGATGTCGTCCCAGGCGGTGTCCACCGGCAGATCATCCGGGAGGTCGGCGCGCTGATCGAGATCCAGGCTGACACCCGCGGCATCATCGGCCTCCGGCACATTGTCTTCCTTTTCGCGGGTCACGCCTTCGCTGCCCTCGTCCAGCTCCAGCAACGGATTGCTGTCGAGTGCGCTTTGTACTTCCTGCTGCAGCTCCAGCGTTGACAGTTGCAGCAGGCGGATGGCCTGCTGCAACTGCGGGGTCATCGTGAGGTGCTGACCCAGATTGAGATGGAGGCCGACCTTCATCACAGTGAGAACTGCTCCCCGAGATAGACTTCGCGCACCAGCGGATTGGCCAGGATGGCCTCCGGTGTGCCTTCGGCGATCTCTACGCCCGCGCTGACAATGTAGGCTTTTTCGCAGATATCCAGTGTCTCGCGCACGTTGTGGTCGGTGATCAGTACGCCGATGCCACGCTGCTTGAGGTGCATGATGATGGCCTTGATGTCGGCCACTGAAATCGGGTCGACGCCGGCGAAGGGTTCATCGAGCAGAATGAACTGCGGATCACTGGCGAGGGCGCGGGCAATCTCGACCCGGCGACGCTCGCCGCCGGACAGGCTCATGCCCAGGCTCTTGCGGATATGCGTGATATGGAACTCGTTGAGCAGAGACTCGAGCTTGGCCAGGCGCTGAGGGGTATCGATGTCGCTGCGGGTCTCCAGGATGGCGAGAATATTGTCCTCGACACTGAGCTTGCGGAAGATCGAGGCCTCCTGCGGCAGGTAGCCGATGCCTTTGCGGGCGCGGCCGTGCATGGGCAGGTGCGAGATGTCTTCGTCATCAAGGCGGATGCTGCCGCGATCCATCGGCACCAGGCCGACAATCATGTAGAAGCTGGTGGTTTTGCCGGCGCCGTTGGGGCCCAGCAGACCGACGATCTGCGCACTTTCAACGGTCAGGCTGACGTCCTTGACCACGCAGCGGCCTTTGTAGCTCTTGGCCAGGCTTTCGACTCGCAATGTCGTCACGGCTTGCTGCTCCCGCCGGAGAAGGGGTTGCTGCCGCTGCCGCTGCGCGCGGATGGCGGGAACACCAGTTGCACGCGCTCTTTGGCGTTGCCGCTGGCTTCAATCTGCTTGCGGGTGGTCGAGTAGACAATGCGCGGGCCGCTGAAGCTGGCGTTGTCCTGCTTGAGCACGGCATTGCCGATCAGCGTGATGACGCCGCTGTTGTTGTCGAACTGGATTTCGCTGGCTTCGGCGGTGACCAGGCCCTTGGCGGGGTCTGTCTTCTGCTGGTAGTGCGCCGGCTTGCCGAGTGTGCGCGCGGTGCTCAGCGCGCCCTTGCTGTCGACCTTGAGGGTCAGGCTGTCGCCACGGACTTCCAGCGTGCCCTGCACGATCTGGACGTTGCCGCGATAAACCGCCTCGCCGGAGCGCTCGTCAAAGCGGGCATTGTCGGCAGTCACCTGAATCGGCTGCTGGCTGTCTTCAGGCAACGCCAGGACGGGTACGGCCCACGTCAGGCCGGCGATCAGCGACAGGGTGTATAGGGTGTCAGTACGACGGGGCATAGCGCACCTCGACAGCGGAAGAGAATTGCAGGGTTTTGGCCTGCAGGTCGGCGGTCATGCCGGTGCCTTGCAGCTGGCCTTGCGGTCCGGTGACTTGCACGCGGTCCGGCGTATCGATCTGGTTGATGCGCGGATTGGCGTGCAGGCGCGGCGTCTCGATGCGCAATGGCGAACCCTGGCTCGGGTCACGGGTGGCCACGACCCGGCCGAGCAGCCAGATGTCGCGTGCCGG
This sequence comes from uncultured Paraperlucidibaca sp., assembly GCA_964511255.1. Taxonomy (GTDB): domain Bacteria; phylum Pseudomonadota; class Gammaproteobacteria; order Pseudomonadales; family Moraxellaceae; genus Perlucidibaca. The sequence goes on from CAZEEQ010000006.1 coordinate 81,350, forward strand.
GTCCGGGCTGGTTGCGCGGTTGGCGGTGAGGTTCCACAGCGGCTGGCCGTTGCTGTACAGGCGGATCACCGGCTGATGCACCTCGAACTGCTCCGGCAGCGGCTTGTGGACCAGGCGAGCGCCTTCGAAATGACGGATGAGATGACCTTTCTCATCCCCCTGCCAGGCCTCCATGCCTTCGATGATGTAGTCCGGGCCGCTCTGATCATTGGCCAGTCCGGTGGCTTCGTTGTCCCAGCCGCCATAGCCGTAATAGGCCAGCGCCCCCACGGCCAGCATGACCGTGGTGAGTTGCAGCAGCGGACGGATATCCATGCTCAGGTTTCCAGATACGGGGCCAGCGCATCCTGATAGCGGTCCTGCGCGTTCAGCAGCAGGTCGCAGACCTCGCGCACCGCGCCACGACCGCCGGCCAGCGTGGTGACATGGTCGGCTCGGGCACGCAGCTCACTGTGGGCGTTGGCGACGGCGACACCGAAGCCGGCGGCGAGAATGGCGGGCAGGTCGGGCCAGTCGTCGCCGACATAGGCGACTTCATCGAGCGCAACGCCCAGTTCGGCGATCAGCTCGCGCAGGGCCACCAGCTTGTCTTCACGGCCTTGCAGGAGGTGGCGGATGCCGAGGTTGCCGGCGCGGCGCTGAACCAGCTGGGTGGTGCGGCCGGTGATGATGGCGACTTCAATGCCGGCGTGCTGCAGCATCTTGATGCCGTGACCATCCTGGGTGTCGAAAGTTTTCAGTTCCTGGCCATCTTCGGCGAAGTAGAGGCGGCCGTCGGTGAGCACGCCATCGACATCGAGGGCGAGCAGGCGGATGCGGGCGGCTTTTTCCTTGACGCGGACGGAGAGCATCAGACCACCCCCGCGCGCAGGAAACCGTGCATGTTGACCGCGCCCAGCGGACGCCGCCGGTCATCGACCACGACCACGCCGTTGATGCTGCGGGCCTCCATGTCGGCCAGCGCTTCGGCGGCGAGGATCCCGGCGCGCACAGTCAGGCAGTTATGGGTCATGACCTGCTCGATCGGCGTGACACGAATATCAAGATTCTGGTCGATGGTACGGCGCAGGTCGCCATCGGTGAAGAGGCCGACCAGGCTGCCGCTGGCATCGACCACGGTGGTCATGCCGAGGCCCTTGCGGGTGATTTCCAGCAGGGCATCGCGGATGGTGGTGCCGACGGTGACGATGGGCACCTGCTCACCTTTATGCATGATGTCGTCGACGCGCAGCAGCAGGCGACGACCGAGCGCGCCACCCGGGTGCGAGAGCGCGAAATCTTCGGCGGTGAAGCCGCGTGCCTCCAGCAGTGCCACCGCGAGGGCATCGCCGAGCACCAGCGTGCTGGTGGTCGAGGACGTCGGCGCGAGACCGAGCGGACAGGCTTCCGGGGACTTGCCGATGGTCAGCGCGACATCGGCATGGCGACCCATGCTGCAGTCGGCCAGTGCGGTGATGCTGATCAGCTTGGCGCGCAGACGCTTGATGACCGGGATGATGGCCAGGATTTCGTGGGCTTCACCGGAGTTCGAGATGGCAATCACGATATCCTGCGACGTGACCATGCCGAGGTCGCCATGACTGGCTTCGCCCGGGTGCATGAAGAAGGCCGGTGTGCCGGTGGAGGCGAGGGTCGCGGCGATCTTGGTGCCGATGTGTCCGGACTTGCCCATGCCGGTGACCACCACGCGCCCCGTGCAGGCCAGCAGCAGCTCGCAGGCCTGACGGAAATTGTCACCCAGGAGCGGGCGCAGGTTCTCTAGGGCATCCATTTCCACCTGCAGTACGCGCAGGCCAGATGTGACGAAATCGGTGCGGCTCATAGTCAGGCAATCCCGAGTGATATACAAATTCAGTGCCAATTATGTCCAAGCCGCCGGGTAGTCACCAGCCCTGTCGGCCAGATTCCGGTCGACTTGTAGAGTTTCCGGTCGAAAAGCGGTTGGTGATATGATCCTTGGTCTCTTACAGGACAGACCGCATTCATGCCCGGCAACGCGTCAGATCTGGTGGAAATTCGCGACCTCAGCTTCAAGCGGGGCGACCGTGTCATCTTCGATCGCGTCAACATGCGTATTCGTCGCGGCCAGGTCACGGCCATCATGGGGCCGTCAGGTTGCGGCAAGACCACCATGCTGCGCTTCATTGGCGGACAATTGCGCCCAGACAGCGGCGATGTCCTGGTCGATGGCCAGAATGTTCCCAAGCTTTCGCGCGATGACCTGTTCACGCTGCGCTCCCGGATGGGCATGCTCTTCCAGTCCGGCGCGCTGTTCAGCGACCTGTCCGTTTACGAGAACGTCGCCTTCCCGATGCGCGCCCACACCCGCCTGCCGGAAAGCCTCATCCGGGAAATGGTCCTGCTCAAGCTGGAGTCCGTGGGGCTGCGCGGCGCCGAACAACTCATGCCGGCCGAGCTCTCCGGGGGCATGGCCCGCCGTGCCGCGCTCGCGCGTGCGATCGCGCTCGACCCCGAGCTGATCATGTATGACGAGCCTTTTGCCGGCCAGGACCCCATCGTCATGGGCGTGCTCGTGCGTCTCATCCGCACACTGCGGGAGGCCTTGAATCTGACGACAGTCATCGTCTCGCATGATGTCGATGAAACCCTGTCGATCGCGGATTACATTTATGTCCTGGCCAACGGAACGGTGGTTGGCGAGGGGACGCCGGATCAGCTGCGGGCCTCAGAGTCTCCGTTCGTCCAGCAGTTCCTCAACGGCAGTGCCGATGGTCCTGTGCGTTTCCATTATCCATCGCGGCCCTGGGCCGACGTGCTGAGGGGCTGAGATGCTGGCTCGTGTAGAAGCGCTGGGTGCCCGCGGACTCGAAGTCGTGCGCGTTTTTGGTGCCGCCTCGATTTTTCTCTGGCAGTCGCTGGTGTGCTGGCCGCGCTGGCGCCTGGCATTGCCGCTGCTGATTCAGCAGATTTATGCCGTTGGTGTGCTGTCGCTGGTCATCATCATGGTCTCCGGCCTGTTCATCGGCATGGTGCTCGGCCTGCAGGGCTACAACATCCTGGTCACCTATGGCAGCGAGCAGGCGCTTGGCACCATGGTGTCGCTGACGCTGACCCGCGAGCTCGGCCCGGTGGTCACCGCGCTGCTCTTCGCCGGTCGCGCCGGCTCCGCGCTGACCGCCGAAATCGGCCTCATGAAGGCCACCGAGCAGCTCTCCAGCATGGAGATGATCGGTGTCGATCCGCTGCGCCGCATCGTGGCGCCGCGCTTCTGGGCTGGCCTTATCACCATGCCGCTGCTGGCGACCATCTTCACGGCCGTGGGCATCCTCGGCGGTCGTCTCGTCGGCGTCGACTGGCTGGGCATCTTTGAGGGCTCGTACTGGGCCAATATGCAGCAGTCCGTGAACTTCCTCGATGATGTCGTCAATGGCCTCATCAAGGCCCTGGCCTTCGGTATTGCAGTGACCTGGATCGCCGTGTTCCAGGGCTATGATTGCGAACCCACCAGCGAAGGCATTTCCCGTGCCACGACGCGCACGGTGGTTTATGGGTCCCTTGCGGTACTGGCTCTGGATTTCATCCTGACCGCTGTCATGTTTGGAGGCGTTTGATGCGTATCAAGTCCCTGGAGCTGGTGGTTGGCGCCTTTCTGTTGCTGGCTTTCGGCGCCCTCATGTTCCTGGCCATCCAGGTCAGCGGCCTGTCGGCGGAAATGAGCAAGCCGAGTTATCGCGTGCATGCCATGTTCCAGAATGTCGGCGGCCTCACCGTGCGCGCCAAGGTCACCATGGCCGGCGTTACCATTGGTCGTGTCGAGGCCATCGAGCTGGATCGCAAAACCCAGCTGGCGCGTGTCGAGATGTCCATCGACAACCAGGTCGATGACATCAGCACGGACACTGTCGCCGCCATCCTGACCGCCGGTTTGCTGGGCGAGAAGTACATCGGCCTGACCCCGGGCGCCGACGACACCTATCTGAAGGAAGGCAGCAAGATCGAGCAGACACAGTCCTCGCTGGTGCTGGAGGACCTGATCGGCAAGTTCCTGTTCAACAAGGCCACGGAAGCGCCGAAGGCACCGGAGGGCGGGGCGGCTGCCACGTCAGCCGGCAGTGCCGATGAAGCGTTTTAAGGCATGAGTCTCAACAAGGAGTTACCGATGAACCGTTTCCTGAAGTACGCCGCCCTGACCTTGCCGCTGTCGGCCCTGGCCGCACCGGCCCTCGCGGCAGTTGCTGCTGCGCCGGGTGTTGCTGTTGCGGTCACGTCTGCCGCTGCCGAGGATAATCCGCAGGTGGTGGTGAAGACGGCTGTCGACAGCCTGACCGCGCGCATCAGCAAGGACAAGAAGACGCTGAAGAAGAGTCCCGAGCAGCTCAATGCGCTGATCGAACAGAGCATCCTGCCCTATGTCGACCTCAACGCCATTGCCCGTGGTGTCATGGGACAGTTTTTCCGCCAGGCCACGCCGGCCCAGTTCGAACGTTTCACGACCGTGTTCAAGCAGAGCATGATCCGTACCTATGCCAACGGACTGACCGCCTATGATGACCAGAAAGTGGTCTTCAAGCCGTCTGAAGGCGCTGCTGGCAACAAGTACACGCCGGTCAACGTCGAGGTCACACTGGACAGCGGCACGGTCATTCCGGCCACGTTCCAGATGAAGCGCGATGCCCAGGGGGCCTGGAAGGTCAATAACCTGATCGTCAACGGGCTCAACCTCGGGCTGACTTTCCGCAAGCGCTTTGCGGAAGTTGTCGAGCAGTCCGGTGGCAACCTCGACAAGGCCATTTCCGCCTGGTCGCCGGGCGCACTTGACGTGGTCAAGGACAAGAAGCCGTGAGCGCACGCGTCCAGTCCCTGTCCGATGCTGCCGGCCTGAGCCTGGCCGGCAGCATTGACTACGCGACCGCCGAGGCCTGTCAGGCCGAGGGGCTGGCCATTCTTGCTGGGCTGCCGGCGAACCGGACGGTGATCTGCGATCTCGCCGGTCTTGACTCCGGCAGCAGTGTCACCGCAGCTGTGCTGATGTCCTGGCAACGTGCTGCCGGTCGTCGGCAGCAGCAACTGATCCTGCGTTCGATTCCCGAGCGCCTTCATGCCATCCTCCAGGCGAGTAATCTGCTGCCTGTTTTTTCCGCTACCTGACGAGTCACGATGAACGCTGCCGAAATCCAGTCCCTGTTGCTTGCTGCCATTCCCGAAGCCGACCACATCGCGGTCGAAGGTGATGGCGGCAAATTCAATGTCACCATCGTTCATCCGGCGTTCGAGACCCTGCGCCCGGTTGCCAAGCAGCAGCTCGTCTATGCGCCTTTGCAGACGCATATTGCCAGCGGTGCCATACACGCCGTCAGCATGCGCACCCTGACGCCGGAAGAGTGGCGTAAAATGAAACTGTTCGGCTGAACCCTCCGCGACCTCAAGACAGGCAGATAACAACATGGATAAATTGCTGATCACGGGTGGTCGTGTTCTCAATGGTGAAGTACGTATTTCCGGTGCCAAGAACGCTGCCCTGCCGCTCCTCGTAGCGCCGCTGCTCGCGGATGGTGTCGTCCGGATCGGCAATGTGCCGCATCTCCAGGATGTCACCACGATTCTCCAGGTGCTGGGGCGCATGGGCGTCACCGTCACCATGGCGGAAGGCAATCAGGTCGAGATCGATGCCCGCACACTGAACAGTGCCGTCGCACCCTATGAGCTGGTGCGCACCATGCGTGCCTCCATCCTGGTGCTCGGCCCGCTGCTGGCACGTCACGGCGAAGCCTCGGTGTCGCTCCCGGGCGGCTGCGCCATCGGCTCGCGTCCGGTTGATCAGCACCTCAAGGCGCTGGTGGCCATGGGCGCTGATATCCGGGTCGAAAACGGCTATGTGCATGGCAAGGTCGACGGCCGTCTCAAGGGCACTCGTCTTGTCTTCGACATGGTCACCGTGGGTGGCACCGAAAATATCCTGATGGCCGCGACGCTGGCCGAAGGCACCACGGTGATCGAAAATGCTGCGCGCGAGCCCGAGATCACCAATCTCGCCAACATCCTCATCGCCATGGGCGCGAAGATCGAGGGTGCCGGCACAGATACCATCACGGTTCAGGGCGTCGAAAGTCTGCATGGCTGTACGCACGATGTCATTCCGGACCGCATCGAAACCGGTTCTTATCTGTGTGCCGCGGCCATCACCGGCGGGCGCGTGCGCGCGACGGCGGCTGACCCGACCCAGCTTGATGCCGTGCTGCTCAAGCTGCAGGAGGCGGGTGCCGAGATCACCACTGGCAAGGACTGGATCGAGCTCGACATGAAGGGCAAGCGTCCGAAGGCGGTGAGCTTCCGTACGGCGCCGCATCCGGCCTTCCCGACCGACATGCAGGCCCAGTTCATGGCGCTCAACACGATTGCCAGCGGTGTCAGCACGATCAGCGAAACGATCTTCGAGAACCGCTTCATGCATGTGCCGGAACTCAGCCGTTTCGGTGCCAACATTGCGGTTGATGGCCACACCGCCATCGTGACCGGCGTCGAGAGCCTGCAGGCCGCACCGGTCATGGCGACCGACCTGCGTGCGTCGATGTCGCTGGTGCTCGCCGCCCTGGTGTCGGAAGGCGATACCCTGATGGACCGCATCTATCACATGGATCGCGGCTACGAACGTCTCGAAGAGAAGCTGAGCGCATTGGGTGCACAGGTGCGCCGCGTCTCGTCACGGAGTGGTGCATGAGTCTGACCATTGCCCTGTCCAAGGGCCGTATTCTCAAGGACACGCTGCCGTTGCTGGCCGAGGCCGGCATCGAGCTGCTTGAGGATCCGGAGAAGAGCCGCAAGCTGATTTTCCCGACCAGCAGGGAAGGCGTGCAGATCGTCATCCTGCGCGCCACCGATGTGCCCACCTTCGTCGAGAACGGTGCCGCTGACATTGGTGTCGCCGGCAAGGACGTGCTGCTGGAGCACGGCGCCGAAGGCATGTACGAACTGGTCGACCTGCATATCGCCCAGTGCCGTCTGATGACCGCCGGCAAGGTCGGCGCTGTCAGGCCGGCACGCCGCCTGCGCGTGGCCACCAAGTTCATCAATATCGCCAAGCGCTACTATGCCGAGCAGGGTGAGCAGGTCGAGCTGATCAAACTCTACGGCTCCATGGAACTGGCACCGATCATGGATCTCGCCGACCGCATCGTGGATGTCGTCGATACCGGCAAGACCCTGAAGGAAAACGGTTTGGAGCCGCTTGAGCTGATCATGCCGGTGAGCTCCCGTCTGATCGTCAACAAGACCGCGATGAAGCTGAAACAGGCTAGAATTCAGCCTCTGGTGGATCAGTTGCAGGCCGCCGTCACGCGCCGCCTGGAAAACCATACCCACGCCTGATGTCTGCCCGCGCCCGTCGCTGTTGATCGACCGGGCCGCGAGCCCGCCGGGAGCCTGTTCGCAGGCTCCGAACCCTGGTCGAGATAGAGTAGAAACATGACGGTCATGCAACGCCTGGACAGCCAGGACGCCGATTTCACCAGCACCCTCGAGCGTCTGCTCGCCTGGGAGGGTGTTTCCGATGCCGCCGTGCAAGCCACGGTGAACGATGTCATTGCCCGCGTGCGCGCCGAAGGCGATGCCGCGGTGGTGGACTTCAGCAATCGTTTCGACCGGCTCCAGGCCTCGGACATGGCCACGTTGAGCCTGGCGCCGGCCCGACTGCGTCAGGCTTATGATGGCCTGCCGGCCGCCGAGCAGCAGGCGCTCAGTGCGGCGGCTGAGCGTATCCGCCGTTATCACGAGCATCAGCGCCAGAGTTCCTGGCAGTACACCGAAGCCGACGGCACTGTCCTCGGCCAGCAGGTGACACCGCTGGATCGCGTCGGCATCTATGTGCCGGGCGGCAAGGCGTCGTATCCGTCTTCCGTGCTGATGAACGCGATCCCGGCCAAGGTGGCCGGCGTCGCTGAAGTCATCATGTGCGTGCCAACGCCGCGCGGCGAAATCAATGAGCTGGTGCTGGCGGCCGCCTGGCTGGCGCAGGTCGATCGCGTCTTCACCATTGGGGGAGCGCAAGCGGTCGCCGCGCTCGCCTATGGCACAGAGTCGGTGCCGCGCGTCGACAAGATCGTCGGCCCGGGCAACATCTATGTCGCCACGGCCAAACGCCAGGTTTTCGGCCAGGTCGGCATCGACATGATCGCCGGACCCTCGGAAATCCTGATTTATTGCGATGGTCAGACCGACCCGGCCTGGATCGCCATGGACCTGTTCTCGCAGGCCGAGCATGACGAGCTGGCGCAGTCCATTCTGATCGCTACCGATGCGGCCTACCTCGATGCCGTTGCGACCCAGGTCGAGCGGCTGCTGCCGACGCTGGAGCGCGAGGGCATCGCCCGTGTGTCGCTGAGCGAGCGTGGGGCGCTGATCCTGGTGCGTGACGAGGACGAGGCTCTGGCGCTGATCAATCGTATCGCGCCCGAGCATCTCGAGCTGTCAGTGGCTGATCCGCAGGCGCTGCTGCCGAAGATCCGTCATGCCGGTGCCATCTTCATGGGGCGTCACACGCCCGAAGCGCTGGGCGATTATTGCGCCGGCCCCAACCATGTGCTGCCGACGTCGGGCACGGCCCGTTTCTCGTCGCCGCTGGGCGTCTATGACTTCCAGAAGCGCAGCAGCCTGATCGGCTGTTCGCCGGCGGGCGCTTCGACGCTGGCCGGCATTGCCTCCGTGCTGGCGCGTGGTGAGGGGCTGACCGCACACGCGCGTTCGGCCGAATATCGACTGCTGGAGAAGTAAGCGCATGAGCCGTTTCTGGAGCCCGTTTGTCCGTGACCTGGTGCCCTACGTGCCGGGCGAGCAGCCCAAGATCGCCAACCTGGTCAAGCTCAACACCAACGAGCATCCCTTCGGGCCGTCACCGCGCGCCATCGAGGCCATGAAAGCGGCAGTGGGCGATGACCTGCGTCTGTATCCCGATCCCAATGCCGATCAGCTCAAGGGCGCCATCGCGGATTACTTCAGGCTGGCGGAGCAGGGCGGGGACAAATCGTGGGTGTTCGTCGGCAATGGTTCCGACGAGGTGCTTGCGCACGCCTTCCACGGTCTGTTCCAGCATGATCAGCCGCTGCTGTTTCCTGACATCACCTACAGCTTCTACCAGGTCTATGCCGGGCTGTACGGCATCCGTCATGAGCTGGTGCCGCTCAACGACCGTTTCGAGATTGATCCGGCGGATTACGCGCGTCCGAATGGCGGCATCATTTTCCCCAATCCGAATGCGCCAACCGGTTGCCTGCTGGCACTGGATGCCATCGAGCGCCTGCTGCAGGGCAGTCCGGATTCGGTAGTCCTCGTGGATGAAGCCTACATTGACTTTGGTGGCGAGACTGCGGTCAGCCTGGTCTCGCGCTATCCCAACCTGCTGGTGACGCAGACGCTGTCGAAGTCGCGCGCGCTGGCGGGTCTGCGAGTCGGTCTGGCGATCGGCCAGCCGCATCTGATCGAGGCGCTGGCGCGTATCAAGGACAGCTTCAACTCCTATCCGCTGGGGCGTGTGGCCCAGGCCGGCGCCCGGGCTGCTTTCGAGGACAGGTCGCATTTCGATTCAATGTGCGAGATGGTCATCCTGCAGCGCGACTCGCTGACGCTGAAGCTGGAGCGTCTCGGCTTTGAGGTACTGCCATCCGGGGCCAATTTCGTGCTGGCACGTCACCCGGCGCAGGGTGGTGCCGATCTCGCCGCTGCACTGCGTGAGCGGGCGGTGCTGGTGCGTCACTTCAAGTTGCCGCGCATTGCGGATTTCCTGCGCATCACGGTGGGAACGCCCGAGCAGCATCGTGCTTTGCTCGGGGCGCTTGAGGAGATTCTGGGTTAAGGCGGTCTGACAGCCCGCGGCGCACGGACGCGCCGGCGGGTTTGTCAGTCCTGCCTCACTCCGCCTTGCTCTGCTGCTTCGGGCGCTCGCCCATGGTGACTTTCAGCGTCTGCTCCTTGTCTTCGCGTTTGACGATGACGCTGGCGGTTTCGCCGGGTTTGAGCGCGCCGATCTGGCGGATGACCTGGTCCGGGCTGGTCACGGCCTTGCCGCTGACGCTGATGAGCTGGTCGCCGGTGCGCAGGCCGCCTTTGGCGCCGGGTCCGCCGGGCATGACGCCGGCAATCAGCACGTCCCCGGCGTTGCGACCGGGCAGGCTGTCCGATTCGGTGCGGCTGGCAATTTCAACGCCCAGCCAGCCGCGGACAACGCGACCGTTGGTGATGATGTCCTCCAGCACCTGGCGGGCGATGGGGGCGGGGATGGCGAAGCCGATGCCCATGCTGCCTCCCGAGCGGGAGTAGATGGCCGAGTTGACGCCGATCAGATTGCCACTGACATCGATCAGCGCACCACCGGAGTTGCCCGGGTTGATGGCTGCGTCGGTCTGTACAAAGTCCTCGTAGGTATTGATGCCGAGGCCGCTGCGGCCAATCGCTGAAATAATGCCCTGGGTCACGGTCTGACCTACGCCGAAGGGGTTGCCGATGGCGAGCACGACGTCGCCGACGGCACTGGGTGAGGCTTTGAACGGCAGCACAGGCAGCTTGTCGAGCGCAATGCGCAGCACGGCCAGGTCCGTGTCGGGGTCGGTGCCGATGATCCTGGCCGGGACTTCGCGGCCGTCGTTGAGAGCAACCACGATGCTGTCAGCGCCGCTTACAACGTGATCATTGGTGAGAATGTAGCCATCCGACGAGACGATCACACCGGACCCCAGGCTGGCGGCCGTCCGCTCGCGGGGCAATTGCTCGCCGTGAAAGCGGAACCACGGGTGCTCCAGCAGCGGGTTGCGCCGTTCGCGGATGGTCTGCGTGGTGAAGATATTGACCACGGCCGGCGCGGCGCGGGCGACAGCGGGGGCGTAGGACACCGGGCCGGAGACGGCTGCGCCGCCGCCGGGCAGGGCATACTCCCTGGGTAGCGCCGGCGGAGTGTCCGTGCTGTGTCCGGGCCAGCTATCATTCCAGCTGATGTAGCCGATCACGCCGGCCAGAGCCAGCCAGGGCAGGGCAGTTGATACGCGCATAAACAGATCCTGTGTTCGGGTTTGTGCTGCGACAATGCTGAAAATATGGGGCTGACCGCCGGGTAAGACAAGCGGGCAGCGCCGTGCCGGATACGAAATTTTCAGAACGAGAGATGACATGCGCCTCAACGACCTGATCACCCGCCTGGATGACCTGCTGCAACCCGGTCGCTTTGCCGATTATTGTCCGAACGGACTCCAGGTGCAGGGGCGCGGCGAGGTCCGTCACCTTGTCTCCGGCGTCACGGCCAGCGAGGCACTGATTGATGCCGCCATTGCCGATGGCGCCGATGCCATCCTGGTGCATCACGGCTACTTCTGGAAGGGCGAGAGCCCGGTGGTGACCGGCATGAAGAAGCGCCGGCTGGCCAGGCTGCTGGCGCATGACATCTCGCTACTGGCCTATCATTTGCCTCTCGATGCGCATCCGCAGCTCGGCAACAATGCCCAGTTGGCGCTCCGGCTCGGCCTTGTCCGTGAGGGTCCGCTGTTTCCGTCCGACAGCCGGGCCGTCGGCGATGTCGGTGTCCTGCCGCACACGATGACGGCGGCCGCCTTGTCGGCACATCTCGCGGGTGTGCTGGGGCGTGCGCCTCTGCACATTGCCGGCGGACCGGCCGAGATCCGGCGCGTCGCCTGGTGTACGGGAGGGGCTCAGGGCTTCATCGAGCAGGCTGTCGCCATGGGCGTCGATGCCTATCTCAGCGGCGAAATTTCCGAGCCGACGGTTCATGTCGCCCGCGAGTCGGGCGTGCACTATTTCGCGCTCGGGCATCATGCCAGCGAGCGATACGGCGCCATGGCGCTTGGCGAGTGGTGCGCACGGGAGCTGGGTGTGACGCATCGCTTCATTGATATCGACAACCCGGCCTGATTCGTCGGCGGGTTGTCGCCAGGTGTCACGGCTGCAGGCGTGAACGGGTCCAGCCCCCGGCGTCGGGCAGGTAAAGCACGCGATCATGCAGGCGGCTGGGGCGGCCCTGCCAGAACTCGACCCGGGTCGGGCTGAGACCGTAGCCTCCCCAGTGCGGCGGGCGCGGTACCACATCCGGGTATTGCGCCTGCAGACGGGTGACACATTCGGCGAGTGTGTCCGGCGTGTCCAGCGGCTGGCTTTGGGCCGATGCCCAGGCGCCAATGCGGCTGCCATAGGGGCGTGATGCAAAGTAGGCATCCGACTCGGCGGCCGGCAGCCGGCCAATGCGGCCTTCAATGCGGATCTGACGTTCGAGCTCAGGCCAGAACAGCGTCAGCGCAGCCCAGGGGTTCTGCGCCAGGCATTCACCCTTGCGGCTCAAATAGTTCGTGTAAAAATTGAGCTGGCCTTGTTCAAGCCCTTTGAGCAGGACAATACGTGCGCTCGGCTTGCCGCTGCTGTCGACGGTCGCCAGGTTCATCGCGGTCGGTTCATGCACGCCGGCGCTGATCGCGTCCTGCAGCCAGGCACTCAGTTGCCGCAGCGGGTTGTCATGGCAGTCTGCCGGTGCGAGACCGTGCCGGCCATATTCCTGGCGGATATCGGCAAGATCAAGCGGCATGTCAGTTGCTGTCCTGGCTGAAGAGGGCGCGGGTTGCGGGGTCATCAAAAAAGCGCTGCAGATGTTCGCGGGCGCGCTTCTCGATGTAGCCGGAGCCGACCCAGGCCGAGACCAGCGGCTCGCCAATGGCGATGACCTCACGCACGACCTGTGCGCGGGTGATGCCGAGCTCTTCCAGCACTTCCATGGCCGGACGCTCGCCGGAGTGCTTGTACCAGGCCTGCACGAGATAGGTGACTTGCTGTTTCATGAAGTCGGTCTTGCGGATCTGGTTCCAGAACACCACGGCCATGTAGCTCATGCCCTGGATTTCCAGATGCCGGGCGGCCTGACCCAACTCGTAGGCCTCCAGCCGTGGCCAGAGGCTGTCGGCGAAGCCGCGCAGATTCTTGTTGCTCAGGGCTTTTTCCAGCAAGCTCTCACTGAAATCCACCGTGGAGCGGATATTGCGTGAAATATAGGACTTGATGGCCTGTTCGACGGTGCTCTCCAACGAGCCCATGCGGCCGATCACGCCCTTGCCGACTTTCATCAGTGAGGACACGCCGGGGACATTGCGAGCCAGCGGGTTCGCGGTGGTGAGGTAGTCCGTGATGCTGCGGTAGAGCACATCCGAGAGCAGGTTGGTATAGACCGGACTGCTCAGCACCGAGTGGATGACCTCCTGCCGCAATGCCGGTCGCGCGATCAGGCGTTCGACCATGAGGTCATAAATCTGTCGGTTGATCAGCTGACGCATCGGCATCTGCTGATGACTCGGGTTGTTGAGGCCCAGTTCAACCAGCATGACCGCCTGCTCGCGCATGGCATCCGTGGGTGAGTAGCCGAGCACATTGCGCTCGACCCAGCCCGCCACCAGCTTCTCCGGAAAGAGTTGCTGGACGGAAACCTTTTCCATCAGATCACAATACGCTTCAGCCTCGACCGCAAGATGCTGGGTCAGGGTATCGCCTTCAAGTTCGCGCAACAGGAATTCGAGCTGTGCCTGCATCAGCACATCAGCGGTGGGGTGCATGGAGCGACTCCGGAAATGACACCATATTCAGTAGCGCACCATAGCGTTTTGACAGGGCAAAATCCATGCGCCGAGCAGGGTCGGACTTGCCAAAACGGGGGGTATTTGAAATAAGCTCTCTTCAGCCTGCAGGGATGCAGGGCAAAAAGGCAGGAACGGAGGCTGCCGGCACGGCGGACCAATGATGTGAACCGGGCCCGGTTTATGGCGTTGAGTTGCAGCGGTGAGAGATTTGACGAGGTTGAAAACGTGATCAGAAAAAAAAGCAAAGGCCTGCTGCTGGCGGCATGCCTCACGTTATTGCCCTCCGGCGCCTGGGCATTCTTTGACGTGTCCGGAGACAGGTCGGCGGTGACGGCGGCGGCCGCCGATGACATGGTCATGACGGCCTTGACGCTCATGGGGACACCCTACCGCTTCGGCGGTTCGTCTCCCGAGCAGGGTTTTGATTGCAGTGGTCTGGTTCAGTATATCTACCGTGACATCAGTCGCGTCACGCTGCCCCGAACCGCCGCCGAAATGGCCAATCTCTCCGGCCGTGATGTGACCACCCGCGACCTCACCGTTGGCGATCTCATTTTCTTTCGCCTCGGCAACAGCGCCCGCATCAATCATGTCGCGGTCTACATCGGCGAAGACCGTTTCATTCACGCCCCGCGCACGGGGGCGGTTGTGCGCATCGACAAGCTCGATAACCGTTACTGGATGCGCTACTACGACAAGGCGCGCCGCCTGTTCACCGATGAAGGCAATCTCACGGCCCAGCTGACCGATGAAGGCAGTCCGGCGGCTCAGCTGCAGTAAGCGCGTCCGGCCTTCGGGCGTTGCTTACTTCTCGACAAACGCCCGTTCGATCACATAGTGCGCCTGATGGCCGTGTCGTGACTCCGTGAAGCCGCGGGCTTCGAGGATGGCGACCAGGTCCTTGATCATGCTCGGGCTGCCACAAATCATGACGCGGTCAGTTTCGGCATTGATCGGTGGCAGTCCGATGTCGGCCGCCAGCTTGCCGTTCTCGATCAGATCGGTAAGGCGACCCTGGTTGCGATAGGCTTCGCGTGTCACCGTCGGGTAATAAATCAGTTTCTTGCGGGCGTCCGCACCGAAAAACTCGTTGTCGTGAATTTCGCTGGAAATGTATTCCGAATAGGCCAGTTCGCTGACCTCGCGCACGCCGTGGCAGAGCACCACATGTTCGTAGCGCTCGTAGACTTCCGGGTCCTTGATGATGCTCATGAACGGTGCCAGGCCAGTGCCGGTGGAGAGCATGTACAGGGTCTTGCCCGGCAGCAGGTTGTCCATGATCAGGGTGCCGGTGGGCTTGCGGCTGACCATGAGCTTGTCGCCCGGTTTCAGGTGCTGAAGCTTAGAGGTCAGCGGACCGTCCTGGACCTTGATGCTGAAGAACTCCAGATGTTCCTCGTAGTTGGCGCTGACAATCGAATAGGCGCGCATGAGCGGTTTGCCTTCTGTCTCCAGGCCGATCATGACGAAATGGCCGTTGTGGAAGCGCAGGCCAGGGTCGCGGGTGGCGGTAAAGCTGAACAGCGTGTCGTTCCAGTGACGAACACTGAGAATGGTTTCCTGGCCGATGGAGGACATGTTCGGATTCCTGAAAAGTTGAACAAGCGCGCTGGGCGTGTGGCTGCATAGATTTTATGCAGCCCAGATCATCAGCGCCAATGGATTCCTCTGATTAGATGAATCAGTAAAACCACTGATAAAACGGGGTAGACTGCTGCTCCCTGCCCGCCCTTTCCTGACAGGAGACCCCCATGCCGCATGACACCCCCCTGATTGCCACTATCGCCATCGGCCTGGTCCTGGCTTTTCTGTTTGGTGCGCTGGCTCTGCGCCTGAAGATATCGCCGCTGGTGGGCTATCTCGTCGCCGGGGTGGTGGTCGGGCCGCATACCCGGGGTTTTGTGGCGGATGCCCAGCTTTCGCAGGAACTGGCTGAAATCGGCGTTATTTTGCTGATGTTCGGCGTCGGTCTGCACTTTTCGCTGAAAGATTTGATGTCCGTAAAGCGCATCGCCATCCCTGGCGCCATTGCCCAGATTGTGGTGGCGACGCTGCTTGGCATGGGGCTGGCTGCGCTGCTCGGCTGGCCGCCAGGCGGCGGTCTGGTTTTCGGGCTCGCGCTGTCGGTGGCCAGCACCGTGGTGCTGTTGCGTGAGCTGGAGGCGCGGCAGCTGCTCGATAGTCATCGCGGCCGTATCGCAGTGGGCTGGCTGATTGTCGAGGATCTGGTCATGGTGCTGGCGCTGGTGCTGCTGCCGGCGCTGGCCGGCGTGCTCGGCGGGCCGGGGGCGGGGGGCGCGGAAGCCCGGGTCGGCGATATCCTGTTGGAGCTGCTGGTGACCCTGGGCAAGGTCGCACTGTTCGTCGCCGTGATGATCATCGGCGGCCGTCGTGTCGTGCCCTGGATACTGGATCGCGTGGCGGGCAGCGGTTCGCGTGAGCTGTTCACGCTCTCGGTGCTGGCCATTGCCATGGGTGTCGCGTATGGCTCGGCCAAGCTTTTCGGCGTGTCTTTCGCGCTCGGCGCCTTCTTCGCCGGCATGGTACTGAACGAGTCCGAGTTCAGTCACAAGGCGGCCGAGGACTCCCTGCCGCTGCGCGATGCCTTTGCCGTGCTCTTTTTTGTCTCGGTCGGCATGTTGTTCAATCCTGCCATTCTGATCGAGGCGCCGCTGGCTGTGCTGGCGACCTTGCTGGTCATCGTGATCGGCAAATCGATCGCTGCTTTTGTCATTGTTCGGCTGTTTGGCTATGCCAACAGCACGGCGCTGACCATCTCGGCCAGCCTGGCCCAGATCGGCGAGTTCTCGTTCATCCTGGTCGGACTGGGCGTGGCGCTGGGCCTGCTGGGCGAGACGGGGCGCGATCTCGTGCTGGCGGGCGCCATCCTATCGATTCTGATCAATCCGCTGCTCTTCCTGGGCATTGACCGTCTGCAGCCCTGGCTGGATCGCCATGAGGGCGTGGCGCCGGTGCCGGAGGCACGGCAGTTGCCACATGCGGTGCTGGAGGAGGAGGCGTTGCTGGCCAGCGAATCCGGGCATGCCATTGTCGTGGGGCATGGCCGCGTCGGCAGCCGCCTCAGTCGCCAGTTGCGCGATCAGGGAGTGTCGCTGGTGGTGATCGACGCCAACCGTGTCCGTGTCGATGAGCTGCGCGAGCAGGGGGTGACCGTGGTGTTCGGCCATGCCGTGCGCAATGAGGTGCTGGCCGCGGCCAATGTTGAAGCGGCGCGATGGCTGCTGATCGGCATCCCTGATGGACTGGAGGCGGGCCAGATCGCGCAGCATGCGCGCGCGCTCAATCCGGACCTCATCATCATGGCCCGCGCGCATTTCGACGCTGAGGTCGAGCACCTGGAGACGCATGGCGTCGACGTCGTGATCATGGGTGAGCGCGAAATTGCGCGCGGCATGCTCAGCCGCGTCAGCTCGCCGATCTGACGTGAGGGCAGCCGGGCGGGGCGGGTCATGCCCGGCCCGGCGCCGGAGTCAGTGCGAGCGTTCGGCCAGCCAGTCAGCCAGCAGGGGCCAGGACTCCTGAGGTGTTTTGCTGCCCGCGAGAATGCCCATGTGGCCGCCGGAGATGTGCTCGAAGCGCACATCATCACTGCCGACGAGACCGAGCAGCGGCTGTACGGCATCCGCGGTCACCATGGTGTCGCTCTTGCCGGCGAAGGCCAGCAGCGAGCCCTTGATGTCAGCCAGATTGATCTCGGTTTCGCCAATCATCATGCGGCCATCAGCGAGGTCGTTGTCGACCCAGACGCGGATGATCATGTCCTGCACGATGCCCCCGGGATAGGCCACCATGTGGTCCAGGAAGGCGCCGTTGGTGGCGTGATTGATCACATACTCGCGATCACCGAGGTTGTTGAGCAGTTCCCAGTAGCCCATCACGCTGCCGACCGGGCTCAGCATCTTGAATGACAGGGCGTTGGCCCAGCCCGGCGTGTGCAGCAGGCGCGGCGGCAGATTGTGTACGCGGAAACCGGTGTTGGCGCGGATCCATTCAGCCTGCTTGTAGACGCGCTGGTACATCTTGCCGAGTGCCCCGGAGGCATGCCCGTCAATGGGGGTGCCGACAATGACGACGTTGCGGATATGCGGATCACTACTCAGCGCGGCGTAGCCAAGGGTGAATACGCCACCGAGGCTCCAGCCGTGCAGGGACAAGTCATCGACACCGGCATGACGACGCACATGATTGAGGAAGTCCGGCATGAAATCGGCAATGTAGGTGTTCAGGTTGTAGTGCGTGTGGCGTGTGGTCGGTTTGCCCCAGTCGATGAGGTAGACCGCAAACCCGCGTTCGCTGAGGTATTTGACCAGGCTGCGCTCGGGGAAGAGGTCATAGATATCCATGTTCACGGCCAGCGGGGGGACGATCACCACCGGCACGCGATGGCATGGCTCGCCCTGCGGCAGATAATGACGCAGCTTGACCAGGCCATTGTCATGCAGAATGTCATACGGCGTCTGGCCTGACAGGGTCAGCTCGCGGGCGCGCAGGAAACGATCGCCGGCATTGGTCAGCAGGATCTCGCCGCGGGTACGGACGCGGTGGCTCTGTTCGGTGAGACGCAGGCGCACGGATTTGGCAATATCAGCCAGTTTCATCGGAATCCTCATCGGTTTGCAGGCAGTACATGTGTACACTGGAGCCCGTTGCAGCGAACTATAAGCGTTTCAGGAATCAAGTCACTGACTGAAATGCCGGCAGTCGGTGATTTTGGGACAATCATGCCACTTTTTGTCGTGGCAGCCTGACATATCCCGTTCGCCCTATTTCATGCGAGATAATTCATGACGTTAAAACATCAGCTCCATGTCGTCACTTCGGTTGTGGCTTCGACCTTTGCCGCCTGGCGCGGTGGTGCCGGCAGGGCTCATTTCCAGCAGCCCGCCGAGCGTCCGGTGCTCTACGACATCGAAGCCTCGCCGTATTGCCGCCTGGTGCGTGAAGCGGCCAGCGCGCTTCATCTGGATCTCGACATCCGCCCTTGCCCCAAGGGAGGACAGCGTTTCCGCCCCGAAGCCGAGCGCCTCGGCGGCCGGTGCCAGTTCCCGCTGCTGATCGACAGCAATACCGGCAAGGTGCTCTACGAGTCGGCCGATATCATTGATTACCTGTTCCAGACCTATGCCGGCCGCACCACACCGGCGGGCTATCGTGCCAGCCGTCTGCACACCGCAGAAAGCTTTGTCGCCACGATCTCGCGCGGACTCAAGGGCCTCAAGGCGAGCCCCTCGCGCGGTGCCGAGCAGCCCCTGGCGCTGTGGAGTTTCGAAGCCAGCCCCTATTCGCGACTGGTGCGCGAGCGTCTCTGCGAGCTGGAGCTGCCTTACAGCGTGCACAATCTCGGCAAGGAACAATGGCAGGATATCGGCCCGGCGGTGCTCCGCCTCAAGCCCGGCCCCTATCATCCGATTCCGGGCGGCAAGCGTAACCGCTTCCTGCAGCAGTATGGTCGCGTGCAGGTGCCCTACCTCGAAGACCCGAACACCGGCGTGGCGCTTTTCGAATCGGAAGCTATCCTCGCCTATCTCGACCAAACTTACGCCCTCTGAGGGCAGCACAAGGAGTCACCTGGATGACTGCAATCAAACACCCGGTGGTCGCTGCGCTTTTCGAAGCCCATGTGGCGCACGCCCTGGCGCTGCTCGAGGGTGATCAGCTTGCCGCGCATCTGGCGGCCGAAATCGATGCCGACCTGGCCAATGCCGCCCAGCTGAAGCTGGGCGATGTGGTCTCGCGTGATCTGATCAAGACCACTGCGCGCACCTATGCCGTCGAGATGCCCATGTCTGGTGGCATTCCGGAACTGGTGGGCGAGATCGCCCGTGCGCTGCACGCGCACCCGATCCATGACCAGACCCGGCTGGTCGACCTCATCTCCGACCAGCAGGTACGCGAGATGGTCAACAAGGGCGTGGAAATGCACGAGGTGCGTGAGCGCCTCATTCATGAGGTGCTCGGCAACCCGGTTCTGGCCGATCTCTCCAGCGACCTGATCTATCGCGGCATCAAGGGCTATCTGGCGCAGAGCAATGATGCCGCGAAGCACATTCCCGGTGCCTCCATGCTCATGGGACTTGGCAAGTCGGTGCTCAGCAAAGCCTCGCCGGGGCTGGAAAAAAGTCTGGATGAAGGCTTGCTGAACTATGTCCACAAGAGCACCAAGGCCACCTTGCGCAGCAGCGAGAAAGCGCTGCTGGCCAAGCTCAGCGACAAGGTCCTGCAAAAAGCCGCCATGGAGCTCTGGACAGAGGTCAAGAACCAGCCGGCCAGTGCGCTGCGCCGTTATGTCTCGGCGGAAACGCTGGAGGAGTGGTTCGTCATCGGATACGAATACTGGCGTGCCGAGCTGCGTCACACCGAGTACTACGCAACCCTCATCGATCTCGGCATCGACTGCTTCTTTGATAAATATCAGGATGCCACGCTGGCCTTTCTGCTGGAGGAAGTCGGCGTGACCCGCGACATGATTCTGCGTGAGGTCATGCGCTTCGCGCCGCCGGTGCTGGCCGCGCTGCACGAGAAGGGCATGCTGGAAGGCATCCTCCGTCGTCAGCTGCTGCCGTTCTACAGCTCAGGTCGTGTCGAAGCCGTGCTGGCGGCGCAGGGGCTCTGAGTCGTGGCCATTTCGCTCAAGGATCAACTGCTCAAGGCCGGTCTGGCGGATGCCAAGCGTGCCCGCCAGGCCGACCATGCCAGACGTCAGGCCGCCAAGGGGCACAGCGATGGCGAATCGGCTGCTGAGCTGGCGCAGCGTACCCGCGCCGAGCAGGCCGAGAAGGATCGCGAGGCCAACCGCCTGCTCCTGCTGGCGCAGGAACAGAAGGCTGTCGTCGCTCAGATCCGGCAGCTCATCGAGGTGCACCGCATCGCCCGCCAGGGCGGCGATCTCGCCTGGCAGTTCACGGACGGCAAGAAGATCAAGAAACTTCTGGTCAGCGAGCCGCAGCAGTACCAGCTCACCCATGGCCAGATTGCGATCGTGCGCCATGGTGAGGGTTATGAGCTGGTGCCGACGGTGGTGGCCGAGAAAATCCGGCAGCGTGACGAGTCTGTGATCGTGCTGCTGAATGTCCGGCGGGTTGAAGACAAGGTCGAGGATGACCCTTACGCGGACTATCCGATCCCGGATGACCTCATGTGGTGAGCCTCCGTCGCGGCGATGACCGGAGTGTCTGTCGTCGCATTCAATTTGCCGCGCCGCTTGGCTAAAATGCGCGCAATCCCATTTTCCGTATCGAGTGGCATCTCATGAAGTGGATCATTCTGGCGATGTTCGTCATATCGGCCATCTACGTGCAGCAGCGTGGCAAGGTCAAACACAAGTTCTCGCGTCAGTTCTTCGATCACTCGACGATCATGGCGCCGATCAACGTCATCATGTACTGGTTCTCCAAGGTGCCGACCACCCCCTACCTGTCCAGTGATCATTTCGCTGACCTGAAGGTGCTGGAAGCCAACTGGGAAGTCATTCGTGATGAGGCGCAGGCGCTGGCGGACAAGGGCCTGATCAAGGTCTCCGCCGAGTACAACGACGTCGGCTTCAACTCTTTCTTCAAGGTCGGCTGGAAGCGCTTTTACCTGAAGTGGTATGAGGATGGCCATCCGTCCGCCGCCGAGCTTTGCCCGCAGACCACCGCGCTGGTGCGCAGCCTCGACTCGGTCAAGGCCGCGATGTATACCGAGCTGCCGCCGGGCAGCCGCCTGGTGCGTCACCGCGACCCGTTCGCCGGTTCGCTGCGCTACCACCTCGGTCTCATCACGCCGAACGATGACCGCTGCTTCATCGATGTCGATGGCGAGCGCTACAGCTGGCGCGACGGCCAGGGAGTGATGTTCGACGAAACCTATATCCACTATGCCGAGAATGGTACTGACCAGAACCGCATCATCCTGCTGTGCGATATCGAGCGGCCGATGACCACGCGCTGGGCCCAGTCGTTCAACAGCTGGTTTGCCCGCAATGTCATGACCGCGGCCAGCTCACCCAACAGCGAGGCGGACAAGACCGGTGGCATCAACAAGGCCTTCCGCTACATCTACCAGGTACGTCTGCGCGCCAAGGCGCTCAAGAAGACCAACCGCAAGCTGTACTACGTGCTCAAGTGGCTGATTCTCGGCGGTCTGCTGTACTGGATCTTCCTGAGCTGATGACCCTTTCCCCGCAGTCGCTTGCCGACTATGCCCGGCTCACCCCTGACCTGGTGATCAGCGCGGTCGAAAGTACTGATCGCCTCAGTGATGCCCGCGTGTTCGCGCTCAACAGCTACGAGAACCGGGTGTATCAGGTGGGCATCGAGGATGAGCTGCCCCTGGTGGCCAAGTTCTACCGCCCGCAGCGCTGGAGTGATGAGCAGCTGCGCGAGGAGCACGCTTTCACGCGCGCGCTGGCCGCTGCCGAACTGCCGGTGATCGCTCCCCTGGCCGATGCCGCCGGCGAGACCCTGTTCACCTATGGTTCCTATCGTTTCGCGCTGTTCCAGCGCAAGGGCGGGCAGGGTCTGGAGGCGGGCGATCACGATCAGCTGCACCGGGTCGGCATGCTGCTCGGCCGCCTCCATGCGGTATCGCGGCTGCAGCCCTTCAGTGCGCGTCCGGGGCTGACGCTGGAGCGATTCCTGGAGGTGCCGGCCAGACAAGTTCGCGGCATGATGCCGGCGCACCTGTCCGCGCGCTACGAGCGTGCCATCGCGACCTTGCGCGACCGTATCACGGCCACCGGCCTGGCCTCTTTTCCGGCCATCCGAACCCAGGGCGACTGCCATCCCGGCAATATTCTGTGGACGCGTGATGACGGCGCCTGGCTCCTTGATTTTGATGATTGCCAGTCGGCGCCGGCGGTACAGGACCTCTGGATGCTGCTCACCGGTGAGCGTCACGAGCAGGAGTTGCAACTCGCCGAAGTGCTCGATGGTTACCAGTCATTCTGTGATTTCGATACACGCGAGTTGGGGCTGATCGAGGCCCTGCGCAGTCTGCGCATGATCCACTATGCCGGTTGGCTGGCCCTGCGCTGGGAAGATCCGGCCTTTCCGGTAGCTTTTCCCTGGTTCGACACACCGAATTACTGGCAGGAGCATGTCGGCGAACTGGAGGCTCAGGTCGAGCGCATGGGAGAGCCGCCGTTGCGCTTGTTCTGAGTCAAAGGGCTGAGCTGGCAGGAGGCCTGAGCCTCCCGCGCTCCAGGTCTTATCCTGCCAGTTTCACATTCATCGTGATGTCGGCGCGGAACACCAAGCTACCTTCGGTGTCATGCACCTGTACCGGGACTGTGATGTCACCGCCCCGCGCCCAGTCAATCTGGCTGCCATCAGCCGTGGCGACCAGATCCGTCTTCGCTTTCTTCAGATAGTGCACCGACATGCCGGACGGGATCCAGCGCGCGCCGGCCGGCACCGACACGTCGGTCATCAGGCCGCCGGCCAGTTCCGCCATATTGCACATCGCGATGGCATGGACGGTCTGCAGGTGATTTTCCACGGCGCGTCGTTTGCGCATGCTGACGCACACCCGATTCGGGGCGACCTCCGTGACATGCGGGCGGATGCTGGAGAAGTAGGGTGCCGCCTTGCAGAGGCCGAAGCTGAACAGTCGGGTGCCGCCAGGCAAGGCCTTCATGCGGTTGAAGGTGACCAGTGCATTCATCATGGGTGTGACTCCGGCCCCTGGGGCGGACATTCGGGTGATGGTGAAAAAGTCGCATTGTCGGATAGACTAAAACAATGTTCTAGAATATTGTTCCAATCATGACAATCAGGTCAACCCCCCGCCGCCAGGCCATCATTCGTGCCGCCCTCGACTGCTTCGCGCAGCATGGGGTGGAGGCGACGACCATCGAGATGATCCGTGTCGCCTCGGGCGCCAGCACGGGCAGCCTTTATCATCACTTCGGCAGCAAGGAGCGCATTGCTGCCGAGGTCTATCTCGACGGCCTGCGCCAGTTCCGTGTCCTGCAGATGGCGTATCTCGCGCAGGCGCAAAGTCTGGAGGATGGCATTCGCGCGATTGTTCACGCCCATGTGGACTGGATTGACGAGAATCGCGATTGGGCGAGCTTCATATTTCATCACCGCCTGGTGCTGGCCGAGGTGGCGGCGGAGCCGCTGCTGCAGGCGGAGTTGCAGGCGTCCTTTGCCCAGATCGCCGACTGGATGAAGGCGCATACCGCCTCCGGTGTGCGCTTGCGCTGGCCGCTGGATGCCTATGCCGCGCTGGTGACCGGGCCGGTTCATGAGTATGCGCGGCACTGGCTGGCAGGCCGGCGGAAAACGCCGTTGACGGACTTGCGCGAGTTCTTTGCCGAGGCCGCCATTCGTGCCGTGGGCGCTGCGGGTTAACCAACATATGCACATTTCAGCAGGAGTAAAGCAGATGACTGACGATGTACTGGCGCGATGGCAGGCCCGCGAGGCCGAGGTCCGCACACGTATCAGCGGCTACGGCGTATCGCGTCCCGAGCAGTTGATGGGCAAGTCCGGGCTGGAGGTTTTTGACGCCATGATGGGGGGCGAGCTGGCGGCGCCGCCGATTTCCCAGACCATGGGTTTCCTGCTGGTCGAGGCGGAGCACGGGCGGGTCATATTCCAGGGCAAGCCGGACTACGCGTACTACAACCCGCTGGGGTCGGTGCATGGCGGCTGGTATGCCACGCTGCTCGACTCTGCTGTCGCCTGTGCCGTGCACAGCACATTGCCGGCCGGGCGCAGCTACACCACCTTGGAGTTGAAAGTGAACATGATCAGGGCGCTGAGCGTGAAAGTGCCCCTGGTGCGTGCGGAAGGCTGGGTTGTCCACGCCGGACGCCAGACGGCGGTCGCGGAAGGTAAAATCTACGGGGCTGACGGCGCGCTCTATGCGCATGCCACCACCACCTGCCTGATTTTCGATCTGCCGCCGCTGAAGTGATCGTGGCGGCGGCCATCCATCGTCCGGGAGTATTCTCAGGCGGTTGATGGCCGGTTGCGTGCAAAGGCGAAGATCACCTCGCGAACCACTTTTTGCTGATCCGGCGGCAATGCCAGAAAGGCCTCCAGCACCTCCCGCTCGGGCGGTGCGATCGCATTTTCCCAGCGTGCGTGCTGCTCCCGAATCTGCTGTGCGGCCTTGTCGCCAAACCGCAAGGCATGAGGCTCGACACCCAGCCACATGGCCAGTGCCTGCATCTTGTCCTGGGCCGGGATGGCCTCTCCGCGCAACCAGCGCGACACCGCCTGGAAGGTCACCGGCCGCCCCCAATAGCTCATGTTGAAGCCACGCTCCAGTACAGCCGGGCGTGCTTCATGTCCTGCCGCAATCATTGCGTTCCGCAGGCGCTGTGCAAATTCAGACTTTTCATCCATGGACTGAAACTTAAATTCTGGTTTCATTCGCATTGAACTTATTGTTTAATTCCTGATGAAATTAGTGGTTGAATCCGGCTGGCCTGAGGGCATGACAGCGCTTTGGTCAGGTGTCGGGGGGCGAAGTACAGGGATGGAGGGGTTATGCCATGAGGCACAGGGTCAGGATCCGGCAGGCCGCGGGTCTGGTTGCATTGATATTGATCGCGTTCAGGATGAAAAGTCTGATCGTCTCAGCGAGCACGATCTATGTTCCGGTGGGGGAACTGCACAATCACCGTCTGATCAGACATCAATTGAAGCACATTGAACAGATGCGGCGGCAGGGCCGGCTGGTTTTCACGCTGAACTACATCTGGTACGCCCTGCGCCATGGCCATAAGAGCAACCCCTATGAGGTTGAGGCCAGACAGGCCGAAAACGATACGCGTATCCAAATCCGCATCATGTACTGAGCCCGGCAGAGAGCTCGCCGTCAGGCGCCAGACGAGAGGTAGTGAAGCGGCGCGAACTCCGGAGTATCTTGGAGGTGTCCTGACTTGTGTCGGGTTGCTTCGTGCAAACAGTTGCGGCATCTGGTCGCAGCAACCGGAGAGTGCGCCATGACCAACAGCCCCTTTGTGGAACTGCTCAAGGACTGGGAAGCCCGCCGTGAACAGCAGCGCCAGAAAGTGACACGCAGCGTCAGCCTCTATGACACCGACGTCGTGAAGGTACGTGCGCTGGCGGCTGTCTTTGGCGTTGCCGAGCAGGAGATCATTGCCAGCATCATCCATCATGGCTTGTTCGAGCTGGAGTCGAAGATTCCCTACGAGCAGGGGAGCAAGGTCATTCGGGTTGAAGAGGGTGAGGATATTTACGAGGACATCGGCATGATGCCGCGTTATATCGACAAGATCCGTGAGATCACCCGAGGCGGGTGATCTCCATGCGAACTTCCGGTTTCAGCGCTTGATCGGCGAGATCTTGCTGCCTTCGATGCTCAGGCTGGCCATCAGGCCCTGCTGGTCGAAAGCGAAGGCATAGGCGTCGCCGCTCAGGGTGCTGCTGCTCAGGCTCTTGGCGACGCCCTCGTTGACCACCACGACCGTGGGGCCCGCACCGATTTCCCAGCCCTTGCTGCGGTCAAGGTACTTCACCGACTTGTCGTTCATCAGGAACATCACATAGCCATAGGATTGCGCGCCGGCCTGCAGGCCCCAGGAGGCAGAGACCGAGTTGTAGTAGCCGCTGGTCTTGCCATCCTTGAACAGGACGCCTTCACCATAGCTGCCGCCGAACACGAGGCCGGCCTTGATGATGTTGGGGAAAACCAGGATGGCCTGGGCGCGTTTGCCCATGTCGGCCGCGGTCGGGTTGCTGCGGTAGAGCTTGTCGAGCGCCTGGCTGGCATCGCGGTCGAGGTCTTCGGCTGTGGCTGCGGAGGCAACCGGTGCGACCAGCATGAGCGGGGCGGCGGCGGTGGTGCCTAGCAGGACGGACAGGGCAATGGGTCGTAAGGACTTCATGGTGGCACTTCCGTTGATGGGTGAACCCTATCTAACGTGTGAGCGCCGCATTGGTTGGCCTGAGTGGGCACATCCGCGCGCCAGGCGCGGTCGGTAAAAGCCGTCAGGATCAGCTGCGGTGGGGCTCCAGCGCATGGCTGATTTGTTTCCGCATCTCCTCATCCAGTGTGCAGCGGATGTACTTGCCCTCGCGTTCGACGCTGATCAGACCGGCGCTGACCAGCTCCTTGACGTGATGCGAAATGGTCGGCGCGCCGATGTCGAGCTTGTCGATCAGTGCCTGCAGGCTGCAGCTCCTGATCAGGCTGGCGTCGCTGACGGACTGGCTGTCGGCGTGGCGCAGCAGGCGCAGGTAGATGGCCAGGCGGTGCGGATTGGAGAGGGCCCGGAAGGCGTGCGCCAGCGTCTGTTCCTCGGCAGAGGTGAACAGATGCGATGTGCAGGGGCCGGTCAGTTTCATGGGCATTCTCGTGACGCGGCGCGCAGCGGAAGCGGGCGGCTGTCATTCAGGGTGATGATTCAGTATGCCATGTCAGTTTGACATCTATCAAACTGTTCGATAGCTTTGAAACTGAAAACAACCCCTGTCAGGAGCTTCAACCATGTCTGCCGCTGCCAAACCTGCTGGAAAAGTCGCCACAAAGAGCACCGTCAATGTGGGTGGCAAGGAGCGCTATCACGAGCCGGCACCGGAACACATCGACGTCGAGGAGTTCCGCAAAGTCGTCATCAGCCGTCGCTCGGTGCGCAAGTTCACCAGCAAGCCCATCCCGCAGGCGGTGATGAACGACTGTCTCGACATGGCCCTGCTGGCACCCTGTTCTTCGGGCCTGCAACCCTGGGAATTCTACGTGGTGCGCTCGCCGGCCAAGAAGGCCAAGCTGGTCAAGGCCTGCATGAGCCAGCTCGCGGCCAAGACCGCCGCCGAGCTCATCGTCTGCGTCGCCCGCACCGACCGCGTCGAGGACTTTTCGCGCAAGATGCTGCGCGAATGGCCGATGCCGGATGTGCCGACGCTGGTGAAGCGCTACTACCAGCTCATCCCCTACAACTATGCGCCGGGCCCGCTCAACAGTTTTGCCATGGTCAAGAAGGCGGCGTTTGCCGTCGGTGGCCTGGTCGCGCCGGTGCCGCGCGGCCCCTACACCAGTTCGGAAGTGCAGCTCTGGGCGGCGAAGAGCACGGCACTGGCCTGCGAAAACCTGGTGCTGGCCTTCCGCGCTCACGGCTTCGATACCTGCATGATGGAAGGCTATGACGAAGTGCGTGTGCGCAAGCTCCTGAACCTGCCCGACGAAGCGTTCCCGGTCATGGTTGTCGGTGCCGGTGAACGGGCGGATGATGGAGTCTTCTGGCCACAGATTCGTTTCGAGCGCGAGTTGTTCGTGCACGAGGTGTGACATGACACAACACTGGATGATCTATGGCGCCAACGGCTATACCGGCGAGCTGATCGCCCGCCAGGCCGTGGCGCAGGGGCTGCGCCCGGTGCTCGCCGGCCGCAGTGCGGACAAGCTCAGGGCGCTGGCAGCCGAGCTCGGTCTGGAGCATCGGGCTTTCGGTCTTGACCAGCCCGACGCCGTGAAGGCCGGGCTGGCTGGCATGGATCTCGTGATGCATTGCGCCGGCCCGTTCTCGGCCACCAGCGCACCCATGGTCGAAGCCTGCCTCGCGGTCGGCTCGCACTATCTCGACATCACCGGCGAGGCGGCCGTGTTCGAGCATGTGCACCTGCAAACCGCGCGTGCCCGTGAGGCCGATGTCGTGCTCTGCCCGGGGGTCGGCTTCGATGTCATCCCCACCGACTGCGTGGCGGCCAAGCTCAAGCAGGTGCTGCCGGATGCCGAGCATCTGTCGCTGGGCTTCCAGTCGTCCACCGGCCCGTCGCCGGGCACCTCGAAGACGCTGGTCGAGGGGCTGTCCAAGGGCAGTCTGGAGCGTCGCGATGGCCGTCTCGTCAGCGTGCCGCTGGGCAGCAAGCACCGCGACATTGATTTCGGTCGCGGCCCGCGGTCGGCCATGGCCATCCCCTGGGGTGATGTCTCGACCGCCTACTACACCACCGGCATCCCCAATATCGACACCTGGATTCCGCTGCCGAAGTCGGCTGTCTATGGCGCCAGGGTGATGAATCTGGGCAAGGCGGTTCTCGGCCTGGGCTTTGTGCAGAACTTCCTCAAGCGTCAGATTGACCTGCGCGTGAAGGGGCCGGATCTGGCCACCCGTGATGCGCAACCCACTTATGTCTGGGGCGAGGCGCGCAACGCTGCCGGCGTCACGCGCACTGTGCGCATCCGCACCAACAACGTCTACAGTCTCACCGTGGATGGCGCGCTGGCGGTTGTGACCTGGTTGCTCAATCACCATCCGCCGGGCGGCAGCTACACGCCGGCCATGCTGATGGGGCCGGAGCTGGTCGAGAGCCTGCCCGGCTCGGGGACTTTTCAGGTCAGTTGATGAAGCCGGAGCTTGCCGAGGTCAGCGCGCAGACGCTGGGGCATTACAACGCGGTCGCCGATGATTTCCGCGACGGCACGCGAGGTCACGATGTCAGCCAGAACATCGAGGCGCTGCTGCGGCATCTCAGTGGCGAGCCGCCGCTCACCATCCTGGATTTCGGCTGTGGCCCCGGGCGTGACCTGAGGGCCTTCACGGCGCGCGGGCATCATGCCATCGGTCTTGATGGTGCCGGCCGCTTCGTTGCCATGGCGCGTGCCGACAGCGGTTGCGAGGTCTGGCATCAGGACTTTCTCAAGCTGGCCCTGCCGGCGGCCCGTTTCGATGGCATCTTCGCCAATGCGTCGCTCTTCCATGTGCCGTCCAGCGAGTTGCCCCGTGTGCTTGCCGAGCTGTATGCGACGCTGAAACCGGGCGGCGTGCTGTTCAGCTCCAACCCGCGCGGACACAACGAGGAGGGCTGGCAGGGCAGCCGCTATGGTCGCTATCACGACCTTGCGGCCTGGCAGGGCTACCTTGCCGCTGCCGGTTTCACCGAGCTGGAGCATTATTACCGTCCGCCCGGATTGCCGCGGGCGCAGCAGCCCTGGCTGGCCAGTGTCTGGCGCAAGCCGGCGGATCAAGGCGGGTAAGCGCCGACACCTGAGACCATCGGTGCGGTACCTTCGCGGCGCATCGCTTCAGATGGCGCGCAGCAGCATCCCGGCCAGCAGCAGTTCGATACCGAAGAATATCCAGACATAGCGGCCCGGATTGCCGTCAATCACAGTCGAGATCAGGCGGCCTGTGGCCATGCCGAGCAGGGCGACGGCAACGGTGAACAGGATGCCGTCACGCAGGGGGGAAAAAAAGGAGAGGGTGCCCAGCAGCAGGATCGCGATGGCCAGGCCAAAGCCGCCATAGACAGCGCGGACTTCGTTGCGACCATCCCGGGTGAGGTGGCGGGTGCCGAAGAAGGCCAGTATGCGTTCGGGCTGCAGCAGGGCCACCAGGCCCATGCCGGCAAAAAAAGCGGCGACGAGGTAGACGAGGACGAGGGTCATTGCAACGCTCCGGACACAGGATGCCTGTCAGTGTGATACGGCATCCGCAGCGCTTCAATGACCTCTCAGGTCATCAACCGGTTGTCAGTCGACTTCCAGCACCATGGCGGCACCAACCCCGCCGGCGGCACAGGCGGTGGTCAGTGCGGTCCCGCCGCCCCGGCGCTTGAGCTCGTAGAGCGTCTGGGCGATGACGCGTGCGCCGGTGGCCCCGAAGGGGTGACCAAAGGCGAGGCTGCCGCCATTGACGTTGAGCTTGCTGCGGTCGATCTCGCCGAGCGCCTTGCTGCGTCCGAACTCGCGCGCATAGGCATCGCTGGCGAGGCCCTTGATGTTGCAGGCGACCTGGCCGGCAAAGGCTTCATGCATGTCGATCAGGGTCAGATCGGCCAGGCTCAGGCCAGCGCGATCCATGGCAATCGGGGCGGCCAGTACCGGGCCCATCAGCAGGTCATCCTGGGGCGATCTGGCGGCGAAGGCGTAGGAGCGGATATAACCCAGCACTTCGCGGCCTTCGGCCTGCGCCTGGGCTTCGCTCATCAGCAGCAGGGCGGCGGCGCCGTCGGTCAGCGGGCTGGCGTTGCCGGCGGTGACGGAACCCTGACCGCTGCGATCGAATACCGGTTTGAGCTTGTCGTAGCTGCTGCGTTCGGAATGCTTGCGCACCAGGTTGTCATCCTTGAGCAGCTGGCCGTTCACATGAACGCCGATGACCTGGCGATCGAGGCGGCCCTCGCGCCAGGCGTTGGCGGCGTTGCTGTGCGAGGCATGTGCCAGGTCATCCTGGTCGGCGCGGCTGACGCCCCATTTTTTCACCATTTTTTCGGTGCTTTCACCCATGGTCTCGCCGACTGAAAACTCCGTGATCGACGGCTCCATTGGCAGGATGTCTTTAGGTCGCAAGGTCGACAGCAGCTTGAGGCGGTCGCCGAGCGAGCGGGCGAAGCTGACATCGCGCAGAGTGGAGGAGAACTTCGGCGACATCGGCAGGCGCACGCTGCTGGTGGAGTCGGTGCCGCCCGCGATGACAACCTGGGCACTGCCGGCGAGGATGCTCTCGGCGGCGCTGGCGGCGGTCTGGAAGCTGGTCGCGCAGGCGCGCGTGATGGAGTACGCATCGAGGTTGTCGAGGCCCAGCTGCAGCGCGATTTCGCGCGCGATGAAGGGCGCCTCCGGGATCATCACGGTCATGCCGAAAACCAGCTGGTCGACTTGCGCCGGCTTGAGGTCATTGCGCTGCATCAGCTCGCGTACCGCGATGGCACCGAGGTCGATGGCGCTGAGGTCGCGGAAATGGGTCGCGATGCGGGCGAACGGGGTGCGCAGGCCATCAACAATGGCGATGCGGCCGCGGTGATTGCGCAGGTTCTGGCGTGTGGTCATGGCGCGTCCTCTGAAGGTCGTGAAAGCGTTGCCGGCGGATGTCGTGGCTGAGCAGTCACGCGATTCTGACAGCCTGCCGGCAGCGGTCAATGGTCGTGTCGCCCGAGGCTTGAAATTGGAGGGCTGCTCAGTGAGCGAAATGTCCTGAATGCAGGTAAGCTTGGGTCCGCAATGGGTGATGAGGCTTACTGGCCGCGACCCTGAATCTATTCAAGAGGAAAGACATGAAAAAGCTGGCGGCAGTTCTTGCCATCCTGTTGACCTTTACGTTCACCATGGAAGTCGCGCATGCCAAGCGGATGGGCGGAGGCAAAAGCTTCGGACGCACGTATCAGACGGCGCCCTCGCAGCCGTCTTCGACTGGCGCTGCTGCTCAGCGTCAGCAGGCGGCACAGCCGAGTCCGACCGCTCAGGCAGCCTCCAAGGCCCCGGGCAAGGGCATGATGGGCGGCCTGCTCGGTGGCCTGCTGGTCGGCGGCCTGTTTGCTGCGCTGTTTGCGGGCGGTGCCTTTGAAGGCCTGCAATTCATGGATATTCTGATGATCGGGCTGTTGGCCTGGGTCGCGCTCATGGTGTTCCGCCGCCTGCGCAAGGGGCCGGCAGCACCGGTTGCTCGTGCGCCGCAGCCGGCCTATGCCCATGCGGGTGCTGCGGCTCCTGCCGCCATGCGCCAGGCCACATCGCAACCGGTGTTCGGCAGCCGTCGCGAGATGCCGGCAGCAGCACCTGTCGCTGCGACCAGCAGCCACGCTGTGCCGTTCAACCTGCCGATGGGTTTCGACACGCCGGCCTTCCTGACGGGCGCCACCGAGCACTACCGCATCCTGCAGGACGCCTGGAACCAGAACGACCTGCCCAAAATCCAGGAATATGTGACGGCCGAACTTTATGCGGACCTGCTGGTTGAGCGCGCCGCACTGCCGGCCGCGCAGCACACCGAGGTGCTGGCGGTAAATGCCGAGCTGGTCCGTGCCGATCAGCAGTTTGGCGAAGCCGAAGTCAGCATCCGCTTCCATGGCCGTTATCGTGACGTGGTCGAGGCTGTCGAGGATGACTTCACCGACATCTGGCACCTGACGCGGGACTACACCAAGGACGATGCGCCCTGGCATATCGTGGGTATCGAATCGGTCTGACGGCAGGCATGACCCGCTACGCTGTCATCGACTTCGAAACCAATGGCCTGATGCCGGAGCAGGGCGGCCGTGCACTCGAAGTGGCCGCCGTGATCGTCGAGGATGGCTGCATCACGGAGTCCTGGCAGAGCCTGATGAATCCGGGCGGGCGCGTGCCGTCGTTCATTACCGCGCTGACCGGCATCACGTCGGCGATGGTGAGCGAGGCGCCGCCGCCGGCACAGGTCATGGCCGGGATCGCCGATTTTGTCGGCGATGCCACATTGGTCGCCCACAACGCCAGTTTCGACCGCCGCTTCTGGCAGCATGAGCTGGCCCGTATCGGCACCTCCACCGACCATGATTTCCTCTGCACGGTGCTGATCGGCCGCCGCCTCTATCCCTGGGCGGCCAATCACAAGCTCGCCACCCTGGTTGATCTGCACGATATCCCGGTCGATGGCCGCCACCACCGTGCCCTGGCCGATGCGACCATGACGGCGCATCTCTTTCTGCGCATGCGGCAGGATCTGGCGTCGCTGTATCGTGGCGCCGAGGCCGAGCCGGGGTTCTTGGCGAGGTATCAGCGCACACCCAGGGCCCAGCTCCGGGCCATGCCCGGCTGATCCTTGTCTGACGGCATGGTGGTGCTATGCTGCCAGGGCGTGGAGGTATTCCCGCAAACAACCAGGGTTAACAGAAGGCTCGGAGCGACTGGATGACGTAAGGGCAGTATCTGAGGAGGCTCCGCAGCTGTCAGGGAGAGATGACATGGCACGCTTGATCATCGGACATGTAGCCTGCGACTTGGTGAAGATATGGGTGAGGGGGGAGAGGTCCTACCCTTGGGCCAATGTTGCCGTCAGGGCGGGGGATGCTCTCATCGGAACGGCGCAGATAGGGCTGGAGGAGCGCCACGGGTTCACGGGGTGTGTGACGATAAAAGGCCTGCAGCCGGATACGGGCTATTCCTGCCAGGTAACGTATGCCAAGGACAGGAAAGCTCCGATTGCTCTGCAGGTTGATTTCGGCAACTGTCATGGCCGGTTTGTGACGCCGCCCCTGGCGGAGGCGCCCGCCGGCTTTTCGTTCATGCTGGGCAGCTGCAATCTGCACTCGCTGGGGCCTTTCAATTCGCCGGATGATGCCTTCGAGGCGCTGATCGAGAAGTCCGAGGCGGCCTCTCCACGCTTCATGATCCATTGCGGCGATCAGATCTACTACGACATTCCCAATCCGCTCAAGCAGCCCGGTCTTGAGGAGTATCGTCAGAAATATCTGGATGCCTGGCAGGACTGCCGTCCGGCGAGAGCCTTTCTCACGCGCATGCCGCATTACATGATCATGGATGATCATGAGATCACCAATGATTTCAGCAATGACTTCGACCCGCCGGGCACGGCCACTCCGGCTCAGTTCATGGCATTGGCCATGAAGGCGTATCGCGAGTTTGTCCACATCCGCATGCCGGATACCGGTGACCAGGCCTACTACTACAGCTTCAGTCACGGTGATGCGCAGTTCTTTGTCATGGACACGCGCACCGAGCGCTGGTCCTTCCAGAAGGATCCGAAAGCCAATCAGATCATCGGTCAGGAGCAGATGTCGCAGCTCAAGAGGTGGCTGGCGAAATACAAGGACAAGCCTAAGTTCGTGGTGAGCAGTGTGCCGTTTGTTGCCACGGTGCGGCGCTCGGATGACAAGTGGGGTGCTCCGGCCTTTGCGCATCAGCGCGATGAGGTCATCGACTTTCTCGCCGAGAAAGGCATTGGTCAGCTGGTTTTTCTGACAGGCGACATGCATAACTCGTATCACGCCACGCTTGAGATCACTGGCCCGGCGGGCGTTGTCATCGTGCATGAACTGATGTCCAGCCCGATAAATCAGCTGGAGAAAAGCAGCTACGACAAATACGAGGCCAGGGTCGCTGCCAGGACAGCGCGCGGGACCGTGCACGAGAGTCGTTTGCTGAAGTCGGAGTTCTACAACGCGCACTCCAATGCCATGCTGATCACGGTGGGCGGGGGCAGGGTGGACTGGGAGGTTTTCCGGACCAAGAAGAGCCGCGTCGATCTCAGAGGAAGCTTCGCGCTGTAACTTGTGTGATGAGTGTGCAGCAACAAAAAGCCCCGCATTTGCGGGGCTTTTTGCATCACAACATCAGGCTCAGGTGAGCTGAGCGATGTTGATCTTGTCGGCCTGCACCGTGTACTCGCCCATCTTGTCGAAGTTCAGGTAACGGTAGATGTCCGTTGCCATGGCGTCGATCTTGCCGGCGTACTCCATGTACTCGGCCACGGTCGGCAGCTTGCCCATCACGGCGGCGACAGAAGCGAGTTCAGCCGACGCGAGATAGACATCAGCACCCTGACCGAGACGGTTCGGGAAGTTGCGGGTCGAGGTCGATACGCAGGTGGTGTTCGGCGCGACGCGGGCCTGGTTGCCCATGCACAGCGAGCAGCCCGGCATTTCGGTGCGGGCACCGGCACGGCCGTAGATGTTGTAATAGCCTTCTTCCATCAGCTGGTGCTCGTCCATGCGAGTCGGCGGAGCCAGCCAGAGGCGGGTGGCGAGTGAACCGCCTTCCACCTTGTCGAGCAGCTTGCCGGCAGCACGGAAGTGGCCGATGTTGGTCATGCACGAACCGATGAACACTTCATCGATCTTCGCACCGGCGACCTGGGACAGCGGCTTGGCGTCGTCCGGATCGTTCGGGCAGCACAGGATCGGTTCCTTGATCTCGTTCAGGTCGATCTCGTACACGGTGGCGTATTCGGCATCCTTGTCGGCGCGCAGCAGCGACGGGTTGGCCAGCCACTTCTCCATGGCGACGATGCGGCGGGCCATGGTGCGGGCATCGCCGTAACCGTTGGCAATCATCCACTTCAGCATGGTGATGTTCGAGGTCAGGTATTCGGCAACCGACTTCTCGCTCAGGGTGATCGAGCAACCGGCGGCGGAACGTTCGGCCGAGGCGTCGGACAGTTCAAAGGCCTGTTCCACGGTCAGGTCTTCGAGACCTTCGATCTCGAGGATGCGGCCGTTGAAGACGTTCTTCTTACCCTTCTTCTCGATGGTCAGTTCGCCACGCTGGATGGCTGCGTAGGGAATGGCATGCACGAGGTCACGCAGGGTGATGCCAGGCTGCATCTTGCCCTTGAAGCGGACCAGCACCGATTCCGGCATGTCCAGCGGCATGACGCCGGTGGCAGCGGCAAAGGCGACCAGACCGGAACCAGCCGGGAACGAGATGCCGATCGGGAAGCGGGTGTGCGAGTCGCCACCGGTACCGACGGTGTCCGGCAGCAGCA
>CAZEEQ010000007.1:0-114952 GCA_964511255.1 uncultured Paraperlucidibaca sp.
CCAGCGTGCAGCCGGTGGTGCAGCTCTGGTCCTGCAAGGTGCCCAAGCGCGATGTCGCCATCACCGTCGACTTCGAGGGCGTACGCACGCCGATCACGGTCATCGAGGGTGAGTCCTATGATCCCGCTTCCCTCACCCCGCAGCCGGCCGGTGAAACCTGGACGCCGGGTGCCGATGCCGTCAACGTGCCGTTGATCAAGCTCGCCATCGCCCGCAGCGGCGACAAGGGCGATCATGGCAACGTCGGCGTCATGGCGCGCGATCCGTCCTATCTGCCGTATATCCGCAGCGCGCTCAGCGAAGCCCGCGTGGCCGGCTACTACGCACACCTGCTCTCGACCAAGGCGCCGCTGGGCTCGGTGTCACGCTGGGAACTGCCGGGCAGTCACAGCTTCAACTTCCTCATCAGACATTCACTCGGTGGCGGCGGCATTGCGTCGCTGCGCACCGATCCGCAGGGCAAGTGCTTTGCCCAGATGCTGCTGGATATCGACATCCCCGTGCCGCCCGCAGTCGCGGCCACGCTGAAGTGAGATTGAAAAAATGACGGTACTGGAATCCCGCATCAACACCCAGGACGACACCTATCGCGTCAACCGCGAAGGCATGCTGGCGGCTGTGGCCGCGCTGCGCGACGTCGAGAGCAGCGTGCGCGCCACCGAAGAGAAGGCGCGCGCCAAATACCACAAGCGCGGCCAGATGCTGCCGCGCGAGCGCGTGCACCTGCTGCTCGATCGCGGCTCGCCCTTCCTCGAACTGTCCACGCTCTGCGGCTACAAGCAGCATGACGACAAGGACGGCTCGCTGGCCGGCGGCAACATGATTGCCGGCATCGGCTATGTCGAGGGGGTGCGTTGCCTCATCGTGGCCTCCAACAGCGCCATCAAGGGCGGCACCATGACGCCGTTCGGCGTGCAGAAGACGCTGCGCCTGCAGGAAATCGCGCTGCAGCAGAAGCTGCCGGTGGTGTCCATGATCGAGTCCGGCGGCGCCAACCTGATGTACCAGGCCGAGCTCTTCATTCCGGGCGGCAAGACCTTTGCCAACCAGGCGCGCCTGTCAGCGGCCGGCATCCCTCAGGTCACCATCGTGCATGGTTCCTCGACGGCTGGCGGCGCCTACATGCCGGGTCTGTCCGACTACGTCATCATGGTGCGCAAGAACGCCAAGGTCTTCCTCGCCGGCCCGCCACTGCTCAAGGCCGCCACCGGCGAAATCGCCATCGATGAAGACCTCGGGGGCGCCGAGATGCACTGCCAGCAGGCCGGCACCGCCGAGTTTCTGGCTGAGAGCGATGCCGACGGCATCCGCATCGCGCGCGAGGTGGTGCGCGGACTCAACTGGAACGCCGACCGTCCCGAGGTGCCGCGCCTGCCGGTGCGAGCGCCGCTGTATGACATCGACGAGATCTGCGGCGCGGTGCCGGCGGATTACCGCAAGCCCTATGACTGCCGCGAAGTCATCATGCGTCTGGTCGACGGTTCCGAGTTCCTCGAATTCAAGAACGAATACGACAAGCAGACGGTCTGCGGCCGCGCCAGCATCGACGGCCACGCTGTCGGCATCATCTCCAACAACGGCCCGATCACCACCGCCGGCGCCACCAAGGCCGGCCAGTTCATCCAGCTCTGCTGCCACGCCAACCTGCCCATCATCTACCTCATGAACACCACCGGCTACATGGTCGGCTCGGCGTCGGAGCAGGGCGGCATCGTCAAGCACGGCTCCAAGATGATCCAGGCCGTGGCCAACGCCACCGTGCCGCAGATCACCCTGGTCATGGGCGGCAGCTTCGGTGCCGGCAACTACGGCATGTGCGGGCGCGGTTTCGGCCCGCACTTCATCTTCTCCTGGCCCAACAGCCGCACCGCGGTCATGGGTGGCGAACAGGCCGCCAAGGTCATGTCCATCATCACGCGTGAGAAATGGATCAAGGAAGGCCGCGAGATCGGTGAGCAGGATGAAGCCATCCTGAAGATGCTGGAAATGCAGATCATCAACAAGTTCGACGAGGATTCGCATCCTTTCGCCGCATCAGCGCGTCTTTTCGACGACGGTCTGATTGATCCGCGCGACAGCCGCCGCGTGCTGTCGCTGACGCTGTCGGTCTGCCGCGAGGCCAAGCTGCGCGAGCTGCGCAGCAACAGCTTCGGCGTGTCCCGTTTCTGAGGAAGTCATGATGAGCAACGCTGTTCTGACCCGTTTCGATGCCGACACCGGCATTCTTTCTGTCACCTTCAACCGGCCCGAGGCCCGCAACGCCCTCAACCCGGAGATGGTCGACGACCTCGTCAGCCTCTTCGCCGAGCTGCCGGCCCGCAACGATGTGCGCGTGGTGCTGATGCGCAGCCGCGGTGGCCACTTCTGTGCCGGCGCCGACCTCAAGGGCGTGTTCGCGGATGCTGCCAGCACCCCGGCCCCGGGCGCGGTGGATCCCATCGCCGCCATGAACCGTCGCTTCGGCGAGCTGCTGCGCGCGGCCGAAGCCATCCCGCAGGTGCTGGTCACCGTCTGTGAAGGCGGCGTGCTTGGCGGCGGCTTCGGTCTGGCCTGCGTCTCCGACATTGCCTTCGCCCACACCGCCACCAAGTTCGGCATGCCGGAGACCTCGCGCGGCCTGCCGCCGGCGCAGATCGCGCCGTTCGTGGTGCAGCGCATCGGCCTCACCCAGGCCCGCCGTCTCGTGCTCACCAGCGCCCAGTTCAATGGCGACACGGCCCTGCGTCTCGGTCTCGTGCATGAGGTGTTCGCCGACGAAGCCGGCCTGGCGCAAGGCCTGGCCGCGACCCTGACCGATGTCCTGCGCTGCGCGCCATCGGCCAATGCCCGTACCAAGGCCATCGTGCTCAGCGTCGGCCAGGTCGCGCCGGATGCCGTGCTGGATCAGGCGGCCGCGCACTTCGCCGCCTGCGCCCGTGGCCCGGAAGCGCCGGAAGGCATTGGTGCCTTCATGCAGAAGCGCGCTGCCAGCTGGGCGCGTCAGGTCACGCCCGCTGACATCCCCCGTCTGTTTTCCCTGTTGTCTGACCAGGAGCCGTCGGCATGAGCCATTTTGATACCGTTCTCATCGCCAACCGCGGTGAAATCGCGGCCCGCATCATCCGTGGCTGCCGCGCGGCCGGCTACCGCACGGTGGCGGTCTACTCCGAGCCTGACCGCGATGCCCAGCAT
Organism: uncultured Paraperlucidibaca sp.; assembly: GCA_964511255.1. Lineage (GTDB taxonomy): Bacteria > Pseudomonadota > Gammaproteobacteria > Pseudomonadales > Moraxellaceae > Perlucidibaca. Next base: position 3,172 of record CAZEEQ010000007.1, read on the forward strand.
GTGCGCGAAGCCGACACCGCCATCTGCATCGGCGCCGGCCCGGTCGGCGAGTCCTATCTCAACATCACGAAGCTGATCGACGCCGCGCGTGCCAGTGGTGCCGGTGCCATCCACCCGGGCTACGGCTTCCTGTCCGAGCGCGAAGACTTCGCTCAGGCGGTCCAGGATGCCGGGCTGGTGTTCATCGGTCCCGATCCCTCGGCCATCGAGGCCATGGGCAACAAGAGCGCCTCCAAGGAGCGCATGATTGCGGCCAATGTCCCCTGCGTGCCGGGCTATCAGGGCGCGGGCCAGGAAGATGATCTGCTGGTTGCCGAGTCCCTCAAGGTCGGCCTGCCGGTGATGGTCAAGGCCGCTGCCGGTGGTGGTGGTCGCGGCATGCGTCTGGTCCACGCCGAGTCCGAACTCAAAGCCGCCATCCAGTCGGCGCGCAGCGAAGCCACCAATGCCTTCGGCGATGGCCAGCTGCTGATCGAGAAGGCCGTGCTGCAGGCCCGGCACGTCGAAATCCAGGTCTTCGGCGACCGTCACGGCAACGTCGTCTACCTCGGCGAGCGCGACTGCTCGGTACAGCGCCGCAACCAGAAGGTCATCGAGGAAGCGCCGTCGCCCGTGGTCAGCGAATCGCTGCGCGCGCGTATGGGCAAGGCTGCGGTTGCCGCCGCCAAGGCCGTGAACTATGTCGGTGCCGGCACCGTCGAGTTCATGCTCGCCGCCGACGGCCATTTCTACTTCCTCGAAATGAACACCCGCCTGCAGGTCGAGCACCCGGTCACCGAGCTGATCTACGGCCTCGACCTGGTGTCCTGGCAGTTGCTGGTGGCCCAGGGCGAACCGCTGCCCATGACTCAGGCCGAGCTCGATGAGCTGCGCCACGGCCACGCCATCGAAGTCCGTCTCTGCGCCGAAGATCCGGCCAGCGGCTTCCTGCCGCAGACCGGGAAGATCCTGGCCTGGCGCACGCCGACGGGCCCCGGCCTGCGCGCCGACCACTGCGTGATCGAGGGCGGTGTCATCTCGCCGTACTACGACTCGCTGCAGGGCAAGCTCATGGCCTGGGGCGAGACCCGCACGCAGGCCATCCACAAGCTCATCGGCATGCTGCAGGACACCGCCTACCTCGGCGTCGCCAGCAACCGCGACTTCCTGATCGAACTGCTCTCGCACCCGGACTTCCAGGGCCCGGGCGTGACCACCGGCTTCATTGCCGAGCACTACCCGGCCGAGCGCATCACCGAGCTGGCCACGCCTTCAGGCGCGCATCAGGCGCTCGCCGCTGCGCTGCTCGTGCATACCGATGCCCAGGCGCTGAGTCAGGCTGGCGGGCTCGATGCCTCGCTGCTGGGCTGGCACAGCGCCAATGCCACGCCGACCCTGCTCAAGCTGCGTCGCGGTGAGTCGCTCACCACGCTCGATGTCGATGTCAGCGGCGTTGGCCAGTATCAGGTCCGTGTCGATGACAGCGAACAGCCCGCCGAAGCAGTGCAGATCGTCGCGACTGAAGGCTGCCGCGTCGATTACCTCGCCCACGGGCGCCGCCGCCATGCCTGGTTCGCGCGCGATGGCCAGCGTCTCTGGCTGGCCACCGAGACCGTTACCGCGGTCTACGATGACGCCACCTACGAGCCGGCGCAGACTGCCGAAGCCGGCAGCGACGGCCGCGTGCTGGCGCCCATCGACGGCAAGGTCGTGGCGGTATCGGTCGAGGTCGGCCAGGTGCTCGCCAAGGGCGATCCGCTGCTGGTGCTGGAAGCCATGAAGATGGAGTTCCGCCTCCAGGCCCCGGTCGCCGGTACCGTCGAGGTCGTCACCGCCAGTGTCGGTTCGCAGGTCGGCCTGCGTCAGCTGCTGGTGCAGATCAAGCCGGCCGAGTGATGGCCTGCTGATGTGCCGCTGAGGGATGTGCCGGGCTGTCGCGGCCCGGCGCATCCGGGCAGTTCATGTTTGCGTTTAAGGCAAATTTGACTGACTTTTTGATGCAATGCGCTTTGCGTGCATGGCAAACGCGTCCCGACAATCGGGCCATGGATATCGGCCGCGTCATCAAAGGTTTGCGCGTGGAACAGGGGCTCAAGCTGGAGTCGCTGGCGAACGATCTCGACCTCGCGACCAGCACACTCTCACGCATCGAGCGCGGCGTGCTCAACCCCTCGCTGGCCAGTCTCGAAAGCATTGCCCAGGCACTGGGCGTTCGGGTCAGTGACATCTTCCGCGAAGCTGAACTGGCCGACCCGGCTTACGCCAGCCGCATCCGTGAAACCGCGACTGACTACGACAACCAGAGCCTGCAGATGCGCCGGCTTTTCCATGGCCTTGACGATGGCAACCGGCATGTCGCGCTGGAGCTGCTCAAGTCATTGACCAAGGTCTCCAAAGGCGGCTGACAAACGGCAGGCACGGGCCCGCCCGAACCCGTTGCCGGCGCCCGCAGCCTTTGGCAGACTACGCCTCGTCCATTCGACAAGGGCCGATAGCTCAGCTGGGAGAGCGCCGCGTTCGCAATGCGGAGGTCGAGGGTTCGATCCCCTTTCGGTCCACCATGTCCTGTTCCCCAAAAGCCCACGCACCCCATCCTTGTGCGGTCTTCCAGACCGATGAACCGGCATACGTTAATTTCTTTGGGGCACGGGTCTGGCCTCGTGGCGCAGGCATCCGACATTCGGCGGAATTCTGGTCGGATCGGGGGTTGTAGAGGATTTGTGCGCTTGTGTGGCAAAGGGGCTGGGCGACTAATCGGGCATGTGATTTTTCTCACCATCCCCGGGACTTGCCATGATGAAACGTACTCCGCTGGTGCTCACCACACTGGCCGCGACCATGCTGCTTGCGGCTTGCAATAATGATAATAACGGCCCGAGCGAAGTCGCTGCGAATGTGCTGCTGGCCGGCAATCAGCTGGCTTATCTGGATGCTGCCCGGCCGGCGGCCGGTGTAGTTTCGCAAGGCACGCTCACGGGCCTGACCGCGGGCGATGTCCTGGTCAGTATTGACCGCCGCCCCCAGAATGGCTTTCTTTACGGCCTGGGCTACAACGCCACGGCCGGTACGGTGACGCTCTACAGCATCCATCCGGAAACCGCGGCGGCGATCTCGCTGGGCGTGGCGGGTGGCTTTGTCGATGGCAGCAACGCGCCGGTCGCGATTGGCGGCAACAGCCCGTCGACCCGTTTCGAGATGGATTTCAATCCGGCCGTTGACCGGGTGCGTGTCATCAACAGCCTCGGCCAGAACTTCCGCATGAACCCGAATACCGGGACCGTGGTCGATGGCGACTTTGGTGGTGCGGCGGGTTCGGTGGCCGGCACCAACATGGATGGCGCCCTCAATCTGGGTGCGATCGCGGCCCAGGGTACGGCTTACGTCAACAACTTCGCCAACAATGGCAGCATCACGACGCAGTACACGGCGGATGAAACCTCGGATTCGCTGTTCATCCAGAATCCGCCGAATCTTGGCACGCTGATCAGCGGTCGCCCGTTGTCACCGGCCCTGGCCACGATCCTCGGTTTTGACATTGCCCCGGATGTCACCACGCTTGCTGCCAATATGGCGGTGGCATCGGGCGCTGGTTATCTGCTGCTGCAGACGGCCGTGGGTGGCCCCGAGTCACTCGGACGTGTGGACCTGACCACCGGCAATATTTCCGGTGTCACGCCGCTGAGGGGCGCTGCCGGTGCCCGTGGTCTGGCGATCCAGGCGCCGGCGTCGGCCGCTGTGGTGGCGCTCTCGGCGAATGGCAGCAGTCTGGTTCGCTTCTCGGTCGCTACGCCGGGCATGACCACGACGGTTGCCATTACCGGCGTTGATGCCGGTGAAACCCTGGTCGGTCTCGATTTCCGTCCCGCCACCGGCCAGCTCTTCGCCTTCGGTGTGAACCCGATCGACAATGACGGCACGGTCTATCGTCTGGACCCGCAGCTGGGTACCGCCACCATCATTGGCACCGCCGGTGGCGTGTCATTCGTGGATGCTGCCGGCAACCCGGTCGATCTGCCGGATCCGGCCGTTGCCGGTTATGGTGTCGACTTCAATCCGGCGGCTGACCGCATCCGCGTGACCACCAGCACGGGCCTGAACTTCCGTCTCAACCAGCTCACCGGCGTGGGTGCCGATGGCAATGCCGGTGTCGCCGGTACCAATCCGGATGGCGGCATCAACGGGGCGGTGACTGGGGCTTCGGGTGCGGCATACACCAATAGCGTCGGGAATACGTCTGTCACCACGCTCTACGTCATTGACAGCGCGACGGGTCGTCTGACGCTGCAGGTGCCGCCGAATGATGGCACGCAGATCAGTCCGCTGGCGATCCAGGCCGGCAGCACGCCGCTGACCTTCACCAACGTCAATGGCTTCGACATTCCTTCGGATGTCCGCGTGACGGCATCCAATACCGCGGTGACCAGTGGCAGCGGTTTTGCCGCGCTCAAGGTCGGGGGCCTGACACGCCTTTATCGCATCAACCTGGTGACGGGTGCCGCCACGGACCTGGGCCAGATTGGCACGGGCGCCGACCTGCGCGGTCTTACGCTGGGTCAGACCCACGCTCGCTGAGGATCGCCAGCACCTGCTCTGGCGGGCGCCCGATCACGGCGCGCCCGCCACGCACCACCACCGGCCTTTGCAACAGCATGGGATGGGCTGCCACGGCTTTCAGCAGGGACTCATCCGACAGGCTGCTGTCGGCCAGTCCCAGTTCGCCATAAGGTGCTTCTCCTTCACGCAGCAGGGCCCGCGCAGGCAGGCCAAGCTGGCTGACCAGTGTCGTCAGTGTCGCCAGATCCGGCGGCGTCTTCAGGTACTCCACGACCTGCAGTGATTCGTTGAGACGGACCGCGGCGGCTTCTGTCAGCGCCAGGGCTTCGCGTGACTTCGAGCAGCGCGGATTGTGGAAGATGGTGATCATGGCGCGGTGACCGGCAGACAAGTGATGCAGCAGTATAGCGCTGCCACTACAATCGGCAGCTTCGTATCCACCCTGGTCATCCTTGGTATCTGCCATGAAGCGTTTGGCCCTGTCGGCTTTGCTGATCCTGTTCACCCTGCTCTCTGCCGGCTGCATGAGCCGCAAGCCGGCGCCGCCGCCTGTGGTGGTGCGCGAACCGGTGATTGCGCTGGCGCTGGGGGGCGGTGGCGCCAAAGGCTTTGCCCATATCGGGGTCATCAAGGTGCTGGAGTCTCACGGCATCCGGGCCAGGATCGTGACCGGCACCAGCGCCGGCAGCTTTGTCGGGGCGCTCTACGCCAGCGGCAAGTCACCGTTCGAGATGCAGGACATCGCGCTGGCGTTCCAGGAATCAGATATCCGTGATCTCACCGTGAGCCGCCAGGGCTTCCTGGTTGGCCAGCGTCTGCAGGATTACGTCAATCAGCTCGTCGGCAACCGGCCTATCCAGCAGTTCCCCCGCCGTTTCGCGGCGGTGGCGACAGCCATGGACAGCGGCCGCAAGACCGCCTTTAACAAGGGCAATGCCGGGCAGGCTGTGCGCGCATCCTGCAGCATTCCCAATGTCTTTCTGCCGGCGACAATCAACGGCACGCGCTATGTGGATGGCGGCCTGGTCAGTCCGGTGCCGGTGGAGACCGCACGCGATATGGGCGCTGACATCGTGATTGCCGTCGATATTTCGGCGCGTCCGGAGGCGGGCAAGAGCGGTGTGCTGGGCATTCTGGATCAGACCATCAATATTCTCGGCCTGCAGGCGCTGTCGCGTGAACTCGGCAGTGCCGATGTGGTGATTTCGCCGAAGGTGGGTAATTTCGGGGTTGCGGATCTCGAGGCGCGTCATAAAAGCATGCTGGAAGGCGAACGCGCGGCCCAGGCGCAGCTGGAAGCGGTGCGCCAGGCCATCGTGAAGTTCAAGGCATCGCCGGCGGCGTTGCAGGCCGCGCCGGTCGCCCGGCTCTGAGGACGGGCGCGGCGGTCAGTGCCCGCTGCCGCCTGCAGATGCCAGGCGCAGGTGGATTTCGGACGCCACCGGCAGGTGGTCCGAGAGGCGCTCATCGAGCACGGTCGCCTGCGTGACCTGAACACTGGGCGATGCCAGCATGTGGTCCAGTGAGCGCGTCGGCGCCCAGCTCGGGAAGGTGTGCTGGCTGTGCAGCGAGCGCAGGCGGGCTGCCCTGATGCCGGCATGTCCGGCCAGCTCGTGGCCATCGCAATTGAGGTCCCCGAGCAACAGGGTATCGTCGCCATTGACCACCAATCCCGAGAGATACTGCAGCTGTCCGGCGCGCGCCCGTCGCGTCAGGGCAAGGTGGGCGATGATCACCCGCAGGGGCTCGAAGCCCTCGGGTCGCAGCGTGACATCCAGCGCGCCGCGACCGGGCAGGCGGCCGGGCAGGGCGTGGTAGTGCGTCCGTGCCAGCGGCCAGCGCGACAGGCAGCCCAGGCAATGCCGCGCGAATGGGGCGAGGTCACGGGTGACCGCCGCATGCCAGTGCGGAAAGCCGGCGAGGCGGGCGAGATGCGCGACCTGATTGAGGCTGCCCGTGCGCAGACTGCCGGCATCCGCTTCCTGCAAAGCCACAAAATCATAGCCGGCGGCCAGGCGGGCAATGCGCTCGAGGTTGGCCTGCGCGCTGCGCGTGGGCACGACATGGCGCCAGGCGCGGGTGACGTAATGGCGGTATTTCGTGGTTTCCAGACCGACCTGGATATTCAGCGACAGCACCCGCAGCGGCCTGTCGGTGCCGACGGGTGTCAGGAGCGCGGCGGATGATCGCGTGGGCATGGCGTGGGCCTCTGGTCGTGACCAGTATGCCGCAGCCGTGCTCACCTTGCCGCTGTCACAAGACAGGCGGCAAGGCGGTCGTTGACCGGGGGGAAGGGCGTCAGGCGAAGCCGAGCATGAGCTGGGCGGTACCGGCAATCAGGCCGGTGACGGCGCCGAGCACGAGCAGGATCCATTCGTCCTGCTGAAAGGCCGGACGCAGCAGGTCCTGGAATTCGGCCGGGCTCATTTCTTTCATTTTGCCGGCCAGCAGCAGGGCCAGGCGGTCGGCACGCTCGCGGTTGAAGGTCTTGTTGGCCAGTGGCACCAGCGCCAGTTCGGCACCCTTGCCGGCGATACGGGTCTTGAACTCGGCATACCCGGCGGCGCCCATGGCGATCTGTGCGCCGGTACGGGCCAGCGGCGAATCATCCACCAGTGTGCTGATGTGGCGCTTGATGAGCTGGCGGGCGCGCACCGAGTTTTCGCCGATCAGCATTTCGCTCATGAAGCGGTGGATGGTCAGGATCTCGCGCGAGCAGAGCTCGGCAAACTTGTCGGAAACCGCGGCCTGACGACGCAGAAACAGGCCCTGGAAGCTGAAGGGTCCGATGCGCACCGGGTTGAGCGGACGAAACACCATGGCCAGCGCCAGCCAGTTGGTGAGCAGGCCGAGCACGGCGGCGTAGAGTGGCAGCATGCCGTGCCAGGGCAGGAAGTAGAACAGCAGCATCTGCACCAGGCCGAAGCCGAGGCCGATCCAGAAACTGACGTTGACGATGAAGCGGAACTCGGCGTCGCCGACTTCGGTAAAGATGCGGACCACCAGCGCGCGGTCAGCCTCCATGACGCGGCCGCACATTTCCTTGACGTCGACCAGCTCATCGATGTCCTTGATCACGGCGTGGATGAGGCGCTCCATGACGTGCGGGAGGTTGCGTCGGACGTGCCGGTAGACGCCCTGCTTGATCACGGGCGGCAGGTTCTCCCAGAACACTTCGTTGCGCTCGCTCATGGCCTCGTCGGTGTACTCCTCGATGCGCGAGCTGACGTGGGCGGCGACATAGGCGCCGATCTTTTCCGGTTCCATCTGACGCACGAAGTCACTGACCGAGCCCATCTTGCTGATGGCGTTGTCGACCACGATATCGGACATGCGGCGCGCGGCCCGCGGGATGATGCCCTGCCAGCCCAGCAGGTCGATATCGATGCCGAGGAGCTTGCGCAGGCGCGGTGTGCGGATGCCGATGTAGTCAATCGGGTACTGCATCATCTTCACCGCCCACCAGACATGGGCCCAGGTCACCACGGCGGCGACGATGGGGATGCTGATGAAGCCCCAGAAGTCGGGGCGGGCCTGGAGTTCCTGCCAGAAGGCAGTCAGTACGGTGAAATCAATCATGACGGGCTCTGTGACTGGTCGGTCGCCAGCGCAGGCTAGCATCGGCAGGAGTCACCGGGTTGGCTGAAACTCCGGTGGATCCGGTCGCTGCAGCCAAGCGGTGTGTACGCTCAGTTCAGCCCCGACGCTTGCTGCGCTTGAGCAGGCCATCATCGATGAGCTGCTGGAAATGCTCGACCAGCGTCTGATCGATCGGGCGGTACTGCACCCCGAGCGCGACGCTGCGGCTGTGATCGAAGCGCAGCGGATAGCCGACATTGCGGCTGATGAACTTGCGCGTGACCGGCCCCAGCAGCGGTCCGAACAGCCAGACCATGAACTTCGGCGCTTCCATGCGCGGGAACGGGTAGGCGCTGCCATAGTGCCTGCGCAGGATGCGGCCGATGTCCAGCATGCTCAGTTCGCAGGTGCTGAGGATGTGGCGCCCGGTGGCTTCCGGTGTGAAGCCGGCGAGCAGGTGGGCGCGGGCGACTTCGCGGACATCGACGATGCCCATGGTCAGGCGCGGCACGCCGGTGCGCAGGCTGCCGTCGCCCATCTGGATCAGGGTGCCGATGCTGGCGGACTGGCTGCTGCTGGTCAGTGCCGGACCCATCACCATGCTCGGGTTGATGGTGACCATGTCCCAGCGCGACTGGGCCTCGCAGAGCTGCCAGGCTTCGCGCTCGGCGGCGACTTTGGAGAACTGGTAGGGGTTGTGATCGACACTGCTGGTGGTATTCCAGTCCGCCTCGGTGAAGATGCCGCCGGGCACGCGCTCAAGGTCGCAGTTGTCACCCTGAACGGCGGCGACGCTGCTGGTGAGTACCACGCGGCGTACCGATGGCGTGCGGTTGACCGCGTTGAGTACGTTGCGTGTGCCTTCCACTGCAGGTCTGACCAGGGCTTCGTGAGCATCCTTGAAACCATCCAGGACGAACGGCGACGCCGTATGCATGACCAGTTCGCAGCCCTGCATGGCCGCATCGAAACTGCCTTCATCGAGCAGGTCGGCCTTGAACAGCTTGAGTGTGCCGGGGGTGCCTTCTGCGGCCTTCAGCAGGTGTGCGACGCTGCGCGCTTTCGACGGGTCGCGTACGGTGGCATGAACCGTGTGCCCGGCTTCGAGCAGGTATTTGACGATCCAGGTGGCGATGTAGCCTGAGGCACCGGTCACCATGACCGGGCTGTTGGAGGCAGGAGTAGCGTTCATGGCAATTTTCCGAATGTGAGCGGGCGGTGGATCAGGATGGCTTGAACTTGCGGAAGAGGCTGGAGCGTTGCACGACATCGAACATGCCCGGCATCAGGCGCTTGCCGGCATAGAGCGCCCAGGCTTCGGGGCTGACCGGCACCACGGCGCGATTGTGCAGGATGGCATCGATGACCGCATCGGCGACGTGTTCGGGGCCGTAGTTGCGTCGCTTGTAGAGGCTGACCAGCTTGTCCTGGGCTTGTGCCGTGGCGCCGTGCATGCGGCTGGCGGCGACGATATTGGTGTTGATGACGCCCGGGCAGATGGCGCTGACGCCGATGCCGCGTGCTGCCATCTCGACGCGCAGCGATTCGGTCAGCCCCATGACGGCGTGCTTGCTGGCGGCGTAGGCTGACATATCGGGGGCAGCGTAATAGCCGGCGGCCGAGGCGATGTTGACGATATGACCGCGACCGGCGTCGGCCATGGCGGCGCCAAAGGCCTTGCAGCCATGGACTACGCCCATGAGGTTGATGCCCATGACCCAGTGCCAGTCTTCGATCGGGGTGCTGAGAAAGTCGCCTGCGGTCGCTACACCAGCATTGTTGACCAGGATGTCGAGGGTCCCGTGCGAGGCATGCACCCGTTGCGCGAGGCCTTGCATGGCCTGCCAGTCGGATACGTCGGCGGTTTCGGGGTGCGCCTCGGCGCCGATATCGGCGAGCAGGCGGACGGTGTCCTGAAGGGCAACCGGGTTGCGGTCGCAGATCACCAGTCGGGCGCCGAGCTTGCCCAGATGCAGCGCCGTGGCGCGCCCGATGCCGGAGCCGGCACCAGTCACCAGGGCGAGTTTGCGGCGCAGGGAATCAGGGTGGCTCATGGCGAGGCTCCGTTACGTCAGGGATGGCGCTGAAGATGCACCGAATTCGTGACGCACGCTAGCACTGTCATGGGGGGCGGTGTTGGCTGAAACGGCGGCAATGTCGGTCGCGCCGGTCAAGTTCCGGGTCAGTGATCGGTCTCGGGCGGATGGTCTGCCGGTTTGTCGCGCGCACCCGGGGCGGTGTTCTCGCGCGCGTCCTCTTCGTCATCACCGCTGACGGCGCTCACGCCGGCGGCGGCCACCTTGACCGTGCCGCCCACGACGGCGGCACCGACTTTGACGGTGCCGACTGCCACGTCGAGCGCGGTATCGACCACACTGGCAACGATGCAGCCGCACAGGCTGCCGGTCAGGAGCAGCAGAAGCAGGCTGCGCAAAGTCGGTCTCAGTCGCGGGTCGGCGCGCATCGGATGTCCATGAAGTCCGTCAGGTCTTATCGAGTCTATGCCATGTCCGGGATATCCGCACCCGCCCGGGCTGGCTCAGTGCCGGCGGTCAGGTGCAGCCGGCGCTGATGTCGAGCTCAGGACGGTAGACCGCGGTGCGCACCTGCAGAAGGCCGAGCAGGGTGTGGAACAGATGGTCATGCGAGAGCTCGTCGTCAAGGTGTCGGCGCATGCATTCCGGCTGCATGCCCTGGCGGAGTGCCGGCGACAACCAGGCCACCATGGGGACGTGGGTTTGCTGGCTGGGTGCGAAGAGGTACGGTGCCCCATGCAGATAAAGGCCGTGCTCGCCGGTGGACTCGCCGTGGTCAGAGACATACCAGAGGACGCTGCGGTACTGGCTGTCCTGCTGCTGCAGAATGTCGATGGCGCGGGCCAGGATATGGTCGGTATAGGCGATGGTGTTGTCGTAGGCGTTGACCACGGCCTCGCGGCTGCAGCTCTGCAGTTCATTGCTGTCGCAGCTGGGCTGGAAGCGGCGGAAATTGTCCGGATAACGCTTGAAGTAGGCCGGGCCATGGCTGCCCTGCTGGTGCAGCACGATGACCTGGTCGCGAGCCGGCTGGCGCTTCAGGAACTCGGCAAAGGTATCGATCAGCAGGTCATCCTGGCATTCGCCGTCACGGCACCAGATGTCCTGGCGTTCGGCCAGCATGGGCTCGAGATGCACACGATCACAGGTGTGCTTGCAGCCGGAATTGTTGTCCATCCAGGTCACCTGATAGCCGGCGCGCTGGATGATGTCGAGCAGACCCTCGCGATGCCGGGCCAGGCCGGCATCGTAGTCCGCGCGGGTGAAGCCGGAGAACATGCAGGGCAGGGAGACGGCGGTTGCGGTGCCGCAGGAGCTGACCTGGCTGAAGTTGAGGACTTGCCGTTTGGCGAGTTCAGGCGTGGTGTCGCGGGCATAGCCATTGAGGCCGAAGCTCTCGGCGCGCGCAGTTTCGCCCACGACCAGCACCAGCAGCAGGGGCTTTTGAGTGCTGCCGACGGCTTGCCGGCGATGGGCGTCGGTCCCGTAGGCGACCAGCGACAGGTCCTTGCCGGCGGTATGCAGGCGATAGTAGCTGCGCAATCCCGCGATGTAGTTCTGGGGATTGATGACCAGGCGAATTTCCCGGTGGTTGCGGAAAATCGAGGCGTAATCGGCGTAGAAGACACTGGCGATACCACCGACCAGCAGCAGACTGACCACGCTGGCCAGCATCCGGTGCCGCTGCCGCGGCCAGAAGGCGTCAGCCTGCAGCGGGCGACGCCAGAGCCACCAGAGCGGCAGGCCGGCCAGCACCAGCACATAGGCGAGCATGCGCCAGCTGAGCAGGTCCGAGACCTCGCGGACATCGGTTTCCATCATGTTCTGGATTTGGCTGCCATCAATGCCGACGCCAAAGCTGTCGACAAAAAAAGCCGTCAGGGCGGATGCCACCAGAATGAAGGTCAGCATGGGGCGCGCCAGGCGCCCCCAGGTCAGCCACTGCAGGACGAAATTGATATAGGCCCACAGCAGTACGATTGCGGACAGCAGGAAAACGATCAGGCGCCAGTCATCAAACGGTGTCAGTGCATGCAGCCGCTTGAAAAAGGACAGGTTGCAGGTCAGCACGATCCAGAGCGCGACCAGTGCATTGACGGACGCCAGCGAGCGTCGGGATATTCCGGTCATCACGAGTCGGCTCCCTGGGGGGTAGGGGTGAGCGAGTGCGCCGCCGTCTTCCGGCCGCGCTGCCAATAGGCCCGCAGCAGAGGCAGTCGGTAGGCCAGGCTGCTTACGCCGCCGCAGACGGCGGCGGCGATCAGGACATGCGACGGGAAGTGGGCGCCGCGGGCGACCTGCACATAGCCGCAGAAAAGGCCAAAGGCGAGCACGGCCAGTGCCGCCGGCCAGCGCCATTGGGGACGCCAGCGGGCACAGGCATAGACGGCCGGCCACCACATGAAGGCCACCCCGGCATGGCCGCTGGGCAGGCAGCGGCCGGGTCCGGGGTTGGCGGGGGTGGCAGCCAGCAGGCGAAAATAGTCAGCTCCTCCGCCGAGGCCGTTCAGGCTCCAGGGGCAGCTGTGGGCTGAGTGGCTTTTGAGCTGGCCATTGATGAAAATCGCGAAGGCGCTGGTGACCAGGGTGAAGACCAGAGGCTCGTAGCGTGACAGATGGCCCTGGCGCCAGGCCTGAAGGGTGGCGGCCAGCAGCAGGACCCAGGTCAGGGTGACCAGGTTTTTGACGCCCACATGCAGCACCGAGGACCAGAGCCAGTCATGACGCAGCGGAAAGCTCTGGCTGAGCGGGTCATAGAAGGCGCGGGCGACGGTCATGTCGATGTCGGTGGCGCGTGAAATGAACACGGCCAGCAACCAGAGCCCGGACCACAGCAGCCAGTCCCAGGCCAGCCAGTCCTGTGCCGCTTGATGGTCATGGGCGGGAAAAAAGGCGGTTCGCATGCGTCAGCTCTGCAATTCACAAGAATGCTGCGCAGCTTGCCTGGGGCTTCATGTCCGGAGGCTTGCCGCGTGATTAACGGGAGTTCATGTGCCGGACAGCTTGCAGACAGGCCATGATGGCGACACTGCCGGGCGTGATGGGGTTTCTGCCTGCAACAGTCATCCGGTCCGGCTTGACCGGCGACTGGCGGAGGCGAAGGATGTGGGGCACAGTCGGGCCGTAGGCACCGGGGGGGAAATCAATGCGTTTGCTGGTCGTGGAAGATGACAATGAGATGGCCGGTTTTCTGGTCCGCGCCCTCCAGGAGTCCGGCCATGTCGTCGATCGCGCCGATAACGGCCGTGATGGCCTCTATCTCGCTACCGGCGAGTCATACGATGCCCTGATTCTCGATCGCATGCTGCCGCAGATGGACGGCCTGACGCTGCTGGCCGCCCTCCGCGCCAGCGGCTCGCAGATGCCGGTGCTGATTCTGAGCGCGCTCAATCATGTCGATGAGCGCATCAAGGGCTTGCGTGCGGGTGGCGATGATTATCTCGTCAAACCGTTCATTGTCAGCGAGCTGCTGGCGCGGCTGGAGGTCATCACCCGGCGAAGCCAGCGTGTCGAGCAAAGCAGCAGCCTGCGTGTAGATACTCTGGAGCTCGACCGGCTCACCCGTCAGGTGCGCCGCGGTGGTGAGGAAATCCAGCTCAAGCCCCAGGAGTACCGTGTGCTCGAATACCTCATGCGCCATGCCGGACAAGTGGTGACGCGTACCATGTTGCTGGAGGGTGTCTGGGATTATCATTTTGACCCCCAGACCAATGTCATCGACGTCCATATGTCCCGCCTGCGCGCCAAGATCGACAAGCAGCCCTGGCCACCGTTGCTGCACACGCTGCGCGGCGCCGGCTACTGCCTGCGCGAGCCGGGCTGACATGCGCCTGTCCACCGCCAACCGCCTCACCCTGTCCAATGCCGGCATCATCGTGCTGTGCTTCGTGGTCCTGCTCGGGCTGGTCATGTGGCGCAGCAACAGCTTCATGCGCGGCCATATCGAAGAAGGCGTGGATGCCGAGCTGACGATGCTGATCGGCGAGCTGGGTCTGGATGGTCGCGTCGGCCTGGTGCATCTCATTGAAGACCGGGTCAAGCACCACGCCAGGGCGGAAGAGCGGTACTACCGGCTGGAGAGCAAAAGCGGCGAGCATCTGGCCGGCAATATCATGAGCTGGCCGGCGGAAGCCAGCGGCCAGCCCGGGCGGGTCTCGCTGCCGAGCATCCGGCATCCCAACAAGACCCATATGCTGGCGCGCTGGACCATCATGCCGGATGGCTCACGACTGATCGTCGCTTTCGATGAGGACGAGCTCCATCATGTTCAGCGCAAACTGCGCCAGGGGGCGACCTGGAGCCTGTTGATCGTGCTGGTGATGTCCTGGTTTGCCGGACGGCTCATCACCCGGACCGCCCTGGGCCCTATCGAGACCATACGTCAGTCCGCGCGTCAGATCATGGAGGGTGACCTCAGACACCGCATCCCGCAGCAGGGCGGCAATGACGAGTTCGATCAGCTGGCCAGCACGCTGAATGACATGCTGGATCGTATCGAGCAGCTGATTGCCGGTGTCGAGGGCGCCACGGACAATATTGCGCATGATCTGCGCTCGCCGCTGGCGCGCGTCCGTGGTCGCCTGGAGGCCGCCAGGCAGGACAGGCCGTCCCCGGCGGACTGGGAGCCCTGGATCGAGCGGCATCTGGCCGACATCGACCAGATCCTGTCGACCTTCCAGTCCTTGCTCAAGATCGCGCGGGTCGACTCCGGCATTCTGCGTTCGGCGTTCACTCGCCTGGATATCGCCGCGCTTTGCCGCGATGCCGCCGACTTCATGGAGCCGCTGGCGGAGTCCCGCGGCCAGCGCATGGTGCTGGATCTGCCGGACTCGCTGCTGATCGACGGTCACCGGGATCTTCTGTTCCAACTGCTGATCAATCTGCTCGATAACGCCATCAAGTACGGTGCGCCGGAGACAGACATCATGCTGTCCTGCCGTCAGGCCGGAAGCGAGTGCGCCCTGACGGTGCGTGATCAGGGGGAGGGTGTTCCCAAAGCCCAGCGTGAGCGTGTCTTCGAGCGGCTCTATCGTCTCGACAGCACACGCACGACGCCCGGACTGGGCTTGGGTCTCAGCCTGGTGCGCGCGGTCATGCAGCTTCATGAGGGGCGAATCAGCCTGCATGATGCCCAGCCGGGGCTGCTGGTCGATATCCGGCTGGCGCTGCCCGACCGGCGTGCGGTGACCCCCGTCGCCTGAGTGCCTGTCGCTGTCATCCCGATGACATGTCTGATCAGGAGCATGGAGGCCGGCTAGGTTTATTTGCCGGGGCCTGACGCGGCGACCTGATCAAGGCTTGCACAGCATGTGAATCAAGTTCAGAATCCGATTTCAATTGCATTCAGGGCTGTCGCATGGGTACGAAGGAGCGTCGGGTGCGTCAGTTGCAGGTGCGCGAGCAACTGCTGCTGAACAAGGCGCGCGAGCTCATCGTCCGCGACGGGCTGCTGAATCTGCAAATGGCCCGGCTCGCGGAAGAAAGCGAGCATGCCATGGGCACGCTGTATCAGCACTTCGCCTGCAAAGAGGATCTGCTGCTCGCGCTGACCACCGAAAGCGTGGTGCAGCAGGCCGAGCTGTTCCGCCGTGCGGCTGCCTGGCAGGCATCGACCCGTGAGCGCATGTTCGCCATCACGGTCGCTGACACCATTTTCGTCAATCGTTATCCCGAGCATTTCCGCATTGCCCAGTATGCGCAATGCGAAGTGGTCTGGAGCGCGTCCAGCAAGGCGCGCCGCGAGGCCCATTACGAGGCCTCGCAGCCCCTCTGCGACAGTGTGCTCGGTATTGTCAACGAAGCCATCGCCTGCGGTGATCTTGATCCGCGCGGACTCAACCCGGAGCAGATTTCGACGGGTTGCTGGACCATGGCCATGGGCTTTCACAATCTCGTGCATGCCGACGGCACGCTGGAACACTACAACATTCATCAGCCTTATCAATTGCTTTGCCGGCACATGCAGCATCTGCTCAATGGCCTGGTCTGGCTCCCTTTGGTCGATCCCGCGGATACCGCGGCGCTTGACGACCTGATCACGCGTATCCGCACGGAGGTTTTTCATGAGCTTTGTCCGAACACCCGCTGAGCTGCGTTTATCGCTGCTCGCGCTGCTGCTCGCTGGTGCGGCGCCATCCGTTCATGCCATGAGCATGAGCGAAGCCCTGAAGCTCGCCCAGGACACTGATCCGGTGGCGATGTCGGCGCTCGCCACGCGGGATGCCGACCGTGAGGCCGGGGTGCAGGAGCGTGCGACACGGCTGCCGCGCATCGATGCCTCCGGGATGTACAGCAATACCGATTCCGAGGTGGTCAGCACGCCTTTCCCGGGCGGTGGTTTCCAGGAGCGCTACAACAACTGGAACGCCGGGGTCGAGTTGCGTCAGCCCCTGTTCCGTTATGACTGGCTGGCCCGCGGCCGTCGTGCCGATGCCCGTGATCAGCAGGCGGATCTGGGCTATGTGCAGCGTACCCAGGCGCTGATCTCGCGCGTGGCTGAGCGTTATCTGGAGGTGCTCAAGGCTGGCAACGAGCTGAGCCTGGCCGAGGCCGAGGCCGGCGCGGTGCGCAAGTCGCTGGATGACACCCGAAAGCGTTATGAGGTGCAGTTGGTGCCGGGCACCGATCTCAAGGAGGCCCAGGCCCGCGATGACCTCGCGCAGGCCAATCTGCTGTCGGCCCGGCAAGCGGTTGACGCGGCCCGGGATGCCCTTGATGAAACCACCGGCAACGGCCGTGCGCCGCTGGCGGTGTTGAGCCCGGCAACCGAGCTGCCGGCGCTCGACAGTCCCGATGCCGATGTCTGGGTGGCGCGCGCGCGCGCCACTAGTCCGGTCTATCTCCAGGCGCAGGCCAGCTACGAGATTGCCCGCGCCGATGTCGAGAGTCGTCGCTCCGAGGCCTTGCCGGTCGTGGATGTCGTGGCCAGCCATTCCCGCCAGGATACTGCCGAGTCGCGCATCGGCTCCGAGTCCAACAGCACGGTGATCGGTGTCGAGGTCCGGGCGCCGTTGTTCGCCAGTGGTGCCAATCGCAGCAAGATCCGTGAAGCCCAGGCCCGTCTGCGCGCGGCCGAGTCCGAACGCAGCCGCGTCGAGCGCGAGCTGCTGCGCGAGACCCGTCGCCTGGTGCGTGATGCCGAAACGGCCCGTGCCCAGGCCGGGGCATACCAGCGTGCCGTCGAGTCGGCGCAGGCTGCTGAGCAGGCGACCCGCTACGGCTACGAGGCCGGCAAGCGCACCATCACTGATGTGCTCAATGCCCAGTCCAATGCCGTACAGGCGCGGCGCAATCTCGACCGCAGCCGTTATGACGTGCTGCTCAAGACACTCCAGCTCAAGCAGCAGACCGGTTTGCTGAGCCCGGATGATCTGACCGCCATCGACCAGTTGCTGACCCCAGCCTCTTAAAGCCATTCATTTGAATTCAGGAATCGTCATGAACAAGCGCATGTTTTGGATGCTGATCATCACCGGGGTTGTTTTCGGTGGCGTCTTCGGCTTCAAGTGGTTCGGCAACAAGATGATGAACCAGTACTTCGACGCCATGCCGATGCCGCCTTCGGCGGTGTCTTCGGCGGTGGCCGCCAGTGAAACCTGGGCATCCAGCCTGAACGGCGTCGGTACCGTGATCGCCAGCAATGGCGCTGATGTCACCACGGAGTCGGCCGGTATCGTGGCGGCCCTCCATTTCGACTCGGGTGCCAAGGTCAGAAAGGGCGACCTGCTGGTGACGCTGTCGGCGGGCGCGGAGCAGGCGGATCTGCAGCGTCTCCAGGCTCAGGCCGAGCTGGCCAAGTCCGAGTTCGGTCGTCTCGAGCGTCTCTACAAGCTCGATGCCATTTCCAAGTCGGAGCTGGATCGTGCCCAGGCGGACTACAGTGCGGCCCGTTCGGCGGCGGATGGCCAGCGGGCCAAGCTGGCACAGAAGGTCATCCGGGCGCCGTTCAGCGGCCAGCTCGGCATCCGTCAGGTCAATATCGGCCAGTACCTGAGTCCGGGTACGCCTATAGTGACTTTGCAGGCATTGGATCCGATTTTCGTTGATTTCACGCTGCCAGAGCAGGATTTGGCCACAGTTGCTGTGGGTCAGGTCGTGACCGCCACAGTCGACTCCCAGGCCGGTCGCCGCTTCACCGGCAAGGTCGCTGCCGTGGAGCCGCTGGTTGACAGCAAGACCCGCAACTTCAAGGTTCGCGCTAGCTTCAGCAATACCGACGGCGGCCTGCGTCCGGGGCTCTTCGCCCGCGCCAGCATCGGCCTCGCCGATACCCGCAGCGTGGTGGTCGTGCCGCTCACGGCGGTGAGCTACAACCCCTATGGCAACTCGGTGTATGTCATCCAGAAGGTCAAAGGCAAGAATGCCGAGGGTGAAGCCGAAGATCAGCTCGTGGTGCGTCGCCGTTTCATCAAGACCGGCGAGAACCGCGGCGACCTGGTGGTGATCACGGATGGCCTCAAGCCGGGCGAGGCCGTGGCAACCAGCGGCCTGCTCAAGCTGCAAAACGATGCCCGCGTGATCATCAACAACCAGGTCAAACCGTCGGCGCTGGCCAATCCGACGCCGGCCGAAAGCTGATCGGGGCCCTGACATGAAATTTACCGATATCTTCATCAAGCGCCCGGTACTGGCGATGGTGGTCAGCCTGATGATCCTGCTGCTCGGGATGAAGTCGGCGTTTGACCTCAACGTCCGCCAGTATCCCGAGCTGCAGAACGCGGTCGTCAATGTCACCACGGTCTACGTGGGTGCCGATGCCGACCTCATCCAGGGCTTCATCACCACCCCGCTCGAGCGCGAGATCGCCTCGGCGCAGGGTATCGACTACATCAAGTCGACCAACATTTCCGGGGTCAGCTCGATCCAGGTCTATCTGCGCCTCGACTATGACCCCAACGAGGCGCTCACCCAGATCGCCGCCAAGGTCAACAAGCTGCGCAACACCTTGCCCGAAGCCTCGGAAGACCCGACGGTGGAGCTGGCGGTGGGTGATACCACCGCCGCCATGTATCTGTCGTTCTACTCCGACATCCTCGACAACAACCAGATCACCGATTACCTGGTGCGCGTGGTCGAACCCAAGCTGGCGACAGTGCCAGGCGTACAGCGTGCGTTGATTCTCGGCGACCGTACCTTCGCGATGCGCATCTGGATGAAGCCGGACCGCATGGCGGCCCTCGGTGTCACGGCCAGCGACGTGTATGGCGCGCTGCGCAACAACAATGTGCTGGCGGCACTGGGCACGACCAAGGGCTCCATGGTCCAGGTCGACCTCACAGCGGCGACCGACCTCAACACGCCGGAGCAGTTTCGTGCCCTGGTGGTGCGTTCGCAGGACGGCTCCATCATTCGTCTGGGCGATATCGCCGATGTCGTGCTGGGTTCGGAGAACTACAACACCGAGGTCTCGTTCAATGGCAAGAGCGCGACCTTCATGGGCATAGAAGTCGCACCCGATGCCAATGCGCTGGATGTCATCAAGGACATCCGCGAGAACGTCTGGCCGCAGATCATCGCGCAGTTGCCGCAGGGTCTTGAGGCCAACATTCCCTACGACTCGACGCGCTACATCCAGGATGCGATCAAGGAAGTGGTCAAGACCCTGATCGAAGCCATCGTGATCGTGATCGTGGTGATCTACCTGTTCCTGGGGTCGATGCGCAGCGTGCTGATTCCGGCGGTGACCGTGCCGTTGTCGATGATCGGCGCCTGCTTCCTGATGTCACTGATGGGGTTCTCGATCAACCTGCTGACGCTGCTGGCCATGGTGCTCGCGATCGGGATGGTGGTCGATGACGCCATCATCGTGCTGGAGAATATCCACCGCCACATCGAAGAAGGCATGAAGCCCTTCGATGCCGCGATCAAGGGCGCGCGCGAGCTGCTCGGTCCGGTCATTGCCATGACCATTACCCTGGTCGCGGTGTATTTGCCCATCGGCTTCCTCGGCGGCCTCACCGGTACCCTGTTCGTCGAATTTGCCTTCACGCTGGCCGGTGCGGTGCTGCTGTCCGGTGTCATCGCGCTGACCTTGTCACCGATGATGTCGGCCATGCTGCTGAAGTCGCAGGAAGAGGAGAAGGGCAACCGTTTCGCGCACTGGCTGGACGCCAAGTTCGAGAAAATGCGCCTGAACTACCAGGGCAAGCTGCACAGTGCGCTGGATGACAAGCATGTCATTGCCACGTTCGGCGCCATCGTGCTGGTGTCCTGCTTCTTCCTGTTTAAGACGTCCCCGACCGAGCTGGCGCCGGAAGAGGACCAGGGCTTCTTCCTGGTCTTCTCGCAGAGCGATTCGTTCTCGTCGCTGGACTATCTGACCTCGTTCACCCATGAGCTGACCAAAATCGCCAATGCCATTCCCGAGAAGGAGAACTACTTCCTGCTCAATGGCGTCGGCGGTGGCGGTTCGGCGGTCGGCAGCAACACGGCCATCTCGGGTATTGTCATGAAGCCCTGGACGGAGCGTGAGCGCACCACCAAGGAAGTCATGGACGATGTCACCGAGCAGGCCGGCACGGTGGCCGGTCTGGAGAACGCGGTGTTTGCACCGCCGTCCCTGCCCAGTGGCGGTGGCGGCATGCCGGTCGAGTTCATCATCAGCAGTACCTCCTCGCCGCAGGCCATGCAGGAAGCGGCGAATGAGGTGCTGGACCGAGCCATGGCGAGCAAGAAGTTCATCTTCATGCAGAGCGACCTCAAGATCGACAAGCCGCAGGTCAAGGTGGATGTCGACCGCGAGAAGGCGGCCCTGCTCGGCATCAACATGAGCACGCTGGCCGCTGACATGTCGGCCATGTTGTCGGGCGGCTATGCCAACCGTTTCAGCATGGAGTCGCGCTCATACAAGGTCATCCCGCAGGTGCAGCGCAGCGAGCGTCTCAATCCGGATCAGCTCTCGCAGTACTACACGCGCACCGCCGCCGGCGAGCTGATTCCGCTGTCGACCGTGGTGACGCTGCGCGAGACGGTGCAGCCGCAGGCACTGAATCGCTTCCAGCAGCTCAATGCGGTCACGCTGTCGGGCGTGCCGCGTCCGGGGGTGACGCTGGGCGAGGCCATCGCCGTGCTTGAGCAGGCCTCGGCAGAGGTGTTGCCTAAGGACTACAGCGTGGACTATGCCGGTCAGTCGCGTCAGTACAAGACCGAGGGTTCGGCGCTGGTGATCACCTTCTTCTTCGCGCTGGTGATCATCTATCTGGTGCTGGCGGCGCAGTTCGAATCGTTCCGTGACCCCATCATCATGCTGGTGACGGTGCCGATGTCGATCTGCGGGGCCTTGCTGTTCCTGAACATCGCGGCGTTTTTCCAGATCCCGGGGGCGAGCATCAACATCTATACCCAGGTCGGTCTGGTGACCCTGATCGGTGTGATCGCCAAACATGGCATTCTCATCGTCGAGTTCGCCAACCAGTTGCAGAAGCAGGGCCGTGCCAAGCGTCAGGCCATCGAGGAAGCCGCCTCGATCCGTCTGCGTCCGGTGCTGATGACGACCGCCGCCCTGGTGCTGGCCATGCTGCCATTGCTGATCGCCACCGGTCCGGGCGCCGCCGCGCGCTTCTCGATGGGTCTGGTGATTGCGACCGGCATGACCATCGGCACCTTGTTCACGCTGTTTGTGGTGCCGGCCATGTACCTCTATCTCGGTCGCGATTATGCTTCCGGGGTCGGTGCATCCGGTGCCCGCGCCGAGGCAGCGTCCGCTTCCGACGCCTGACGGCCGGGGCATACTGACGGGGTCATCGGCGCCACTGCCGGTGGCCCCGTTTTCATTCATGAGCATGCAGGATGGGTTTCATGGTTGCACTGTTGCTGACACTGAGCGCTCTGGGTATCTGGCTTTATCAGGATGCCGAGCGCCGTCAGATGAATTCTCCGCTGGCCTGGGTTGTGCTGCTGGTGCTGACCGGCCCGCTGGCCCTGGCGGTCTACTGGTCGCGGCGTCCGTTGTTCACCGGCGAGTACCGCGTCGGCGGGCGGGTCTGGGTCATGATGCGGGTCTTCGTGGTGGCGCTGACGGCATGGCTCATCATGTTCGCCGCGGTGTTGTCGGTGTGGCTCAGTGACTTGATGCCGGGCATCGTGCTGGCAGGTCTCATGGCCAGCCTTATCCTCTTGCTGGGCGGCGGCTGGGCCCTGCTGGCGATGGGGCTGCTGCTGGCGGCCTGGCTGTTGCGCGACAGCCGTCAGGCCGATGTCGGGCCGACGCACGCGGCGCTGGCGGGTCTGCCCCTGCCGGCTCCCGGAGACCGCCTGCTCAAGATCATTTTCGCCGCCGGGTTGCTGGCGGTGTTTATCTTCACCCAGCCGGCGCACCCGGCCTGGGTCGATGCGGTCGAGTGGCAGAGCATGCCGGATCGCATGATGCTTTGAGCGGCTAAATGAGATTGTTTCTCGATAGCGTTCTCGCCGCCGGGCTTTCGCGCTACCATGCCGGGAGCCGGACCCGCGGTGGCGGGGCGGCTTCGCCAACCGAAGATGCGCCAATACGCGAGAGTCGCCATGCTGCTGCAGATCCCGGATGTCCTGACCCCTGAGCAGGTTCATTATTTCCAGTCCCGTCTGGCAGCGGCCGACTGGGTTGATGGCCGTGTTACCGCCGGCTATCAGTCGGCGCGTGCCAAGAACAATACCCAGTTGCCCGAGCAGTCGGCCGAAGCGCGCGAACTCGGTGATCTCATCCTCACCGCGCTGGGCCGCAGTGCCCTGTTCATGTCGGCAGCGCTGCCGCAGCGGGTGTTTCCGCCACTGTTCAATCGCTATGAGGGCGGTCAGGCTTTCGGCACCCATGTCGACAATGCCATCCGCTCGATTCCCGGTACCAGCCAGCGCATCCGTACCGATCTCTCGGCCACCCTGTTTCTGGCCGATCCGGACAGCTATGACGGCGGCGAGCTGACCATCGAGGACACATACGGTGTGCAGCGCATCAAGCTGCCCGCCGGCAGCATGGTGCTGTACCCCTCAACCAGCCTGCACCATGTCACGCCGGTCACGCGCGGCTGCCGCGTGGCCTCGTTTTTCTGGCTGCAGAGTCTGGTGCGCTCGGATGCGCAGCGCACCATCCTGTTTGATCTCGATGTGGCGATTCAGCGCCTCAACGCGAAGGCGGGTGCCGAAGCCGAAGCGGTATCGCTCACGGGCATTTATCACAACCTGCTGCGCATGTGGTCGGAGCCCTGAGACGACCAGGCGGGCTCACAGCCAGCCCCTTTCCGCGAATGACACCGGCTCGCCGTCGCCGATGACCAGGTGGTCCAGCGTGCGCACTTCGACCAGTGCCAGTGCCTCCTGCAGTCGCCGCGTGATCTGTCGGTCAGCATTCGACGGTTCGGCAGCGCCTGACGGATGATTGTGTGCCAGGATGACGGCACCCGCGCGCAGCGCCAGCGAGCGCTTCACCACTTCGCGCGGATGCACGGTGCAGCTGTCGAGCGTGCCCCGGAACAGTTCTTCATAGGCGAGCACGCGATGCTGGTTGTCCAGAAACAGCACCGCAAAGACCTCATGGTCGTAATTGCGCAGACGCGAACGCAGGAAGTTGCGGGTGTCCGAGGGGCTGCGCAGCTTATCGCTGCGATGGATTTCCTCGCCGAGATGCCGCCGGCTCAGCTCAACCGTCGCCAGCAGCCGGGCCACCCGCGCCGGCCCCCAGCCAGGATGGCTGCCGATGCTCGCCGGTGTGGCATCGAGCAGCTTGCGCAGGCCGCCAAAGCTGACCAGAGCTGAGCGGGCGAGATCGACGGCCGTCATGCCGGGCTGGCCATGGCCGATCAGTACGGCCAGCAGTTCGGCATTGCTGAGGCTGGCCGCGCCTAGCTTGAGCAGTTTCTCCCGGGGCCGTTCCTCGGCCGGCCAATCACTGATACGCATCATCCTCGACTCCTTCTGGCGTGGTATCTTTCGCACCTGAATCAGGTATAGACCCGATCGGGAGTTTCCGCATGCTTGCGCGGTTGACCAACAAGCACATTCTGCTCGGCGTGACCGGGGGCATCGCGGCTTACAAGAGCGCGGAGCTGATCCGTCGTCTGCGTGATGCCGGGGCTGACGTCCAGGTCGTCATGACACCTGCCGCGCGTGAATTCATCACGCCGCTGACCTTGCAGGCATTGTCGGGAAATCCCGTGCATACCGATCTGCTCGATCCGGCAGCGGAAGCGGCCATGGGCCATATCGAGCTGGCGCGCTGGGCCGATCTGGTGCTGATTGCGCCGGCCTCGGCCGATACGCTGGCACGTCTCGCCCGGGGCATCGCCAATGACCTGCTGACCACGCTCTGGCTGGCCGCGGCCGGCAAGAAAGCGGTGGCCCCGGCCATGAATCAGCAAATGTGGGCAGATGCGGCCACGCAGGACAATCTCGCGTTGCTGCGCCGGCGCGGTGTTGCCGTCTTTGGCCCCGGCAGCGGCTCGCAGGCTTGCGGCGACATCGGTGCCGGTCGTCTGCTGGAAGCCGTCGAGCTGGCCTCGCTGTGTGCCGACCAGTTCGAGAGCGGTCGTCTCACTGGTGTCGAGGTCGTGATCACGGCCGGTCCGACCCGTGAGGCGCTGGATCCGGTGCGCTATCTGAGCAATCACAGCTCCGGAAAAATGGGCTTCGCGCTTGCCGAGGCCTGCATTGAAGCCGGTGCCCGTGTCACCCTCATCGCCGGTCCGGTGCATCTGCCGACCCCGGAGCGCGCGCAGCGCATCAATGTCATCAGCGCCCTCGACATGCTTGCCGCCAGCGAAAGCGCGGTGGCCGCAGCCAGGGCCGCGGCCGGCCCCGCGCGCACAGTCTTCATCGCCACGGCCGCGGTGGCTGACTATCGCCCGGCCCGCGTCGCGGATCAGAAGATCAAGAAGGGCCTCAAGGATGACAGCCTCAATATCACCCTGATCAAGAATCCGGATATCGTCGCCACCATTGCGGCGCAGACCGACAAGCCGTTTGTCATGGGCTTTGCCGCCGAAACCCAGTCGGTCGAGAGCTATGCCTGCGACAAGCTCGCGCGCAAGCGCCTCGACCTGATCGCCTGCAACGATGTTTCGCGCAGCGACATCGGTTTCCAGAGCGACGACAATGCCATGACGGTGTTCTGGCCGGATGGCGGCGGGCTCGGTCGTGCCGAGTTACCCAAGGCGTCCAAGTCCCAGATCGCGCGTGAGCTGGTGCAGCTGCTCGCCAACCGGTTGCCGGCTGCCGCTGCGCAACGACCGACCCCTGCTGCGCCGGCAGATGTCAGCCTGACCCGGCATGCCGATGAAACTCTCTGAACGCCGGGCAGGAAACCGCCTTGTTCCAGCCACTTTTGACCGCCAGCAGCCGAACTGAACGCCCATGAAAAAGCCCCTGCAAGTCCGCATCCTCGATGACCGCATCGGTCGCGATTTTCCGCTCCCCAGTTATGCCACCGAAGCTTCCGCCGGTCTCGATCTGCGCGCGCTGCTGGATGCTCCGCTGACACTGAATCCCGGCGATACCGTGCTGATCCGCACCGGCCTGGCGATCTACATCAGCGATCCGAACCTGGCCGGTCTCATCCTGCCGCGCTCGGGTCTCGGTCACAAGCACGGTATTGTGCTCGGCAACCTGGTCGGTCTGATTGATGCCGATTACCAGGGCGAGCTCATGGTGTCGTGCTGGAATCGCGGCAAGGAGCCCTTCGTCATGCAGCCCGGCGAGCGTCTGGCGCAGTACGTGCTGGTGCCGGTGGTGCAGGCCGAATTCGAGATCGTCGACGCCTTTCATGCCACCGCGCGTGGTGCCGGCGGCTTCGGCAGCTCCGGTCGTCAATAACCCTTTTTCCGTCTACAGAGAACCGTCATGGCCCTGACCCACGATGCTGCCCTCAATATTGCCAAGGTGCTGACCGAGGCACTGCCCTACATCCAGCGCTTCAACGGTGCCACCGTCGTGGTCAAATACGGCGGCAACGCCATGACCGATCCCGAGCTGGAGAATTCCTTCGCGCGTGACATCGTGCTGATGAAAACCGTGGGCCTGAATCCGGTCGTGGTGCATGGCGGCGGTCCGCAGATTGGCGATCTGCTCAAGCGGATCGGCAAGGAGTCGGTGTTCATCGACGGCATGCGCGTCACCGACGCCGAGACCATGGATGTGGTCGAGATGGTGCTCGGCGGCTCGGTCAACAAGTCCATCGTCAACCTCATCAACCAGAACGGTGGTCGTGCCATCGGCCTCACCGGCAAGGATGCCAACCTGATCCGCGCCAAGCGCATGCTGCTCGACCGCAAGAACGAGCAGGGTGCGCGCGAACAGGTCGATATCGGCCAGGTCGGTGAAGTCGCCGGCATCAAGACCGATGTGCTCGAACTCATGTTCAAGAGTGACTTCATCCCGGTTATCGCCCCCGTGGGCGTCGGTGATGACGGCTCGTCCTACAACATCAACGCGGACCTGGTGGCGGGCAAGGTGGCCGAGGCCCTCAAGGCCGAGAAGCTCATTCTGCTGACCAACATCCCGGGTGTGATGGACAAGCACAAGAACGTGCTCACCGGCCTGACCACCAAGGACGTCGATGCCCTGATCGAGGACGGCACCATCTACGGCGGCATGCTGCCCAAGATCGCCTGCGCGCTCGATGCCGTGAAGGGTGGCGTGCAGACCGCACACATCATCGACGGCCGTGTGCCGCATGCCTGCCTGCTCGAAGTCTTTACCGATGAAGGCATGGGTACACTGATCAGCAACCGCGTGCGCAAGGCCAAGTAAGCCGGCTTCGGTACTGACCGGGCTGGCCGGGAGAGGTCGTGATGGAAGGCTGGAGCGGGCAGGGCATGCTGTTTCTGCTGTCGCTGGTCGCCAACACGCTGTCATCGCTGGCAGGCGGGGGCGCCGGGCTGCTACAGCTGCCGGTGCTGCTGTTCCTCGGGCTGGCCTTTCCGGTGGCGCTGGCGACGCACAAGATCGCCAGTGTCGCCCTCGGTGTCGGCGCCACCCTGCGGCATCTCCGTGGCGACGCCATTAACTGGCGTTTTGCACTCTTCATCCTGGCGGCCGGCCTCCCCGGCGTCTGGTTCGGCACCCAGGTCATCCTGCTGCTGCCCGAGGCCTGGGCGCGCGCGGCGCTCGGCATCCTCACCCTGGGTCTTGGCCTCTACTCCTGGCGGCGTCCGGCGCTTGGCCAGCAGCATGTGCTGCGCAATACCCATCGTGACGGCCTGCTGCTGGGCGCGGTCGGCTTGTTCGCCATCGGTGTGCTCAATGGTTCGCTGACTTCCGGCACGGGCTTGTTCGTGACGCTCTGGCTGGTGCGCTGGTTCGGCCTCGATTACACCCGGGCCGTGACCTATACGCTGATTCTCGTCGGCATGTTCTGGAACGGCACCGGAGCCTGGTTTCTGGCGCAGCAGGCTCCGGTGCGCTGGGACTGGCTGCCGGCCCTGTTGCTGGGCTCGCTGCTCGGCGGCTACCTCGGTGCGCATCTCGCGCTCAAGCATGGCAACCAGCTGGTCAAACGGTCATTCGAGATCCTCACCGTGCTGGTCGGCGGCAAATTGCTGATCGATGCCTGGCCCGCTGTGCTGGCGGGTGCGGCATGAACGATCCGGTCCTGAGGCAGCTCTTTCGTCGTCAGGCGAGCCGCCTCTGGCAGGATTTCATGCCGGTCTGGTCCGCCTGGCTGACGGGACAGTCGGATGCCGACCTGCAACGTCTGCGTTATCTCGTGCATACCCTCAAAGGCTCGGCCCTGGGCCTGGACCATCAGGTGCTGGCCGAGGCCTGCCATGAGTTGGAGACCGCCTGGGATGACACCCGGATCGAGGTCGCCCGGATCGAGGCTGCCCAGGTCGCCTGGCAGCATCTGCGTCTGCTCTGGCAGGTTCATGTCGGCGACGATGCCGGAGCGGAGCCGCTGACAGCGGCTGACCTGGAGGCTGCGGTCCAGGCTTTCTTCACCCGCACGGCGTCGCAGCTGGGCATCCCGGCATTGCTGCATTGCCGGCTGGCACCCGTCTGGCGGGATGAGCAGGCGCTGCTCTGGGATGTTCTGCCCCATTTGCTGCGCAATGCCCTGGTGCATGGTCACGAGTCATCGGTGATACGACGTGCCGCCGGCAAGCCGGCACGTCTGCAGGTCTGGGTTCGCGGCCTGGCCTCGCCGCAGCGTCTGCGCCTGCTGGTGGCTGATGATGGCGCGGGTGCGCGACGTCAGCCGCGCGCGGCAGACCTGTGGTCGGGTCGCGGCATGGGCGTAGCTGCCGTGCGGGCGGCATTGGCCGGACGCGGTGGTTTGCAGTGGCGGTCGCAAGCCGGCCGTGGTGGTGTGGCACGACTTTCTATATTCCTATAATGAATAAATATAGAAAAACATATTCTTTTTAAAGGAAACGCGACTCCCCTAGCATCCATTCCGTTCGGTGCCATTGCACCTAGTCCGTACGGAGTGACCCCATGTCTTTCTCGCACCCCTCATTCAAAAAGCTGGGCCTGGCCGCAGCCCTGCTGACCTCGATCTGGTCGGCTCCCGTCCTTGCCAAGGACATTACCCTGCTTAACGTTTCCTATGATCCGACCCGCGAGCTGTACCAGGATTACAACGCCGCGTTCTCGAAGTACTGGCAGCAGAAGACGGGCGATACCGTCAGCGTGCGCCAGTCCCATGGCGGCTCGGGCAAGCAGGCTCGTGCCGTCATCGATGGCCTTGAGGCGGATGTGGTGACGCTCGCCCTCGCCGGCGATATCGATGCCATTGCCGACAAGGCCCGCAGCATCGACCCCAACTGGGAGGCGCGCCTCAAGCACAACAGTGCGCCCTACACCTCGACCATCGTATTCCTGGTGCGCAAGGGCAATCCCAAGAACATCAAGGACTGGAATGATCTGATCCGCAAGGATGTCGCGGTCGTCACCCCCAACCCCAAGACTTCCGGTGGTGCGCGCTGGAACTACCTGGCCGCGTGGGGCTACGCGCTGCGTCAGCCCGGTGCCAATACCGAAACCGCCAAGGCCTTCGTGAGGAAGCTGTTCCAGAACGTGCCGGTGCTGGATTCCGGTGCCCGTGGTTCGCTGACCACGTTCACGGAGCGGGGCATTGGCGACGTCTTCCTCTCCTGGGAGAACGAGGCCTTCCTGGCCACCCGCGAGCTGGGTCCGGACAAGTTCGATGTCGTGGTGCCGTCGCTGAGCATCCTCGCCGAACCGTCGGTGGCGCTGGTTGATCGTGTGGCCAAGAAGCATGGCACCACCGAAGTCGCCAAGGCCTATCTGCAGTATCTCTACAGCCCGGAGGGCCAGGAGATCGCTGCCAAGAACTACTACCGACCGACCGACCCCAAGGTGGCGGCCAAGTACGCCGCGCAGTTCCCCAAGCTCAAGCTGATCACCATCAAGCAGTTCGGTGGCTGGAAGCTGGCTCAGGAAACCCATTTTTCCGATGGTGGGACTTTCGATGAAATCTACAAGCCGAAAGCGCGCTGAGCCTGACGGCCAAGGGAGACGATCATGAGTGTTTCAGCTGTCAACGTACGCAATCAGTTCCGCGGTCACATCAAGGAAATCATCATCGGGCCGGTGGTGTCGGAGGTCGATGTCGAGACGCCCTACGGTCTGGTGACGTCGGTGATCACCACCCGTTCGGTGAAGGACCTGGATCTCAGGGTCGGCACCGAGGTGGTTGCCCTGGTGAAGTCGACGGAGGTGGCACTGGCCATCCTCTGATGGCCGGTGCCGAGTTGTCATGAGTCGGGTTGTCGCGCTTCTGCTGGTGAATCCCGTGTTCAGCCACTGGCTGGCGTTCGGGCTCGAACAGCAGGGCTATCTGGTGCTGCGCAGCGAAGAGGCCGAGGCTGACCTCACCCGCCCCGATGACACCCTGCTGTCCTGGCGTCCGGATATCTGGCTGGTGTCGGCCGGACTCTGGCGTCAGGCGCGCCAGAGTCCGTTGCGCCAGCAGAAGGGCCAAGGCGACTGGCAATGGCTGGCGGATGACTCACAAACGGCCGTGAGCACGACCTCGCTCTGGCCGACCGAGCCCCGGGCACTGCTGCTGCGTCTTCATGAGCATCTGGCGGCGCGCGGTGATCATCACGGCGGGGTGCTGCAGCAGGGCTTGCTGCGTCTCGACAGCAGCACCCAGACGGCCAGCATTGGTCATCTGCCCCTGCCGTTATCGGCCCAGGGGCTGCGTTTGCTGCAGCTGTTTCTGCAGCATCCCGGTCGTGTTTTCAGTCGCCAGCAGCTCCTGGATGCTGTCTGGGGCGACTACGGCGCCATCGAGCCGCGCAGTGTCGATGCCCAGGTCTATCGCCTGCGTCGCCAGCTCGAAGCCCATGGTCAGGGCGACTTGCTGGAGTCGGTACGCGGTCAGGGCTATCGCCTGCGAGCGGATGTCCGGCGCAGCTCACCGCTGGCAACCACCACCCGCTTCAGTCTTTAGAAGATTTATTCATATCCATCTAACAATTCATTCTTTTTCAAGAAATGCGCGAGTCGATAGGCTTCGCGTCACGTCCGTGTTTTGCGTCACAG
Organism: uncultured Paraperlucidibaca sp.; assembly: GCA_964511255.1. GTDB lineage: Bacteria > Pseudomonadota > Gammaproteobacteria > Pseudomonadales > Moraxellaceae > Perlucidibaca. The sequence goes on from CAZEEQ010000007.1 coordinate 33,795, forward strand.
AGGAGTCATCTTGATGTCTGCATTGCCCGCCGTCCGGCGGAAGCCCAAGCGGGTGCTGCCCGGATTCGGCCTGACCCTGGGCTACAGCGTTGCCTATCTCAGTCTGCTGGTACTGATTCCTCTCGCCGGTCTGTTCTGGAAGACGGCCGGGATGGGCTGGCAGGAGTTTGTCGGCATCATTTTTTCGCCGCGCGTGCTGGCGGCATACAAGATCAGCTTCGGCACGGCGTTCATCGCGGCGCTGCTGAATGCCTTCTTCGGGTTCCTGGTGGCCTGGGTGCTCGTGCGTTATCCCTTCCCGGGGCGTCGTATCGTCGATGCGCTGGTGGATCTGCCCTTCGCCTTGCCGACGGCGGTGGCCGGTATCGCCCTGACGGCGCTCTATGCCCCCAACGGCTGGTTCGGCAGCGTACTGGAGCCGCATGGCATCAAGGTCGCTTTCACCCCGACCGGGATTGTCGTGGCGCTGACGTTCATCAGTCTGCCCTTCGTGGTGCGCACGGTGCAGCCGGTGCTCGCCGATCTCGAAGCCGAGCTGGAAGAGGCCGCGGCCAGTCTCGGTGCCAGTCGCTGGCAGACCTTCCGCGCAGTGATCTGGCCGGCGGTGCTGCCGGCGCTGATTACCGGTTTCGCACTCGCATTCGCGCGTGCCATCGGCGAGTACGGTTCGGTGATCTTCATTGCCGGCAACATGCCGATGGTGTCGGAAATCGCGCCGTTGCTGATCGTGACGCAGCTGGAGCAGTACAACTACGAGGGCGCGACCGCGATCGCAGCGGTGATGCTGGTGATTTCCTTTGTACTGCTGTTGATCATCAACAGCCTGCAGGCATGGGTTCGCCAGCGCGGCGGACGGGGAGCATAAGACATGGCACTGGTTTCCATTCCGGGCAAGCGCAGCACGGCGTTGCATGATCCGCTCTGGCTCCGCGTGACCCTGCTCACGGTGGCGCTGGGCTTCCTGTCATTTTTCCTGTTTGCGCCGCTGATCGCGGTGTTCACGGAGGCGCTGCGGGGCGGCTGGCATGCTTACCTGGCGGCGTTCACGGATCCTGACGCGCGTTCGGCGATCAAGCTGACCCTGCTGGCGGCGCTGATTTCGGTGCCGGTCAATGTGGTTTTCGGCGTCACGGCTGCCTGGGCCATCGCCAAGTTCGAGTTTCGCGGCAAGTCGTTGCTGATCACCCTCATCGATCTGCCGTTCGCGGTCTCGCCGGTGATCGCCGGGCTGGTCTTCGTGCTGTTGTTTGGCGCCCACAGCGCGCTTGGCGCCTGGCTCATCGACAACGATTACAAGATTCTGTTCGCCGTGCCGGGCATTGTGCTGGCGACCTTGTTCGTGACCTTCCCGTTCGTGGCGCGTGAGCTGATTCCGCTCATGCAGGCGCAAGGGTCGGATGAGGAGGAGGCCGCCATCACCCTCGGTGCTTCCGGTCTCAAGACCTTCTGGCGGGTGACGCTGCCCAATATCCGCTGGGGTCTGATCTACGGCGTGATTCTCTGTAATGCCCGCGCCATGGGCGAGTTCGGTGCGGTCTCGGTGGTGTCCGGTCATATCCGCGGCCTGACCAATACGCTGCCGCTGCACATCGAGATTCTCTACAACGAGTATCAGTTTGTCGCTGCTTTTGCGGTGGCGACCCTGTTGGCGCTGCTCGCCCTGGTGACGCTGGTCATCAAGAGCTGGGTCGAGTGGCGCATGGCGGCCGAGTTGGCCGCGCAGGAAAAAGGTTTTCAGGAGTCCGGCCCGCTGCCGGCTGCCAACAGCATTCAGGAGAGCAAGGCATGAGCATCGCCATCGAATCCATCAGCAAGCAGTTCGGTGCGTTCCAGGCCCTGAACAACGTCAATCTCGATATCGCCAGCGGCGAGCTGGTCGCGCTGCTGGGGCCGTCGGGCTGCGGCAAGACGACCCTGCTGCGCATTATCGCCGGCCTCGAAACACCGGATAGCGGTCGTCTCGCCTTCCATGGCGAAGACACGACAGAGACGCCGGTGCGTGAGCGTCAGGTCGGCTTCGTGTTCCAGCACTACGCGTTGTTCCGTCACCTCACCGTGTTCGAGAATGTCGCCTTTGGTCTGCGGGTGCGCCCGCGCAAGACGCGTCCCAGCGATGCCGTGATCCGTGCCAAGGTGCATGAGCTGCTCGGTCTGGTGCAGCTGGACTGGCTGGCGGACCGTTATCCCAGCCAGCTTTCCGGCGGCCAGCGTCAGCGCATCGCGCTGGCCCGCGCGCTCGCCGTCGAGCCGCGCGTGCTGCTGCTCGACGAGCCCTTCGGCGCGCTCGATGCCCAGGTCCGCAAGGAGCTGCGCCGCTGGTTGCGTCGTCTCCATGACGAGCTGCACATCACCTCGGTGTTCGTGACCCATGACCAGGAGGAAGCCCTGGAAGTGGCCGATCGCGTGGTCGTGCTCAATCGCGGCAGGATCGAGCAGGTCGGTGCGCCGGCCGAGGTTTATCACCAGCCGGCATCTCCGTTTGTGGTCGAGTTCCTGGGCCAGGCCAACAAGCTGCCGGCGCAGGTCCGCCATGGTCAGGCCGATATCCTCGGCTGGCAGCTGGCCACGCCGCATCTGGCCGATGGTGCCGGCACCGCCTTCGTGCGCCCCAGCGACTGGTGGCTGTCGCATCATCCGGCCGATGGCAGTCAGCCGGTGCAGCTGCAGGAAATCCGTGCCGTCGGCCCGCGCTGGCAGGTGGCGGTCGAGCATGAAGGACGCCCGCTGGAGATCGAACTGTCGACGCGTGACGAGCTGGGCGAGGCGGATCTGCAGCCGGGCCACTGGCTGCATCTGCAGCCGCGCAAGGCGCATGTGTTCTCGACCCCGAAGTAAGCCCGGCGCGCCGGGGCGCAGCGCCATGGCCTGCGCCTCAGGCCGCCGTGTGGCTCAGTAGTCGCCGTAGAACTGCTGCAGCACGGCCAGTGCGGCCACCGGCGCGGTTTCGGTGCGCAGCACGCGCGGGCCGAGTTGCCAGGGTTGAAAACCGCAGCCCACAGCGGCTGCGATCTCGGCGTCGCTGAGCCCGCCCTCGGGCCCGATGAGCAGAGCGACCGAGTCCGGGCGTTGTCCCTGCGCTGACGGTCCGCCACTGACGGCAGGCGCCAGCACCCATTTCTGCGTCGCCTGCACTTGCTCCTGCCAGTCCGTCAGCGTCATCGGTCCGTGCAGTGCGGGCAAAGTATTGCGCCCGCTTTGCTCACAGGCGCCGATCATCACGCGCTGCCAGTGCGCCAGTTTCTTGTCCGCCCGCTCCTCGCCGCGCAGCTTGAGTTCGCAGCGCTCGCTGGTCAGCAGGGTGATCTCGCTGACGCCCATTTCGACGGCCTTCTGCAGGGCGTAATCGAGACGGTCACCCTTGGACATGACCTGGCCGAGATGCGTGTGCAGCGGGGACTCCATGACCGGTTCGGCGACGGACAGCACCCGCACCCGGGCATCGCGCTTGCCGATCGCGATCAGCTCGACCTCGGCCATCCGGCCTTCGCCATCGAACAGCCAGGCCTGCTCGCCGATACGAGCACGCAGGACGCGGACCCAGTGGTGGGCGGCCTCATCCGGCAGGTCGAGATGATCGCCGGCGACATAGGGCAGGGGGACATGGAGACGGGGCATGGTCGGGTTTTCCGATGCGGACAGCTGGGCCTGTGCGCGCATTTTGGCATAAGCTCGCGGGCATGATCACATCTGACGATATTCTCGATTTCTGGTTCCGTGAGCTCGACGACGCGGCCTGGTGGCGCAAGGATCCCGCCTTCGACACCCGGCTGCGCGAGCGCTTCGGTGCCTGCCACGAAGCCGCCAGTGCCGGTGCACTCTGGCACTGGCGCGAGTCGCCGCACGGCCGGCTGGCGGAAGTCATCGTGCTCGACCAGTTCTCGCGCAACATCCATCGCGATACCCCGAGGGCCTTTGCTCAGGATGGCATGGCGCTGGTGCTGACCCAGGAGCTGGTCCGCAGTGGTCAGACGGCGACATTGAGTCCGCGCGAGCGGGGGGTGCTCTATCTGCCGTTCATGCACAGCGAGCTGCTCGCCATGCAGGATGAGTCGGTGCGGCGCTATGCCGAGCCGGGTCTGTCCGGGCAGCTCGACTTCGCCGTCCGCCATCGTGACATCATCGCGCGTTTCGGCCGCTTCCCGCACCGCAACAGCATCCTCGGCCGCGAGTCGACGGCGGAGGAGCTGGCGTTTCTCAAGGAGCCGGGCTCGGGGTTCTGACCCGGATGCGCCGGCCTTACGCCATCTCCGGTCCGCGCTCGCTCCAGCTTCCCGCCGGTGCCGCGAGACCTTCCTCGATGGCCTCTGCTGCCGTCGCCACCATCCAGCGGATCTGTTCCGGCGTGATGATGTAGGGCGGCATGAAATACACCACCGAGCCAATCGGGCGCAGCAACAGCCCGCGCCTGAGTGCGGCCTGGAAGATCGCCAGCCCGCGCCGCTCGCGCCAGTCGTAGGGGGCGCGCGAGGCTTTGTCGCGGACCAGCTCGATGGCAGCGACCATGCCCTTCTGGCGTATCTCAAGCACGTTCGGATGGCTGCGCAGCGGCTTCAATGCCTCGGCCAGGATGCGGCTGCGCTCGCGGTTGGCGTTGATCACGTCATCCCGCGCGAAGAGATCCAGCGAGGCCAGCGCGACACGGGCGGCGAGGGCGTTTCCGGTATAGCTGTGCGAGTGCAGGAAGCCCTTGAGGCTGTCGTAACGATCGTAGAACACGTCGTAGATGGCCTCCGTGGTCATCACCACCGACATCGGCAGATAGCCCGCCGTCAGCCCCTTGGACAGCACCAGGAAATCCGGGGTGATGCCGGCCTGCTCGCAGGCGAACAGCGTGCCGGTGCGCCCGAAACCGACCGCGATTTCGTCCGCGATGAGGTGGACGCCGTGGCGTTCGCAGGCTTCGCGCAGCAGGGTCAGATAGACCGGATCGTACATGCGCATGCCGGCAGCACCCTGGATCAGGGGTTCGACGATGACGGCGGCGACTTCGTGCGCGTGCTGTGTCAGCAGGGCTTCCATGGCGACGAACTGCCGGCGGGCGACATCGGCATCGCTCTCGCCGTCACGGCGTTGCGAGGCATCCGGCGAGGGCGCGCGCAGCGGCGGCTGCAGCATGGGGCGGTAGGTTTCGGAGAACAGCGGAATGTCGGTGACGCCAAGGGCACCGATGGTCTCGCCGTGATAGCTGTTCTCCAGCGCGATGAAGCGGGTCTTGCCGGGCTGGCCGAGGTTGCGCCAGGCGTGCAGGCTCATCTTGAGCGCGACTTCGATGCCGGAGCTGCCATTGTCGGCATAGAAGCATTTTTCCAGCCCGGGTGGTGCCAGCGCCACCAGGCGTTCGCTGAGTTCGACAATGGCCTCGTGGGTGAAGCCGGCCAGGATGACATGCTCCAGGGTGTCAGCCTGGTGGCGCAAGGCGGCATTGAGGTCGGGGTTGGCGTGGCCGAAGAGGTTGACCCACCATGAGCTGATGCCGTCGAGGTAGCGCTTGCCATCGAAGTCTTCCAGCCAGATGCCTTCGCCGCGCCGGATCGGCACCAGCGGCAGCTGCTCGTGATCATGCATCTGCGTGCAGGGGTGCCAGACGTGCCTGAGGTCGCGGCGGGATATCTCTTGGTTGCTCATGTCTTGCCTTGTCCGGGGTTTGTACGATCAGCGGCGGTATGCAGTGCGGCGATGGCCGACCATAATCCCTATGGTAGCTGTCCGTCATCCCATCCTGGGGTGAATCGGATGGCCCGGAGTCACACCATGGATATTCGTCGCGCCCTGCTGACCGGCTGGCTGGCCTGCCTGTTGTCGTATTCGCCACTGGTGCTGGCCGAGGTTGACGGCCCCGCCCTGTACCAGACGCACTGCGCCAAATGCCATGGCGACAATGGTCAGGCCGCGACCTGGCGCGGTTATCTCTACTTTGCCCGCAATTTCTCGGATGCCGACTGGCAGGAGCGCCAGACCGACGCCCGCATCCTGCGTCGCATCAACGAAGGTCCGCGCATCATGCCCGCCTATGAGCAGACCCTGGCGCTGCCGGAGCGGGAGGCGCTGGTGCGTGTCGTGCGCGGCTTCAGGGCGCCCTGATGGCGCCGGCCGTGGCGGCTTCATCCCGGAGGTAGTAGCGCGCCACCAGCCGTGCTGCCACCGAGTCGCTCCAGACATTGACGGCAGTACGGCACATGTCGAGCGGCCGGTCGGTGATCAGCAGCAGCCCCAGGGCTTCTGCCGGCAGTCCCAGGCGTTGCAGGATGAGGCTGATGGCGACCAGACTGGCGGCCGGAATGCCGGCCATGCCGGTGGAGGTGGCCAGCGCCAGCAGCATGACCATGAGCTGATCGGCGATCGTCAGGTCCGCGCCCAGCAGCTGCGCCAGGAAGAGGACGGCGACACATTCGTAGAGTGCGGTGCCATCGAGATTCAGGGTCGCGCCCAGCGGCACGGTCAGGCTGGTGACGCCGGCCGGCACATGCGCCCGTTCGTTGAGGCAGCGCAGCGTCAGCGGTAGCGTGGCACCGGAGGATGCCGTGGAAAAGGCCATCCACAAGGCCGGGCTCATGGCTTCGGCATGCGCCCTGGGAGAGACCTTGGCCACGCGCCAGAGCACCAGGCCGAGGCTGCCGGCGGCATGCAGCAGCAGGCCGAGGATGACCGTGGCCATGAACCACAGCAGCGGTTGCAGCGCCGCCCAGCCGACCTGACTGGCGCTGCTGCAGACCAGCGCCGCGACACCCAGCGGCGCCGTCTTGAGAATCCACATCACCAATGTCAGCAGGACGTGCTGAAGCCCGTCCCAGAACTGCCGTTGCACGTCGCGCAAGGCGTCGGGCAGGGCACGGATGGCCAATCCGGTCATCAGGGCGAACAGGACCAGCGCGAGCAGATTGCCCTCGGCGGCGGCCTTGAACAAATTGGCGGGCACGATGGCGAGCAGGGTGTCACGCCACGATGCATCCTGGGCTGCCGGCAGACTGCCGTGGCCTGACTGCAGTGCCGCCGATGCCAGCCAGCCGCCTTCCGGTGCGGTCGCGTTCAGGCCCGGCGCCATCACGTTGGCGACCAGCAGGCCGGCAATGATCGCCATCAGGGTGCTGAGACCGTAGAAGCCGATGGCGATGGCGCCAAGACGGCCGAGGCGCTGGTTGAGCCCGCCGATGCCGGCGATCAGCGTCACCACCACGAGCGGGATGGCCACGGCCTTGAGCGCATTGAGGAAGAGCGTGCCGATCAGACGCGCGCCTTCCAGCACGCCATCGCGCAGTGACGGTTCCAGCGGGTGCAGCGCCAGTGCCAGCAACAGGCCGGTGATCAGCGCGAAAAGTATTTGTCGGTGCAGGGGCATGATGCCTCCGGTTGAGGGACTGGCGTTTCCCGGTGCGGTGTCGGCGGCGCTCTCACAGGCCTGCGGCACGGCCTTCACGGCGCGGATCGGCGGCGCCTTGCAGGCTGTCGCCGTGTCTTACGATGACGCCGAGGCCGCTGGTCATCTCGACGCTGCGGACATCATGCCCGCGAGCCTGGAGATCAGCCAGTGTTGCTGGCGCGAGATCACTGTCGATTTCGGTGATGCCATTGCGGTTGAGCGCATGCGGCAAAGAGACCAGCGCGCCGGCATCGCGCTGGCCGGCCAGCCAGGTGGCCAGCAGGCGGGTATTGAAGCCGAGTATGCGGCTGCCGCCCGGCGAGCCGACGGCGAGCAGGGGCTGCCCCTGACCATCGAGTACCAGCGTCGGTGACATGGCGCTGCGCGGCCGCTTGCCGGGTGCGACCCGATTGGCCACCGGCAGGCCGTCGAGGACGGGCACGAAGCTGAAGTCGGTGAGCTGGTTGTTCATCATCAGGCCGTTGATCATCAGCCGGCTGCCAAAAGCATCCTCGATCGAGCTGGTCATGGCCAGCCAGTGGCCGCGGCTGTCGACAATGGCGAGATGGCTGGTGCCGACTTCGCGCAGCTGGCGGTCGGTGGCGGCCAGGGGCGCGCCGGCCGGCACGCCGGCGGCAACCACGCCGGCCGCACGCTCGCCGATGAGGGCGGCACGGGCCTGCCAGTAGGCCGGATCGAGCAGGCCATCCACCGGTACCTCTGTGATCGCCGGATCGGCGCTGTAACGCTGGCGGTCGGCGAAGGCCAGCCGCTCGGCTTCGAGCAGGCGGTGCAGGCTGGCGGGGGCGAGATCAGTGGGTGCGGCCGTGAGGCCTGGTGGTGCGGTTGACGTGGACTGCGCAGCGGCTTCAGCGCTTAGCCAGAGGCCGAGATTCTCCAGCACGGTGAGTCCGCCGGCGGGGGGCGGCGCCGAGCAGATGCGCCAGGCCTGCAAGGGACGGCAAAGCCCCGGTGTCACGCGGGCGCGGTAGGCCTGCCAGTCGGCCAGCGTGATGTCGCTGCCGGCCGTGCGCAGGGCATCCACCATCTCGGCAGCCAGTGTGCCTTGATAGAAAGCCCGCGGCCCTTTGGCCGCCAGGATGCGCAGCAGGCGGGCCTGCGCCGGATTTCTGAGCCGGTGGTTCTGTGGCCAGGCTTTGCCGTCGGCATCGAAGTAGAAGGCGCGGGTGCCGGGGTTGGCCGCCAGCAGGCGGTCCTGGGCGCTCAGCAGGCTGAGGCGATGCGATACCGGCACACCTTGTTCGGCGAGCCGGATGGCCGGCTGCAGCAGACGCGACCAGGGCAGGCGGCCCCAGCGCTGATGCGCCTCGGCGAGCAGGGCGACGGTGCCGGGAATGCCGACTGCCCGTGCCCCGGCGAGGGCCGCATCGAAGGGCAGTGGCCGGCCCTCGGTGTCGAGGAAGCGTTCGGCTTGGGCGCTGGCCGGCGCAGTTTCGCGGCCATCAATGGCGGTGACCTTACCTTGGTGGGCATGCACGAGAAAGCCGCCGCCGCCAAGGCCCGATGATTGCGGCTCGACCAGGCCGAGCACGACCTGGGCCGCAACCGCCGCATCGGCGGCGGAGCCACCGGCGCGCAGCATCTCCAGTGCGGCCTCGGTCGCCAGCGGATGCGCCGTGACCGCCATGGCGCGCGCGCTGCGGGCGACACTCAGCGGGTAACGCCCGCTACCGGCCTCGGGCGTGGCCTGGCGCTGGGCAATCGCCTGCAGGATGTCGCCCGGCGGCATGGCCGGTACCGAGACTGGGGCGGTGGCCAGTGCTGCCGTGAGCAGCCACAGGGGTGAACGCAGCCGGGGCATGATCAGATCCTGTCGACGATGCTGGCGATGGCGGCCTGCAGGGCTTCGGTGAGGGCACGGACGGCGACTTCAGGCTTGTGCTGGATATCCTGGCAGGGATAGCCGACGCGGTCATCGATGCGGTTGCCGGTGAGTCCGCTGCGCCAGCGCAGATAACCCTGGGCGTCGACGAGACGAACCTGCATGAGGATCAGTGGTTGGCAGCTGACGTTGCTGACATCTTTCCCGAAGATGCTGATGCGCACGATCTCGATTTGCAGGGCAGCCGGCGCCGCGCCGGTAGCCGTTCCGGTACCGGTGCCGCTGAGGCGGCTGGACAACAGGGAGGAGCCGGCCAGCTGGCGCCTGAGTTCGGCGGTGGTGACGGCGGAAATATCCAGCAGCGGATCCAGGGCGAACTCGCCGAAAGGGGCTGGTGCCTGCGTGGCCGAGGGCTTGTCGGGCATGAGCATGCCGTAGAAGGGCAGGCGGCTGCCGATCGAGGTGTAGCGGGTGCGCACCGGATGCGGTACTTGAGCACGGATGCTGATCGGCCCGATGCCGTCCAGACGTGCCAGGGTCAGCGGTCCGTTGTAATGGGCCGGCACTGGTTCAGGGACTGCCGGCGCGGAGGCGCAGCCTGTCAGCCACAGAAAGAGCAGCGGAATCGAAGCGAGGCGTCGTAACGACTTCATCACGGATGACTCAGACAGGATCATGGATATCCTGAATAGCAGAGGCACCGGATGGGAACAAGCGTGGCGGGGGTGAACGCCGGGGCTTTACAGCCCCAGGTTCTGCCAGAGCGCGAGCGTGGGCTCGGCCTGGTTCATGCTGTAGAAGTGCAGCCCCGGCGCACCGCCATCGAGCAACTGGCGGCAGAGACGGGTGACCACCTCTTCGCCGAACTGCTGGATGCTGACGCTGTCGTCACCAAAGGCGGCGACCTGCTTGCGGATCCAGCGCGGGATCTCGGCGCCGCAAGCATCCGAGAAGCGCACCAGATTGGCAAAGTTGGTGATCGGCATGATGCCCGGAATCAGCGGAATCTCGACCCCGGCGGCACGCACACGATCCGCGAAGTGGAAGTAGCTGTCGGCGTTGAAGAAGTATTGCGTGATGGCGCTGTCGGCACCGGCATTCGCCTTGGAGACGAAGTGCTTCACATCAGTGGCGAGGTCGGCGGCCTGCGGATGGCTTTCCGGGTAGGCGGCGATTTCGATCTTGAAGTGATCGCCGTGCTGTTCGCGGATGAAGCGCACCAGGTCCGCTGCGAACGGCAGCTCGCCCTGGCTGGCGCCCATGCCCGAAGGCAGGTCGCCGCGCAGCGCCACGATGCGGCGGATGCCCATGTCACGATAGCGCTGCAGCAGCTCGCCAATCTCGTCACGGCTGTCGCCGATGCACGACAGGTGGGGCGCGACATCATGGCCGAGGGCCAGGACATCCTTCACCGTCCCCAGCGTGCGATCGCGCGTGGAACCGCCGGCGCCATAGGTCACCGAGAAGAACTCGGGACCCAGGACGCCGAGACGGCGGGCCACATCACGCAGCTTCTCGGCGCCGACTTCGGTCTTGGCCGGGAAGAATTCGATGCTGAAATGACTCATGGCTCAGTACGTGTTCCTTAGTACTTGTAAGTTTCCGGCTTGAACGGGCCGTCAACCGGCACACCGATGTACTCGGCCTGCGCGCTGGTCAGTCGGGTCATGATGCCGCCGAAACCGGCGACCATGGCCGCAGCCACTTCTTCGTCGAGCTTCTTCGGCAGCACTTCCACGCGGATCTTGCCCGGCTTCTGAGCAGCCGGCAGGTCGGCGAACTTCTCGCCGTACAGGTGGATCTGCGCCAGCACCTGGTTGGCGAACGAGCCGTCCATGATGCGCGACGGGTGACCGGTGGCGTTGCCGAGGTTCACCAGGCGGCCTTCCGACAGCAGGATCAGGTAGTTCGGGTCGGTCGGGTTGGCGGCGCTGCCCGGTGCTGTGCGGTAGACCTTGTGCACCTGCGGCTTCACTTCGTCCCAGACCCAGTTCTTGCGCATGTAGGCGGTGTCGATCTCGGTGTCGAAGTGGCCGATGTTGCAGACCACGGCACCGTTCTTCAGTGCACCCAGCATGGCGCTGTCGCAGACCTTGTCGTTGCCGGTGGTGGTCACGATCAGGTCGGTCTCGCCGAGCAGACGCGCATCCACATCTTCGGCGCGACCGGTGACGATGCCGTTCTTGTAGGCCGAGACGACTTCATAGCCGTCCATGCAGGCCTGCATGGCGCAGATCGGATCGATCTCGGTGACGCGCACGATCATGCCTTCCTGGCGCAGCGAGGCGGCCGAGCCCTTGCCCACGTCACCATAGCCGATGACCAGGGCGCGACGGCCCATGAGCAGCATGTCGGTGCCGCGCTTGATGGCATCGTTGAGCGAGTGACGGCAGCCGAACTTGTTGTCGTTCTTCGACTTGGTGACCGAGTCGTTGACGTTGATCGCCGGCACTTTCAGCTCGCCCTTGGCGGCCATCTCGATCAGACGCATCACGCCGGTCGTGGTCTCTTCGGTGATGCCGTGGATGGTCTCCAGCATCTGCGGGTACTTCTGGTGGATCAGGCCGGTGACATCGCCGCCGTCATCGAGAATCATGTTGGCAGCCCAGGGCTTGCCTTCGCTGAGCACGGTCTGCTCGATGCACCACCAGAACTCTTCTTCGGTCTGGCCCTTCCAGGCAAACACGGGGATGCCGGCAGCAGCGATGGCGGCTGCGGCGTGATCCTGCGTGGAGAAAATGTTGCACGACGACCAGCGCACTTCGGCGCCGAGCGCGACCAGCGTCTCGATCAGCACGGCGGTCTGGATGGTCATGTGGATGCAGCCGATGATCTTCGCGCCGGCCAGCGGCTGCGTCGGGGCATAGCGCGCGCGCAGGCCCATCAGCGCCGGCATTTCGGCTTCGGCGAGGATGATTTCCTTGCGGCCAAAAGCGGCGAGCGAGATATCGCGGACTTTGAAATCGGTGAAATTCTGCAGTGTGGCTTGAGCGTTCATCGGGAAGTACTCCGGTGTGAACGGGCGCCGTTGACAGGATATGCGATCGAGCCTGACGGCAAGCCATCACATGGATTAGCTTCCGCTGCAGCGCCCCTCGATCGCCGGACAGGCCGCGAGTATAGCGGGGTCGAGATAAATATCCAAATTTATTGATATTGGTTTTCCGGCGCAGATTCACGACCCCGCAGTCCCGCGCCCGCGATCAGGTTCATTCTGCCAACGGTGCCGCTGTGGTAGCGTGGGCGCTCTCTTGGTTTTCATGTTCTGGAGGGCCTCATGCGCCTGTCCCGTATGACTGCGCTGCTGGGCTTGTCGCTCGCGGCTTTTACCCCGCTGTCGGCGCCGGCAGCCACGTTCGGCATCGTTCCCCAGGCCGGTCTCGCTGGTTATGGCGCCACCGTCGAGTGGGGCTTCAACAAGTATCTGGCGCTGTCAGCCGGCTATACCTTCCTGGATCAGGGGGTCCGCGATGTGGCCTCTGATGAAGCCACCTACGATGGCGATGTCAGTTTGCGCAATCCGCAGGTCTTTCTGCGCTGGGCGCCGTTCGGCGGCCATTTCCGGCTGGCGGTCGGCCTCATCAATCAGCGCTCGGCGTTTGATCTCGTGGCATCCCAGTTCACTGACCCGGTGGCCGCGCCGGTCCAGTCCATCCAGGTCCGGGGCGACTTCGGCGAGCGTGTGGCGCCGGCCATCACGGTGGGCTGGGAAAGCCCGATCGACGAGCCGGGCCTGGGTTATCACCTGAGTGCGGGAGCCCTGTATGCGGGTCAGCCTGATGTCACGGTGACGGCAACCTGCAAGCCGGGGTCGCCGCAGCCCGCCTGTGATGCCTACACCGCCAGCGAGCGCCGGCAGATCGAGCGTGATCTGGAGCGTTACCAGGTGCTGCCCATCCTGCAGGCCGGTCTGATCTATCGCCTGTAACGCCGGCTCCGGACCTTTCCCGCGGACGGGTCCGGCGCACGCCGGCGGTTGCGCGCTCAGCTGCGGAACATGAAGTAGACCGCCGCCATGATGCAGAGTCCGGCCCAGAGGTAATCCAGCTTCAGCGGCTCTTTCATGAACAGCACGACAAAGGGAATGAACACCAGCAGGGTGATCGCTTCCTGCAGGATCTTGAGCTGGCTCACACTCAGTGTGGCATGTCCCAGCCGGTTGGCCGGCACCATCAGCAGGTATTCAAAAAAGGCGATGCCCCAGCTGGCGGCAATCGCGATCCAGACGGGCTTGTCGCTCAGGGTGCGCAGGTGCGCGTACCAGGCGAAGGTCATGAAAATGTTGGACAGCACCAGCAGGCTGATGGTGGGCAGGATGGACGACATGCCGGGCTCCCGGACGCAGGAAAAAACGCTTAGACTTTGATCCGACAATAACAAAAACGAGGTGCATCATGCGCCAGCTTCCCGCTGCGGGTCTTCTCCTCGCCGCTGTTGCCACCTTCATCGGCTGCGGCGAATCCGCCACCCCTCCGGTCGCGACCCGTCAGGGTGCCAGCCTGTCCACGGGTGAGCCGGCTGCGCTGGCCAGTCAGGCGGCCGAATGCCACTTTTTCAGCAAGGACGCCTTTGTCACCCGCAACGAGCTGGCCGCAGGCAGTCGTCCCGCCAATGCCGAACTCATGCTGCGCTTCCTGCACTATACCGATGACCACATTCTGGATGACGAGGGTCAGGCCATCAATGGCGCCTCCATTACCGACTTCATCAACCCGTTGTTCGAGTCGGCACAGCGTCTGCAGGAGGAATACACGGACGAGGTGCTGAATGACATGATCGGTCGCAGCAATGACTGCATGAAGACCTATCCCGCCGAATTCATGGTGGTCACCGGCGACAGCGCCGACCTCACCACCGTGGCCGAGGCCCGCCGTTTCATTGACAACCTCGACGGCACCTACGATCAGATGAGCGCGTTCGAGACGGCCTGCGTTGCCGGCTTGCCAGCAGGTACCCCGGCAGCTCTGCTGGATCAGCTCTGCACCCGATTCACCGGACGCGGCGTGCCGGACAGCCAGAGCGAGGATCCGGATATCAATGATCCGACCTTCCAGTTCACGGTGACCCGTACCCTGCGTCAGATCGCCAATCAGCTCGCCGCCCAGTTCGGCCGCGGTGCCGATGGCAGTGTCGATCCGACCCGTCAGACCCTGACGCGCGCCCCGGGCCTGCCGCAGGCGCTGCGCTGCACGGAGGGTGAACCGGGCTGTATCAATCAGGGCCTGAAGACACCGTGGTATGTCGCTTTCGGCAACCATGACGGCTATCTGCGCGGTACCTTGCCGCTGGGTGTCGGCATCAACGAGGTGTCGCTGCTGACCAGCGGAAGGCATCACATGATCCAGCAGCACGAATTCATCAAGGAGTTCTTCGCGTCGCGCAGCCAGCCTGCCGGTCATGGTTTCAATTTCGCCGATGCCGCCCGCCGTGATGACAACAACCCGCGCAACGATGGCTACTACGCCTTCAGTGCCGGTGGCGGCAAGTTCCGCATGATCGTACTCAACACCATCATCGATGGCAGCGATCCGCGCCTTCCCACGGACCTCGTGCGGAATCCGCTGGCGCTGTCTGACGGCACCCTCGACAAAGTCCAGTTCGAGTGGATGAAAGGTGAGTTGAAACAGGCCTGGAATGCCCGGCAGATGGTCATGATTTTTTCGCACCATCCCGATCTGACCTTTGCCGAATACGGTGTCTTCGGCGCGGCGGTACCCAAGGACCTGACGGCGGCCGAGCTCGATGCCGAGCTGGCGAGCTGGCCAAACGTGCTGGCCTGGGTTGCCGGCCACACCCATCTCCATCGCGTGCGTCCGTTCAAGGTCGCTGCCAGTGAGGGCGGCACGCTGGCCGGCAGCAACGGTGTGGTGACGACCCCGGTGGTGTGCAAGCAGGCGGGTGTGGGGAGTGATGGTCAGTCGCCTTGTCGCGGCTTCTGGCAGATCGAGACGGCTTCGCTGATCGACTTCCCCCAGGAGCAGCGCCTGATCGAGGTTTTCGACAACAAGAATGGCAGCGGCACCCTGCGCGGTCCGGTACTGACCCATGGTTTCGAGCGCTCGCGCGCGCTGGCCGACAAGGATGACCGCTGTCAGTTCTTCCTGCTCGACCCGGGCAGCCTGCAGAAACTCACCAGCGATGCCGGCATCAATACCATCTGTTCGTTTGGCGGTACGCGACAGGGTGAGGCCCGCGACCGTAATATCGAACTGATGTTCAAGATGCCCACGTTCTGAGGCGAGTCATGAGTGACAGCAAGCTGCGGGTCTGGGATCTGCCCACCCGCGTGTTCCACGGGCTGCTGGCGGCTGCCGTGCTGACCTCGCTGGTCACCGGGCTGGTTGGCAACGAGTGGATGGCCTGGCATGGCCGCTGTGGTCTGCTGGTGGCCGGTCTGCTGGCCTTTCGCCTGGTCTGGGGGCTGTGCGGTTCGACCTATGCCCGGTTCAGCACGCTGCTGCATGCCGTGCTGGCGCTGCCGCGCTATCTGCGCGGACAGTGGCGCGGTGCCGGCCATAACCCGCTGGGCGCGCTCTCGGTGTTTGCCATGCTGGTCTTTCTGGCCCTTCAGGTCGCCTGCGGTCTTCTGGCCACGGATGATATCGCCTTCACCGGCCCGCTCTACCGCCTCGTCAATGGCGAGACCAGCCTCGCCGTCAGCGGCTGGCACCGCCAGGGGGCCTGGTTCGTCATGGCCTTGGTGCTGCTGCATCTGGCCGCGATCTTCTGGCATGTGCGCATCAAGCGTCAGCCACTGGTGCGGGCCATGATCGATGGCGACGCCGTGCGCACCGATGCCGCGCAGCAAGCGGCCCGTGGTGGTGGCTGGCTGGCGCTGCTGCTGGCACTGATCATGGCCGGCGCAACGGTCTGGGCGGCCTCCGGTGTCTGGCTGCAGGAGCCGGCGCCGGCAGTCAGTACGGCGCCGGCCTGGTGAGGCTCAGTCGCCGCGATACTTGTCGTGGCAGCTCTTGCAGGTACGACCCAGCTGTCCGAACGCTGCCTTGACACGGGCCTGGTCGCCACTGGCGGCTTCCAGTGCGAGAAAATTCGCGGCCTTGCTGAAGTCCTGACCCAGGCGGGCCACCTCCGGCAGGTTGCTGAACAACTCCGGCTTCACCCGTGTCTTCTGTGATCCCACCGCTTTTTCCGTTCCCGGTCCGAAGAGGGCGCCCATGCCTGAGTTGGCCACGCCGGCGATGGCATTGGCTGCAGCCTGGATCTGCTGCGGGTCGTAGGCCACGCTGCCGTCAATGGCCTGCGCCTTGATCTTGCCCATATTCCAGGACACGAAGCTGTAGGCGGCCTTGCGGAATTTGATCTGGTCTTCCGGTCCGGGAGCGGCGGCCTGGCCGGGGAGGGCAATGGTCAGCAGCAGGGCACAGGCGAGCAGGTTTTTCACGTCAGTTTCTCCGGGGTGTTTTCGCGGCTTTCCGGGGCCCAGCAGAGCGTGCCCAGCAGCCAGTCGGTGAGGGGGAAAGTCAGGTTGAAGTTGATGCGGGTCATCTCCTCGCGCTGGTGATGCAGCACGTGCAGATGACGCAGACGCCAAAGGCCGGGCACGTGCCGGTGTAACCAGTGCTGGCGCGGCAGGTGGTAGCTGAAATGCAGCATCTCGTAGAGGAGATACGTCGCGGTGACCCCCAGTGCCCAGAGCCAGGCGGCGTTGGGGCTGACCAGCGTGTTCAGCAACCAGGCACCCGGTGCGGCAACCACGGTCAGCACGACCAGGATCAGCCAGCCCGGGAAGAGCACGACACGCCAGTCGCGCGGGCTGTCCCACAGCATCTGGCGGTTTGTGAAGAAGCTGTGGTGATCGCCGGTATGGCGCTGATAGAAGAGTTTGGCCGGGGCCCATTTGTGGTGACCGAGCCGCTTGTGGATGGCGTATTCGCCGACGTTGCCGATCAGCAGGGCGGCCAGCAGCACCAGCCACTCCAGGGGCTGAACCTGACGCAGCTGCAGCGCTGACACGCTGATGGCGAGGAGGCCGACCGAAGCAACCCAGAGGGCATGGCGCGGTCCGGAGTAGCCGGGTGCGATGGCGGCGCGATAGCGTGCGCGAAAACTGGCTACGACGCTGTCTGTCGGGGTCATGGCTGACTTCTCTGCAAGGAGCGTATGCTGGCAGTGTAACCAGTCCTGACAAGGGGGTAATCATGTCGGCGAAAGAAACGGCTGAGAAGCTGGCGCTGTTGCGCGCCAATCTGCACAGCCAGCATCTCGACAGCGGCCAGCAGCAGCGCTTGCAGGCCGCCGTCGATGACCTGGCGCATCAGTTGCAGGCGGCGCAGCCGCCAGACCCCAGGGCTTTTGAGGATCAGATGCTGGCCTGGGAGGCCCGGATGTCGGTGGAGCACCCGGTGTTGTCGTCGGTCATCTCGGAGGCGTTGCGCAAGCTCTCCGCCATGGGCATCTGAGCCCTCAAGGCGTCCCGGGTGCAGTCTCTGACGGCTCGGGAGCCTGCCAGTGCTTGAGCAGGTCTGTGACCTGAGACGCCTGGCGGCCGAGCAGTGCGCAGGCGGTCATCAGCCCACCCATCATGGCACCTCCGACCCCGGCGGTGACCACGTCCTGCCCCGTCAGTGCCAGCCCGGGCACCGGCGTGATCGGATGCAGCCACTCCTGGCGGAAGCGATCGACATCGTGATCAAGGCCATAGATCTCGCCCTGCGGGTAGTTGCCGAACCAGGCCGTTGACAGCGGCGTCGACAGCTCCGAATAGACCAGGGCATCGCGGAGTTGTGGCAGTTCCTTGAACAAGGCCTCGAGGAGGCGGACCTGGAAGCCCGCCTTGAGGGCCTCGTAATCCTTGCCGCGCTGTCCCCAGGTCGTTCCTTCCCATTTCTCGAACCACTCCCAGGGTGCCAGGGTCAGGATCTCGACCGTGCTGGTGCCGGGATGGGTTTCATCCCATGCCGGGTCCTTGGCGGACGGGAAAGAGATGTAGAGCAGAGGGAAGGGTGCGGCCGGGTTGTCGCGGAAACGCGCGACATTGTCTTCGTGATGAGGGGTCGGATAGATCCAGAGGTTGGTGCGCGGCAGACCAAGGTCGGCAGCACTGCCCCGGAATCCGGCGTAGACGCAGAGATGGGCACCGGAGGCCCGCACCTTCTGTAGTTTGTCGGCATAGCCGTGACGGGCGCGGATTTCGGGCGGCAACAGCCGGCTGAAGGTGATGCCGGCGCCGGCGGCACTGACGATCTGATCGGCATGCAGGATGTCGCCGTTTTCCATGCGCACGCCGGTGGCGCGGCCCTTGTCGATCACGATCTCGTCGACGCGGGCATAGGTGAAGACTTCGCCGCCGGCATCGCGGATCACCGGCAGGATGGTCTCGGCGATGCGCCAGGAACCGCCGACCGGATAGCTGCCGCCACCGAAATAGTGCTTGGCGACGGTGGCATGCATGAGAAAGGAGGCTTCGGTCGGCGTCATGCCGTAGTCGCCCCACTGGCCGGTGAGAATGCCGATCAGTTCCTGGTTCTGCGTCAGACCTTCCAGAACCTGACGCACGGTCTGAAAGCAGTTGCGCGGCACCAGCATCGGGCGCGCTGCGCGGTAGGCGCGTCCGATCAGGCGCGGCATGGCCTGGCCGGCGAAGAACTTCTGTGCTGATCGCGCCGTTTCATCGACCAGGCGGATGTACTCGCGGATGGCCTCAGCTTCATCGGGAAACTGGGCGATCAGGCTGTCGGCCAGGGCTTCGCGACCCGCGACAAAATCGACACGACGATTGCCAATGACAATACGGTCGTAGACCGGGTCCATCGGCGCCCATTTCAGTTCGCCATTGCTGATGACATCGAACAGCCGGCGCAGTGTGCTGTGCGGCTTGTGCACTTCGCCGATGTAGTGCACGCCGACATCCCACTCGAAGCCTTCGCGCTCGTAGCTATGGGTAAAGCCGCCGGCCGTGTAGTGCTGCTCCAGCACACAGACACGGCGTCCCAGTTTGGCCAGTAATGCTGCCAGACAGAGTCCGCCGATGCCGGATCCGATGACAATGACGTCGTAGTGTTCGGCAGCGCGTCCGCTGCGGTAACGGCGTCCGGTGCGACGCATGAGGTATCTCCGGCGCAGTGAGTGGCGCGATTTATTGCGCAGAGCTTTGCGGGAATGCCGGGAATAGGCAAGGGGGAAATAAAAAACCGCCCAACGGCAGGCGCCGCGGGCGGTTTTCAGCGGCCGGAGGCCGCCAGGGTGGTGCCATCAGAGGCCGGCGGCGGCGCGCAGGGCCTCGGCCTTGTCGGTGCGTTCCCAGGTGAAGGTCGTGAAGGTATCGACTTCACCTGTGATCGGGTTCTTGACCGACAGGGTTTCCGGCGTGCGGCCGAAGTGACCGTAGGCGGCGGTCTTGCGGTACATCGGGTGGAGCAGATCGAGCATCCGGGTGATGGCGTACGGGCGCAGGTCGAAGTGCTCGTTCACCAGCGCGATGATGCGTTCGTCGCTGATCTTGCCGGTGCCGAAGGTGTTGATCGACACCGAGGTCGGCAGCGCCACGCCGATGGCGTAGGAGACCTGGATTTCGCAGCGGTCGGCCAGGCCGGCGGCGACGATGTTCTTGGCGACATAGCGGCCGGCATAGGCGGCCGAGCGGTCGACCTTGGACGGGTCCTTGCCGGAGAAGGCGCCGCCGCCGTGACGGGCCATGCCGCCGTAGCTGTCGACAATGATCTTGCGGCCGGTGAGGCCGCAGTCGCCGACCGGACCCCCGATGACGAACTTGCCGGTCGGGTTGATGTGGTACTGGGTGCCGGCATGCAGCCATTCGGCCGGCAGGACCTGCTTGATGATCAGCTCCATCACACCTTCACGCAGGTCGGAGAGGCTGACATCCGGGCTGTGCTGGGTCGACAGCACGACGGCATCGACGGCGACCGGCTTGCCATTCTCGTAGCGGAAAGTGACCTGCGACTTGGCATCCGGGCGCAGCCACGGCAGCAAGCCGGACTTGCGGGCTTCGGCCTGGCGTTCGACGAGGCGGTGCGAATAGGTGATCGGCGCCGGCATGAGCACATCGGTCTCGTTGCTGGCATAGCCGAACATCAGGCCCTGGTCGCCGGCGCCCTGGTCTTCCGGGCGGGCGCGGTCGACGCCCTGGTTGATGTCCGGGGACTGCTTGCCGATGACATTGAGGATGCCGCAGGTGGAACCGTCGAAGCCGACATCCGAGCTGGTGTAGCCGATGTCGTTGATGACGCCGCGCACCAGGTCTTCAAGGTCGACCCAGGCGCTGGTGGTGACTTCGCCAGCGACGATGGCGACGCCAGTCTTGACCAGGGTTTCACAGGCCACGCGGGCATGCTTGTCCTGGGTGATGATGGCGTCGAGGACGGCATCCGAGATCTGGTCGGCGATCTTGTCCGGATGGCCTTCGGAGACGGATTCCGAAGTAAAAATGCTGTATTCGCTCATCGCGTATTCCTGTCTTTGCAAGTCTTCAGGGATGGCTGCGGGCAGCCGGTTCGGGTTTGGTGAATTCACGGATCTGCAGGCGGAAGCCATTGCGCTGGGCGAGGTACTCCTCGCGTGCGGGCAGGAGTCCGGCCTGTGTGGCCCAGGTGGTCAGCAGGCCCGGCTCGAAGCCCGGCCAGACATCGCCGCAGACCTCGCGGGCTTTTTCGCCCTGGCTGTGGTCACAGAGTTCGGTGAGCACGAAGGTGCCGCCGGGTGCCAGCAGACCGGCGACATCGGCCATGACCTGCGATGGACGTGCGGTATGGTGCAGCACCATGTTCATGACCACGGCATCGGCGCGTGGCAGTTGCAGGCTGGCTGCGATATCGGTATCGCCCGCCACGAAGCGGACGTTGCCGCCGCCGGGATGGATGCTGCGGACATGATTTTCGGCCTGTCGCAGCATCTCGCTGCTGGCATCGAGGGCAATGACCTGGCGGGCAATGCCGGCCAGATCGGGCAGCAGTTCGCCGCCGCCGGGTCCGATTTCCAGCACGATGCCGCCCGGGGCGAGCTGGGCGATGCGTTCAACCACGCGCGGGCCATAGTCAGCCAGGCGCGCAATCAGGTCCTGGTGCTGGCGGTATTCACTGCCATGCTCGGTAAAAAATCGGCGGCTGGCTTCGGCCCGGGCGGCCTGTACGGTTTCCAGGCGCTGCGCAATATCAGGGTCCGGCTCGGTGGTATCGAGGGTATTGAAGAGTTCGGCGATCAGCGCTGACTCTGCCGGTGCCCGCCGGTAGTACAGGTTCGTGCCTTCACGGCGATGAATGACGAGTCCTGCCTCGGAAAGAATCTTGAGGTGGTGGCTCATCGACGGCTGCTTGATGTCGAAGAGCTGGCAGAGCTCCAGGACGCCGAAAGAATCGCGTGCCAGCGCCCGCAAAACGCCCAGACGCAGACGATCGCCGGCTGCCCAGGACAGGTCGGCCAGTTGGTCCAGCGTAGAGATGGCGTTACGGGTGATGCTCATGGTCAGGCAGTGTAACGGCACTTCTTTCAAATATCAAAATTAATAAATATAGAAAACTATTGATGGAAATGCGGATGGCAGCGCCTGTCCCTGACAACTTTCTGTCAGTTTCCGGTCTCATTCCTGTCGTCAGCGGCTTCTGACGTTTGCTCCCGGGAGGCTGAATCGGTGAAAATTGCGCCTTTGCCGTGCTGGCTGTGGCCTTGCCGCTGACAGCCGCCCGGTGGTCGCCCCCATGACTGGAGCCCCTGCATGCCTGCGCAGCCCCTGAACCAACGCCATCTGGCCAATGCCATCCGCGCCCTCGCCATGGACGCCGTGCAAAAGGCCAACTCCGGCCATCCCGGCGCGCCCATGGGCATGGCCGATATCGCCGAGGTGCTGTGGCGCCAGTTCATGCGTTTCAATCCGGCCAACCCGGCCTGGGCCAACCGCGACCGCTTCGTGCTCTCCAACGGCCACGGCTCCATGCTGCAATACGCATTGCTGCACCTGACCGGCTACGACCTCGGCATCGATGACCTCAAGCAGTTCCGTCAGCTGCACAGCCGCACGCCGGGCCACCCCGAATTCGGTTATGCCCCCGGCATTGAAACCACGACGGGCCCGCTCGGCCAGGGCATCGCCAATGCCATCGGCATGGCGCTCGCCGAGAAGACGCTGGCGGCTCAGTTCAATCGCGACGGTTTCCCGGTGGTCGATCACTTCACTTACTGTTTCCTCGGCGACGGTTGCCTGATGGAAGGCATCTCGCACGAGGTCTGCTCGCTGGCGGGCACGCTCGGTCTCGGCAAGCTCATCGCCTACTACGACGACAACGGCATCTCGATCGATGGCGAAGTGGAAGGCTGGTTCACCGATGACACCGTGCAGCGCTTCCAGTCCTACGGCTGGCAGGTCATCGGCCCCATCGACGGTCATGACAGCGATGCCATCCGCACCGCCACGCGGGAGGCCCAGGCCGACGGCGCACGTCCCACCCTGATCATCTGCAAGACCGTGATTGGTGCCGGTTCGCCCAACAAGCAGGGCAAGGAAGACTGCCACGGTGCGCCGCTGGGTGACGCCGAGATTGCGCTCACCCGCGAAGCCCTGGGCTGGCCGCATGCGCCGTTCGAGATTCCGCAGGATATCTACGATGCCTGGGATGGCCGTGCCAAGGGCGATGTCCTGGAGCAGAACTGGGATGGCCTCTGGGCAGCTTACGCCAAGGCGCACCCGACGCTGGCCGCCGAGCTCCAGCGCCGCCTCGCCGGTGACCTGCCGGCTGATTTCGCCGCGCAGGCCGAGACCTGGATCCAGACCTGCAACGACAAGGGCGAAACCATCGCGTCGCGCAAAGCCTCGCAGAACACCCTGAACGCTTTCGGCCCGCTGCTGCCGGAGCTGCTGGGCGGCTCCGCCGACCTCGCCGGCTCCAACCTGACCCTGTGGAAGGGCTGCCACGGGGTGCAGGAGCATGCCGACGGCAACTACGTATTCTATGGCGTGCGCGAGTTCGGCATGAGCGCCATCATGAACGGTGTCGCCCTGCATGGCGGCTTCATCCCCTACGGCGCGACCTTCCTGATGTTCATGGAATACGCCCGCAATGCCCTGCGCATGGCCGCGCTCATGAAGCAGCGCGCCATCCACGTCTACACCCATGACTCCATCGGTCTGGGCGAGGACGGTCCGACCCACCAGCCGGTCGAGCAGCTCGCCAGCCTCCGTCAGACGCCGAATCTGGCGTCCTGGCGTCCGGCCGACACCGTCGAGTCTGCGGTGGCCTGGCGTGAAGCCCTGCTGCGCAAGGACGGCCCGACCGCGCTCGTGTTCTCGCGTCAAAATCTGCCGCACCAGGCCCGTACGCCGGCCCAGATCGACGCGATCGCCCGTGGCGGTTATGTCCTGCGTGATGCCGCGAAGGTCGATGTCATCCTCATCAGCGCCGGCTCGGAAGTGTCACTGGCCGTGGCTGCCGCCGAGCAGCTCGCTGCCGAGGGCCTGGGCGTGCGTGTGGTCTCGATGCCGTCGCCGGATACCTTCCTGCGCCAGGACGCCGCGTATCGCGAGCAGGTGCTGCCGGCCGCCGTGCGCAAGCGCGTCGCCGTCGAAGCCTCGATCACCGACTACTGGTACCGCTTCACCGGTCTCGATGGCGCGGTGGTCGGCATGACCACCTACGGCGAGTCGGCACCGGCCGGCGCGCTCTACCAGCATTTTGGCATCACGGCAGATGCCGTCGTGGCCGCGGTGAAGGGTCTGGCGTGATCGCCGGCCGGCCGGCAGGGGCCCGGGCATGACGATGCTGCGCGTCGCCATCAATGGTTTCGGCCGCATCGGCCGCCATGTGCTGCGTGCGCTGATCGAGGCGGGTGAGCGTCATCCGCTGCAGATCGTCGCCATCAACGACATCGGTCAGCCGGAGGCGTTGTTTCACTTGCTGCGCTACGACACCACCCACGGCCGTTTTCCGGGCGAGGTGGTGCTGGAAGATCACGTGCTGCGCATCGGTGGCCAGCGCATTGCGCTTTACACCGAGCCGCACCCGGAGAAGCTGCCCTGGCGACACCTCGCCGTCGATGTCGTGCTGGAGTGCACCGGTCAGTTCCGTGCCCATGCCCAGGCTGCGCGCCACCTTGAGGCCGGTGCCGGTCGCGTCATCATCGGCGCGGCGCCGTTCGATGCCGCCGATGCCATCGTGGTGCACGGCGTTAATCAGGCCGACCTGCGACCGGAACACCGCGTCATCTCGGCGGCCAGCTGCACCTCGCATGCGCTCTGTCCGCTGCTGCAAGCCTTCGAGGGCCTGACCGGCATCGAGTCGGCGCTGATGACCGAGATACACGCTTATACCTCGGATCAGGTGCTACTCGATCATGTGCACCGCGACCCGCGCCGTGGTCGTGCCGGTGCCCAGAACATGATTCCGACGACGTCGAGTGCGCTGGGCGTCGCCCGCAAGATTTTTCCGGCGCTGGCCGATCGCCTTGGCGGCTATTCGCTGCGGGTACCGACGCTGAATGTCGCCGCCATCGACCTCAGTGTGCAGATGACGCGGCCGCTGCCGGTCACCGAACTGCACGCCGGCTTGCGTGAATATGCAGCCACCACGGGTCAGGGCTGGATGAGCATCAATGACGAGCCGCTGGTCTCGGCCGACTTCAACCATCGCCGCGAATCGCTGATCCTAGACCTCACGCAGACTGAGGTGGTCGGCAGCCAGGCCAAGGTGTTCGCCTGGTATGACAATGAATGGGGCTATGCCAACCGCTTGCTGGACTTGTGCGCGACGCTGGCCCGACCCGAATTTCTGATGAAAGCAATGACCTGAAGGGAGCCAGAACATGACCGTTCTCAAAATGACCGACCTCGATCTGCGCGGCAAGCGCGTGCTGATCCGTGAAGACCTGAACGTGCCGGTGAAGAACGGCGTCATCCGTTCCGACGCCCGTCTCGTGGCCTCGCTGCCGACCATCAAGCTGGCACTGGAAAAAGGTGCGGCGGTACTGGTCTGCTCGCATCTCGGCCGTCCGGTCGAAGGCGAGTACAGCGAAGAAAACTCGCTGAAGCCGGTGGCCGAATGGTTGTCCGCCAAGCTCGGCCAGGCCGTGCCGTTGGTCAGCGATTATCTCGGTGGCGTTGATGTCCAGCCCGGCCAGGTCGTGCTGCTGGAGAATGTCCGCTTCAACAAGGGCGAGAAGAAAAATCTCGACGAGCTGACGCAGAAGTACGCCGCGCTCTGCGATGTCTTCGTGATGGATGCCTTCGGCACCGCCCACCGCGCCGAGGGCTCGACTCACGGTGTCGCTCAGTTCGCCAAAGTCGCTGCCGCCGGCCCGCTGCTGGCCGCCGAGCTCGATGCCCTGGGTAAGGCCCTCGACAAGCCGGCGCGCCCGATGGTGGCTATCGTTGCCGGCTCCAAAGTCTCGACCAAGCTCGATGTGCTGACATCGTTGAGCACGCTCTGCGACCAGCTCATCGTCGGTGGCGGCATCGCCAATACCTTCCTGGCCGCTGCCGGCTTCCCGGTCGGCAAGTCGCTCTGCGAGCATGACCTGATCGAGACCGCCAAAGCCATCGCCGCCAAGGTCAGCGTGCCGCTGCCGACCGATGTCGTGGTCGCCGAAGTGACCGGTCCGATCGAAGATTTCTTCGCATTCGTGCAGGCTGCCACGCCGGTGGTCAAGGCCGTCGCCGATGTCGGTCCTAACGACATGATTCTCGATGTCGGCCCGCAGACCGCTGCGCACTTCGCCGGATTGCTCAAGGCCTCGAAGACCATTCTCTGGAATGGTCCGGTCGGTGTTTTCGAGGTCGATGCCTTTGGTCACGGTACCCAGGTGCTGAGCGAAGCCATCGCGGCCTCGCCGGCATTCTCGATTGCTGGCGGTGGCGATACACTGGCGGCCATCGACAAATATGGTGTGGCCGACAGGATTTCCTATATTTCCACGGGTGGCGGCGCCTTCCTCGAGTTCGTCGAAGGCAAGGTGCTGCCGGCGGTGGCGGCGCTCGAAGCAGCTGCAGCCAAGTAAGCATTACCGATCAACGGGTCGCCTCAGGCGGCCCTGTTCACAGCGGGCCGCGCGGCGGCCCTGAGGAGAAAATCACATGGCTCTCATCAGCCTGCGTCAGTTGCTCGATCATGCCGCCGAACACAGCTACGGCGTGCCGGCTTTCAACGTCAACAACCTCGAGCAGATGCGCGCCATCATGGAAGCGGCCGCCAAGACCGACTCTCCGGTGATCGTGCAGGCCTCGGCCGGTGCCCGCAAGTACGCTGGCGCGCCGTTCCTGCGCCACCTCATCCTGGCGGCCATCGAAGAGTTTCCGCATATCCCGGTGGTCATGCATCAGGATCACGGCACCTCGCCGGCCATCTGCCAGCGCTCGATCCAGCTCGGCTTCAGCTCGGTCATGATGGACGGCTCGCTGGGCGAAGATGGCAAGACCCCGACCAGCTACGAATACAACGCCGGCGTCACCCGCCGTGTGGTCGAGATGGCGCATGCCTGTGGTGTGTCGGTGGAAGGCGAAATCGGCTGCCTGGGCTCGTTGGAAACCGGCATGGCCGGTGAAGAAGACGGCGTGGGCGCGGAGGGCGTGCTCGACCATTCGCAGCTGCTGACCGATCCGGAAGAAGCGGCGCGCTTCGTGCAGGACACCGGCGTGGATGCGCTCGCGATTGCCATCGGCACGTCGCACGGCGCCTACAAGTTCACGCGTCCGCCCACCGGAGATATCCTGGCGATTGACCGCATCAAGGAAATCCACCAGCGCATCCCGAACACCCATCTCGTCATGCATGGCTCGTCCAGTGTGCCGCAGGACTGGCTGGCGATCATCAATCAGTACGGTGGCGACATCAAGGAAACCTACGGTGTGCCGGTCGAGCAGATTGTCGAAGCCATCAAGCACGGTGTGCGCAAGGTCAACATCGACACTGACCTGCGTCTGGCGTCCACTGGTGCCATCCGCCGCCACATGGCACAGAACCCGTCGGAATTCGATCCGCGCAAGTTCTTCAAGGACACCATCGTGGCCATGCGTGATGTCTGTGTTGACCGCTACGAAGCCTTCAACTGTGCGGGTCAGGCCAGCAAGATCCGCGCGCTGTCGCTGGATGCCATGACCGAACGCTACATCCGTGGCGAGCTGCGCCAGCAGGTGCAGTAAAGGCGTGGCAGTGCCGGGCGCCATGGTGCGCCCGGCCACCCGCCAGGCTGTTCGGCGAAGGCCGCATCTCCGGATGCGGCCTTTGTCTTTTGGGGTGATTGGCGATAAGCATGACAAGTGGCGTTGCGACAGCAACAGCGGGCAGGTTTCAGCGTGAGCTTTCTATTTCAGGTTTTGCGACATCACGCGCATGAGCTTTTGTGAAAGCACGCGGGACAAGTCGGAGATAGATGGGATCTCCTGGGTAGTTTCCTTGCTATATCCTGAGTCAGTGGCAACAAATGAGGTTTTAACCGGATTGGGATTGCTACGGCCATCAACAAAGGCAGAGCCCACGACTCGTCCTGTCTTGATGTACTTTGCCGTCGCTTTGAAGTTATAGCCAACCCGGGAGTTGCTCGAGGGTACAACTAGCAACTCAATCAGAATGTCAGCATATTTGTCCAAAGCGCGCATCTCGTTGATATTGGTCGAGATATTGCCGCCATAACCCGCAGTGTTTCCGCGGTTGGCTGAGGTCTGACGCAAGATGGTACTGCGGTCTACAACATTGGCGCTGGCGCTCAGCAGTGCTTGGGTGACATTGTCTTCAAACTCCCATTTCCAGCTTTCCGAAGGATCATCGCGAAGGCCTGTCACCCCCACTCCGTATTCCTCATAGCTGCTCGATTTTGAGTTGATGTTCAGTTCTGCAGCCGGTTTGCCAGAGCGCGAGCCTTGGATGTGAGTATTGTGCTCCCAAACCTGCCGGTCGCTGATGACCTTCTCGCGTACCTCGTCCGATAACTCGCGATTGAAATACACGGCCAGGCGCGGCTTACCGGCCTTGCGATAGGCTGATGCGAAACTTGAAACCGCACTTTCATCAAAGCCTGTGGTCGGCACATTTGTCTCTTGCTGCAGACGTGTAGTACCGGGCTGTAAGGGTTCAGGCTCGGGCGTATCTTGAATTGTCAGAACGCCACGCGCAGGTGGGACCGAGCCTGATGGCGTGACCTGCTCGAGATAGAGGGTGTCTCCAACTTTGTCGAGATAACCCGGTCTGTCAGGTGTTCTGGCGGCAGCGTATGGAATGGCAAGGCTGAAGGCCATGGCAAGAGTAATAACTTGTTTCATGGTCAGCGTGCCTCCCGGATTTCTATGTAGTAGTTGGCGACGTCACCGGTGCGAACGGAAAATTCACGATAGGCACTGATTCCGTTGGGATCAAGGAAGATGCGTTTCCATGCGGTGGGCCCTTCAAGTGGCACGCCGGCAGCGTCGAAGAATTGGACGCGGGCTTCAATGACCTGCTGGTTGTTGGTGCGATTGCGGATGACTGCGATCGCTTCCAGCGTGTCAGTTGGCGTGCGGCGTGAGGTTGTCGACTCTATGGCCAGCTTACCGCTGCGCTCACTTTGCAGGGAGCGATCCAAAATGGCCACACTGTTGAGGCGCAGGGTTGCATAAGGCGCATTGGCATTGTGAATCGAAATGCCGGGAGCCGGCCCTTCTTTGATATAGTTTTCTTGCACGCAGCCTGTGAGGCTGAGCAGAGGAATGGCATAGCACAGCATAAATTTTTTCATGATTATTTCTCGATGGTGCTGAGAGATCTGACCCAGAGTACGTAGTTGTCTTTGGGGTCCTTGAACAGCTTGGAGACATACGGCTGGTTGGGTAGGGTGTTACCCTGGCTATCAAGCAAGTTGACGTGCGGTTCCTGGCCAGGTTCGAGACGCCCGGTTGCGATATGAATGCTGTCAGGCAGGGTGGGCCAGTATCGAGTGTCGGCAACAGCATTGACTTGCCCGCCCACAAGCTGAATCACCCCCGCAGCTACGCCAATGCCAGCGATGGCTGCACCAGCAGAGCCATTACCGATCACCGAGTCCACGGTCTGTGCTGTGCTGGACAGGCTGCCTAGTACATCGCCGGTGCGTTCGCTAGAGCTGCGGTACTGAGCCTTGCCATTCAGTATTTTGTCGATCTGGCGCCCCCCGCGCGTCGAAGCCTGGTAGTAAAGGTCCTCGATCGCCATAGGCTGCAATTTCATATTGTCGACGCTGGCAGCGACATCATTAAAACGCTTGCCTTTGCGATAGACCATGATGTTTTGCGAGACACCATCGGCAACTTTGCGTGGGGACTTGCCGGTTTCAATGATGACCAGCAGATTATGGTTTTTAGCGGGTGCTGGTAGATTGGGGCGAAGCTGACCAAGCTCTCTACTGAATTCGGCAGCCTCTTGATCCCGGCCCTCCAAATGAAGTGTCCAGCTCTGAAGGTAAATCAGACTGGCGAAGTCAGCGCGATTCTGTTCTTCGTCAGCAAAAGCATCCTGTAATAGACCGCCCTTGAAGCTTGCTCGGGCATTGTCATATTCGCCTTTGGTGAGGTCCAAGAGTCCTCGGTAGAAGTAGGCCATGGCACGCTCGTAGGGCTCGCCGCGAAAGTCCTTGCTGCCTTCGGCATACCACAGGCTGCGCGCCTTGGCTGATTTGGCGTCGCCTGAGTAGATGGCCTCTATGCGTAGCAGAGCATCATCGAGATGGCGTCCGGCTGCCTCGTAGTCCTGGCGCATGAGAGAGAGCGATGCCGCGTTCATATTGTTCAGTACGTTGTTGCGCTCACCTTCCGAGCTGAGCTTCTCTGCAGCGCTTTCATAGCGCGCAGTCAACTCATCAGCGATGACGGGTGAGCCGGCCAGCAGCAGGCCGAGCACGGTGGAGGGCCAACATTTAGCGATAAATGACATCGTCACGGCCCACCTTGCTCATCTCGTACATGCCGGACCAGATCAGCTCGCCATTGATATCGATCATCTCGAATGTCACCTGCTGATAGCGTGACTTGTCACCTGCGGTGTTCATCAGGTCCTGCGAGTTGAGGCTGCCAACCAGCTTGAAGTCCCAGCTGCGGGTCGCGCGTGCTGCTTGGCGCGTGCCTTGATCAACGATGCCCTTGTCGCGGAGTTCACGTTCGGCTTCAACGGCGGCAATGTTGCGCCTGCCAATGAAGACCATCCGTCCGGCAGCCGAGCGATTCAGCTCTACGCGTAGACGATTGGTTATCAGGTCCTTGTCAATGCGGGCAGAGCTATCGTTCCTGAAGTCGGACGAGTCTATGACTACCTTGGCGGGCGTGCTGCGATTGACCAGTGCAGGCGTTGCGAGCATGTCGCGCATCATTTGATCGGTCATGCTGACGATGTCTTGTGACTCGATACCGACCCCACCACGAATGGCGCCTTGTGAGCGTGGGTCTTGATAAGCAGTGGGACGACCGGCGCTGTCATCTACGCGCGTGCCGTACATGGGGGCGCAAGCCGTTGTAACGAGAAGCGAGGCCAGGGCAAGGAGTGGTGCTTTCATGATTTGGGCTCCTGTTTACTTCACGGCATAGCCGTACTTGAGCATTTCGGCTTTCAGCTCGGGATAGATCGCTGCGGTAGCGGACATGGCGGAGTCGAACTCACCATGTTGACGATTGTTCTGGAGCAGATAGATCGTCATATCCGAGATACTGGCAAATGAGATGTCGGTGTTTTCCTTGATGAAGGGCCAGCCCCCTGAGGCGGCAATTGCAATCTCGCGGCCAGCCTTGTTTCCAACGGCCTTCCCCAGTTGGCCTGCGAACATGCCAGCGAAGGGTATATATCCCGCTGCGCGCTGTACGGCGTCCTGGGCTGCGTAACTGCCCACGGCACCTCCAATATTGGAGCCCGCCTTGGCGTTAAGGGCTTTGGTAACCCACGGCGCGACTGTATTGTCCTCGGTGTATGGCGACATATAGTTACCTTCGCTGCCGAGTATGGGCGTGATTTTGATGTCTGCGCTGATCGCGGTGGTGGCCGCAGCTTCTTGTTCGGCAGCAATATGAGCAGTAGTGTCGCCACTGAGGCCGCTGGCGGCTTGGGTCAGGGCATCTAGGAAGCCGGCGTAGGCTGGGACGGTGGCCAAGGCGAGGCAGGCGGCGGCAAGAGGGGCTCGGAGTTGATATACCATGATTGTTGACTCTAATTTTTTTAATGGGACAGAGTGCTCACAACTCCTCATCCAGCAGCGCGACCGGGTATGAAGCTGCAGCAAGGAGGGGAGGTGAGTTACGCATAACCATATCCTTGGCGAAATTGCGCAAAAAGCAGGTTCGCGCAAGCTTTTCTGGTTGTCAATAACAGCCGGACATGCAGCTTTCATGAATCCCCGGTAAGCTCGGACATTCCCCGTCACACGTAGGATCTGCTGTTGGCTGCTTTCTCTGTTGACCAGGCGCGTCGCGCCATGCCGGCGCTGGATCTCGCCGTGCGCGCCCCGGTGCGCGGTGTGCTGGCCGACTACTGCGCCTTCTACGGGTTCGACCGCCTGTCGTCCGATGGCGCGCAGCATGACTTCGGGCATGTCGAGGCCTATGGTTACGACATTGCCACCCATGTCTTTCAGCCCCTGAAGCCGGCGCGCGGCACGCTGCTGGTCTTGCATGGCTACTTCGACCATGTCGGACTGTTCGTGCACGCCATCCGCCGGGGTCTGCAACGCGGCTACGCCGTGGTGGCCTATGATCTGCCGGGGCACGGCCTGTCTTCCGGCGGCACCGGCGACATCGAGGATTTCTCGCACTACCAGGAGGTCTTGCGCGATGTCCTGGCGCTGCTCAAGCCGCAGCTGCCCGGTCCCTGGGTCGCCGTGGGGCAGAGTACCGGCGGTGCCATTCTGCTCGATCATGTGCTGTCCTCGCTCGCGGCCGGGCAGCGACCGCAGTTCCAGCGCATCCAGCTGTGGGCACCGCTGGTGCGGATTGCCCAGTGGCGCAAGGTCAAGCTCAGCTTTCAGCTGATGGGGCGCTTCCGGCGTGCCATCCCGCGCCATTTCCGACGCAGCAGCAGCGACGCTGACTTCATCGACCTGGTCTGGCACCGTGATCCATTGCAGGCCCGCGAATTGCCGCTGCGCTGGGTCGCCAGTGCGATCCGCTGGGAGGCCTACATGCAGTCGCTGCCGGCCTGCCGCTTTCCGCTGACGCTGGTGCAAGGGTTGCAGGATGCCACCGTGGACTGGCGCTACAACGTCGGGTTCGTGCGTCAGCACAGCTTTCTGGAGAGCCTGGTGGAGATCCCGGAGGCGTCGCATCATCTCGCCAATGAGCGCGAAGACATGCGCGAGTGCGTGCTGGCGGCGCTGGACCGTCATGTGCTGCGCTAGTCAGGTGTGGCCGGTCCATGTCTTGTGCGGCAGGGTGACTTGTCGGTTTTTGTGCTTATGGCTACTATCACGGGTCTGCGCAATCTGACTGCGCGTATTTTCAGAAGAGGTTGACATGGCTCAGCAGCGTATTGAAGTGATTCAGGCTTTCCCGTTCTCCGTTGAGAAGCTCTATGCCTTCCTCAGTGATCACGAAAATCTCGGCGTCATTTTCCCGGCCAAGATCAAGCGCGTGCGCGATGGCCAGGGCTCGGTGAACGGTGTCGGCTCGGTGCGTCGTATGAACCTGGCTCCGGGCCTGGCACTGGAAGAGACCGTGACCAAGACCGAAGTGAACCAGCTCATCGAGTACACCATCACCAAGGGCGGCTGGCCGGTCAAGGATCACTACGGCGTGATGAAGTTCTATCCGTACGAAGGCGGTTCGCGTCTGCATTACACCATCACCCTCGACTCGGCTCTGCCGGGCACCGGCTGGGTCATCAAGAAGGCGCTCGAAACGCCGATCCGCGCTGGTCTCAAGAAGCTGGCCAAGAACGGCATCTGAGGCGGCACAGAAAAGCCCGGCTGAATGCCGGACATGAAAAAGGGCTGCCTCGGCAGCCCTTTTTCTTGGCGTGTTTCGCCGCGCCGCCGTCCGAATCAACTCGCGTTGATGCCGACCAGCACTTCCAGCCGCCCCGGTCGCACGCGCAGATCGCGGATCTCGAACTGGTTGACCAGTTGCAGCAACAGCTCCTGGCTGTCCTTGAGCGTGGTCAGGCCGGGCAGCACGGACAGGTCGCTGAGACTGAGCAGCTTCTCGACCATCCATGAGCGGTTGTTGAGGAAGTCGACCAACGCCGTCTTCTGGAGATCGATACGCCAAAGGCGCGGGCCTTCACGACGTACGCCCGGCATGTTCTGCATCATCTGGTTGACGGGCGAGCGGGTTGGCAGCCGGTTGGCGACATAGAATGCGCCGCGGCCGATCTGACGCGTGGCCCAGTTGGTGACGACGTTGGTCTGGCGGAACTGGGCATCAAGCTCTTCGCCGACCTGACGCACCCGCAGGTACTGCTCATCGCGCGAGATCTTGCATTCAAGGACGTCGAAATCGAGCTCCACCGTGTAGATCAGGCGGTTGTGGTGACCATCAACCGCCGCGGTCAGGCGGTCGTCCCCGCAGAACACGGTGATGTGGTCGATGTTGGGGTTGCCCTTGAGCTTCTGACGGATCTGCTTGTTGAGCAGGCTTTCCGGCAGCGCCAGGGTCAGGGTGGATTTCCGCAGATAAGCCTGGGCCATCTGCAGCGCGACTTCCTTGGCAATCTGGCCGGCGGCTTTGGCCGTGTCACCCGCGATCTGGGCCGCTACCTTGGCGCCATCTTCGGCGAGCTGGGCCACGACCTGCGCGCCTTCCGAGGCGATCTGCAGGGCGGAGCGGGCGGCCTCATTGGCGATTTCAGCGACTCCCTTGGCGGTTTCGCTGGCCATGCCGGCGACTTCGCGAGCCGTTTCGCTGGCGGCATCGACGACTTCGCGGGCGGCCAGCGTGGCCTTGCCGGCGACATCGCGTGCACGGCCGACCGCACGTTCGAGGTTGATATCTACGCGCCGACGGCGTGGGGCCGCGGGCGTTTCGGGGGCTTCAGGCATTTCGTCAGTCATGTCGGATTCCGCGTGGCGACTGCAGCCTTTATACACAGTCGGTTGCCGGCCTGGGAAGCAGAAGCGTCGGGTTGTGATCTCGGTAAATGACTACTAGTATGAAATAAATGAAACAAGCGTAATGGACTATGCCTGCCTCACTTACCCTCATGCAATCCCAGTTCTGGCTGGTCATGGCACAGTACTGGAGCCTGGGCGCCGGGGTCAGCTTTGACCAGCTGGCGTATCGGGCCCTGCTGGACATCCTCCCGCCCGAAGCCAGCGCCGCTTCACTCACGCGGTCGCAGCTGGACCGTTTGCTGGTGGCCGCTGACGACCATCTCGCCAGTCTGGGTTCCGGCATCTTTGCCAGTGCCCTCCGTGTGGATCTGGCCCAGATGACCGGACTCTGCGCGCTGCTGTGCGCCAAGCCCAGTTTTGGCGCTGCCTGTGACCATCTCAGCCACACCCTGCAGCTGACGCATCCGGGTTATCGGTGTGCGCTGGAGTCGCGACCCGACGACGCCTGCAGCATGACCTTTTCGATCACCCAGGTGGCACCGGCGGCGCGTGGTTGCCACGAACAAGTCGTGTTCGGCCTGCTGCTCAATCTGCTGCGGCATTTCCCGTCAGAAGACGATGGGCGCATTCGCCAGGTCATTGTTTCGCCGGCCCTGCTGCGACGCTACCCGGAGCTGGCGCAGCAGGACTTCGGTCTGGAGGTCAGTGACGAGCGCTCAGGCATTGTTATGGATGACGTCATCTTGTCGCGCCGGGCGCGCTATCACTCGGTGGGCATGGAGCGGACATTGCAGATGGTTTTTGACACCTTCCGGGCACATGACCGCATTCTGGAGAGTCATGCCGGTCAGGTGGTGGATATCCTGCTTGAGCGCCTGAAAAACGACCAGGGCGTCAGCTTGAGGGAGGTTGCGTTCGATTTGGGACTCAAGAGACGTACCCTGCAACAGTATCTCGGCAACGAAAACATCACCTTCAATTATTTGCGCGGCCATGTCATGTCACATGTCGCCTGCGATCTGCTGGCCGAAGGTCGCGCCATTGATGAGGTCGTGCGCCGTCTCGGTTACAGCAGCCGCAGCGCGTTTCACCATGCCTTCACCCGCAACACCGGCTTGCGCCCGACCCAGGCCAGGCGCGGGATGTTGCCTCAGCGTCCGTCGACCGGTGCCATGGCGCCGCCACCGAGCACCTTGTAAAGCGTGATCAGGTTGTTCTCGCGCGATAGGCGGGTG
The DNA here is from genome assembly GCA_964511255.1 of uncultured Paraperlucidibaca sp. GTDB lineage: Bacteria > Pseudomonadota > Gammaproteobacteria > Pseudomonadales > Moraxellaceae > Perlucidibaca. The sequence goes on from CAZEEQ010000007.1 coordinate 69,157, forward strand.
GTGATCAGGCTCTGCTGGGCGCTGTAGAGCGTGCGCTGGGCATCGAGCAACGTCAGATAGCTGTCGATGCCCTTGCTGAAGCGCGCTTCCGAGAGACGGAAACTGTCCTGGCTGGCGGTCACCAGCGCCTGACGCGCACGCCATTGCTCATCCAGCGTGGCATGGTCGGCCAGTGCATCGGCGACTTCCCTGAAGGCGCTCTGAATCGATTTTTCATACTGCGCCGTTGCGATGTCGCGATCCACCTTCGCCGACCGGAGGCTGGCCAGCAAGCGGCCGCCACTGAATATCGGCAGGTTGAGCTGCGGTGAAAATCCCCACACCCGTGTGCCCGACTCGAACAGACCTGAGAGCTGATGGCTGGCGCTGCCTATATCGGCCGTCAACGTGATGCTCGGGAAGAAGGCGGCACGTGCGGCACCGATGCTGGCATGGGCTGCCAGCAGCCGGTGTTCGGCCGCGAGAATATCCGGACGCTGCTGCAACACCTCGGAAGGGATGCCGGCCGGCAGGTCCCGCAGGCTGGCAACCTGATCGGGCAGGGCATCCGGCAGGAGTCCGGCCGGAATGTCTGTGCCCGCCAGCAGGGTCAGGGCATTGCGGTCACGTGCCACCTGGCTGGTATAGCTGGCGACATCGGCGCGGGCCACTTCGAGGCCGGTACGGGCCTGGGCCAGCGTCAGGTGCGAGGCGGCGCCCAGTTCGGCACTGCGTGCAATCAGGTCATGCGCGTCCTGACGCGCTTTCAGGGTATCCCGCGCGAGCCCGAGCAGCTCCTGATCAGCGCCCAGCGTCAGCCAGGCTGACGAGACTTCGGCGATCAGGCTGATCTGGGTGATGCGCCGGGTCTCGACGGTAGAGAGATAGCTTTCGCGGGCCTGGGCATTGAGGCTGCCCAGGCGACCGAAGAAGTCCAGTTCGTAGGTGCTGAAGCCGACATCGGCGGTGACACTACGGGTGACGTAACTGCTGCCGGTGCCCGACAGATCGGCCGAGATCCGCGAGTGGCTCCCGGTTACACCGGCACCGACGGCGGGAAACAGCTCAGCGGTCTGGATGCGGTACTGGGCACGGGCTTTCTCGATATTGAGCGCCGCCACGCGGAGGTCACGATTGTTGTCCAGGGCGAGCGCCACGAGCAGACGCAGACGGTCATCGGCGATGAAGGCTTGCCAGCTCAGCGCGCTGGCGGCGGCCGTATCCGGGCGGGTGCTGCTGGTTGCAGTCGGCCAGTGATCACTGACCGGCGCGGCAGGGCGCTGATAGTCGGGAGCCAGTGTGGTGCAGGCCGCGAGCAGGGATATCGACGCAGCCAGCAGGCTGTTTTTCAGGAGGCGGGTCGTCATGACAGGGTTTCCTCGTGTTCACGGGCCGGCTTTTCGTGAGCTGGCGGCGCCTTGAACCAGGCGCGCACGAGCACGAAGAAGAGCGGCACAAAGAAGATGCCGAGCACGGTCGCGGAGATCATCCCGCCCAGTACGCCGGTGCCGATGGCGTGCTGACTGCCGGAGCCGGCGCCATTGCTGATCACCAGCGGCAGTACGCCAAGTCCGAAAGCCAGTGAGGTCATCAGGATGGGCCGGAGTCGCAGACGGACGGCCTCCAGGGTGGCGTCTACCAGCGTCCGACCCTGTTCCTGCAGCTCCTTGGCGAACTCCACGATCAGGATCGCATTCTTGGCGGCCAGACCGATGGTGGTGAGCAGGCCGACCTGGAAGTAGACGTCATTGGTCAGGCCGCGCAGCTGGGTGGCGAGCAGGGCGCCGATGATGCCCAGCGGCACCACCAGCATGACCGCGAACGGAATCGACCAGCTCTCGTAGAGGGCGGCGAGGCAGAGGAACACCACCAGCAGCGAGATGGCATAGAGCATCCCGGCCTGGCCGCCGGCGCTGCGCTCCTGATCGGACACGCCGGTCCACTCATAGCCGATCCCGGCTGGCAGCTTGGCCGCCAGCGCTTCGACCGCCTTCATGGCTTCACCCGAGCTGTGACCCGGCGCCGCGCCACCCTGGATGTTGACCGAAGGCTGGCCGTTGTAGCGCTCCAGGCGGGGCGAGGAGTAGCTCCAGTGCGCGCTGGCGAAAGCCGAGAATGGCACCATCTCGCCCTGCTTGTTGCGCACATGCCACTTGCCGAGGTCTTCCGGAACCATGCGCGATGGCGCATCGCCCTGAACATAGACCTTCTTGACGCGGCCCTTGTCGAGGAAGTCGTTGACATAGCTGCCACCCCAGGCCGAGCTCAGCACGCTGTTGATATCAGCCAGCGAGAGGCCGAGGGCGGTGGCCTTCTGCGGGTCGATGTCGAGCCTGTACTCGGGCGTGTCTTCCTGGCCGTTCGGCCGCACGCCGGCCAGCGCGGGATCCTGGCTCGCCATGCCCAGCAGCTGGTTACGGGCCGCCATCAGCTGGTCATGACCCAGGCCGCCGAGATCCTGCAGCTGCAGGTCGAAGCCGCCGGCATTGCCGAGCTCACGCACGGCGGGCGGCACGATCGGGAAGATCATGCCATCGCGGATTTTGGCGAAGGCGGTCTTGGCGCGGGTGGCGATGGCCTGCACGCTCTGGTCGGCGCGCTGGCGCAGGGACCAGTCTTTGAAGCGCACGAAGGTCAGGCCGGCATTCTGACCGCTGCCGGCGAAGCTGAAACCGACGATGCCAAACATGGCCTCGACATTCTCTTTCTCATCCACCAGAAAGTGATGCTCGACCTGCTTGAGCACCTGCAGTGACCGCTCCTGGGTGGCACCCGCCGGGAGCTGGATCATGGTGTACATGAAGCCCTGGTCCTCTTCCGGCAGGAACGAGGTCGGCAGCTTGACGAAGAGCACCGCCATGGCCAGCACAATGGCGCCATAGAGGATCAGCCACGGCTTTTTGCGGCTGATGATGTGTCCCACGAGGCCCTGATAGCGGCGGCTGTTGCGGTCAAAGGTGCGATTGAACCAGCCGAAGAAACCGGTGGTGTGGCCATGGCCGCCGGCGGCGGCCGGCTTGAGCAGGGTGGCGCAGAGGGCTGGGGTCAGCACCAGGGCAACAATGACCGAGAGCACCATGGCGGACACGATGGTGATCGAGAACTGGCGGTAGATGACGCCGGTCGAGCTGCCGAAGAAGGCCATGGGCACGAACACCGCCGACAGCACGAGGGCGATGCCGACCAGCGCGCCGGTGATCTGCTGCATAGACTTGCGCGTGGCCTCGCGCGGCGACAAGCCTTCCTCGGCCATCACGCGCTCGACATTCTCGACCACGACGATGGCGTCATCGACCAGCAGGCCGATGGCCAGCACCATGGCGAACATGGTCAGCGTATTGATCGAATAGCCGAAGGCCGCGAGGATGCCGAAGGTGCCGAGCAGCACCACCGGCACGGCGATGGTCGGGATCAGCGTGGCCCGGAAGTTCTGCAGGAACAGGTACATCACCAGGAAGACCAGGATGATGGCCTCGACCAGGGTCTTGACCACTTCCTCGATCGAGAGCTTCACGAACGGCGTGGTGTCGTAGGGAAATACCGCCTTCATGCCGACCGGGAAGAACTTCTCCAGCTCGGCGACCTTGGCCTTCACCAGTGCCGCGGTCTCCAGCGCGTTGGCGCCGGTACCCATCTTGATGGCGAGGCCGGTCGCCGGCTTGCCGTTGAAGCGTGCAATGGTGCCGTAGTTCTCGCTGCCAAGTTCGACGCGGGCGACATCCCGCAGGTAGACGCTGGCCCCGTTACGGGTGGTCTTGAGCAGGATGTTGCGGAACTGTTCCGGTGTCTGCAGACGGCTCTGCGCCGTGATGGTGGCGTTGAGCTGCTGGCCCGGAATCGCGGGCGCGCCGCCGAGCTGTCCGGCCGACACCTGGGTGTTCTGGGCCTGGATGGCCGCCGACACGTCGGCCGGCACCAGCTGGTAGCTCAGCAGCTTGGCCGGATCCAGCCAGATGCGCATGGCGTACTGGGCGCCGAAGAGCTGGGTGTCACCGACGCCTTTGACGCGACTGATGGGGTCGACGACGTTGGCCGAGACATAATCGCCGAGGTCGAACTGCGTCATGCTGCCATCTTCAGACACGAAGCCGATCACCAGCAGAAAGTTGCGCGTCGCCTTGGCCACGGTCAGACCGCCGCGCTGGACTTCCTGCGGCAGCAGCGCCATGGCCAGCTGCAGCTTGTTCTGAACCTGCACCTGGGCGGTATCGGGATTGGTGCCGCTGTCGAAACTGAGCGTGATGCTGACGCTGCCGGCCGAGTCACTGCTCGACGACAGGTAGCGCAGGCCATCAATGCCTTTCATTTTCTGCTCGATGACCTGGGTCACCGAGTCTTCGACGGTCTTGGCGGATGCGCCCGGATAGTTGCCGCTGATCGAGATCGATGGCGGTGCAATGTTCGGGTACTGCGCCACCGGCAGAGACCCGATGGAAAGTACGCCGGCGAGCATGATGATGATCGCGATCACCCACGCGAAAATCGGGCGATCAATGAAGAAGCGCGACATGTCTGAGCTCCTGGCTTACGGCTTGGCGGTGGCCACGGTTGGCACCACCGCTGTGGACGTGGTGGCGGTAAACGGGACCGGCTTCACTTCGCTGCCCGGCTTGGCCTTCTGCAGCCCATCGACAATCAGGCGATCACCGGCCTTGAGGCCGTCGCGCACCAGCCATTTGTCACCGACCGTGCGGCTGACCTGTAGCGTGCGCGGTTCGACCTTGTTGCCGGCGCCGACCACCAAAGCCGTGGCTTCACCCCTGCTGTTGCGCGAGACCCCTTGCTGCGGGGCCAGGATGGCCTGCTCATCAACGCCCTCAGCCAGCTCGGCGCGGACATACAGCCCCGGCAGCAGCTCCAGGCGCGGGTTCGGGAACACCGCGCGCAGCGTCACCGTGCTGGTTTCCGGGTCAACGGTGATGTCCGAAAACTCCAGTGTGCCGGTCTGGCTGTAGACGCTGCCGTCTTCAAGGCGCAGGCGGACTTTGATCTTGCCGCCGTCACGCTGAACCTGTCCGGCGTCAACCGCGCGGCGCAGCCGCAGCAGCTCCGTGCTGGATTGGGTGACATCGACATAGATCGGGTCGAGCTGCTGCACGGTGGCCAGCGTCGTCGTCTGGTTGGCGGTGAGCAAGGCGCCCGAGGTCACTGACGATTTGCCGATGCGACCGGAGATCGGAGAAGTCACGCGCGTGTAGCCGAGGTTGATGCGGGCGCTGTCGACAGCGGCACGCGCCACCGCGACCTGGGCCGCGCTCTGCTGTTGTGCCGCCACAGCATCATCATAGTCCTGCTGGCTGACGGCCTTGATGGCGACCAGCTCCTGGTAGCGACCGGCCCTGAGCCGGGCCTGAAGGGCGCTGGCTTCCGCGCTGGCCAGCGAGCCGCGGGCGCTGTTGTAAGCGGCCTGATAGGTGGCCGGATCGATCTGGTAAAGCGGTGCGCCGGCTTTCACGTCGGCGCCTTCACGGAACAGACGCTGTTGCAGGATGCCGCCGACCTGGGGCCGGACTTCGGCGATCTGGTAGGCATTGGTGCGGCCCGGCAGCTCGGTGGTGACAGCGAGCTTCTGCGGCTGGATGGTGACCACGCCGACCTCTGCCGGGCCCTGAGCCGGCGTTTCTGTCTGCTGGCCGCAGCCGGTCAGGGCCACGGCGGCCGCCAGGGCACTGATCAGTACGGCTGCACTGTGCTTGCTCATCATCTCTTTTGCTCCTCTCATTCCGGCGTCCGATAGCCGGTCATCTTCTGCATCCGCAGGCGGGGAGAGATGGCTGGCCTAAAATTAGATTGAACGTTCATTCTAAAATGATGTTAGGATTGACCCATCGGAAAGTCAACGATCGCGTTAAAATCTTCACAATTCGCCAGCAGGCCGATCATGGAAAAGCCCAAAATCAAATGTGACGATACGCGTGCCGGAGCCCGACGCCAGCAGGTACTGGATGCAGCCAGCCAGTGCTTCCGCGAGCATGGCTTCCATTGCGCCAGCATGCAGCTGATTGCGCGTACCGCCGGCATGAGCGTCGGCCACATCTATCATTACTTCGAGAATAAAGAAGCCATCATCGCGGCCATCGTGGCCGCCGATGAAGCCATCACGAACACACGCTTCGAAGGCTTCCGGCGTGAAACGGATGTCTTCCACGCCATGATCGAGCAGGCGGACAAAGGGCTGGACCGTTGCCTCGACGCTGGAAAATCAGCGCTGCTCATGGAGATCGTTGCCGAGTCCGGTCGCAATCCCAAGGTGGCTGAAATCGTCTGCGCCTCGGAGCAGGCGTTATGCCGGCAACTCGAGGACCTGATGGAGCGGGTATGGGATGCACGTCATCCCGGCGAGCCGCTGACCGATACCCGGACACGTGCGGCCCAGGCGGCGCTGATCGCGTCAGTTTTTGATGGTCTGCGGGTGCGCGCCATCCGCAATCCTGATCTCGATCGTGACGCCGTGCTGCGATTACTGAGGCCGGTGCTGCAGCGCATTCTCGAAGGCTGATCGGTCGGCGTTACCGCCGTGGCCAATCCCGGGATCAGTCTTTTCTGATGCCGACACTGACCTCCAGGCGTCCCGGTTGCACGCGCAGTGCCCGCACGTCGAACTGATTCACCAGTTGCTGCAGCAGCTCCCGGCTTTCGCGCAGCACGTTGAGGCCTGGCAGGATGCTGAAGTCGGTGAACTCAACCAGCTTGTCCAGCATCCACGACCGATTCTCGATGAAGTCGATCAGGCCGGCCTCGTCGAGATCAATGCGCCAGCGCCTGTGTCCATCGGGATGAATGCCGGGAATATCCTTGATGACCTGATGGGCCAGCGATGGCAGCGGCAGCTTGTTGGCGAGGCGAAACGCACGGCTGCTGGCCTGGCGGGCGACCCAGTTGACCGCGAAGTTGGCCTGCCGCAGCTGGGCATCGAGATGTTCATCGACCTGCTGCAGGTAAATGCTGCGCTCGCTGTCGCTGACCACGCACCGTGTCACTGCGAAATGCAGCCTGACGGTATAGATGACACGCAGATAATGACCATCGACCAGCACACGCAGGCGGTCATCTCCGCAATCGATGGTGATGTGGTCGATAGGGCCGCGGCCTTCAAGACGCTGGCGGATCTGGTGATTGAGCAAGGGCTCCGGCAACGGCAGCGTGATGGTCGAGCGTCCGAGATAGCTCTGCGCGACCTTGAGTGCGACCTCACCGGTGGCGCCGATGACCTCCCCGGCGGTGCCGGCGAGACCCCGTGCGGCATCGCGCGCCAGGCCCGCGACATCACGGGCGACCCCGCCCGCCATTTCGGCGACATCCAGAGCCTGACCCAGGCTGCGCTTGACCAGTCCCTTGTTGCGTGGCGTGCTCGGCTTTCCCATGCGGCTGTCCTGCAGGTGGCGATCAGCCAGTTATACACAGGCGGCGCCAGTGCTGACAGCCATGCCGGCTACCGACTGTCAGATTGCCGTGCTGAGCGACCCTGCCCTGAGTCAGCTTTTGAAGGTCACGTTCTCTGACAGCGCCGCGCGCGTGGTACGCGTGCGATTAGCGGAAACGAGGGTGTCCTCGTAGCCAAACGAGAGGCCGAACAGAATCGCGGTGCTTTCTTTGTCGGCACCGAAGACATCGCAGACGATATCCGGGTAGTAGGACAGGGCGCCCTGCGCACAGGAGCCGATGCCGTGCGCCGTCATGATCAGCATCAGATTCTGGGCATACATGCCGATATCGACGGCCATCGGCACACCGAAGCGACGGTCCATGGCAATGAAGCAGACATGCGGGGCATCAAAGAGCTCGTAGTTGCGCAGGAGCGCGTTCATGCGCCCCTGCTGATCGCCACGGGCGATACCCATGCTGCCGTAGAGCGCCATCGCGCAGTCGACCTGGCGCTGCCGGTAGATTTTGTCCAGCTGCGGCATCAGGCCGAATGCCGGGTTCATGGCCTCCCCGGTCGCTATGCTCGACAACATGCGCTGGCGCAGTACATCGCGGGTCGGGCCGGAGGCCACGAATACCTGCCAGGGCTGAATATTGCAGTTCGAGGGCGCGAGCTGAGCCAGCTCGAAAATCCGGGTCAGCAGGTCAGACGGAACCGGCGTCGGCAGGAAGCCGCGAACCGAGCGACGCTGACGGATGGCATCGGCGAGCGGGAGGGTTTCCGGGCTGGTGGTCGGCTGGGCGGACATGAGCGGTGATTCCGTGATGAAGGCGGGATGAGTCAGCAAGCTAGCATGCAGGGCCCGGGGAGGGCACTGCATGCAAGTGACAAACTGACAGCGTTTCCCGACAACTCAATAGAGCCAGGCCATGCCTTCGCGCAGTGCTTCCCGGGCATTCTCGCGAATCAGTTCGCCATGGCCGATCACAATGCGTTCGACCGGCAGTGCGAGGATGCGATCCACGCTGGCGCGTGCCGATTTGCGGTTGATGTAGAGCGCACGCATCAGACGTGGCCAGGTGACTTTGCCAAGGGCCCCGTTGAGTTTGAGGTAGACGCGGGTCGGTGCATGCGAGCAGGTGCGCCAGTGCTCCACCAGATCCGAGGCGATCAGCGTCCCGGTGGCCGGGTGGAAAAGGACCGTCTCGTTCAGCAGGCTGCCCTCAATGCTGATGGCTTGCAGGTCGGACTGGAGTTCGGCATGCAGGTCTTCGTTCAGGACCTGATCGAACGTCAGGTCATTGCGCTTGCGCTGCAGCTTGCGGGGGCCGTGCAGCAGGGCCTCGGGCCACAGCCGTTGGGCATCGCCAGCGTAGAGATGATGAAAGAGGTTGGGGCAGATGATATGCCGCACCGGCCCGAGCGCATTGATCTCGCCGACCAGTTCCAGATCCATGGGAATCGGCGAGTGCAGCATGATGCCGCCACCGGACAGGCGGAGGACCGTCATGCGGGTGCCGACATGCAAGCCGGCGAAGGTCTGTGGTGCGGCGGCGGCCCAGATATTGTCGGTGACGGATTCGAGATGGCTCATCTTGGTGCTCGTGTGATGGGGACGAATGCGATCATGGGGCGACGGCCTCAGAACGCCTGCAGCAGGCTCAGTGACACGTTGTCGACCGGAGCCTTGAGGTCATCGCTGCGCAGGAAGACATGCTGGTACTGGCCGCGCACATGCAGGCCGCTGCCCAGGTTGTGCTCGATGCCGAGGCCGGCGGCCGGCTGCCACTCATCGGCGGTGTCGCCCTGAATATTGGCATGGACATAGATGGCATCCGCACGCAGGAACAGTGAGGTGTCGCGTGACACCGGATAGAGGCCGATGCCGCCGACGCTGAGTCCGTTGAGCTTGGCATTCAGGGTGCCGCCGCCACCGGACAGTTCGAACTTGCCCATGTGCATGTACTGCGCCTCGAACGAGACGTGATCATTGAGGTTCACGCCCACGCCGCCGGCATAGGTCAGCGAGCTGTCCTTGCTGTGAAGGTCGGTAATGCCGGTGTTGGCCGTGACCCTGTCCTTGATCTCGGACATGTCCATTTTGGAGTAGCCAACCGAGCCGAAGAAATAGGTAACGGCCGAGGGAGCGGCCTGCGCGGTTGTGCTGGCGCAAGCGAGCGCGATGACGGTGACAAGGGCGTGGCGAATCATTGAGGGCGCCTGATCATGAAACGGGTCGCGTCACCATACACAAGCCGGCTGTGCGCTGACAACCGGCTCGGCATCAGGCGGGTCGCGAGGTTTCCCGGCTGGCCTGATCCGGCGCGCCCAGCCGACTGCGATAGAGGCTGGGCGCCTCTCCCGTCCAGCGCTTGAACGCGCGCCGGAAGTTGGCCATGTCGCCATAGCCCAGCATGAAGGCAATTTCCTGCAGTGACAGCTGGGTATCCCGCAAATGGTCCATGGCCAGTTGCTCGCGGATGCTTTCTATAATGTCGCGATACGACGTGCCTTCCTCGATCAGCCGGCGGTGCAGGGTGCGCGGGGTGAGGTTGAGCAGGCGCGCGGTAACTTGCAGTGACGGCAGCCCGTTCTGCTTCTCCAGCATCAGAATGCGGACCCGTGAAGCGAGACCTTGTTTTCTGGCGAGGCGGGACAGCTCTTCCTGGCAGCGCTGGATGGCCTGCATCAGCGCCTTCGGGTTGCTGGCGCGCACCGGCTTGTCCAGTTGTGTCAGCGGCAGCTCGAAGCCATTCCAGCCGGCCTGATATGCCACCTCGCAGCCGAACAGTTCCCGCGTCAACGCGCAGTAGGACGGCGTGTCTACGGTGAAAGCCGTCGCGCTGACCCGGCACACGCCCATGGTCACGTACTCGAACAGATTCTTGATGGTCAGCACAATGGCCTCGATCACAGGCTGTGCGATATCGCCCAGTGCGGCGTTTTCCTGAAAGCAGAGGCGGGCACGGTTGTGCGTCAGCTCCAGCTGGATCAGCACCAGTGATGTCCGCAGCGGGAAGTAGCGCGCGATCAGCTCCAGCGCCTCGCGGGGCGTCACACTTTGCGAGGTGACATAGCCGAGCATGCCGTGGCTGTTGACCAGCAAACGCTCACCCACCAGCAGGCCAAAGGCCGGGTCGCCGGTCAGTCTGATGGCATCGAGCACCAGCTGTCTGAAGGCTGCCAGTGACAGGTGCTGCACTTCCAGCTCACCGGTGGGGCCGGGCTCCTGTAACTCCTGAAACCAGTCAGGCAGGCGTGCGCCCATGCGCGTGATCTGGTCGGCGATTTGCTGAACGTATTGGGAGGGAAGGTAAAGATCCGCGTCTTTCATGGCAGACGTCTGATGGTTTTCCCGATTGTCAATAAATGACCCATTGATGTCAACGCATGACCTCTGATGCCTGCAGGCGGGCTTTTAGGATGACCCGGTGCAAGCAAAACGGAGGCGGCATATGTTCTGGCGCATGAGCAAGCCCAAGGTGATGACGGCCACGATCAACGATGCCGTCATCACCGTTGAGCCGAAGGAGACCCTGCTGCAGGCGGCGCTCAGGCAGGGTGTCGATTTCCCCTACAGTTGCCGTGTCGGTGGTTGTGCAACCTGCAAGTGCCGTCTGCTGGATGGCCAGGTCAGGGAGCTGACCCGTTCGGACTACATCCTGAGTGACGCGGAGCTGGATCAGGGCTACATCCTCGCCTGTCAGAGCGTGCCGCGCTCCGATATCCGCATCGCGGTGGCGCTGGGCGATGGCCCGGCTCTGCGCTCGGTCAGCGGGCGTGTGGTGGCGCGCGATCAGCTGACCCACGACATCGTCGAATTGCGCATCCAGCTGGAAGATTCGCTGCGCTACAAGCCCGGCCAGTTTGCCGAGCTGTCACTGCAGTCCCTGCCGGGCTTGTCGCGCAGCTACTCCTTCGCGACGGCGGTGCGACCTGATGCCCAGGTCAGCTTCTTCGTGCGCCAGGTGCCGGGCGGGGTTTTTTCCACGCATGTTCACGAGCAGGCCATGGTCGGGGATCGCGTCAGCATCGCCGGCCCGCTTGGCGACTTCTGGCTGCGACCGGCGGATGCTCCCTTGCTGCTGGTCGCGGGCGGCAGTGGCCTGGCACCCATCCTGGCGCTGCTTGAACATGCCCGGGCGCGCGGTGTCGCACGGCCTGTCACCTTGCTGTTCGGCGCACGCGGCCAGCGGGATCTCTACGCCCTTGAGGTCATCCGGGCGCTGGCGACCGACTGGCCGGCGCGCTTCGAGTTTGTCCCGGTGCTGTCTGACGAGCCGGATGACTCGGACTGGTCCGGTGCACGCGGCTTCGTCACCGCCCACATGGGCGAGCGCATGACGCCGGATTGCCATGCCTATCTCTGCGGACCGCCCCCCATGATCGACAGTGCACAGGCCCTGTTGCTGGCGCAGGGCGTAGTGCGCGCACACATCCATGCCGATCGCTTCACGACACAACACGACCTGCCGGCAACGGCCTGACAACCACTCCGCACCTGCGAGGGTCATCACCATGATGCTTTTCCACTACCTCAAGTACTTCTTCTTCCATGTCATCGGGCTGTTGTCGCTGGCCGCGCTTGTCGCCGGCGGCGGCTGGGTCACCGCGGGTCTGGCGGCCGTCCTGTCCATCTATCTGATAGGCGATGCCCTCTGTGGCGATGATGTCGAGACGCCGCGTTTCCGGCATCCGGTCATTCTCACCGTTCAGCTCTGGATGGCTTTGCCGCTGCTGTCGCTGATCGTGTTCGCCGCCGTCTGGGCGGTAAGCGCCGGCGACCCCCTCGGCTTTGGTGCGCTGGTTCAGCAGCTCACGGGTTACGACGCGCTCGCCGCGCGGGAGGCCACGTACTGGGGGCATCATGTCTCCGGCGTGTTCCTGACCGGACTGATGATCGGTGTGATCGGCACCATCCCGGCACATGAGTTGACGCATCGCACCTGGGATCCGGTGTCCCTGCTGATCGGCCGCTGGTTGCTCGCCTTCAGCTTCGACACCATCTTTTCCGTCGAACATGTCTACGGGCATCACCGCTACGTCTCCACCATCGACGATCCCGCCACCGCACCGCGTGGCCGCAATGTCTACGCGCATGTCCTGATCTCGACGGTACGCGGCAACCTGAGTGCCTGGCATATCGAGACGCGCCGGCTCAAGCGTGCCGGGCACATGGCCCTGAGTCCGTTCAATGCTGTGATTCGCGGGCATCTCATGAGCCTGTGGCTGGTGGCGCTGGCCTGGCTGGCCGGCGGCTGGGCTGCGGCCGGCTATTTCGTGGTTTGTGCGCTTGCCGGCAAGGCGCTGCTGGAGATCGTCAATTACATGGAGCACTACGGCATGGTGCGTGACCCGAGCACGCCGGTACAGCCGCGCCATTCCTGGAACACCAACAAGCGCATCAGCTCCTGGACCATGTTCAACCTCACGCGTCATTCGCATCACCATGCCCAGGGCGAAGTGCCGTATCAGGACCTGAGGCCATTCCCGGATGCTCCCATGATGGTGGGCGGTTATCTCACCACCATCGTCGTGGCTCTGGTGCCGCCGCTCTGGCACCGGCTCATGACGCCGAAGGTGCTGGCCTGGGACCGTGACTACGCCACGGAAAGCGAGCGTCGACTGGCGTGCGAGGCCAACCGCCGCAGCGGTATCGCCGCCTTCATGCGTGCGGCCTGATCGGTGCTGACGCGGTCAAATCGGCATCACCAAAACACCATCACCCACAAGAAGAGAAAGCTCATGAAGAAGCTCATTTCATCGCTGTTGCTGGCGGGCCTGGCGGTTGCTCCGCAGGCACAGGCGGAGCAAAAGCTTTGCGTCTACGATCTGCTCGGCAGTGCCGGCGACATGACCAACATGGCCAAGGATTACGCCGTGGCAGCCCAGGCCATGGGGGCGCAGATCAGCATCAAGAGCTATACCGACGAACGCGTGGCCACCGAAGATCTGCTGGCCGGTCAGTGCGATGCCGTCATGGCCACCGGTTTCCGCACACGCCAGTTCAACCCGACGGCGGGCGCGCTCGACTCTCTGGGCGCGTCCACCATCGTGCGTCATGAGAAGGTCGACATGCCGGCCAGTTACGAGGTCGTGCGCAAGACCATCCAGACGTTCAGCGCGCCAGCAGCGGGCAAGCTTATGGTCCGGGGCAACTACGAAGTCGGCGGCATCCTGCCGTTCGGCACGGCCTATCCGGTGGTGAATGACCGCAACATCAAGACGGTGGAGTCGCTGGCCGGCAAGAAGATCGCCTCTTTCGATTACGACAAGGCGCAGGCCATCATGATCCAGAAGATCGGGGCGCAGCCGGTGTCAGCCGACATCACCAGTTTCGCCGGCAAGTTCAACAACGGCTCGGTCGACATGATCGCTGCGCCGGCCATGGCTTACCGCCCGCTCGAGCTGTATCGCGGCATCGGGACCAAGGGCGCCATCCAGCGTTTCCCTATCCTGATCCTGACCTATCAGGTCATTCTCAACAAAGCCAAATTCCCCGCGGGCTTTGGCGAAAAGTCGCGACTGTACTGGCTGACCCAGTACGACCGCGCCATGGCACTGATCAAGAAGGCCGAGAGGGACATCCCGGCGGCGACCTGGGGCGATCTGACGCCGGAGAACATGCTCAAGTACACCATCATGTTGCGTGATTCGCGTGTCGCGATTGCGGAACAGGGGATTTATGACAAAACCGGTCTGAAGATCATCAAGCGTGTACGTTGCAGCATCAGTGCCGCTGACTCCGAGTGCAGCTCGAATACCGAGAACTGGTAAGGGCTCTGCTGAGCGCCGTGGCATCCCGGGCCGGAGGTCAGTCAGGCCCGGGTATTTCATTTTCAAAACAGTGCCTTGATGATTGCGCTGATGAATCTGGTGCAAATCAAGGAGCGCGTATGAAGGGATGCCATGGCGCGGGCGGGCAGCCGGCATGATCATTGTTCTGGTGAACGGTAATGCCGGCTGGGTGCGCCGCCAGTCCTTGCCGCGCCTGCTGGCCACGCTGAGCCGGATATTGGGTGCTGATGGTCGGGTCCACGTCACCCGCCAGGCCCATGAAACCGGCCGCATTCTGGCCGCGATTGATCCAGCGCAGGTCCGCGCCCTGGTGCCGGTCGGCGGCGACGGCACGCTCTCGGCGGTGCTGGCCGAAGCGTGCGCATGCTGGGGGGCAGCCTGTCTGCCACCCGTGCTGCCGGTCAGGGCCGGCACCATGAATATGGTCGCTGCGGCGGTGCTCGGCCGCCGCGAGGCACCCCTTGATACCCTGGCGCGCGTGGTGCGCGGCCTGCGCCAGGGCAACGGCGCCGTGCCGGTACGCAAACCCCTACTGCAAACCGACACCGGGCATGTCGGATTCGTCGCCGGGCTGGGTGTGCCGACGCGTTTCCTGGCGCACTACTATGCCCATGGGGGCGGCTTCGGTCAGGCGCTGGCCAGCATGCTGAGATACAGCGGCGCCATCCTGACCCGTGGTGCCCTGGCCCGGGCACTGTTCGAGCCTGTGTCCGTGCGCCTCAGCGTGGATCAGCAACCGGCCGTCGATATTGAACTGAGCGTGTTGCTCGCCATGACCGTGGATACCTTGCCATTGGGCTTCCAGGTCGGTCTCAGTGACGCCGGCAACGGCATGACCCTGCTGCGTGGCAACCCCAGTCCTGTGCATCTG
Source organism: uncultured Paraperlucidibaca sp. (assembly GCA_964511255.1). Classification (GTDB taxonomy): domain Bacteria; phylum Pseudomonadota; class Gammaproteobacteria; order Pseudomonadales; family Moraxellaceae; genus Perlucidibaca. The sequence goes on from CAZEEQ010000007.1 coordinate 84,171, forward strand.
GTGAGCAGTCTGCCCCTGCTGCATCGCGGTTATCTGCCGCGACGTGTCGGCCTCACACGCACTGCCTGTCGGCATCTGGAGCTGGCGTTTGACCAGCCGCAACCCTGGCAGCTGGATGGTGAGCTGCAACCCGCCACGCGGCGGCTGGTCATGGACTGTTCGGCAGGGGTGACGTTGTTGCGGTGAGGGCGAGTCAGAAGACCGTCGCGCCCCGATTTTATTGGTGGGCCCGGTTCTTGTGGTCCGGGGCTGACGGGGATGTCATTTCGTCGGCGCTCATCTGCTGTTCATGGCAGGGCTGCTTGGGGGGGGCTGTCTGCAGTCGGGTCGGTTTACTGGCTATTCGACGGCGCTACTCTATAATGGATCAGCGATCTGAGATGAATTTTCGTGCTTATTCCCATTGCGTGCTGGCCAGCTGCGGACAAGGCGCAAATCTTCCGCTACTTGAACTCAGCGAGCCTCATGGCTGCGCACCGCAAGATGCTGTGCGTTGTCGTGCCGGCGGTTGGCTGTGTATCGATCAGGGCATGGTTTGCCCGTCTTCAGATATCGTCTGCCGGCAGGCAGGCCGCCCCGTCCGAGACGCTGGAACAGGCACTGGGTGCGCCGGATTTTTTCCGGTTCGCCGTTGTTCGCAATCCCTATCGCAGAATTTTCTCTGCGTGGCAGTCAAAGCTTCTGCTGCGCGACCCGGCTTTTGCTGCCCGTTATCACCAGTTTGATTTCTTCAATTGCCCGATAAACGACCGGCAGGAGCTGGCGCAGGCTTTCGAGGCCTTCCTTGAGCATCTCGCCGAATGGGAGACGCCGCTGTGCTGGGATGCGCACTGGACGCCACAGACCGTGCTGCTGCGCCCTGACTTGATCCAGTACGCCGCCCTGCTCCGGATCGAAGAGCCTGAGGGGCTGCGTGATGCGTTGGCCCGGCAGATTGATGAGACGATAGACGAGCCGGCGCCCTGGCTGATCCCTGATGAGGATCTGCTGCCCTTCAGGCCGGATCTGATCACCACCAGAAGCGCAGAGCTGATTCGTACGCTGTATGCGGATGACTTTCTGCGCCTTGGCTACAGCGACCGGCTGCCGGAGCCCGAGGCCAGCTTTTCGGATGATGAGCTCAGTGGTGAGTTACGGGCAATATCCTTCTTGCGTGCGCGACATGCCCATGAGGCTGAGGCGCGCCATCAGGCCGAGGCAGCGCACAAGCCGCTGGTGATGGACCATGACCGTATCCTGGGAGAAATACAGTCCGGCAAGGCGTGGCGCCTGGTCAGGTTGTTAAGCAGGCTTCGGCATGATCCGGCAGGCCATCTCCGTGCCATGCTCAGTCATCGTATGCGACATCTGGCCCGCTCCCTGTGGGCTGGTTTGCCTTTATCGCCACGTTATTGGCAGATGCTGAGGTGTTGGATTCGCCGTGTAGCGGTCCGTTTCAGGCCCCCTGTGTCGCCAGGCCTGCCCCTGCAGTCCTGCGATGCCTCGCTGGCCCACAGACAGCCGTACCGTCAGTGGGCTCTGTCTCCCGAGCGCTCCGACACGTATGTGCCCGCTCTGCAGCCAGTGCCGCCGGCAGAGGTGCAGGCCCGGCTGATCTGCTTCTACCTCCCGCAGTTCCACGCCATTCCCGAGAACGACCGCTGGTGGGGGGAGGGCTTCACGGAGTGGAGCAATGTCCGGCCGGCAATGCCGCAATTCAATGGTCATTATCAGCCTCATGAGCCAGGCGAGCTGGGCTATTACAATCTGCTGGACCCGGGTGTTCAGCAGCGTCAGATTGATCTCGCCAAACGCTACGGTATCAGCGGTTTCTGCTTCTATTTCTACTGGTTTGCGGGGCAGCGCCTGCTTGAAGCCCCTCTCCTGAACTATCTGTCGGACAGCAGCCTCGACCTGCCGTTCTGCCTGTGCTGGGCCAATGAGAACTGGACCAGAACCTGGAGTGGCCTGGAGCAGGATGTCCTGATGGCGCAGCGGCATTCTCCTGAGGATGATCTGGCCTTCATCCGGCATGTGGCCCGCTATCTGCGTGATCCCCGCTACCTGCGCATCGATGGCCGGCCCCTGCTGCTGGTATATCGTCCCGGGCTGCTGCCATCCACGCGGGAAACCGCAGACCGATGGCGCAGATGGTGTCGTGAGCAGGGCATAGGCGAAATCCATCTCACCTACACACAGTCTTTCGAGACAGTCGATCCGGCGCTCTATGGCTTCGATGCGGCGGTCGAGTTCCCGCCCAACAACTCTGCGCCACCGGATATTACCGCTGCCATCACACCCCATGACCCCAGCTTCAGCGGTGCCGTCTACGACTGGCGGGTGTTCGTCGAGCGCAGCGAGCACTACGCTGATCCTGGCTACAAGCTATTTCGGGGCGTTTGCCCAAGTTGGGACAACACGGCGCGGCGCGGAAGCCGTGCGACGATTTTCCGGCACAGCACGCCAGCAGCGTATGAATACTGGCTGGAGAACGCCATTGCCGATGCCCAGTCGCGCCACGCCAGTCCGGATGAGCGCCTGGTCTTCATCAATGCCTGGAACGAGTGGGCGGAGGGTGCGCATCTGGAGCCGGACCGCCGTCATGGCCATGCCTGGCTGCAGGCCACGCGGAATGCGCTGGTGGCGAGGTCGGTCGTGGCGCCGTGCGGCATTCTGCTCATGACGCATGACTGCCATCCGCATGGGGCGCAGTACCTGGCGCTGGCCATGGCAAGACAGTTCATACGCAGTGGCTGCCGCCTGGTGATCGTGGCGCAGGATGGGGGACCATTGCAGCCGGAGTTCGCTGCGCTGGGCGAGTTCCTGATTCTGCGTGATGCCGGTGGCGAGGGTTTGCAGACTCTTTTGCTGAGCCTGCGGCGTCGGGGTTTCGCGGATGCCCTCGCCAGTACGACGGTGTGTGGTGACATGCTGCCGCTGGTGAAGCGTTGTGGCTTCAGGGTCGCCAGCCTCGTGCACGAGCTCCCTGGTGTCATCAGCAGCATGGGTTTGGAGCGGCAGGCGGCGAGGATCGCGCAGCATGCCGACTTGGTCGTCTTCCCGGCTGATATGGTGCATGAGGGGTTTGCGGCTACGGCCTCGGTTCCGGCTGACAGGGTCATGATCCGGCCACAGGGGTTGCTGCGGAAGAATCCCTGGCTGGGGCGGCGTATCGAGGCAGGGCGCGAGGTTCGACGCCGCCACCAGCTGTCTGAGGGGGTCGAGATCATCCTGGCGGTAGGCTATGCCGATCAGCGCAAAGGCGTTGATCTTTTTGTCGAGGTCGCGGCTCGGGTCTGCCGCTCCCGGCCGCAGGCTGTATTTCTCTGGGTCGGGCATGCCGACACAGCCGTTGAGCAGATGGCGCGATGCCGCATCGATGAGCTGGGTCTGCGTGAGCGCATTGTGCTGGTCGGCTTCGATCCGGAGCCGCTGGTCTACTATGCCGCTGCTTCGGTATATGCATTGACCTCGCGCGAAGATCCGTTCCCGAATGTGGTGCTGGAGTCCATCGCTGTGGGCGTGCCGGTCGTCGCCTTCGCCGAGGCCACAGGCGCGGCTGACTTCATTGTGAGCCAGGGAGGCTTGCTGGCGCATGCATTTGAGGTCGATGACTTCGCCGCACGACTGCTGGCGCTTCTCGAACGTGGAGCCGGCACTGTCCCGCCCTTGCCTGGCGAGCTGTCGTTGCAGCGCTACAATCTCGACATTCTGCATCGCCTCAATGGCAGGCCCCGGGTCTCGGTGGTGGTGCCCAACTACAACTATGCCGAGCTGATCCGGCGCCGGCTGGACAGCATCGAGCGACAGACTTATCCGCTGTATGAGGTCATCGTGTTGGACGATGCCTCCACGGATCACAGCATCGAGCGCATTCAGGCGTACTGCCGTGAAACCGGTAGCGATGCCGGGCTGATCGCCAATGAAACCAACTCCGGGTCGGTGTTCAGGCAGTGGCTCAAGGGTGTCCGCATGGCGCGCGGCGATCTGGTCTGGATCGCTGAGGCGGATGATGTCTGCAGCCCTGAGTTGGTGGCACGTTTGGTGGCGGGCTTTAGCGAGCCGGGGGTCGTGATGGCGTTCTCCCAGTCCTGGCAGATGGGTGACCATGACGACGTATTGGCCAGTGATTACCTGGCCTATACGGCTGATATCTCTGATCGCTGGCAGACCGATCATGTCATCGATGGCCGTGAAGAGATCCGGGAGGCGTTGGCTATCAAGAATGTGATTCCCAATGTCAGCGCCGTGCTTTTCGATCGTCAGGCGCTGCTGGCGGCCTTTGAGGCCGCAGGCGATGCCCTGTTCGAATACCGAGTGGCTGGCGACTGGTTGATTTATCTGCATGTCCTGATGCAGGGGCGTTTGTATTACAACGCCAGGCCGCTGAATGGTCACCGGCGCCATCAGGGCAGCGTGACCAGCAGCGCCGCTTGCAGCCGTCATTGGCAGGAGGTTGCACAGTTGCAGACCATGGCTCGTGAGCTGGTGGCGCCGGATGAGCGGGTGCGGGTGCAGGCAGCGGATTACCTGGTCAGGTTGCGCGAGCAGTTCGGTCTGGGTGCCGCAGACATAGACAGGGAGGCGGTACATGACGCGGCATCATAAGCGAGCGGTCATCCTGGGGGCCGGCGGCTTCATAGGCATCAATCTGGCGCAGGCCCTGGCGGCAGCCGGCCATGAGCTGGTCTGCTTTTCCCGCTCGCCCTGTGCGCACTGGCCGGCAGGGACTCAGGGTATTATCGGAGACCTCCGCGATATGCCGGATGCCCTCATGGCGACGCTCGACGATGCCGTGGTTTTCCACCTGATCGGCTCGAGCCGGCCAGATCATCGTACCGGACGTGCGGCGGACGAGTTGGTGAGCGAAGTCGCCACCACGCTACGCTATCTTGAGCAGACGCGTGATCGCCGCCTGCGCTGGGTTTTCGTGTCTTCGGGCGGAACAGTCTACGGCCCGGAGGCGATCTGTCCTATCCGCGAGGATGCGCCGACCAACCCGATCTGCTCGTATGGCCTGGTCAAGCTCATGCTGGAGAAGTATTTCGCTTTGTACCGACTCCAGCACCATACCGACTACGTGGTGGCCAGGCTCTCCAATCCTTATGGTGCCTGGCAGGATCCCACCCGTGGCCAGGGACTCGTTACGGCACTGGTCTACAAGGCATTGCGTGGTGAGCGGGTGGAAATATGGGGCGATGGTCAGGTGGTGCGCGACTACCTGCATGTGGATGATGCGGTGCGTGCATTGCTTGCGCTGGCTGCGCATGGCGAGGCTGGTGGAACCTATAATGTGGGCAGCGGTGAGGGGCGCAGCATCAACGGACTCATTGAGCTGGTCGGCAGCACGCTGGGCCTGGTGCTCCAGCATGATTGCAGTGCGCCTCGTGCCTTCGATGTGAGCCGCAATGTGCTGGATACGACCAGGTTGCGCAGCCTGACGGGGTGGCGGCCCGAGCTCGACATGGCCAACGGCATCACCGCAACCGCCCGCTGGATGATTAATCAAGGCATGGTGAATCAATGAAGCAATCGGGTGCCGGCTTTGTCTTCGAGCATCGTGGTCACTGCCCGACCTGCGACCGGCAGGTGACCTTCCGTGCGGCCCACGCTTGGTTCCGCGACCACCTGCTCTGCGATGCCTGCGGCTCCATTCCGCGCGAGCGTGCGCTCATGCGGACCATCATGGAGTACTACCCGAACTGGCGCGAGCTGAGCATTCACGAAACCTCGCCGGTGTTCCGGGGCGCCAGCGCCAGACTGCGCGAGCAGTGCCCGCAGTACAGCAGCTCGTATTACTACCCCGACCTGCCTCCGGGGCAGGTGCATGCCGTCAGCGGCAGCCGTTGCGAGAATCTTGAACAGCTGACGTTTCCCGATGCGTCGTTCGACCTCTTCATCAGCCAGGATGTGATGGAGCATATCCTGGATCCTGAGGCGGCTTTCCGCGAGATCGCCCGTGTGCTCAAGCCGGGTGGTGCACACATTTTCACCGTGCCGCTGATCAACAAGACCAGGCCGTCCGAAGTGTGGGCGTCGCGTGACGGTGACGGCCGCATCATTCATCACCACCAGCCGGAATATCACGGCGACCCCACGACCGAGCGCGGCAGTCTGGTCACCATGCACTGGGGTTATGATCTCGCCACCTTCATCACGACTGAGGCGAGCATGCCCACCCTCATCGTGGCAACGGACGATATCGACCAGGGCATACGCGCCGAATACATTGAGGTGCTGGTCAGTGTAAAGATGTCCGTTGCCGATGAGGCCGCGCCATGCTGAGGCGTTTGGCCAGGCCATATGCGCTCTCGATGGGGGGGATGGCTGCAAGTCCGCGTACAAGCTGTCCGAGCTTGGCATCGTGCAGGATGGCAGTACGCCATCTCTGCTTGAGTTCGCCTCAGGCTATGGCAGCGTCGCGCAGGCTTCTGGCTGCTGGGCGTTGATCTTCGCGGCGATCATCCTGGCGCTTTCCATGGCGCCGCTACCTGTGTTGGAGCATGGTCTGCTGCGCTGGCTGGGCGAGAGCAGCTACAGCGCTTATCTGCTGCATCCGATCGTCGATGGTGCTCCTGCAGATTGACTTCGCCGCTCGGTTGGCGGCCATGCCATGGAGTCCTGTTGTGGTGCTGATCGCCGCGCCTGGTGTCACACTTCAAGCAACGGAATTTCGGTCAGTGTTCCGTGCTCAAGTCTGAAGATGCGGTTGCACAGGCCTTTGATCAGTTCCTTGTCGTGAGATGAAAAAACAAAGATTTTCGACTCACTGATGAGCTTCTTGATGCGATCCTGGCTCTTCTGCCGGAAGGCCTCGTCACCTGCGGAGAAGATTTCGTCGAGCAGCAGTATTTCCGGTGAGACCGAGGTCGCTACAGCGAACATCAGGCGCATGGTCATGCCGGCGGAGTAGATGCGGACCGGCATGTCCAGGAAGGCGCCCAGCTCGGTGAATTCCTCGATATCAGGTGTCAGGGCGCGGGCCTGGGCCAGGCTCATGCCCATCATCATGCCCAGGTTCAGGATGTTCTCATAGCCGGTCAGCTCCAGATCCAGGCCGGCACCGATTTCCAGCATGGCGGTGGTACGACCCTGGCGAAGCACATGGCCACGCGTTGGGGGGTAGATGCCCGCCATGGTGCGCAGCAGGGTTGATTTGCCGGCCCCGTTATGGCCGATGACGCCAACAGAGTCGCCATCACGCAGGTCTAAGCTGACATTGCTGAGGGCCGTGACGAGGGTGCGCTTGCCGGCGTCGCGCTCGATCAGCCCTCCGGTCGCAACGCGTGCGATATGACTGCGCAGGCTCATGCCATGCGAGTCATAGACGGGATATTGCACGGTGACGTTATCGAATGCGAGATGCGCCATTTCAGATCAGACCCAGAATGCGATGCGGCGGCCATGCGTGCGCATGGCATAGAAACAGATCAGGCTGCCGACAACCAGCATGAGGATCAGTATCTGCAAGGTATGCGGGTAAGTCTCGCTGCCCAGCAGCGGGGCGCGTATGCCCTCGATAAAGTACGAGAGAGGGTTGGCCCGGATCAGCATTTCGGTTGCTGGCAGCTTGTTGGCCTCATAGAGCACAGGGCTGGCGAAGAAAAGCAGCGGCAGCAGGGACTGGATGGCCATGGCCAGGTCGCGGAAGCGTGCGCCCAGCAGCCCCAGCAGATTGATGAGCCAGAACAGATTGGCCAGCACGAGCAGCAAGGCCAGCACGGCGTTGGGTATCCCGCTCCAGCCTACGGGCAGATCGAAGTACCAGATGACGAACGCGATAATCAGGAGATTGTGCGCGAACGTGATGACATGCCGCGCCAGCAGTCGGAGTGCGAAGAACCAGATGGGCAGGCTGACATTGCGGATCATCAGCGACTCGCGAATGAAGGCGCTGGGGGCATCGCTGAGCACGGACGAAATCAGCTGCCACACGATCAGGCCTATGGCCAGGGTGGGCGCGAACTCGTGCAGTGGCAGTTTGAGCAGGCCGGCCCAGATGCTGCTGAGGCCGGCAATGAAGATGATGTTGGTGAACACGATCCAGAACGGACCGAGCACGCTTTTCTTGTACCTGGCCTTGGTGTCTGCCCAGGCCAGATAGGCGGCGTTGACCGTGAGTGTCGATAGCATGGCGTCAGCGCTGCCCGAATGATGTGCATAAGCGGGCGAGTATATACCAGTGATCAACTGGCCCAGTAGGCTCCCCGGAAAGGATGAGAGGCTTTCAGTAGTTGATCAGCAGCCCGCGGCGACCATTGAAGCGAGCCATGCCGCCGGAGTGGGGAGGTTCGTAGCAGGTGGACGCGAAGCCGTAGGCGCCGTAGGTGGCCACCAGGCGCTCGGCCAGCTTGAAGAATTCGTCATCAATATTCGCGCTCCCGAAGTGCCCGCACTCAAGTTGCACGACACGTGTGGTGATGCCGTGCTGGCGTCGCGCCCGCAGTGAGAGCTCCTCTGAATAGAAGTGCCATGTGAATTCCGGCGCGAATCTGAGTCCGTGCCGTTTGATCAGGCTAGAGTGAATGATGATACAGCAGCAGTCGACTGTTTCGACAATGGGCAGGTTCGTGCAGTAACGCCCGACCAGGCCGCCGGGTAGGAAACTTGGCTTGCACCGGATTTGGCCCAGGCAGTCGGCGACATAATGACGGCCATGTTCGATTGTCAGTGTCCAGCGGCTTTTGCGCCTGATATGCACATAGCGTTGGCCGAGCATCAGCTGTATGCCGCAGACACCATAAATGGCGTCCTGGGGCAGTGCGGCCAGTCGCGGCGCCAGAGGCTCATCGAACTGCATGTCATGGTGCATGAAGACCACCCAGCCATCGCCCATGGTGTTTTCCACGAAGTGGTTGTAGCGCAGGGGGATCGCGATGTTTTCCACCGAGTTGTCATAACGGATGACTTGCTCGGCTGGCACATGGGGGTTGTCGCCGACATGACGCTGAAAGATGTCATGACGATGGCTGACGCAGACATACTGGATATCAGATGGACTGGTTTCTGGCGACATGCCTCATCCCCGGCGCAAGCTTCATGCGTCGCACTCAATCGGTTTTCTGACCATCAGGATGTCCTGGAAAGACAGGTAGGTGTTGCGACCACACCAGCTGCCCTGCATTTTCAGCTGCAGCTCCAGGCCATGAGCCTGGAAAGTGCTCAGCACGCCGGTTTCAGGATAACAGACGGCAAGCTCGGGTTGATCCGGGCTGATGACTCGGTAACCTGGTTGCTGAACAGTGAGCGGCAGGCTGTCGGCGGTGGCTGACAGGCAGGCCAGCGACTCCTCATTCTCCAGAAAAAACGTGGCCAGACAGCTGCCACCGGGTTTGAGCACGCGCGCAATCTCGGCGATGTAGCGCTCAAGTTCGTCTGGCAGGACATGAGTGAACACGGAGGTCAGGAAAATGAAATCAAAGGTCCTGTCGGCGTAGGGAAACACATAGTCGGCTGCTCGTGCTTTGCCGTCGGGGTTGTAGAAGCGGTTATGGACATCGGCGAGCTGGAAGCGGAAGTTGGCGAAATGGGGTGTGATGTTATCCACGCACCAGTTGATTGCCGAAGGCACGATGTCAAAGCCTTCGTACCGTGCTGATGCATCCAGGTAGGCGGTCAGCGATATCGCGATGCGCCCGCTGCCGCAACCGATGTCGAGAACCGTGGCGTCGGGCTGCAGATCTGCCAACTCGATGAAATAGCGGACGAATTCGGCGCCGACAGCATGATAGTCGGCAGGCGTCAGGCTGCCGACCAGTGCCAAGAGTTCGCTGGGTGGCGTCAATGACGCCTGCGTGCGGGCGAGGTCCATGCCACTGGCACGCCATATTGTGTCCGGATTGGCAAAAGGTAGAGTGAAGGGTGGCTTAAGCAGCAGCAGGTCGCGGAAGCGGGCGTGGTCTGCGACATATCCCGGCGCCTGGGGGTTGCGGATGCTCCCGGTGCGCACCAGGTCGAAGTAAGCGGCGATGATGGTGCGGTATTCTGCGTAAGCGCGCTCATGCTGATGTCGAGTCGTGATGGTGTTGTGCGCATGCAGACGATAAAGCACCAGTGGCTCGGCCAGCAGGCCTGGCTCGCTTTCTGCCATGCAACGCAGGACAAAGTCGAAGTCATGCACCAGGGTGAAGTCGCGGAATGGGCCAACGCGCTCAAGCAGACGACGACGGAAGAGCAGATTGCTGCTGGTGTAGCAGCCATTCATGCGCAGCAAGGACCAACTGAGTGCCGGGTAGCAAATCAGTGAGCTGTACCAGACGTCCAGAAGCCGGGCGTGTGACGCCGAGGGGGCATCACCCTCCCACACCATCGGTTGGGTGAAGGCCAGTTCAAGGCGGTGAAGGCTCAGGAACTCATGGAGCCGGCTGAGCCGCTCAGGGTGATAGAGATCGTCGGAGTTGAGTATGGCGATGTAGGCGCCGCGCGACAGCGCGATGCCGCGATTGATCGCCTGGTGCGCGCCGGTGTTCGCTTGCACCTCGAATATGACGTCGCGAATGGAAATGTCAGCCAGTGTTTCCTGAATGATGCGGACACTGTCATCGCCGGAGCCGTCATCAATGATGACCAACTGGATATAGGGGTAGCGCTGCCGGTCGACCGAGCGGATCGCATCGCGGATGAAGGCGGCATGATTATAGGACGGAATGATGACCGAAATGGTGACGTCGTCTGGCGCCCGGGCGGACCGTTTTGCGGGCCCCATAGGCGTATACCAGTGCTCAGGCAGAGCCAATGGTGTTGCCGCTGGTGTTGATGGTGCAATGCAGATATCGGTCATTGGGGTTTTACACGATTCAGTGCACCACAGACTGCCCGATAAAGCGCACGTGGCATGGCCGTGTAGCGCAGGGTTCGCGAAGCCTGCAATGCCCCCAGCGCCTGGGTGGTCTGCGTCAACCTGGCGCGGGTCTCGGTCAGCTGCAACTCCAGGGCCTCGGCATGTGGCAGGCGATATGCCGCGCCAGCCGGAAGCGGGAGATTGGCATCAACCGTCTCGCCGTGCCTCCGCAGGGCCTCGACATAGAGGGCTCTGAGTGTTTCATGCGAGTCTTGCAACTGATCGAACCGCTGCTGCAGGCTGGTGTAGTTGAGCGCAAGCTGGTTGATCTGGTGCTGACCATCCTCTTTGACGGCCATGAAAACGAATTGATAGGTCTCGGCGTCCGGGTCCTGCAGGATCTGTTGCAGCAAGGCGTCGGGGAGGATACCGGGTGTGGGTGCCTGCTCGCTATGAAAGGCGGGGATGCGCGTGGTCCTCATGTCGAGAATGACCAGGCCCGCACGCCGGACAAGTTCATGGACTGATGCCCGGGTGAAGAAGCGGATATGGGTTTCGTCGAGCAGGCCGGCCGGAGTGTATTCAAAGCGGCCCTCCAGCAGCTTGAGCCGGATATCGACATGGGCAATATTGGGAACGGAGACAATCACCTTTCCGCCGGGTGCCAGGAACCGGGTCAGCTCGCAAAGCACGCGTTGCGGGTCCAGCAGATGCTCGAGCACGTCGCCACAGACCACCGCATCGAAAAGTCCGTCGACCTGATCGAGAATGCCGGCTTGATTGAGGTCGCCGATGATGGTTTTCTCGGCGATCTGCTCCAGTGCGGTCCGGTAGGACTCGTTGCCTTCAATGACAGTCACCACGCAGTTTTGCGCCACCATGCCGGCCGTGAAATAACCTGCCGCAGGTCCCAGTTCGAGCACACGTTTGCCCCAGCCCAGCATTTGCAGCTCGTAGGAGTGGGCATTGTTATGCAGGGTCGGGTCCACACACACGGGGCGGTATCGGTCATTCATGGGGTGCGGGCTCTTGGGCGGGCTTCCGATACGGCGTGCGCAGGGTGAGGAAGGGCTTTTCGACAAACTGATAGGTCAGGCAGCTCAGGGTCATGGCAAGCGGTAGCGCGATCAGGAGCGTATTGAGCACGGCGTCACGCAGGATGTGCTCGCTGAAGCGGGCAATCCACTGATGCTGGATCAGTGCATACATGACAGTGATATGCAGCAGGTAAAGCGAGTAAGAGCGCTCGCCAATGAAGATGAGCGTGGTCGTCAGCGGGTTGCGCGCTGACTTCGCCACCACCAGATAGCCTGCAATGAAGCTGGCCCAGAGCAAGGCCTCGAGCGTGGGCCACAGGAAGCGCCACCAGTGCTCGCTGGGCCAGCCGCCCATTATGTTGAGAAAGTGCGAGACCGCCACGATGGTTATGGCGGAGCCACCGAGTATCAGCCAGCCCTGGGGCTTGCTGATGTCGCGATCGCGCAGCGCGATGGCCAGCAGCATGCCGATCATGATCTGGTCCAGGCGTCCGTGTATCATGAAGTGTTGGCCCGCCTGTGACTGGCTGTACAGGGCGACCAGGCCACGGAACACGATAATGGTAATGATCATGCCGGCCAGCGTGTGGTGTTCGGAGCGCACGACAAACGCGATGAGTGCGGGGAAGAGCAGGTAATACTGCCACTCGACGGCGACACTCCAGAGTGTCGCCGTGAACGGCGGGCCGTTGATGGCACCAGGCAGATTGCCGAGGCCGACCAGTGTCTGAATGAGGCCGCTGAGGCTGAACTCCGAGATATGGGCTGAAATGCCGACAAAGACCACCAGCAGGAGCATCGGATAGATACGCAAAAAGCGGTTGCGCAGGAACGGCAGCCACCGGACACCGGTGCTCATGGCGCCGCTGGTCAGGATGAAGCCGGAGAGGACCATAAACAGGCTGACACTGATGTGGCTCTCGATCAGGAAGTTGTATATCGGATTGTCAGTTCGAAGCCAGTGGTTGTAGTCAAAGGGGTGATGAAACCTGAGCTCGTAACTGTAAAGATGCAGCCCGTGGTAGAAAAACACCATCAAGGCGGCCATAGCCCGCAGTTGGTCCACGGCCGGGATGTAGGGAATGTTATGGCTGCGCATGTGCTACTCGTTCAGGCTTCGTGAGCTTATTTGTTGGCGGTCATTTGTGCGCGCAGCTGGAGCAACTTGCCTCGGTTGTTTATGGCCTCGGTGGAGGCGCGGTCATATTCCGCCAGCAATTTCTCATATGCCGCTGCCAGTTCATCAGGCGTGGCTGCTGCCTCCGACAGCCGCGCGCCCGACCCTTTGCGCCAGTAAGCGCCAGCCCAGTCAATGATCTCGATGAAGTCATTAATGCCTCGTGCGGTCCGGAAGTCGTGCACGGCGCTACGGCATTGCGGAATCACATAGTCATCGATGATGACGTAGCCGCCTTCAGACAGTTTGTCGTAGAGATTGGTCAAGGCGTCCATCGTGGACTCGTACATGTCGCCGTCCAGACGTAGAATGGCGAGCTTCTCGACAGGCGCGGTCGGGAGCGTGTCGCGGAAAAAGCCCTTGAGCATTCTGACCTGGCCATCAAGCAGTCCGAAGCGGCGGAAATTTTCCTCCACGGACTCCTGGGAGATGGCGAGCTGCGGGTATAGATGGAATGTGCTGCCGGCATCGGCGGGGTACTTTTCCGGGTCACCCGGAGGTAGTCCGGCGAAAGAGTCCGCCACCCATACCGCACGATCTGATATGCCATGTGCCTTTAGCATGCCGCGCATGAAAATGCAGGCGCCACCACGCCATACGCCTGTTTCTATGAAGTCGCCTGGTATGTCGCGAGCCAGCACTTCCTCGACGCAGTACTGCAGATTGCACATGCGTTTGTTGCCGATCATGGTAAAGGCGAGCCTGGGCCAGTCCAGGCCCTGCGCGCGCAACTCATCAGCAGGCAGATCGCATAGATCCCCCAGCTGATTGCCATCATCACCTCGCCACAACGTCATGGTGAGGGTATCCCGCAGTAAGTCGATGTACAGGGATCGCGTTTGCAGTGCGAGCTCGTCCGGGGTGTTGTTCATATATGGGATCGTTTGCAAGGTGACGGTAGTGACATGGGCGTGTCATTGTCAGTGCCATGGGGGCGCCTGGCGCTTGTATTGAGGCATAGTATCAGACGGATTTATCAGTGTCGTGGCGGTGAGTTCTTGATGATCAGGGCCAGCGGATCATGGCGTTCGGCATTGAACCATGGCGCCGTTTTGCTGATCGCTTCTACAGTGACTCTGCTGTCGGCCTGGCGGGCTCGCTGCCTCTGGTCGAGGGCTATGGCGACGCCATGTCGATCGAGGCTGACGGCTCAGGCCGGACGTATGTTCAGGCTGCCATCGCGGTGGCCGACCTGGTTGTCATGGTGGGCGGGGCTGGTCATGGTTTATCGGCCTTCCGGCGTGCCGCATTGTGCACATGCACTCTCGCCTGTCTGTGGCCGGTGTTAAAGCATGGTTTCATTCGTCATGACGGGCATGAGGTGATCTTCTTTGCCGTCCCCCTCGCGATGGTGGCGGCGGAGATGGTGGTGCTGGCAAAGCCCGTGAATCGCTGTGGCGCGCCCAGGATGGTCCGCAGCCAGCGAGTGGTCGCTGGCGAGTCGATCCGGCTCCCCGCGACCTCGCCGAACGAGGTGCTGGTCGCGCGTTTCACGTCAACCGGAAGAACCATGGCTGATCGGGTTGGCGCATTTTTCCTCAAGCCCGTCCAGTCCTTGTACGGATCGCTTGATGGCGTTGCCTACCGGTTGCCTCGGGGGCTCAGTCAGGGGCCGCTGATCTTGCGTCTGCCGGCGCGGGAGCAGGCCATGGGCGGCCTGGATGGGTATCCGGATGCCAGCCTGCTCGGCTTCAGTGAGTCCGAGGTGCTGACACTGGAGCCGATGACTCTGGGCGCCGATTGAGGGGCCTCCCTGTGCCGCCGGATGCGTCAGAACAGGTCCGAGTCGCCCATGGTGATGTACATGCGCCGTGACAGGGCGTGTTGATCCAGGGACTCCTTGAAGTGCGCCGTCACCAGCGTGACGGGCTGCGGATTATCCGTTTCCTGCCAGCCTTGCCCGGCCAGCGCCGAGCGCAGCGCATCGTCGCCGTTCAGCCACATGCTCATGGATGCCAGCCCGTGTTGCCGCGCCCGCCGCTGCAGGGCGCCGTTCAGGGCCGCGAGCGCCGCGACACTGCGGCCATCCCAGAGCAAATCGACGACCAGCAGTGTGCCTGCGCTCGCGCGAACGACCGCGAGGGCATGAGGTCCGAACGGTGTACGGATGCAAACAAAGTCATAGCTGAACGGGCTTTTCGCATAGCGGTGAGCGAAATAGGCGCTCGATCGGACGCGAGCTACGCTGTAGCGATGTCGGCTCCGTTGCCAGAGCAGATCGATCAGGCGTGGGTTGTAGCCCTTGGTGACCATGAAACGCAGGCTGGGGCGTCCTGAGGCGCTTGCCGGGCAAGAGAAGTAATGTACAGGCACGGGGTCGCTATAGCCGGCACGCGCCATGCCAACGGCCAGTGAACGCGGGCCGGGAAAGCCGAAGGCGAGAGCGTAGTCGCCTTCGGCGCCATAAGTCTGAAGGGCGCGCTGAGCCAGTGCGGAGAAAACCATCTGGTCGCTGCTGCCCGGGCGTTTCAGACGGTAGATATCGACCGGCTGGAAGCCTGGAACGGCCAGTCCGTCAATCTGGAACTCGGCCGTCAATCCACCGTAGTAGGCCAGCAACTGGCCGGATGCATCTTCCGCGATGAGCGCAATGACATGTTCATGGCTCTTGCCATAGCGCCAGGTCCAGACGGCAGCATCGCGACATGCGGCGAAGGCCTCTTCCCAGCCGGCGCGGATGCGGTACCAGTCATCGTCGTGGGGCGTGCGGAAGCGCACGCCGGGAATAGGAGCTATGGGCTCCGGGTTCCACACCTGGCTGTCAGCTGGGGTTTTCATGTTGGGGCCTTGTGTTCGATGTTGTGCTGTTTATTCCTGTCGCAGAGGGTATACGCAGTGCCGTCAGTTGCGCAGCAGGTATGATGGGGCATAGCGGATCTCGTCGCTGCTCTCCGGGGCGGCGATCAGTCCTGAGCTCTCCTGGGAGGCGTGTGATGACTCCTGTTGTTGCGATAGTTCGTCTTGTTGTGCAGACCGTACTCTACGGCAACAGCATGGCGCAGATCGAGCGTGCTCTGGTGGCGACCTGCCGGGCCGTCGAGGTGGCGCGCGGCCGCGGCTTGCTCGGGCAGGCTGTGATCCGGTTTGGTGATTGTGGCGCGGAGCCAGCACTTTCAGATGCCGGCCTGGCACGGGCGGAAGCGTTGTGTGCATCAATCGCGGACTTCGACTATGTCCATTTTGGCGAGAACCTGGGTCATGGCGGGGGGCACAACCGTCTCTTGGCGCTGGAGGGTCGGTCGACGCACGTCCTCGTCATCAACCCCGATGCGCAACTGGCCGCTGATGCCCTCGCCATGCTGGCGCTGCGTGTGGAGCCAGGCATAGGCATCGTGGAGGCACGTCAAGTTCCGCTGGAGCACCCCAAGCCTTATGCCGAGTCCGGCGATACCAGCTGGGCCTCGGGGGCCTGTTTGCTGATTTCGTCGGAGGCGTTCGTCGCGGCTGGCGGTTTCGACAGCGCCAGCTTCTTTCTGCATGGTGATGATGTCGATCTGTCCTGGCGGGTCCGGCTGGCCGGGTATCGGGTGGTGCATGAGCCGCGTGCGCGCGTCTGCCATCACAAGCGGCTCAATCCGGACGGCTCGCTGATTGCCTCCGAGGCGGAGCGATTTCACTCTGCGGTGGCTTCGGTCATGCTGGCGCACAAGTTCTCGCGCAGTGACATCAGCCGTCAGGCGCTGGATCAGCTGCGTGCGGCAGCGGATCCTGTGCTGAACGCTGCGGCCGCTGATGTCGAACGGCGTCAGAACTCAGGGCTCATGCCTGAGCAGATTGATCCGGAGCATCGTGTCGCATGCTTCGGTCCGTACTATTCACCGGTTGCGGTGCAGGGGAGCTGAATGGGGCAGTACCGCTTTGCCTACCATCCGGAGAATGTCTACGGGCATGTCGTGCGCTTGCTCGACAGGCATGTGCCGACGCGAGGGGTGCATCTCGATATCGGCTGTGGTTTCGGCGCCATCGCCGAGCCGCTGACGGCGCTGGGATTTACCTATATCGGGCTGGACATGGACAAGGACGCGCTGACAGAGCTGCGTGAGCGTGGTTTCGAGGCCATCCTCTGTGATTTGTCACGCCCGGACGGGCTGGCGCAACACGTGCTCCGTACGCTGGATGGCAGGCGGGTGAGCTCGGTCACGATGCTCGACATTATCGAGCATGTTGTCGATCCACTCCCGATGATGGCCATTGCGCACGATATTGCCCTGGCTCAGGGCTGTGTGCTGGTCACCAGCGTGCCGAACACCGGGCACCATGACCTCGGCGTGAAGTTGCTGACCGGACGCTGGGACTACACACCTACCGGCTTGCTGGATCAGACCCATCTGCGCTTTTTCACACATGAGTCGCTGGGCCGGCTGATGCAGCGGTGTGGCTGGGAACAGTTTGCCGCTGATGACTTCCGGATGGCGTTCAGTGATCAGTGTTTCCCGCGCGAAAGCGTGGTGCTGTCGCGCAGCACCGTGGTCGGGCAGGTGTTGCGTGAGCTGAGCGCGGCATCGGGTAGGCATAGCGCCACCAACCAGTTCATCAGGGCCTATCGACCGGTCGTGCCTCAGCCCGTCTCGCTGCTCAGTGATCGTGGCGGCACCAGGCGTCATGCCTTGTCGGTCATCGTTCGTATCGACGCAGAAGGCGAGCAGGCTTTTCGCGATCACATGGCCGAGCTGGCGGCCCAGACCTTGGATGATTTCGAGGTCGTGATATGTGCGCCGGAGGTGCTGGCGGCCGTGGTGTCCGAGGTCGTCACTGATCTGCATGACGCATTGAGGGCGCGCGTGTCTGTCCACCTCTGCCCGACGGGTGCGGAGTCCGCTGTATTGCGCGACGCAATAGCTGGTGCGGGTGGTAAATATGTTGCCATGCTGGCGTCATCCAGTCGCGTGCTCGCACATTGGGTAGAGACTTTCATGGCGGCCATGGGTGCCGCGGATGGCCGGGTGATTCAAGCTGGGGCCGGCTTGCGCGTCAGCCAGCCTGCACCATGGCCCGCTGGTGTGAATGGCCGGCACAGCCCCGGCCTGCCGTCGGTGTGTCCGGCCTATGATCCTTGGTCCGGTCTTGACCGCGTGCCGCTCGCGGTGTCCCGGCATGCGGTGCCATGGCACTTCTGCTGTGAGCTCGGGGAGGGGCTGGATTGGGCGTCACGGGACATCATCGCGGAAATCATTGTCAGCGCATCAGTCTGGTGCGGCGTGCTGCACACGGACGAGGTCACGTCGGTCGAGCATGCGGTCGCGCCTGATCAGACGCTGGCCGACAGACTGGCAGCGCGTCTGGATGCACGCGCGCTGATGTTGCCGCCGGGTTCCTATGCCCGGGTGGCGGCACTTGCGGACAGCAACCGGGTGCTGACTCAGACGCTGTTAGATATGACGCAGTCGCGCAGCTGGCGCCTGACCCGCCCATTACGTCAGGCGGTGACCTGGGTACGACGCGCTATTGCCGCCGCCAGAGCCAGGGTCTGGCGACTCTGAGCAGCCAACGGGTCAGGCGCCAGCTGCGCGATGACTCGATGGCTTGAAGCTGGGCCTGGAGGAGGCTCAGCCGAGCCGTAGTCGCTCCGAGCTGGTCCGTAGTCGCCCCCAATACGGTGGTTAGCGCTTCGTTCTCAGCGGTCAGTAGGGCAGTCTTTTCGGCCTCAATGCGCAGCAGATCCTGACTGGCGTGTAGCCTGGCAGCCTGATGTCTGAGACTGCGGATGGTGCTTGCGCTGCCTGGCGGGGCCAGTACATAGCGTGCGTCGGCACGTGCCCGGACGCATTGCTCGGCGGCCTGCCATGCAACCGGTGCGATAGCGTCTCTGGAGTTTGATCCTTCGGGCCATCGGCGGTACTCGGCGGTGACCTCGGCCGAACAGGCGACACCGAACAATTCGACGGCGCGCAGCAGGAAGTCCCAATCCTCGACGACAGGCAGGGCCTCATGGAACGCTAGGCCCTGAGGGTATTTGTATAGCGGAATGGCGACGCTGTTCAGCGGTGTCCAGTTTGATTCCAGGTGCGTCAGAAAGTCGTAGTCAGCTGGAAAGAGCTGAGTCGTTTCATCACTTCCTATGTGGACTTCGGCAACGCGGGCACGCAGCACCATGCCGGGGTGATGCCCTGCCATCCGGGCAAATTCGGCCAGCCAGTTTGCACGGGCGCAGTCATCGTCATCGAGAAAGACCACGTAGTCGCCGCGCCGATGGTTGAGGCCAACATTGAGCGGTCTGCCCCGGTCGCCGCCCTGGACCCTGATGAGGCGCGTGTTTTCCGCGAGCCAGCCGGGCAGGGCGTCAATGGCGGCCCTGACAGATCCGGCGTGGGTTTCATCCGTGTTGTGATAAAGCACCACCACGTCGAATTGGCGGCAAGTCTGCGCAGCCAGGCTGGCGAGCGCCTCGGTGAGTTCGCGCTGTCGCCGCCCCTGTGTGCGCATCACCACCGTGAACGATGGTGCCGGCGGGTTACCGACGGGCGCGAGCCCCAGCGTTTGATACATCAGGTCAATGGGGGGCAGGCGTTCCGGAGCAGGCCCAACGCGCCAGAACCATTCCGCGCGATCCAGGTTATCTGGCGACCAGCAGCTGAAGCTGAGGTGGATGCCCTGAAGCTGGCTTGCGTATTGCTGCAGGCACAGCCTTTTGCATTCAATCTGACGCTCGCTGAGCGCCACCGCCGTGGGCTGGATGTATGGCCCTGATTGGCAAGTACGCAGGATGTCTTCCAGTGTTGGCGCATCTTTTTCGCTGCTGGCTTTGTTTCTGATGCCCCATTCGTGCTGCGCATACGGAAGCTCGGCGTAAACGAAAAGCTCGAAACCTCCGCGCAGGCGATGGATCAGCTGTGCGATGGCAACATGGTCAGGGTGGCCGCCTATGCCTGCGGGCAGCCATACCTCATCGAAGCCATCGGCAATCCGTTCTATCTCATCCCGGAGTAGTCCGGAAAAGCTCTCCGGACCCCGATAGGGATGATCCAGGAACTGCAGGTGCATGCAGTTCGCTCCGGCCAGATGAGAGGCCGCACGATCCTCATTCAGGCGCTGCTGCGCATAGGAGGCCGGATCTCTGGCGCCGCCCTGCCGATCCCAGTCCGAAAGAGGCTGACTGGCCGCAGGCGTGCCGGCGAAGACGGTAATGATGGTGGTGTCCGCAGACGAAATCGCCGCAAAAGCCGATAGCAGGGCGTCATCAAGATGCGGGCTGACCACAAGCCGTTTCAATGAGTGTCTCCAGAGTTTGGGGAGGGATAGGTGCCCTGTCGTGACAGTCAGTTTAAACAAGCCCCCCGGATGCAGCCAGCGCAGGACGGCCTGTCTACTTTGCAGGCGGGCTGGCACATCAAGGATGAATCCTCAGCTGTTGCAGGCACTTGCTTGAGCAGCAGTGGTATAAGCTCTGCCAGTCATCTTCCGAGCGCGTCCCCGGAGCACGTTGCATCCATGAGAGTAAGCTATCTTGACGGCCTGCGCGGCTGGGCATCCCTGGTGGTTTTTTTCGGGCACATAGGGCCAATGTTTCTGCTCTTCAAGACCAGTCTTCCTGTGATGCCGATTTTTTTCGATGGCACAGTTGCCGTTTATGTTTTCTTCACTATTTCGGCCTATGTGCTTTCGGTGAATTATCTCAGGACAAACGATGCGAGCATCCTGGTTCAGCTGGGGATTCGTCGGTATCCGCGACTGACGCTGCCCATACTGGTATCCTGCATCGTGGCTTTCATCATGATGAAAGCCGGTCTCATGCATAACCTTGCGGCGGCTGAAGTAGAAAACAACTGGTGGTTGAGGTCATTTTACAACTTCACGCCAACAGCAGGTTCGGTGCTTGAGTACTCTCTGTTCGGCGTTTATATGTCGCCGAAAATGCCGCTGTACAATGGCGTGCTCTGGACCATGTTCTACGAGTTCTGCGGCTCCATGCTACTGCTGGCATATCTTTTCCTGTTCCGCCGCAATATCGTTCGAGTGCCATTGGGTATCCTGGTCGCGGCGTTTTGCTGGCATCAGGGCAGCCCGCTGATAACATTTGCAATCGGTGCCATGCTGGCAGGATTAAGCTGGCGACTTGAGCGTTTCGCAATGAATCATCCAGGCGCATCGCGTCTGGGCAGCCGGATGCTGCTGGTTTTCGCGCTGGTTTTCGCGATGTGGCGCTCGGTATTGATCGGTGAGTCGCCGATGGTGCTATCGATAATCGCTGCAGCCATACTGACAGCGGTCATCATGAATGGCTTCCTGCAAAGGATGCTGGAGTCAAGGCTGAGCAGGCTCCTCGGGGAGCTGTCATATCCTCTTTATCTCACGCATATGCTGGTTCTTTGTTCCTGGTCCTCATGGGTCTATGTCTGGCTTCATGAGCAGTCGCTTTCATGGGCCACAATATCAGCCATCGTATTTCTGAGCTCTTGTGCAATGGCCATGTGCGCGGCGAAAGCATTATATCCGGTGGAGCGGGCCGCTATTATGCTCAGCAAGAGGCTTTCAGGCATGGTGTTCGCAGGGTTCAGCAGGCTGCGATTGCGCGTGACGTAGGAGTACGCGGAGCTTGATGGTTTATGCCAATAAGCCATTGATTGAGTTGGTGGGCCCGCTGGGACTTGAACCCAGGACCAAAGGATTATGAGTAGTCTGTCAAAGAGAAAATTTCTCTTTTTAATCAGTGTTATACAGGGCCGCTGATTTTCCCAGGCTACACCTAGGCTACAGCACTCAATGGTGCAGATGCGTCACTTCAACGCATACCACACGCCACGCCCGCTGCCTTGTTGAGTCAGATGATTCCGCTCGACCAGATGGCGGAAGTGCTGCTTCAAGGTGTTGCGGTTGGCGCCGGTCAACGTGATGGCGTCACCCATGGTGACACGCCCGTGTTCGCGCGCGAATTCGATGATCTGCAACGACAGCTCCGGCAGCGCGGCCAGCACGATCCTCTCGCGCTCGACCTTCTTTTCCAGGCGGCGTACCTGCTCGGCCAGCGAACGCAGGAAAAACACCAGCCATGGCTGCCAGTTGGGCGCGTCGGTGCGTATCGTGCCCTGAGTCTGGCGCAGGGCGAGGTAATAGGCTTCCTTGTTCAGCTCGATCACGCTTTCCAGCGAGCTGTAGGGCACGTAGGCGTAGCCGGTCTGGATCAGCAGCAGGGTGGTCAGCACGCGACTGAGTCGGCCATTGCCATCCTGGAAGGGGTGTATCTCCAGAAACACCACCACGAAGATGGCGATGATCAGCAGTGCATGCAGCTGGCCCTTGTCGCGCTCCGTGTTCACCCAGTCCACCAGCTCGGTCATCAGGCGGGGCGTGTCGAAGGGGCTGGCGGTCTCGAACACGATACCGATCTGCGCGCCGGTTTCGTCGAAAGCAGCGACGCTGTTCGAGGTGTTCTTGTACTGGCCCCGGTGGCGAGTGTCCTTCGCGCTGTGGCGCAGCAGGATCTGATGTAGCTGCTTGATGTGGTTCTCGTTGAACGGAATGTCCTGCCAGGCGCTGAACACCAGATCCATCAGCTCGGCGTAGCCCACCACCTCCTGTTCGTCGCGGGTCTCGAACGATTGGCTGGCCAGGTTCGACAGCAGTCGCTCCACCTCGCGGTCACTCAGCTTGCTGCCTTCGATGCGCGTGGATGAGCCGATGCTTTCGATGGTCGCGACCTTGCGCAGGGCGGACAGGCGCTCGGGAGCCAGTGTGCCCAAGGCTCGCCAGGCACCCTTGAACTCATCGATCCGGGCGATCAGGCTGAGGACTTCTTGTGTGATGTGCAGTGTGTCGGTGTTGATCATGAAACCAATCCTACACCCAATTACGCCTATTTTGTCGTCATTGCGAGGCTGCTCTGGTAACGGATACGGGCAGCATAATGGGTGTTATTGGGTGTTCTATTGGCACGACACAAGCGCGGGGGGGATCGATGGAGTTCCGAGACAGTGTCTCGGAAAAGGTGCTGGCATGGATTCTCCAGACGGTGTCCGGAGAGTTTGGGGCAGGAGATTTGGCAGATGCTATCGGCCGAATCTTTTCCTGCGGTAAGACCTGGTAGAACAGGCTTATGTGTGGTGGGCCGTGTTGGGCTTGAACCAACGACCAAAGGATTATGCTTACCACTTCGGCTTTCGCCGCCCGTTTCCGGTTCGTGGTCTGGACTCTGTCTTGCCTTTCGGCCTTCCCGTCGAGTCTCTACACGTTCACCGCTGACGCAAGCGTTGGCGGAGCTTCGCTCGGCGTTGGCATGGCACCCACTTGTTGAAGCAGGTGCCGAAGCGTTCACCGAATTTGAGAAGTTCTACTTCAAGGCAGAGCGAACTTACCTTGAGCAACCCATCTGGCTTGCCCCATGCGTCCGGCTGGCCGTGACGTTTAGGGGGTTGCCGTTAAGTCCTCTGCTCTAACCGACTGAGCTAACGGCCCGTGGCGCGGATTTTGTCATGCTGGGGCGGGGGCGTAAACAGGCAAGGATCGCCGGCTTGGGTGCTTGTTCTGACTCGGTAGGTGGTGAAAAGCGGGAGGGCAAGATAAAAGGGGACGGCACGCGGGCGTGTCGATTGCCCTCTGCCCCAAGCGATCAAGACGGCACACGATGTGGGGCGGTGCGTGCCGTTGATCTCAGGCCAACAGCAGAATTGCTGGGGTTTTGGCGTGCCGTCCTCGCTCAAGCACGCTGTACTTCGCCTTTTGTTGGTTAACGACGCGTGGCTGGCGTGGCCAAGCTATTCAGCAGCGCTCTGTTTGCTCATGGTTTTTTCAATCAGCAGTAACTACATATCGCCAGTTAGTTGACCGCTAACTGCCAACTCAAGTGACCACCGCTAATCATAGACGCTGACCAGCGCCGCCACAGAGGCTGACCAATCTGTGTGATACGAATCACATGGTCAGAGCACTCTGCCACGGCGGCACCACGGATTAGCAAACAGCTTATGGCGTGACACATCCTCTGTTGCCTGCTAGCCTTTCAGCCAGTTAAGAAGCCATATAACCCATGCCCACTGTCAGACCACAAGCCAAGCGTCGCTGGTCACTATCCTTGATGGTGGTCATGCTCCTGCATTGGTCATTCGGCGCGTGTGCTGCTCTGGCAGACACCATCTGTCTGGAGCCTACCGGGCATGTGACTTTTGAGAAGGTTGGCGAACCTTGTGCCACCAAGGCACTGGAGCAGGCCACAGGCAAGTCCTGCATTGACCTGCCCGCCCAGGATGGGCATGACGATCACTCGCCCATTCCCTCGAAGCTGCAACTCGCTGACCTGCAAGCTGTCTGGATGGTTCCGGCACTGACCTGGCTGCTGCCCGCGCCATCCGCCTATGGCCCCGCCAAGCCGGATGCCACGGGGCCGCCGATCCCCTCGTTTTCTGTCGTCATTCGCGAAACCGCCTACCTGCTCATTTGATGCTTCCTGCTGATCGCTGGAGGCAGGCTTTTGCCTGCATTCATTCGTCTGCACGGGAATCATCATGTCTCGATTTTTTGTTGTATCTGTCTCTCTCGCGGCTGCGCTAAGCGCTGGCCCGCTCCATGCCGACAGCCTGAGTCTGTCGGATGCCACTCGCCGGGTTCTGGAGAAGAACCCGCAAATCACGCTCAGCAGCGCCTTGCAGGAGGCCGCTGAAGGGCGTGTCTCCCAGGCAGGCGTGCTGCCCAATCCTGAAGTGAACTACCTGCTGGAAGACTTTGCCGGTGACACCAGCCGGTCGGCTGGCAGCGCCACGACGATCTACAGCCTGAGCCAGCGTTTTTCGCTGCCCGGCAAACGCAGCGCCAGGCAGTCTGTCGCCGGAGAAGAGCGCATGCTGACCTCGCTGGAGGCGCAGCTCGCAAGACTGCGTCTGATTCGCCTCACGCGTGAGAGCTATGTCGATGCGCTGGCGGCCACGGAAAGGCAGTCTGCCACGGAGCAGAGCCTGGTGCTGACGCAGCAGCTTCGAGATGCCGTGGCTGCCAGAGTCACGGCTGGCAAGGTATCTCCCATTGAGCTGTCGCGCGCGAATGTCGCCCTGGCCGGCGCGCGGCGCGCGGCATGGCAGGCGGCCCAGGAGAGTCAGCTCGCTCGCCGACAACTGGCCAGTCTGTGGGGCGAGAGCCAGCTTGAAGCGTCTTTGCTGGATGCCTTGACGCTGCCGGATGCGCTGTCGGCGCAACCGGACACGCTGGATGCCAGCCCCTATATGAAGCAGGCGCAGGCACGCATCCAGCGCGAGCAGGCGGCGGTCAATCTGGCCGAAGCGCAGCGCCTGCCGGATTTCACGCTGTCGGCTGGCATGAAGCGCGAGGCGGCGACGCGCGAGCAGAGTGTGCTGCTTGGTGTTTCCGTCCCCATCCCCTTGTTTGATCGCAATCAGGGCGCGCTGCGCAGCGCGCGGGCCGAGCTGACAGCGGCCGAGGCAGGTCTGATGGCGGCGCGTCAGCAACTGCAGCGCCAGCGTGACCAGTTGCTGGTGCAGCGTGAGGCCGGCTATCAGGAGGCGCTGCAACTGCGAGACGAGGTGCTGCGCATAGCCAGCGAGGCGCTGGAGGCGACACGCGAAGGCTATCGCGCCGGCAAGTTCTCGCTGATTGACCTGCTCGATGCCCAGCGCAGCCTTATCGAATCTCAGGGCGCGTATCTCTCCGCCCGTATCTCCTATCACAAAAGCGATGCCGCGCTCGACGAGCTGCTCGGCCGCACGACTGTTTCCGGGAACACACCATGAAGATCGCTCTCAAGAAAATCCTGCCATTGTTGATCGCTGCATCTGCGGGCGCGGGTGCGACCTGGGGCCTGATGGAGTACGGCCCAGCCAGCCATGGCCATGAAAGCCATGCGGAGTCTCCTGCACCAGCAGCTGATGACCATGCTGAGGAAGGTCACGCTGAGGAAGGTCATGCCGACGCCATCAAACTCACTGCCGAACAACTTGCAGCCAATGGCCTGCGTATCGAGACAGCAGCACTTGGCAACTTTGCCAGCGGCTTGTCGCTGCCGGGTCAGCTGGTGTTGAACACGGATCGCGAAGCACGCGTGCTGTCTCCGATCACCGGCATGGTGCGCTCCACCTCGGTGCAGATTGGAGCACAGGTCAAGGCTGGCACAGTCCTCGCTGTGATCGAAAGCACTCAGCTCTCCGATGTGGCCGCTCGCTACCTGGCCGCGAGAGAGCGTCAGGCCCTGGCGCAGTCATTGTTTGTCCGGGAAGAAAGCCTTTGGCAGAAGAAGATCAGCGCCGAGCAGGATTATCTGGCTGCCCGTCGTGAGCTCAACGATGCCCGTATCGAAACCCAAAGTGCTCTGCAGAGCCTGCTGGCACTGGGCATGAGTGAGCAGGATGCCAGGGCGCTGAAGCCGGGCGGCCGGTTGGCCAGCTACGCCTTGCGCGCGCCTATCTCAGGCACGGTTCTGTCCAAGGATCTGACCATCGGGGAGACCGTGACATCCGACAAGCCGCTGTTCCGGCTGGCTGATCTCTCGACCCTCTGGATCGACCTGGCCGTGTCAGTCAGCGACCTGGGCAAGGTTCGCGCGGGTCAGACCGTCATGGTGATGGACAAGGCGGGCATGAGCACCGAAGGCCGTGTGATCTTCGTGCAGCCCGAGCTTGATGAGGCCAGCCGTAGCGGCTCGGTGCGCGTGCAAATCGACAACCGTCAGGGGCTGTGGCGCTCAGGGCAGTTCGTGCAAGCACAGATCCAGATGGGTGAGGTGTCGCAGGCACTCAGCGTTCCGCTATCCGCCATCCAGATGCTGGAGAACCAACCGACCATCTTTGTTGCTGACACGGATGGTCTGGAGCCGCGCACAGTAGTGCTCGGTCGGCGCAGTGGTGAGCGTCAGGAGGTGATCAGCGGGTTGCAGGCAGGCGAGCGCTTTGCCGTCGGCAATGTCTTCGTGCTCAAGGCTGATCTCAAGAAGGGGGAGGCCGAACATGAAGATTGATTGTTTGCGCCTTTCCCAGGAGAGAAGCCATGTTTGATCGCGCTATTGGCTTTTCCCTGTCGCATCGCTACCTCGTGCTGGTGATGGTGCTGCTGCTGGCCGCCTTCGGGGTTTTCTCATTGCAGAAACTGCCCATCGATGCCGTGCCGGACATCACCAACAATCAGGTGCAGATCAATACCGAGCTGCCGGGCTTGTCGCCGGAGGATATCGAGAAGCAGGTTACTTTTCCGATTGAAAGCGCACTGGCCGGGATCTCCGGGCTGGAGTCCACGCGCTCACTGTCACGCAATGGCTTTTCGCAGGTCACGGCCGTATTTCATGACGATGTGGACATCTACTTTGCCCGCAACCAGGTCACGGAGCGCCTGAGCGAAGCCAAGGACATGCTCCCGCAGGACGCATCACCGCGCATGGGGGCCATCTCGACGGGTCTAGGGGAGATCTACATGTGGGCGGTGAAATTCGCCCACCCTGGTGGTCAAGGAGCGAAGGTCAATGATGGGCAGCCGGGCTGGCAGAGCGATGGCAGCTACCTGACACCGGAGGGCGAGTATTTGCGCACGCCAGTGGCGCAGGCGGCCTATCTGCGCACGGTGCAGGACTGGATCATCCGGCCCCAGCTCAAGGGTCTGCCGGGTGTGGCCGGCATCGACAGCATCGGTGGTTTCGAGAAGCAGTATCACATCCAGCCTGATCCGCTGCGACTGAGGGCTTACAATCTGTCCGTCACCGATTTGGTCGAGACGCTGGAAAAGGCCAATCAAAGTCGTGGCAGTGGCTTTGTCGAGCAGCGTGGCGAGGCCTATCTGGTGCGTGTCGATGGTCGCCTCAAG
Organism: uncultured Paraperlucidibaca sp.; assembly: GCA_964511255.1. Classification (GTDB taxonomy): domain Bacteria; phylum Pseudomonadota; class Gammaproteobacteria; order Pseudomonadales; family Moraxellaceae; genus Perlucidibaca. The sequence goes on from CAZEEQ010000007.1 coordinate 111,871, forward strand.
CGCATGGAAGATATCGCCGCCACGGTGGTGGCAACACGCGGCAATACACCGATCTATGTACGCGACCTGGCGCGCGTTGAGATTGGTGAGGAACTGCGCACGGGCTCGGCCAGCGAGAACGGGCATGAGGTCGTGGTCGGCACCGCCCTGATGCGCATCGGCGAGAACTCGCGCACGGTGGCAGTCACGGTTGATGACAAGATGGCCGAGATCCGGCGCAGTCTGCCGCCGGATGTGGAAGCGCAGACGGTGCTCAATCGCAGCAAGCTGGTCAATGCCACGGTGACGACCGTGGTCAAGAACCTCAGCGAGGGCGCGCTGCTGGTGATCGTCGTGCTCTTTCTGATGCTCGGCAACATCCGTGCGGCGCTGATAACGGCGGCGGTCATTCCGCTCACCGTGCTGCTGATGAGCACGGGCATGGTCAAGGCTGGCATCAGTGGCAACCTGATGAGTCTTGGTGCCCTCGATTTCGGCCTCATCGTCGATGGCGCGGTCATCATCGTCGAGAACTGCCTGAGTCGTCTGGCGGCGCGCCAGCACCATCTCGGCCGGCTGCTGAGTCTGGAGGAGCGCTTGTCCGAAGTGCTGCATGCTACCCGCGAGATGGTGCAGCCATCGGTTTTCGGGCAGGCCATCATCATTACGGTCTATCTGCCCATCCTTGCCCTGGAGGGCGTCGAGGGCAAAATGTTCCACCCCATGGCCGCCACGGTGATCATGGCGCTGGTTGCGGCGTTCATTCTGTCGCTGACGCTGATCCCGGCCTTGGTCGGCATCTTCTTCAAGGGCTCCATCGAGGAAAAGGAAAATCGCTTTCTGACCAAAGCGCATGCGCTTTATGTTCCAGCCCTGAACTGGGCCATGCGTCAGCACAGGAAAGCCATGGCGATTGCCATTGGATCGTTTGCCGTGGCGCTGGTGATCTTCACTCAGCTGGGCCAGGAGTTTGTGCCCACGCTGGATGAAAAGGATATCGCCATGCACGCCCTGCGCATCCCCAGCACGGGCATCAAGCAATCGAGCAGCATGCAGTTGCAGGTTGAGCGCACGGTCGCGCAGTTCAAGGAAGTGGCCTTTGTCTTCTCCAAGACGGGTACCGCCGAGATGGCTGCCGACCCCATGCCACCCAGCGCGTCAGATACCTTCATCATTCTCAAGCCGCGTGAGGAGTGGCCGGATTCGAGCCTGACCAAGGCTGAGGTGATCGAGCGTATCGAGCGCGCGGTCAGTCAGTTGCCCGGCAACAACTACGAGTTCACCCAGCCCATCCAGATGCGCTTCAACGAGTTGCTGTCGGGTGTGCGAGCGGATGTCGCGGTCAAGGTTTTTGGCGATGATTTCAACACCATGCTGGCAACGGCCAACCAGATCGCGCAGACCTTGCGTGGTGTAGAGGGGGCAAGCGAGATCAAGGTGGAGCAGGTGGAAGGACAGACGCTGCTGGACATCAGCTTTGATCGTGATGCCCTGGCGCGCTTCGGGCTGCGCATGGCCGATGTGCAGGACACGGTGGCGGCTGCCATTGGCGGGCGTCAGGCGGGTGAAATCTTCGAGGGCGACCGTCGCTTTGATGTGGTGGTGCGTTTGCCCGAGGAAGTCCGCACGGATCTGGATCTGTTGCGGAGCTTGCCGATTCCGGTGACCGATGTGCAGTCGGATCAGGGCTTCGTGACGCTGGGCAGCATCGCTTCCCTGACCTTGCGCGATGGCCTCAATCAGGTCAGCCGTGAGAATGGCAAGCGCCGTGTCGTGGTGCAGGCCAATGTCCGTGATCGCGATCTGGCCTCGTTCGTTCAGGAAGCCGAGCAGCGCATCAATACCCAGGTCAAGCTGCCGGCCGGCAGCTGGCTGGTCTGGGGTGGGCAGTTCGAGAATCTGCAGGCGGCCAAGTCCCGCCTCATGATTGTCGTGCCGGCCTGTTTTGCCTTGATCCTGATGCTGCTGTTCATGGCACTGGGCACGGTGCGTCAGGCTCTGCTGGTATTCAGCGCGGTGCCACTGGCCTTGACTGGTGGCATTCTGGCGCTCTGGGTCTGCGGCATTCCGTTCTCGATCACGGCCGCCATCGGCTTCATCGCGCTGTCTGGCGTGGCAGTGCTCAATGGTCTGGTCATGGTCAGTCGCATCAATCAACTGCGCGAGGCGGGCAAAGGACTGATAGAGGCGGTGCAGGAAGGTTCGATCTCGCGACTGCGGCCGGTGCTGATGACGGCCTTGGTGGCATCGCTGGGCTTTGTGCCTATGGCGCTGGCCACCGGTACGGGAGCCGAGGTGCAGAAGCCGCTGGCTATCGTGGTCATTGGCGGTCTGATCACCAGCACACTGCTGACATTGGTGGTGCTGCCAGCGCTGTACCGGATGATTGAGCAATGGAGAGAGGAGAAAGGTCATGTCTGATCGCTGTGGGGACTCTTGCAGTAGCCAAAAGCCAGTGGTCGATGCGCGCTACCGGCGCGTGCTGATCGTTGCCCTGCTGGTCAACCTGGCGATGTTTATCGTCGAGATCATGGCCGGTTCGGCGGCCGGCTCCAGCGCTTTGCTTGCCGATGCGCTGGATTTTCTCGGCGATGCCGCCAACTATGGCATCAGCCTGTATGTGCTCGGCCATGCCCTGGTCTGGCGTGCCCGTGCTTCGCTGCTGAAAGGGGCGACGATGGGTGTGTTCGGGCTCTGGGTGCTCTATTCGACGGTGGAGCGCCTGCTGGCCGGACAAGTGCCCGAGGCCAGCACGATGGGCGTGGTCGGTTTTCTCGCGTTGTTGTCGAATGTGGGTGTGGCCTGGATGCTGTTTCATTACCGAACGGGTGACAGCAACATGCAGTCGGTCTGGATTTGCAGCCGCAACGATGCCATCGGCAACATCGCGGTGATGTGCGCTGCCGGTGGCGTCTGGCTGACAGCCAGTGCCTGGCCGGATGTGGCTGTGGCGCTGGGCATGGCCATGCTGGCCATCTCCGGATCGGTCCAAATCGTGCGCGCGGCATTGCACGAGCTTTGTGAGGAGAGAAAAGTCGCATGAGCAGCCTGATTCTGCTGAAAACGCTGGGGCTGTTCGTGGTGACGGCCCTGGCCGAGATCA